>JBMFNR010000001.1:0-661164 GCA_049970055.1 Fervidobacterium sp.
GCTGGTTTTATTGTTGTTTTTTGACACAATAATCCTACTGTCTATCTTAGACAGCAGGAAAATGCCTTATACACTGAAGTATGATGCTACATTTCCATCTCTTTCAGAGAGAGGTTCCTTCCTGACTAGCTTTAGCTGGTTTTATTGTTGTTTTAAGAATGTAAAATACGAATCGGCTTTTACTCTCCCGAGTCTATGGCGGATTACCTACAGTTTCCCGTAGCTATCCGCCTCCAGGGGGCGCGTTCCTACGTGTTACGCACCCGTCCGCCGCTGTGCCACCTTCGGCAAAGCCTCCAGTAGCACCGCTCGACTTGCATGTGTTAGGCACGCCGCCAGCGTTCACCCTGAGCCAGGATCAAACCCTCCAAGCTAATCTTGTTAGGTTTAACCCTGCTATATTTGGTGGCTGCTATTCATATTTCAATGACCGGGCTTTTCTCTTTGCGTTAGTTAATTTATCACAGGCGGTAATTTTTGTCAAGTGTTTTTTTTAGTTCAATTTTTTGCTGCGCTTTTTGCTAAGCGTTTCTTAATTTACCACATTCACTTGTTTTTGTCAAGCATGTTTTTTTATTTTGATTTTCTTTTGATTTCTTTTTGGCTTCCTTGCTTAGCGCGAAACTCATTTTACAACACTCTTTGTTAATTGTAAAGCCTTTATTGGTAACAAATCTCTTGCACTGCCTGTTACAAATACGAGCTTGCTTCCTATTTGCCAGGCGTTTTAAAAATGGGAAAAACCCACTTAACTCAGTAATCCAAGGAAGAAATTCACAGAAATGGGTACGAGCATTGAAATAATAAAACCGTGACCAAATGATACAAGAGCAGTCTCTCTATCACTGTACATTGATATAATACCAAGCAATGTATCCATTGACGTTGCACCTGCGACTGATATGGTTGCGTATTTAGAATGTTTTAAAGCAAAAGGAGACAATACAATCGCTATAAGTTCTCTTATAACATTTGAAAAAAACGAAATACTGCCAATGTAGGCACTGTACGTATTAGTTATGATAATCGCCGATAGACTGTACCAGCCAAAGCCAGATGCTGAGAGAAGAACCTCTAATTTTTTAAGCGGTAAGAAGAGTGAAAGTATAAACGCAAAAGTAAGTGTTCCAATCACTGTGGAAAAGGTTGTAAGAAGAATGTCTTTAACGAGTTTCTTTTCTAACTTTTCTTTACTTAGATCAATACCTACCAAAAAAACCAGTGTGTAGAGTATTATTTCCACAATTTTACCCTGAAACTGGAAATGTGTGAACCTTCCAATGAGAAGACCAGCTATTACAGAAAATATTAGAAAAATAGCGCTCATTTTCCCTTACCTATCCTCTCAAAGATATAAGCTATTAAGAAACTACCAAGGCTTGTGAAAAGTGCTATGAGAAGACCGTACAAAAATATCGTATCTATCTTCTTAAACAGCTCATCATCAGCACCTATTTCAAGACCAAGTGAAAATAACAACAGCATAGTTAGTCCAAAGACTATTTTGTACCTTCCAATCCACTGTGTGTTTGTAAACTTGCCTATGAAAAACCCAGAAAAGAAAGCTATTAGAACATACCAGATCATATTTTTTTTATTCTCCCCTATTATAAGTTTTTATCGATTAAAATTGTTTTAAAATAAGGCTGCAGCATACTGTGTGAGACTGCAGCCACTTTATCAAACGTATCTTCAGGTTAAGGATGTACTCTGTAAAGTGTTCTTGCAAATGGTATAGCTTCCCTTATGTGTTCCAATCCAGCAATCCAGGCAATTGTTCGTTCAACTCCAAGTCCAAATCCACTGTGAGGCACACTTCCAAATTTTCTCAGATCAAGATACCAATCGTACTTTTCAACTGGCAGGTTATGTTCTTTTAGTCTTTCAATTAAAAGATCGTAATCGTGGATACGTTGTGATGCACCTATTATTTCACCATATCCCTCCGGTGCTAATAAATCATCGCACAGCACAACTTCTGGATTATTGGGATCAGGCTGCATGTAGAAAGCTTTCGCTTGCCTTGGGTAATGAGTTACAAACAAAGGACTATCGAATTGTTTTGCCAAAACTGTTTCTTCGTCCCCTCCGAAATCATCACCCCATTTTATATCAAAGTCTTGTTTTTGTAAGAATTTAACAGCTTCTGTGTATGTCATCCTTGGGAAAGGTTTTTGAATTTTCTCAAGCTTGGAAACGTCTCTTCCAATTGCGACTAAGTCTTCGTAAACGTTATTTAAAACGTATTGAACTATATAGTAGACAAGATCCTCTTGAAGTTTCACATTATCTTCATGCTCGTAGTATGCAACTTCTGCTTCATTCATCCAAAATTCTATAAGGTGTCGCCTCGTTTTTGATTTTTCAGCTCTAAATGTTGGCCCGAGGTTATAGACTTTGCCAAGCGCCATACATGCTGCTTCAAGGTATAATTGACCAGTTTGAGTAAGGTAGACTTTTCCATAATCAAAATAATCGACCTCGAATAAGTTACCAGCACTTTCACCTATCGCACCCGTAAAAATTGGTGTGTCAACCTGTATGAAATCTCTTTCCCAGTAAAATTTCCTTATTGCTTTTATTACCGCATCCCTTATCCTCAGCATATGAAATTGTCTTTTAGCCCTTAGCCAAAGATGCCTATGTTCCATAAGATATTCTATACTGTGATCGGATTTTTGTATTGGGAAATCTTCTGTAGGTATTTGAACAGGGATAACTTGTGCAGCTAAGATTTCGACACCACCTGGTGCTCTTTCGTCACTTCTTACTTTTCCACGAACAATAAGAGAGGATTCAAGTCTTAATTTGTCAGCTTTTTCAAAATTTTTATCACCTACTGTTGATTTTTCAGCAACAACTTGGACAAAACCAGTGCCATCTCTCATTTCAACGAAGATTATTTTACCGCTTGACCTTTTTCTTCTAACCCATCCTCTCAATTCGACATCTTGACCTACGTAGTTTTTCAAATCTTTTATGTATACCCAGTCCATCCTTTTTTACCTCCTTGCTCTATTGTTGTTCAATATTTGATTATACCATAATATCGTGTGAAATAAATATGTGGTATAATGATTTCGATAATGAACTTGCAATGGCAACTTAATTTAAGGAGTTGGACTACTATGTTGAAAAAGTTCTTTCTAATATTTTTGCTGATTTTTACAACACAAATGTTTACCTTTGCAACTCGTGAATTAACAGATTCAGAAATAAGTCGTATGTTTGATATACTTGCGAATATGAAAGCCACTCCTTATGTATGGGGTGGAAGCAGTTCTTCAGGTGTCGACTGTAGTAGCCTTATTATTTATCTATTAAATCAGCTTGGGTATAAGAAATTCATTTATAAAAACGCACTTGTGTACGATGTAACTGCTGACAATTTGTATAAGTATAATGTAAAACCATTAAGTGATGTAAAGCAACTGAGGAAGGGTGATTTAATATTTTTCGATATGAACGAAGACGGAGTGTACGATCATGTTGCGATATTTGAGAGTATCGATCGTTATGGAGTAATATGGATCTGGGACGCGGCTGAGAATGCAGATGGGATTCATCAAAATAAGGTTGATAAACGACCGTTGATGTTATTAAATGCAAGAAAGTATTCGCTTGGAAGGATATTAGTGGTTGTTGAATAGTATGAACAAGTTGAGAGAAGAACTTAAAAAATTCACTGGACTTAGTAAAATTTTAGGCATTTTGGTGGAGAAATTGAATTTTATACTTAACTTAATAGTTAGAAAAAGGGAGATCAAGAATACCATAACTTTGGCGTTCATTCATTTTGATGGGAATAACCTGGAGCAAGTTTTAAATGAATTCAATGTTGAATTACGCTCAGCCGATGTAATCGTTGGAAAAAACGTTACTGCCCACGAATTAAAGAAACACGGTGTTAAGTTATCAAAAAAGTGCTTTGTACTTATAAACAAAGGAATCGAGTCGTCTGGGATTTTAGCGGAATTCATTGGAAGATTTGATGTTAAAAGATTAAGGACTTACGAAAAACAAGGTACTCAACTTATTGTCACAACCGATAAACAAATTGCTTGGATGATAAGCCAAATGTTTCCTTTCTACTGTGTAGTCCCTTCTGAGCCCTTCCAGGAGTGTTTAATCACTGCTCCAATACCACTTACTCGTAACTCTGATGGATATTATTTTTCAAAAACTACCTTCAGAAATCAAGTAACACTCATTGATTTAAATATAGGCATTCTTAGTGACTTTAGGAGTGCGTATCGGAATACAAATGAAAGCACGAAAATTCGAGAATTGTGAAAATAGTTCCACAGCCTTTTCGGAGAAATCCAGGAAAAATAGAATGTTTTGATAAAACTCACATGGTTTCTTTTATAACTTCCATATTGCTTTTAATATTTCGACCTTGCACTTGTATGCTTATCATTGTCACAATTTAACTACTAATTTTATGATGATAAAATTTAAATGTAACATAAATTCCGTAAAAGAAAGGGGGGATTGTACATGGAAAAAGAAATTACTTTGGAACTTGTTAGGGTAACAGAAGCTGCGGCACTTATGGCAAGTAAATACTTAGGTAGAGGCGATAAAGAAATAGTTGATAAGGCAGCTTCAGATGCTATGAGAGGTATGTTGGATTATATCGAAATGAAAGGTACTGTTGTTCTTGGGGAAGGTGAAAAAGATCAGGCGCCGATGCTCTATATCGGTGAGCAAGTAGGTAGGTGGGAAGAAGGCGATCCTGAACTAGATATCGCGGTTGACCCTATAGATGGTACCAGGCTTGTGGCATACGGTTTACCAAATGCTATAAGTGTCATAGCGGCAACGGAAAAAGGTGGTATTGAATATCTTCCAACTTATTATTCTTACAAACTTGCAGTTGGACCAGAACTTGCAGGGAAATTGGACATAAATGCTTCTATAAGGGAAAATCTCAGAGTTGCTGCAGCGATATTGGGGATGGAAATATCGGAACTGACGTGTGTCGTCTTGAATAGAGACAGGCATCGCGAAATCATCGATGAAATTAGAAAAGTCGGTGCAAGAATTAAATTAATTAGCGATGGTGACATAGCGGCAGCTATAGCAACAGCTTTACCAGAAAGTAATGTTAACATATACATAGGAATAGGAGGCTCTCCTGAAGCTTTACTTGCCGCTGCTGCGTTAAAATCACTTGGTGGAGAGATTCAAATAAAACTTTGGCCGATGGATGAGGAGGAAAGGACTAAACTTATCGAGCACGGCTATGACCTTGAACGGGTTTACAGAACAGATGACCTTATTAAATCCGATAATGTAATATTTGCCGCTACCGGTGTTACCGATGGTGATATGCTCAAAGGGGTGAAATTTTACAAGAATACTGCAACAACGGAATCTATAGTGATGCGTTCAAGAACAAGAACGATAAGAAGGATAATTGCTCAGCACAATATGAATTATAAAACCATACCACTTAAGAGTGCTGGTGAAATTAAATTCTCAAATGGTATGAGGAAACGTTGAAATAAAAAAGGCAGGTCTCAACCTGCCTTTTTTTATTTTCTGATTTTCTCATAAGTAGAATGTATTTTTCCCTGGCAATATTTTTTTAAGTTCACCTTTCACAATAACGCTTTGCTCTTTTGAGGAATGAATTTCTAACGTAATTTTATTTTCCTGTTTGATTTCGATATTTAATTCTGTTCCTTTGTAATTAATCGAAAAACTCAATTTTTTCCAGTGTTCCGGCAACCAAGGATTGAATTCGAGTAATTCATCGTTGCCAAGTGTCATTCCACCAAAACCATTGACGATACATTGCCAAGCACCTCCAGCTGAGGCTGCATGAAATCCATTGTTTGTGTTGCCTTGGTTGTCTTCCAAATCGACAAGTACCGTCTTCATGAAATATTTGTAAGCATTATGAGTGTCACCTACTTTTAGTCCCATGATAGAGTACATAGATGGACTCAGAGAGGATTTGTGCATTGTCCTTTTTTCGTAGTACTCATAGTTTGTTTTCATCTCTTCTAGAGTGAATTCTTCCGGTAGTACAAGCATAAGCATGACTACATCTGGTTGTTTGATCAGCTTTGTTTCTCCAAGTTTCGTTAAGTCAACTGTTTTTGGCCATATTGGTAATCCGTTCTCATCCCATTCGGTTATCTCATGTTCTTCTAAGTCAAAGTATCCTTCGAATTGTTCAATTAGTTTTTCTCCTGGTTTTCTTGGTATGTATATCTTTTCAGCTATTTGTTTCCAGCTGTCGACCTCGTCATCCGTTAGTCCAAGGTAGGTTTTTAGTTTTTCAAATTTGGCGGTATCCTTTTCTTTCAGCCAATAATAGAAATCCACAGCTTTTAATATGTTCCATTTTGCAAGGTAGTTTGTGTAAACATTGTTGTTCACATGCTCATGAAATTCATCTGGGCCGATGACTTTGTTTATTTCATATCTATCTTGTTTTTCATTGTACTCTACTCTTGATACCCAAAATCGCCCGGTCTCCATAAGCATTTCAACGCCGTAATCTTTCATAAACTGCTCATCATCTGTTACCGTAAAATAGTGTACTAGTGCTACTGCGATGTCAGCATTTATATGATATTCTTCTTCACCAGTCCATATTCGGACAGGATTACCAAGATAATCTTCACCCCACTTGGGGGTTACTTCCGTGCCGTCGTCTGCGGATTCCCACGGAAATTGAGCACCCTTGTAACCGTTTGCCTGAGCATTTTTTCGTGCCCCTGGTAAAGTGTAGTACCTGTAAAGTAGTAAGTTTTTCGCATGCTCTGGTAAAGAATAGAGGAAGAAAGGAAACATAAAAATTTCCGTGTCCCAGAACACGTGTCCTTTATACCCTTCACCATGAAGTCCTCGAGCACCAATGCTTACCTTTGGATTGTCAGATGCGCAAGAGTACAAGTGGAAAAGATTAAATCTTATAGCTTTTTGTGCTACTTCATCTCCTTCTATTTTTATATCTATCTTTTCCCATATTTTTTCCATATGCTTCGAGTGCAGTTTTATTTCATTTTCTATCCCACTCATCATAAAGTTTTCAACTTCGCATTTTGCATCTTCAAGGGGGTGATTAGTTTCTAAGGATGTGTATATACTTCCGTACTTTTCAACTGTATATTTCTTGCCTTGCTCTACAAAGATAGTGTATACTTCTGAAGGTGATAAAGAAATCTCTCTGTACTTTCTTTGCTTTAAAATGTTTTCTCTTTTTTCGTCACTAGCCAAAAGTGAGGTAACGATTACAACTTCGTGTCCTTTATCTTTTGTTTTCACTTTTGTCATAATGCCTGGTTTTAAGTCCGCTATCTCACATATTTTGTAATGCTGAATTTTGTTAAGTGGATCAAGTAGGCCATTAAAAGTGTTATTATCGATGTAGCTCTCAATGATTATCTTTCCAGAGAAATTCACAGGGGTTACGATATACTTTAAACCAAATCTATGAACATGAGACCTGCTTACTAAACGTATTGATTCTATAGATAAAATCTTTTCGTTAACATTTATTTGGTATTTACTAACAAGAAAACCTTCCCTCATTTCGAGCTTTCTTTCGTAAGATAGTATATCTACATTTTCAAGTATAATTGGTGTGTCATCTAAATATATCTTTATTCCAACAGGATCTGGTAGATTGACTAACTCGGTGACTTGTGCTTCGGATTTATCGAAAATTCCGGCAATATAAGTACCTTTCATAGTATAATTGGAAAATTCTTCCGTCCCCCTTAAACTGAGATAACCGTTCGCAAGCGTGAATAACGTTTCGTAAACATAGTTATCTGAGTAAGTGTAAGTGCTTCTGAGTACGTTCCACACGTTAGGCACTCCTTTCTTAATTGGTTTCACTATTTTTTCAAAATTCGATTAATTCTAACCCTTTCCCTTTAAACGTCTGTATAACTTTATCTGCGTCTTTTAATATACTTTGATCACCAACACCTATAACTTTCATCCCGGCCTTTTTCGCTGCTTGTATACCTGCCACCGCATCCTCAAAAACGCAGCACTCATAAGGTGGTACGTTTAATTCTTCTGCAGCTTTTAAAAATATTTCTGGATCTGGTTTGGCTTTTGATATTTTATTACCATCTATAACAACATCAAAGAAATTCGCAAGAGCGATTCTATCAAGTATCCTCAAAGTATTTTTGCTTGCAGAACCAATGGCAATCTTTATACCATTTTGTTTGAGTAGATTCAAGAAATCCATCACTCCTGGCAATATCTCTTCTTGCGTCATATTATCTATGTATTCAATGTACCAATTATTCTTCTTCTCGGCAAGCCTTTCTTTTTCTTTCTCGTCTTCTATCTTTATATTACCAACCGAAAGTAAAATCTCTAAGGACTGCATTCTACTGACTCCTTTTAACCTTTCGTTATCCTCGGGTTTGAATTCAAAACCAAGCTCGTTAGCCAATCTTTTCCATGCAAGATAATGATATTTTGCGGTATCAACGATGACACCATCCAGATCAAAAATGCACGCTTTTACAGTCATACTTAACCTCCTTTGTCGCTATCCTTTCACTGCAACTGCTTTTCCAGTCTCTATAAAATTTTTCTGGAAAGACAAGAATATGATTATCATTGGTATAGTCATGAAAATTGAAGCTGCCATCATATATTGCCAATAAGTGTAATACGATGTTTTGAAAAAGTTAAGACCAAGCGTGAGTGTATACATTTCTTTTCTACTCATAACTATCAATGGCCACTGAAAGTCGTTCCATGCACCTAAGAATGTGTAAATGGCCAGTGCGCTTACAGCAGGTAAAGCATTTGGAAAAACAATTTTGAAATATGTTCGCAATATACCGGAACCATCAATTCTTGCGGCTTCTTCTAGTTCTTTGGGAAAATTTAGAAAAAATTGCCTCATTAGGAACAGTCCAAATATATTAGTAAGCTTTGGCAAAAAAAGTCCTGTGTAAGTGTTGATTAGTCCATATTTAACTAATAGGTTGTATTGCGGGATAAGTGTTACTTGACCAGGTACCATTATCGTTGCAAGAAACATCGTAAACCAAAAATTCTTTAGAGGAAAATTAAGTCTTGCAAAAGCGTAACCACCTAAAGAGTTCAGAAGAATATTACCGATTGTTAATAGTCCAGCGTATACTATCGTGTTCCAAAGCCATTTTTTGTACAGCGGAACAACTTCAAAGATAAGCTTGTAATTTTTGAAAGTTAGCGGCACACCGAAGGCAGATGGCTTAGGGAAGAGTTTTAAATTTGGTGGCCATCCAAATATGTTAACTCCTTTTTCGTTGCCATATCCATCTACGTAAGTTATTGGGACCATTGAAATAAGCAATGACCACGTGAACGGGAAAAGTGTTGCTATGGCGTAAGCTATCAAAATTAAATAGGAAACTATCAGAGAAATTTTTATTTTCTTTCTTGGCATTTGAACTCCCTCACTTTAATTAGTATTCTTCCTTAATAACCTTCCTCTGAACTAATGAAAGTGTTAAAATTACTACAAATAAGATGACCGCGAGAGTGCTTGCATATCCCATCTTTCCGTACTCAAACGCATTTTTGTAGATGTAAAACGATATTGTAATATTTCTCAAGTTTCTTATCAAGAAATAAATTTGGTCAAAAACTTGCATACATCCAATCGTACCCATGATAGATACGAAGACTATCTGAGGTCTTAGAAGTGGCAATGTGATCTTCCAAAAAGTATTCCACGCATTTGCTCCATCTATCTTGGCTGCTTCGTAAATACTCGATGGAATATCCTGAAGACCAGCTAAAAACGTGACCATAAAATAACCTGCGGTTGACCATATATTCATAGCCATTATTGCAAAGAGAGCAATTTTCGGATCGTTAAGATAATCTATTGGTTGGAAGCCAGCCCATCCAAAAAGGCTTAGCATTATTCTATTCAATACTCCAGGTTTTGAGTAAATAAGCCAAAAAATCATTGAAAGTGCCGCGGAAGAGGTAATTGCTGGCAAGAAAAATATTGACTTGAAGATATTTACGCCTCTTATTCTTGAATTTGCTGCAACAGCTAGAATCATTGCAAGCAGTGTTTGTATTGGTACAACGATGATTGAATAAAGTAAGGCATTCAAAAAAGATGTGTAAAAATACATGTCTTTAAACATCTGTTTGAAATTTTCCAATCCAACGAACTTGGGAACGTATTTTGAAAATCTCTTTCCATAATTACGGACATAAGTTTTTAAAAAATCTGATATTCTCATTTCCTTTGGAAGTTTTCCCTTTATGAAGTCATTTATTAAGTTTAACGAGTCAAAATTTTCTTTGATTATCTTTTTATCCTCTTCGCTCAAGTTAACACCAATGTCAAGCTCAACAAATGAGATTGGGTCGAAAGAATTTAATATTTTATCGATGGGATAATTCTTGGCCTCGTCTCTTAAGATTCCTGTGTGAATTTCCAAAGTGTCGTAAGGATTAAACGTATATGTAAATTTTCTAGCTTCAAGTGGCTGATAGTCAGTTAAGCTATAGTAAAAAGCCGCAATTATTGGATATATCGTGAATACGAGAACTGTAAGGATAACTGGAAACGCAAACAAGTACCCCACTAATGCCTCCTTTGTTTTGTATCTCATGATTTTAACCTCCGAAATGCTTATTTTTTCAAAAAGGGAGGCAAGAAGCCTCCCTAATGATCCTTCAAGTTTAAGTTACTTGGAGACCCATTTGTTGTAATTTTCTTCTATGATTTTTATAGCCTGGTCTACCGTAAGTTTCTTATAGAACATATCTTTCAGTAATGAATTTATCTGATCATTGGCGGTAGCGAAAAGTCCGGTTGGCGTTGAAACTTTCCATGGAGTTCCATACTCAGCACCTTTGTAGAAAACTTGTTTTATAGGATCCTTGTCTTGATCAGCGAGAGATTTTCTCGAGGCAAGGACGCCAGCACCTTGGACAAATATCTTCTGCCCTTCTGATACCAAGAATTTAAGTACTTCCCAGGCAGCATCCTTATTTGGTGTAGCCCTGTTGATAGACCATGCAACAGTGTATATCATAGTTGATTTCTTTACACCTTTTGGCATTTCAACAATACCCATTTTTTTGAACGTATCTGGGAAAGAATCCCTCATGAAACCTATTGTCCAAGGACCTTCCATGACAACTGCACATTTTTCAGTAGCAATCGCTTCACCAAGCCAGCCGGAACCAAGTGCTGAGGGTTCTTTAGCGACTCCGTATTTTGTTACAAGATCGATGTAGAATTGTATAGCCTTTTTCGAATTAGGTTCACCAAGCGCAGTTGAAAGGTCTGGTTTAACAAGTCTTCCGCCAAAACTGATAATAAAAGGAATAACTCTGTTGAAATCAGGTGCTAAGCCAAGAGGTGTTTCGTATCCAGCCTTTTTGAGTTGCAGTAATTTATTAAGGAATGTGTCCCACGTCTCGTCGTTTGTCAAATATGGTACTTTGTACTTATCAAAGATTTCTTTGTTGAACCAGAGAGCGAGTGTTGAAAAATCCTTTGCTATTCCGTATAACCTATTTTGATATTTGAATGCATCTATAAGCGAAGAATAAAAGTCGTTGAGATCAAAGTTGTCTCGCTTTACGTATGTATCGAGTGGGAGAAGTACGTTTGCTCTTGCTAGTTCTTCAAATACATAAACATCAACATAGAAAATATCTGGTCCTGTACCGCCTGAAAGTCTTGTCATGAGTACTTGTTTGTAATCTCCTGCTATCGGTTCCCAAACGACTTCAATACCTTTTTGCTTACCTATTGTGTTGTTGAAAGTTTCTACCGCTTTCTTTATGGCTCCTTCTTCAATAGGATTTCCCGGCCATCCAGAAATGGTGATCTTTGCCGCAAAAATACCAACTGTTAATAAAACAACCAACAAAACACTCACTAACTTTTTCATACCCTTCGCCCTCCCTCTTTTGAAATGAGGAACTTTTTTGTTCCTCTTACAATTAACTTTGTTTCGACAACTTCTGAAGAAACCTCTTTTCCTAAAGAAATAAAATGGAGTTTTTTAGCTACCTTTTCACCAACAAGTTCTATATTTTGGTCTATGGTTGTAAGGTCCGCAATCTCTGAAAGCAAGATATTATCAAAACCAATGACAGGTACATCAATATATTCACGCTCGCAAACCCTGAGTGCGGCATAGGCCATAACATCAGATGTACAGAATATTCCATCTATTGTTCCAAGGTACTTTTCAACTGTTGCTTTCACAATTTCGTCATCGTAATAGCAGTATTCCTTTACTACTTTCTTCTGACCACTTAAGAAAGCATTTTCGAATCCTTGGCATCGTTCTTTTTCAAATGGAAGATTTGGATCACCACCAATGAAAAGTACATTGCTGCAACCGATTTCTACAAGGTGTTGTCCAGCTTGGAAACCACCTGAGAAGTTGTCTGTGTCGACAAATATAAAATTGTTTTTATTATTACGCCCAACACAAACAAACGGTACGTCCATACTATTAAGAAGCTCTACTCTTTGATCATCATCTTTTAGGTCCATGAGTATAAAACCATCCACCATCTTGGAAAGAACAAAATCTTTGTAATATTGGATGACATCACCTTTTGTAAAAACATCAATGATAAGTTTTAACCCATTTTCCGAAAAGTACTTAACTGCACCTTTTAAAAATTTCGAGGCGTATGAATCTTCAAATACTCGCTCAACACCGCTCATAACTGTTAGAGCGTATACACCTGTTTTTCTTGTTCTTAGAGATTTAGCAACTGCATGGGGCGTGTATCCATATTTTTTGGCAATTTCCATAACCTTTTCTCTTGTTTCAGGCCTAACTTTATCAGGTTCATTAAAAACTCTCGATATCGTTGCAACTGAGACTCCACAAAGCTTTGCAATTTCTTTTACAGTCATTTTATCCCCCTCTTTGGTTTTTGATGTAATCGATTACTGTAATCGATTACATTACGAATTCTATCAAAAACTCTCGTCTTTTCGAAACTTGATTAATACAGTTTTCACAGTCTTTTGGTCTGCTTGTGTCTTGTGATAATGAAAAAGCTCTTTTTTTCATGAATTTTCTATTATTTTCTCAAAATTTTTATGGTATATATATTATATATATTGTTCGTATCTAAAACGAAGATATGTTCTTTGGTGATTCTATGGTATAATTATTTCAAGGGGTGGTTGAATGGAAAATATACGCCCAGCAGAACTTTCCGATTCCGATGTGATTTCAAAGCTAATACTCGAAACGGGGCTAAGTTTTTTACCGCTACTTTTTGGTCCACATGTCAAATTAATACTTGCAAGGCTTATAAAGACTCCTGGCACTATTTTTTACTTGGATAATATTTATGTCTTAGAAATCGATGAGGGAAAGGTCGTTGGTGTACTTGTTGCGTTCCCTGGTAACGTTGTAAGGAGGAGGTCTTTGAAGACAGCAATAGTATTGTTTCAAATAATGGGGTTTGAGCTAATTAGGCGTCTTCGACTGTTCCGCCTTGTTGGAATAAGGAATAAGGTTTCAAAAAATGAGTTTTATATATCAAACGTAGCAGTCGATAGAAATCATCGTGGAATGGGATACGGTAAAAAGTTAATGCTGTATGCGGAGAAACTGGCTAAAGAAAGTGGTTTTTCAGTAATATCTTTGGATGTTGAAAATACTAATACTCGCGCTATTGATTTATACAAAAGGTTAGGTTACGTAGGCAAGAAGGTTAAAAGAATAGTAGTCAAAGGGAATAAATTCGTTTTTGTGAGGATGGAAAAAAAGATTTAGTAAAAGTATTTGTTGAGAGGTGTTTTAGAGGTTGAATAACGAAGTGAAAAAAATTACAGAAAAGTGTCCTGGATGTGGTGCAAAGATTCAGTTTGATAAACCTGGTGAACCTGGTTTTATACCGGCAGATGTGTACGAAAAAAGGCTTAGGGAAGGGAAAGAGATCTTATGTCAAAGGTGCTTTAGATTAAAGCACTATGGGATGCTTACTGGGGAAGTAGACGAAGAAGAGATCCTTACTTTTTTGCAAAAAGCTATTAAAAAGTTTGATAATTTCATGTATGTCGTTGATATTTTTGATTTTGAAGGTACGTTCAGGAGTGAAATCAACGACATGCTTTCGGAGAAGCAGGTGATATATGTTGTAAATAAATTTGATACTTTACCAAAATTTGTTAGTGGAGCGCAAGTAAAAGAATGGGTCAAGGGTAGGATAAGACATGCTGATCCAGAGAATATATTTATCACAAGTACAAAAAACGGATACGGAATATCAAGGTTAAAAAAGTTTCTCGAAAAAATGGAAGGTGAGTTGTTAGTTTTAGGAGTAACAAATGTGGGAAAGTCTTCACTTTTGAAGTTGATCGCGGGCTCAAAAGTTGTTGTTTCACCCTATCCAGGTACAACTATAGGGTTAGTTAAGCATAAGTTTGGTAAGTTGAAGATATACGATACACCTGGTATTATAGTAAGTGATAGGCTTATTGACTTACTTGATCCTCAATGTCAGGCGGAAATATTAGCTAAAGGTGAGATAAGTAGAAAGACGCTTAAACCGTTTGAGGAAGAGACTATATTCATAGGTGGACTTTGTAAAGTGGTAGCAAGGTTGAGTAGCAACGAAAATCTAAGACCTATATTTCAGGTATTTGCACCGCAGAACGTTACTTTCCACAGAACAAAGAATATTCAGTTCATAGAAAACTTCTCCAAATATTTTGGGAAAGAACTTGTTCCACCGTGTGGCAGAATGGATTTGGAACGGATTAAATTAAAACAGCTATCTGTGGAGGTAGATGAGCAAAAAGAATTAGTGATTCCGGGTCTATGTTGGATAAATGTAAAACGTGGGCCTGTTATGTTCGATATCCAGGTGCCTGAAAATGTTAACATCCATACCCGCCCTTCGTTAATTCAACCGAAAAGAAAATTTAACAATATTTAACTTTGTTATCTCATTAGATTTCAGAGAGGAGGAGTATTATTTATGAAGAAGAAGGAGCTTCCTATAATTGCTGGTGTAAGTAACAGGCACGTACATCTTTCCCGAGAGGATGTTGGGATCTTATTTGGAAAGGATTATCAATTAACACCTATAAAGGACCTCGGGCAACCAGGACAATTTGCTTGTAAGGAAACTGTCATCATTGTGGGTCCAAAAGGTGCTATAGAAGGAGTAAGGGTACTCGGTCCTGAGAGGAAAGAAACGCAAGTGGAAATTTCTCTTACCGATGCTTTCAAACTTGGTGTTATGCCTCCAGTTAGAGATAGTGGTGATTTGGAAGGTACACCTGGCATCACTATCGTGGGTCCAAAAGGTACGGTTGTTAAAAGTAGGGGAGTAATTATTGCAAAAAGACACATACATATGCATACAAGTGATGCAGAAAAATTTGGAGTCAAGGATAAAGATATAGTGAAAGTAATTGTCGAAAAAGGTGATAGAAGGCTCATATTCGATGATGTACTTATAAGAGTTAGCGAAAAGTTTGCGCTCGAATTTCATGTGGACACAGATGAGGCAAATGCTGCGATGTTGAAAACAGGGGATTATGTCTACATATTGGAAGAATAATTACTTTCTGACGGATAATTGGTTCTAAACTAACTTATAATTGTACTTTCCAAACGTATTCTGTTGGTGGTGGGATCTTTGAAAGTTCGATACGAGTTTAAAACCTACGAATTTGATGAATCACTTAAAGGTATTGAATTGTTGAAAAGGCTAAATTTAAATCCTGAAGAACATTTGATAATCGTTGATGGGGAGATTTACACTGAGGACAGAGTTATTAAAAAGGACAGGGAAGTAACGATTGTCAAAGTGACGAGTAGTGGATGATAGGGGATTAGTTCATTTTTTAGAATACACATTTAATACGTAAATTGACTTCAGGAGGTTTGGTAGTGGACGCACATATATTTATAGGATTACTGGCTGCCTCGATTGTTATAAATGGTGTGTTTATAAGAAAGTTATTTAAAGAAAAAAAGAAGTCAAAATATTTGGCTTCTCAAGTTCAAAAATTTAGGGATCTTTCAACAAAATTCAGGGAGATAGTTGTTCAGCGTGAAGACTTCTTTTACAGAAATATCCATGAGGTGTCATTGAGCTTTATTAGTGATGTAGAGAACAGCTGCCTTGTGGCATTTGATGGTGAAAATGGGAAAATAGTTTCTTACAAAGGAAGTGTATTTAAAAGTGCAAGCGTCGATGATAAAAAAATAAAAAAAACTGATTTTCCGTACTCGGCTGAAAGAGTTTATATTGTTAATAAAAGTAATTTCCCCATTAAATTTGAACCATCTACAGGTGAGTCGTCGGATTCGAAGGTTCTCGTCGCAGACATACATGTTGGTGGTGAATTAAAAGCAAAGTTAATATTGGAAAGGGATAAACCGTTTATCTCAGACGAAATTGAGATTTTGAAAAGTTTAAGTGGGTTTCTTACATCTTTTATAGCAACACATACGTATCTTTCAAACCAGGGTAAATTTCAGAAAGATATGATTCTCACTATGATAAGAATACTTGAATACCACGATCCTTATACAAAAGGTCACTCGAAAAGCGTTGCAAACCTTGCTTCGATGCTTGCTGAAAGGCTAGGCCTAAGCGATGAAATGATAAAAAAAGCATATTGGGCAGCACTCGTTCACGATATTGGAAAGATAATTGTTCCATCAACGATTTTGAATAAAGAAGGAAAGTTGACGATAGAGGAATTCGAAATTATAAAGAAACATCCTGTATATGGTCATGATTTTCTTTCAACATCTACAGAATTGAGAGAGCTTGCTAAATACGTTTTGCACCATCATGAAAGGTGGGATGGGAAAGGCTATCCAGCAGGTCTCTCGGGCGAAGACATACCACTTATATCAAGAATCATTACAATTGTAGATGCTTGGGATGCTATGAGAAGTGATAGACCCTACAGAAAAGGAATGTCTGAAGAAAGTGCTCGTAAAGAAATAATAGCTCATTCTGGTATGCAATTCGATCCGGATATTTTGAAGGCATTTTTAGATATTATATAAAACGAGTTTCAAAGGGGGAAGTAGGATGTTGAGATTCACTGTGAGTAAGTCGGAAATCGGAAAGAAGATTTCAATTGCCACATCGGCCGTTGGTTCAAGGACTGTTGATCCGATTTTGCAATGTTTACTCTTTAGACCCGTAAATGGTGTAATAAAAATCCATGCGACTGACTTACAAACATCTGTTATATCTCATGTTCGAGTAGGTGAATATGAAGGTAACGAACCTTTTGCTGTTGATGCTGAGTTAATAGACGATATCGTAAGCAATCTACCCGAGGATGAAGTTACTTTCGAATACTCAAATGGGAAGTTAGTTGTGAAAAGTGGAAAAGCAAGGTACAGTATTTCGACTGTGTCAGACTTGGATAGATTTCCAATGATAGAAACGGACGAAAGTGGAATAAAATTCAGTATAGACACGTCTATCCTGGAAGAGATGCTCGATAAGGTTAGTTTTTGTGCCTCGAATGAAAGTGCAATGAAGGCATTAAATGGTGTGTACTGGGAAATACACGGTGGGTTCTTAAGGTTAGTGGCAAGCGATGGTTACCGGCTGGCATTAGCGGAACAAAAATTAAACATCGATAGTGAGTTCGACTTCATTATCGCACTTAAGAGCGTGAAAGAGTTAGAGAAACTATTGTCTAACACTACAGAGCCGACGATAAATATCACTTATGACCATTCGCTTGTCTCATTTAATGCAGGAGATGTGACAACAATTGTTAGAACAGTCGAAGAAACGTTCCCGGATTACAAAAGGGTCCTTCCAAAGGTTTTCAAGACGAGGGTAATACTTAATTTGGAAGATTTTTCGGAAGCTCTGAAACGTGTTATGGTTATTGCTAAAAGAGGTAATGAAAAAGTGCAGCTTAAAATTACCGATGATGTTATGGAGTTGACAAGCCAGAGTTCTGACTTTGGTGAAGCCATTGAAAGTATACCTATTACGAAAGATGGAGAAGATCTCATAATTAATTTTAACCCGAAATTTCTTAACGAAGCGGTTAAACATATCGATGAAAGGGAAATTGAGTTCAATTTTGTTGATAACCTTAGTCCACTTCAAATAAATCCAAGAAATGTTGGAGGGTACATGTACATAGTTTTACCGGTAAGAGCCTAATAAAATACGACAATCTTGAAAAAATACAAAAACTTACCGGAAGAAGGTGTGACCTTGAGAAAAGGGTTTACTCTTATAGAATTATTGATAGTGATGGCAATCATAGCTACACTTATGGCAGTCGCGACCCCTGTAGGTGTGAATGCGCTTTCACAAGCTAAGGCAACTAATGTTTCAGGAAACTTCTATGCGATTTATCAAGCAGTTTTACAGATGCTTTTGCTTGAGCAAAATCCACCTACAAATGGGGATATACTAAGATATCTCGTTGACAAAGGTTATATATCAACCGCACCACGCGGATTTGAGGTGGTATATACAACTGTTGGAGGTAAAGGAGTGTACAGAATTCGCTATTTGGAAGCTGATGTGGATGTTCTTAAAGTAAGGGCGATAAACAATATGGTTACACTTGATGAGACCGGAAAATTGATAATTGACGTACCGAAATAAAATAGCAAAGAAAGAGTGGCAATATGTTAAAGTTAGAAAGTGTATCTAAAGAATTTTACAGTAAAGAAGGCAAAGCAAGAATTGCCTTGAGAGATATTAACGGTGAATTTTTCCTCGGGGACGTAATTGCAGTGATTGGTGAAAATGGTAGTGGGAAAAGTACTTTGCTTAACATTATAGCTACGTTTTTAAAGCCCTCGAGTGGGAATGTACTTTTCGATGGCCATGATGTTTTTAAAAACTTAAAAGAATATCGAGGGATGATTTCGTACGTTTCTGAGAAAGGAGCGTTTATACCCGAATTGAGTGCCTCAGAAAATTTGGAGTATTTTCGAAAGCTGTTTGAAGCAAAAACTAACATTATTGAGATATCGGAAAGAGTTGGAATAAAAGAACTTTTGAAGAGTAAGCCTGAAAATTTGTCAAAAGGTCAACGTCAGAGACTCTCACTTGCAATTAGTATGCTTAAAAATTCGAAGATTATATTGCTTGATGAACCGGCTGAAGGACTTGATATCGAAACAAAAGAAGTTGTGAAATCGATTATGAGGGAATACAAAGAAAGCGATAAGTTAGTCTTTTACGTTACACATGACGAAGATGAGATTGAAGAGGTCTGCAACAAAATAATTGTATTAAGAGCTGGCGAGGAAGGTTTTGTCGGCACTAAAGAAGAGTTTTGGCAACGGTATGAGAAGTTTTATAAAGTTGTCTATGAGGTCGACGGTAAAAGAAAAGTTGAGGTTATGAGCCTTGATGAGCTTAACAAACGAAAAAGCGAAATAAAGATTTTGCACTTACGAAATTTGAGGTTGAGGGAGATTATTAATTTCATAGAAAATATGAAGGAGGATGAAACTTCGTGATATTGAAAGGAAAAGTTGCAAAAATAAGACCTCTTGAGGTAAGTGATGCAAAGATATTAACTGAGTATCTAAATAGTGAAGAGATTAAGGAATACGTGAGTCTCGTATTTCCAATAAATAATTTTTTGGAAGAAGAATGGATAAAACGAAATGCCATATCTAACTCCAACCTAACGTTTGCAATAGAAATAGACGGAAAACTTATTGGGACCGCAGGATTGAAAGATATAGATTGGATAAATCGTTGCGCCGAGTACGGTATAGCTATATACATTCCAGATTATTGGAATAAAGGTATTGGAACAGAAGTTACACAACTAATGTTGCGATACGCATTTGAGTACCTTAATCTCAACCGTGTTTGGTTGCGAGTTTTTGAAAATAATCCCAGGGCTTTGAGAGTCTATGAAAAATGCGGTTTTATCACTGAGGGTCGAGAAAGACAGCGTAGGTATTACAAAGGAAATTACTGGGATGTAATCCACATGAGTATTCTGGCAGAAGAATATTGGCGAAACAAGTCTGAATAGTTAATCTGAATAGTAAATGCAAAAATAAAGTTAGGAGGTGATTTTATGATTTTCTACGATCCAACATTTATACTATTAATTCCGGCCTTGTTGCTTGCTTTGTGGGCTCAAGTTATGGTACAAACCAACTTTTCAAGATATTCTCAAGTTCGATCACGCTTAGGTATGACAGGTGCCGAACTTGCACGATTTATACTTGATTCCGCGGGGCTATATGATGTCAAAATAGAGACCATCCCTGGCTCTTTGACAGATCACTATGATCCGCGTTCAAAAGTTGTGAGACTATCTCAAGCTACTTATGGAAGTGATTCTATAGCTGCTTTAGGTGTTGTTGCTCACGAAATCGGTCATGCGATCCAGCATGCTAAACATTACGTGCCTTTGGTGGTCAGAAACGTTATAGCCCCCGTTGCAAACTTTTCATCAAATCTTGCGTGGATATTTTTCATAATTGGAATTATCACGGGAGCCGTAGGACTTGCAAAGTTTGGCATCATACTCTTTCTCGTAGTTGTACTTTTCTCAATGATCACATTGCCCGTTGAGTTCAATGCAAGCAGTAGAGCCTTGAAGATTCTTGAGAGGAATCTTACCATGCCTAAAGAAGAGTTAAAGGGTGTTAAGGCAGTGCTTTCAGCGGCAGCGATGACATACGTTGCAGCGACTTTGATGGCAATTATGCAACTTTTGCGAATGATACTGATTGCTAGAAGCAGAGATTAAATATGCCATAAAAGAAAAACAAAAGGCTGCTAAAGACTCAGCAGCCTTTTGTTTTTGTATTCATTGCAGAAAAGTCTTTATCTCCTGCGTTTTCGAAGCGATTTTTGAGATGGTAGAAAGCAATTTTGCTTGAGCGTCCACAACTAGTTGGAATGAATGTTCAAGTTCTTGTGCGATCTGTGTTATATCCATGATACTATGTCTTATGTTATCGATTTCTCCTTTTTGTTGCTCATAGGCATTGACCATTGTTTCAAAATTATTGGTCATAAAATCAACGTTTTCAATGAACTTATCAAGAGAACCTGAAACTTTTCTATTTCTTTCAATTATAACGTTTATATTTTCTATCAAGGTTAGTAACTCATCGCTAAATGTGTTAAATCGGCTGAGTACAGAGTTCATATTTTCTTCGATTGTTTGAGCAAACTTCGAAGTTTCGTTGGATAACTGCCTTATTTCAGTGGCAACTACAGCAAAACTTTTCCCAGCGTCTCCCGCTCTTGCTGCTTCGATCGATGCGTTTAAGGATAATAAGTTTGTTTGAGTAGCTATATCTTTTATCAACTTAGTTACATCCTTTATTTTTTCAAAATCAGCACTTAATTTTTCGAAAATGTCTTTTAAAAATTGACTTTTCATTTCGAAATCTAGAAGTAGCTTTTCTGTTTGTGTATTTTCTAGTTTGTTTTTGCTTGAAAGTTCCATTATTTCTTGGTTTAACTTCTCAGAAGTATCAATTATGCTTTCAAACTTTGTACTGGTACTAAAAATCTCGTCAAGAAACACATTAAATGTCTCAACGTTTTTTATCAAGTTGCTTATATACTTTTTTACGTTACTGAAGTTGTTATTAATATCAGTTTCTAAGAGTCCGAACTTCTGAACTTCGTTTACTGCATCTTGTGAAAGTTCTGTGATTTTGCTTCTTGATTCAACAAGCTTTTGAATAAATTTTTGTTGTTCATCCATCAGTTTGGAAATTGCTTCGTTCATGTTCTTCGCTTCGATAAATGTATCGACAGTCTTTGAGGCGATGTAAATTGTGACGGTTAAGCCAAAAGCCAATTGTCCAATATTGAAAAACATGAAATCAAGATTAATTATTTTTACTACAGATAATATCGAAAGTAATGTAGCCCCAACAACACCAGAAAAGCCAAGTATTATTAATCTTTCTCTCAGCCTTCTCGAATTAAGAATTAGTATGTAGGACATGTACAAAATCAATAGCAATGAAAAAAGGTAAAAATTAGAATAGTTTCTTCTAAGCGAGGAAAGACTTGGTGAAAGAAGGACTGGAATAAATACAATCCAATAAATCACCGCATATAACTTCTCAAACAACTTGACTTTTTGTTTGAAGAGTTCTTTTATAAAAAAGAATGTGAGAAACATAGACAAAGCAGCACCTAAAATAGCTATTTTTTTCCAAAGCAATATAGGTACGAGGAACAAATTCATTTCATCAATAGCCGTTAAAGTGGGTAAAAATACTGGCCAACTTCCGTATAAGAAAGCTTTATCTTTCAAACCATAGTAAAGGAACAACCCTACAACGAGAAAAGCAATCATAAAACCGGTTCCAAGATAAAACATGCTTGATTCGATAACATTTGCTCTCTCGATGAATCTAATAACATCATCAGGAGTACCTATATAAAATTTCTTTTCTATACCACCGTTGCTATTAAATCCGATTTCAATACTTATTTTACCGCTCAACACAATTGGAAAATACCTGTGCCAACTGTTTAAGTTACCACTTTTCTCTGAAAGCTCATACACGATCTTTCCATCGTTATAAACGCGAATATACTTATTTGCCGTAAATGCAACGGCAAGCATCTTGCCAATGTACTTTTCACCGTCAATCTCGAAACTCATGATATGTTCGGTGTTATCACTAAATGTTACAAAAGATGGGAAATCAACTGGTTTGTTGTCTAATGTTACTCTAACATCTTCGAACTCTTGGATAGCAAGGTTTGTTCGATAATGCGAGATAGACAAAATGACAAGCACTATAATCGCAAAGCCCATAGCAAAAAACGCTAAGTTTTTGAAAAGCATTTGCTAACTCTCCTCCCCGTCTTTTTGTCCCTATCTTTATTTTGTTGCAATATTATTATAGCACGAAGGTACAAATAAAAAAGCATGGGGAATTTTTCCAATTCCCCATGCTTTTGCTAAGTTTTCTTTTATTTTGTTATTAAGCCATCCAGTTATTCAGCTGAAGATCCTGCTTGACCTTGTGCTTGTTGTTTGTACAAGAACTCTCCGATTTTCATACTTTCTCTTTGTAAATCGTCGTAGAGCATCTTTACTTTCGTGATATCATCTTTATTTATTGCATCTCTGAGATCTTTAATAACCTCTTGTATCCTGTTCTTCGTATCGGCTGGTATCTTGTCTTCGTTCTCTTTGATTATTTTTTCAATGTGGTAAGCCATATCGTCCGCTTTATTTTTAAGTTCAACTTCCTCACGTTTTCTTTTATCTTGTTCTTCGTACATCTGAGCTTCTCTAATCATTCTTTCAATGTCATCACTACTTAGTTGATGCCTACCCGTGACAACCATTGATTGTTCTTTTCCTGTACCAAGGTCCTTAGCAGATACGTGAACTATACCATCAGAGTCTATATCGAATGTAACCTCAATTTGCGGTACTCCACGTGGTGCCGGTGGAATTCCAACGAGTTGGAAACTTCCAAGGAATATGTTGTCCCTTGCCATTGCACGCTCACCTTGGTAAACTCTAACTTCGACACTTGTTTGTCCATCCTCTGCTGTTGTGAATACCTTGCTCTTTTTCACAGGGATTGTAGTATTTCTTGGTATGATTGGTTCAAGTAGTCCACCTTTTACTTCAACACCAAGTGTCAACGGCGTAACATCGACGAGAACAACGTCTTTGTCCTTTGCACCTTCGGTACCAGCAAGAATAGCAGCTTGGATAGCAGCACCAATCGCAACTGCCTCGTCAGGGTTAACACTCTTGTTCGGCTCTTTTCCAAATATATCTTTTATGAATTTTTGTACCATAGGTACTCTTGTCATACCACCAACGAGGATTATCTCATCAATATCTTGTGGTGTTAGTTTAGCATCGTTCAATGCCCTTTCGACAGGTTCCCTTGTTTTCTCGACTAAGTCCCTTGTCAATGATTCGAACATCGCTCTTGTAAGTTTCATTTCTAAGTGTAATGGACCTTCAGCTGTTGCTGTTATGTACGGTAAGCTGATGTCTGTTTCGAACTTTGAAGATAGTTCTATTTTGGCTTTTTCAGCAGCATCTCTTAATCTCTGGAGTGCTTGCTTGTCGTTTCTCAAGTCAACTCCATATTGTTTTTTGAATTCCTCAGCAAGGTAGTCGATGATTCTCTGATCGAAGTCGTCTCCACCTAGGTGGTTATTACCACTTGTTGCGATTACTTGGATAACGCCTCCACCAATTTCAAGAATTGAAACATCAAATGTACCTCCACCAAGGTCATATACAAGTACCTTTCTTTCACCTTCCATCTTATCAAGACCGTAGGCAAGAGCTGCCGCTGTTGGTTCGTTTATGATTCTAAGTACTTCAAGTCCTGCTATGATACCAGCTTCTTTTGTTGCTTGTCGCTGAGCATCGTTGAAGTAAGCTGGACAAGTAATAACTGCCTTTTTAATCTCACCACCGAGATACTCTTCCGCGTCTTTTTTGAGCTTTTTGAGTATGTACGCACTGATTTCTTGGGGAGTGTACTCTTTGTCATCGATCCTCACCTTGTAATCTGAACCCATCTTCCTTTTGATGGATTTTATAGTTCTATCTGAGTTAAGGATAAGCTGCCTTTTAGCTGGTTCACCAACTAAGATCTCTCCTGTCTTCGTAAAAGAGACTATAGATGGTGTTGTTCTACTTCCTTCTGCGTTGGGAATAACTTCCACACTTCCATCCGGCTTCATCCACGCTATCACTGAGTTTGTTGTACCAAGGTCAATACCAACCACAAACTCTTTTTTTGCCATATATCTTCACCTCCAAAGAATTTTTGCTTTGTTTTTGGCTAAGTATATTTTACCTTATTAGCACTCGTTTGTCAAGAGTGATAATTAAATTTTTTGAAAAACCGTGAACTTGAATTCATAGCTCACGGCAGTAGCCTATGGTAGTAGTTCATATTAATATTTTTGAGTCTGTTTGTGTTTGTTTCAAATTATTTTAAATTTCCAAATTTAAATACGCTTTGATGTTTGTACACTTCTTTCGGTCTTAGAACGGTATTTGGAAAATTCGAATGATTGGGTGAATCTGGAAAATGTTGTGTTTCAAGGCAAAAACCGGTATGCGCTTCGTAATACTGTCCTCTTTTACCTCTCATGCCTGGTAGGTAATTTCCTGTGTAAAACTGCAAACCTGGCTGGGTTGTAAAAAGTTCAAGAGTTATACCTGTTGAAACTTCGTACACCTTTGCGGCAAAATTCGAATTAAGTACGAAGTTGTTATCAAAACCTTTTGTTGGAGAGTCTTTCATTTTTTCCAAAAGTTCTCCGATTTTCCTTTCTTTTCTTAAGTCGTATACACTATCATTTACTGGCAATATTTCACCGGTTGGGATCAGGTATTCATTAACAGGGGTGTACATGTCTGCGTTGATTAATATTACGTGGTTATAAATTTTTCCACCGCCGGCTAAATTAAAATATGTATGCTGTGTGAGATTTACTATTGTTGGTTTATCTGTTTTGGCAATGTACTCTATTTTGATTTCGTTATCGTTTGTAAGTGTGTAAATAACAGTGCAATCAAGATTGCCGGGGAACCCTTCTTCGCCATCGTGACTGAAGTACTTTAAAATTATCATCGGACCATTTGGAGTTACCTCGGCGAAAGCTTTCCAAACTTTTTTATTAAACCCTTTGTATCCACCGTGGAGTGTATTTGGCCTGTCTTTGTCGTTGAGTGCTAGTTGGTAAGATATCCCATCTATTTCAAATCTTCCGTAAGCTATTCTATTGGCATACCTGCCTACGATCGTACCAAGGTATCCTGGATTTCTTTCGTATTCTTCAAGTGTGTCGTACCCAAGCACTACGTCTATGAAGTTACCACTCTTTGAAGGTACCCATAGTTCTCTGATTATGCCACCGTAAGTTAAGACTTTCATCGTTAAACCCTTTTTGTTTATCAGTGTGTATTCGTGAATAAGTATACCCTCTTCAGTAAATCCAAACTCTTTTTTCTTTATATATCCTTCAACCATTTTCTCAATCCTTTCTTTTGTCTTGGAAGTTCTTCATATGAACTCTTCAACGGCCGCTTCGATTACTGCAAGTGAGCTTTTCCAAAAATCTTTCTTTCTTACATCTACACCTATGCTTATTGCAACTTCCTCCGCTGTACCTTTTCCAGTCGAGGATAATAACTTTTTGTACATTTCAAAAAAGTTTGGGCGATCTTTCAGTGCGTAGACACCAAGACCAAAGAGCATTCCAAACGTGTATGGAAAGTTATAAAAATGGAAAGTTGGTGAGTAATAGTGAGGTTTAACAATCCACATATACGGATGTGAGTGTTGATGATCTAAACCATCACCATATGCTTGCTTTTGAGATTCTATCATGATTTTTTTAATTTCTTCTACACTCAACGGTCCTGATTGCCTTTTTTTGAATATTTCACTTTCGAATAGGAATCTACTGTAAATATCGATGATTATTTGTACAGCATCCGAAAGTTCTTTGTCGAGTAAAGCTAATCTTTCTTCACCTGTTGCTTCTTGTTTTATCTGGTTCAGCAGCAAAGTTTCGTTAAAAATGGAGGCAGTTTCCGCAAGTGTTGCAGGTGTTATGCTGTTCAGTGGAGTTTCATCTTTCAGACAATAATTGTGAAATGCGTGACCAAGTTCGTGGGCTAAGGTAAGTACGTTGTCTAGCGTACCGTCAAAACTCATCAGTATCCTCGATTCTTTTAGAGCTTTTACTGATGAACAGAATGCACCACCTCTTTTTCCTGGTCGTGTCTCTGCATCGATCCAATTATTCTCGAAAGCGTTATCTACAAATTTTCCAAGTTCTTCTGAAAAGTTCGAAAGCTTCTCAACGATAAATGATCTAGCCTCTTCAAAGGACCATTTCCTGTTGTACCCGCCAATCGGTGCGAATAGGTCATACCATGGAAGACCTTCTGTGTGCCCAAGTAACTGTGCTTTCTTTTTTAGGTATTTCCTTAGAGTGGGCATACTTTCTTTGACTGCTTCCATCATAGCATCGAATGTTTCTTGAGAAATCCTATTTTCAAAAAGCATCGGTTCAAGTGGTGATGAGTAGCCTCTCAGTTGGACTTCCGTTAAAAATTCACCTTTTATGCTATTCAAGCATTGTGCAACTACCGAAGATACACTCTCACATGCTTTGAGTTCAGATTCGTAAGCTTTCTTTCGGATTTCTTGCGATCTGTCGTAGGCCATATTTCTGATACGCATGAGTGGTAATTTCTTTATTTCTCCGTCTATTTCGATTTCGCACAACAAATTGGATGTCGTTTTTTCGTATAGGTTATTCCATGAGTTGCCGCCAGTTAATCTCATTAAACTTATTATTTTTTCTTCTCTTTCAGGTAGAATGTATTTCGAAAGTTTCTTCTGTTCTTGAATAAAGAACTTATGTGACTTTAAGGTCTCGGAATTTAGTTTTTCAATATCAATTTCCATTTCTTTCAAAAATTTCTTCAGTTTTGTTCTAATCATTGAAAGGTTTACAAATTTAGTCCTTATGATATCAAAGTACTTCGCTGCTACATCATTGTTAACGTCGGCACTCGAGGTTAGACTTGCGTAACTGTATAATTTTCCAGCTAAAAGAGATAATTCATTTAATTTGTTGATAGCATACTCAAGCTTTTTTTCAACAGCACTTTCATCGTCTACTTGGTTTTTTACTAAACTTTCATCAGACCACTTCAGAAAATACTCAAGCTCACTATCAAGTGTTTTCAGATCACTTTTGAATTCCTCTGAATCAAATGAACTATAGATGTTACTCAGATTCCATTTCATAGCTTCTTCCCTCCAATCTGAATATCCTGAACGGTTAGCCGATTATTTTGAACTTTTATTGCTTTCAATTAATTATACCACGCTTTGGTGGTATAATATATTTTGAATGAAATTTCTATTGGGGTGGTGATTTTAATGATTACAACAAGAAAGATTATTGAAATGAAAGGCAAAGAACCAATAACGATGATAACAGCTTATGATTATATAACGGCTAAAATTGCCAGCGAAGCAGGCATAGAGATAATACTTGTTGGTGATTCGCTGGGTAATGTGATCCTTGGTTACGATAATACCATACCTGTTAATATGGAAGATATGATATTGCACATCAAAGCGGTACGAAGGGGAGCCCCAGATGCCTTCATAGTTGGAGATATGCCGTTTTTATCTTACGAAGTCAGTGTGGAAAAAGCTGTGGAAAATGCTGGATTACTGTTGAAAGCCGGTGCGAATGCTGTTAAACTTGAAGGCGGTAAGCAATACTCAGAGACGATAAAAAAGATTGTAGATGCCGGTATACCTGTTATGGGACATCTCGGTTTTACTCCACAGTCTGTCAACTTACTCGGTGGGCACAGAGTACAGGGTAGAACAACTGAAAGCAGGGAAAAGCTCTTAGAGGATGCTAAGGCTCTTGAAGAAGCTGGATGCTTCGCTATTGTTTTGGAACTTGTTGTAGAAGATGTTGGAAGAATTATAAGTGAGAGTATAAAAATACCAACGATCGGTATCGGCGCTGGTAGGTACTGCGATGGTCAAGTTCTAGTATTCCACGATGTAGTTGGATTAACGAACTTGGATTTAAAGTTCGTTAAGAGATATGGAAACGCTTATGATATTATGCTTGAGGCTGTAAAACAGTACAAAAAAGAGGTCAAAGACAAAATATTCCCTGCGCAAGAACATATCTTTGAATGAATTTAAATTTCTTTGTCCATTTCGGATTTGATAAATTCATTCCAGAGTGTGACAAAAAATATTGCAACAGGCACGGCAAAGAAAGTTCCGACAAGTCCATAAGATATACCAACTAAGAATATGAAAATGAGCATAAGTACAGGATTTATGTCCGCACGTTTTTTCATTATGAATATGAAAAATAAGAAAGCCCCAAAGTGGATGAGCATAACTATTATGTTAACTATTATAAAATTTCTTAAACCTAACCCAAGACTTACGATTAAAATGGGAATCCATTCGATGACAACACCTACGATAGGTATAAAGTTTGTGACAAACCCCCAGAACGAGAGCAGAACCTTATAATCCGGAAGGTAAAAGCTGAAAAGTATGTAAAATGAAATGCCAACGATAAATGCTCCAAGTAAAAGAACATCCACATAACTTGACAGTGCTGCACCAAGTTTTTTTAAAAAATCTTCAATCAAAGGTCGTACTTTTTTTGGGAACAGACCTGGCAAAGATTTCGTTGTCCAATTTGTGTAGATCGTTATATAGACTGTAAATAAGATGCTATAAAATATTATCACCAAACTATTTGGAATATTTTTAGCTAAATTTACTGCAACGGTACTGAATAATTCGTTTATTTTTGGGCTTGCCCATTCCGCGATTTTTCCTATGGTTTCAGAAAGCTGAGGGTTGTCTTTGAGATAATTTTCCCAATACTTTGAGTCGAGAATATTTTTCATGAACTCATAGAAAGAACTAACCTGTTTGAACACAGGAGGTATGATATTCACAAATGCATAAATTAAAACAGAAAAGTATAACACGAGTGCCAAAGTAACAGCAAATGGATACCTGATTTTCATACGCAAAAAGTTTCTAAGTAAAAAGTTAACTACGAGCACAGAAACAAGCGAAAATACAAATACGTATAGTAATGGCCTTGAAATTGCAAAGGCAATGAACATTATGAATGCATACAAAAGTACAAATAAGAGGGCAAATTGCCTAACGTTCAATTTCATTTATCAAGCCTCCTATATGCTTTTCGAAATACTTTCTAACCTCCTCAATGTCATTTGTTTTGCCCAGGATAACCATCAGCTTTATTCGTGCCTTTTGCGCAAGAGGGTGTTCACTTAATATTGCACCTCTTCTTCTCAAATCTGCTCCTCCACCTGTGTAACCGTAAATTGGGTAGACGCGCCCCTTGAAGCATCTTGATGTAACAACCACCGGAACTCCATTTCTCACTATATCCTCAACTATGTCGGATAGTTTGGGAGGTACGTTGCCTCTTCCAAATCCTTCCAAAACGATCCCTCTATATCCCATGTTGTACACGGCTTTTAATATAGCCCCGTCATCACCCGTAAAGGTCTTAACGATTGCAACTTTTTCTTCTATTTTATCTGTGTATATTTTTTCCCTTGTGAGCGATTTTCTAAAATATATAACGTTGTTTTCATCAACTATGCCAAGTGGACCATAACCGGGTGAATCGAAGGTAGCCACATTACTAGTATATGTTTTTGTCACTTCTCTCGCTGCGTGTATCTCATCGTTGAGACAAACAGTGACACCCATTCCGTAGCTCTCGCCACATGAGGCAACCATAACAGAAGAAAGTACGTTTCTGGGGCCGTCAGTGCTAAGCTCACTAATATTTCTCATCGAAGCTGTTAAAACCACTGGTTTTTCTGATTTCAACACTAAGTCAAGAAAATAAGCTGTTTCTTCGAGTGTGTCAGTTCCATGCGTTACAACCACACCATCGTAGCCTTTTTCTTCGAGAAATTCATCTATAGTCTTTGCAAGTTTCCACAGATCACTTGGAGTCATGTAAGGACTTGGTACATTTGAGAATTCGTAAAGCTCAACATCTGCAATATCGTATAACTCTGGTATATCGGTAACAAGTGCATTTCCCTTATCGAAAGGTACCACGGTTCTTCCTTTTTTCACCATAGCAATCGTACCACCGGTACTGATGATTAAAATTTTTTTCTTTCCCATTTCCGTACTCCTTTCTTTTTGTTATTTCAATACCAGTGTCTGCTTTTTCTTACTTTCATACCAACAAGTACTCCGTAGATAAATCCGCCTGCGTGTGCCCAATAGGCAACTCCCGTACCGGTCACGTCAGCAAGTAATCCATTTGCCACTTGAATTATAAACCAGTAAGGTAAATAAATGAAAGCTGGAATTTCAACGATAAACGGTAAAATAAGAAAAACAAGAGAAACTATCCGTGAATAATAAAATAATACAAAATATGCTCCCATCACGGCAGATATAGCACCAGAGGCGCCAACCAATGGATAAGGGGAAAATGGATTGAATATAACATGAAAGAAGAGTGCAAATAACCCCCCCGTTATATAGAACAAAAAGAATTTGAAATGCCCCATCACATCTTCAATGTTATCACCGAATATTTTCAAAAACCACATATTTCCGATGATGTGTGACCATCCACCATGAATAAACATATGAGTAATCATCGCTACGAACGGGAATGCGTAGAACATCTTTTCTGGTACAAACCCGTATGTGTAAAAAAAACCTTCTAATATTCTTCCCGACCAATCCATTCCTGAAATTGCGAGCTCGTATAAAAATACAATTACATTAACAATTATTATCGTCACGTTAATGTATGGCTTTCGAATACTAGGAATGGTATCGTACAAAGGAAACATCAACTATCACCTCTTTTTACTCTTTTTATCGATATACCAATAGGTATTGTAATATTCCCAATATCTCATGCGTAGCGTTACTTACTGCGTAAAAGCCGTTTATTGATGGTAGATAATCAAGGTAGGAATTTCGAAAATCCAACGGTACGTCTGAGTTCATCCATCCGATCCTGTTGTAGAATTTTTTGAAAACAATGAGACTTCTTTTCATATGTAATGTACTTGTCACCAAAGTAATTGGTACATCGCCTAAAATCTGATATGTGTACTTTGCATTTTCATATGTGTTTCTTGCGTTCTTTTCAACAATGATATCCTCATTTGGTATCCCAAAATTCAATAGTACATCTCTCATAACAAGTGCTTCAGGGACACCTTTATCTATTATACCACCGGTAACAAGTATTTTTCTTGGTTTTTTCTTGTAAAGTTCGACCGCTGTGTAAAGTCGCCTTAACGTGTGCTTGCCAATTTCTATACTGCCGGAATATTGATCAATCCCTCCACCAAGTACAACTATATACGTTCCAATATCTTTGTTTCCATCTACGGTAAGGACTTTTGAAAGAATGTATCCAAACCAACTGCTACTTACAACGTATAAAATAATCCCAAAGATTAGGAATAAATAAGATACTTTTCTTTCTCTTTGGGCAAATTTAAAATAAAAAAATAGCATTAAAAATACGGTAACAAAGATGCCAGGTATAGTGAAGAAGGGACCTATTATCTTAAATAAATGGATCATGTTATTTTTTATTTTTCACCACCAGTTATCGATACACCATAAATATACATAGTTCCAATTTATTCGGATCTATTTTGAAAGTACTTTTGCAAAGCAACCTCGTCGATAGCTGAACGTTCTCTTCTATCAATTTTCATTCTTTGTATCTCTAAGTATCTATCTTTAAGTTTTTCGAAAGTTTTTCTTTCAGTTCTCTTTTCCAAAAAGCTGTGTAATGTTTGATCTTCCTCACGTTTTAGGTCGTTAAGCTTACTTACCAAATAATTGATGTAATCATTACTCATCTTAAGAAGGTATAACAAAAAACCAAGTTGTGCGCCATTTTGTGAGCCTGTGCGCAACTGATTTTCAATATCCTTTCTCGATTTTTCTGCCTTTACAATTTCCTCTTCGACTTCTTTTATCAATCTTCTGATTTTGTTCAACTCTTCTTTTAGTGCTTCCTCTTCCTTCTTTCTTAGCGATAAAAGTTTCTCAAGACGAAATGCCATCTTTTAACTCTAACTCCTATTTACCTTTATTTGCCTTTGAGAAAAACAGATAATAATTCAACCAGAACTTGCAGTATTTTTTTACTCGACTCGGAGAATGTTTTTCCTTCAAAGTTGTCAAGAGATATTATCACCAACCTCTTTTCACCGATCTTGACACTGCCTATTAATGGTAGGAAGTTAGGTGATGTAACACCGGATTTTTCCCATACATCCCTATAGAGACTTTCAGCGTTTAGCCTATAGGCCTCACTTAATTCAATTACCTTGTTTTCACCAATAGCTGGCCCATAGTTATCTTCAGCAGCTTTGAGCACGAGCTCCTTTACCTCAGTATCGTAATTGTATACGGCGACACATTTATATATATCGCCATCAAGAAGCCAAATGGAAGCTTTTTGAGTTTCAGGAACAATCTTTACAAGTTCGTCTAACATTTTTTGCAAGTATTCTTCGAGAGAATTGGTCTTTTCCCATAATCCTATGAGTCTAATTAAGCTTTCAAAATTTGATACCATATCTTTGTAAACTTTTTGAGCCTCTAAAAATCTCAATGCTGCAAGCACGTGAGAACTTAAGAATGAAGCAAGAGCTTTAGCAATACTTGTGTACTGTTGAGGAACGTGAATAACGTATTTGTAATTTGCAATAGGTACAACCATGTAATTTTCTTTTTCAAGCATAAAGCCTTTAATTTCGTCTACACCTTTAACTTTTTCAATGAGTTTTTGATCACTTCTACCTATAACATATTCATTATCTTTAAGCAGTAATACCGCAATGTGTGGATACTCCGTATAGAATTTTTTGCCCAGCTCTACAGCGAATTTTGTTGGATCTCCTTCTGATAATTCGAGAGATTCAATGATGCTGTTTTCAACAAAAGATTGCAATTTATACAACGTTTGCTCCAAAATTCTCTCGGTTATGTCAAACATCACACCTGCTACACCATATGAGCCCGTACCTAACCTGATAGGCATCCTATGTATGCTATAATGTCTGCCGTTTATGATTTTTTCATGCGTGTAATTTTTTCTTGTTCGCATTACTTTTTTATCAATCTCATCAACTTCTTCATCATTTAATATTTCTGATTCAAACTTTCCGATTAACTTTTCTTCCGACAACTGAAGAATATTTTCAAGTTCTTTATTTACCCACATATATCTACCTTTATTGTCTTTTATGAAAGACGGTGTTGGAAGTCTTTCAAAAAATTGCTGTAAAAAGTATAAGTATCTCATGCTGTTATCTCCTCCATCTTAACTTGCAGTATTTTTGAAATTCCATCTACCATTGTTACACCGTGAACTATATTCCCTGCTTCCATAATAAGTTTGTTGTGTGTAATGACTATGAACTGGGAACGTTCTTCTTCAAGGAGCCTTCTAAATTTTTCTGAGTTGTAATCATCAAGAGGTGCATCAACTTCATCAAGTACGTAAAACACACCTTTGTTGACTTCAAGCATCGCCATAATTAGAGCTATCCCAACGAGAGCTTTTTCACCACCTGATAATAGTTGTAATTTTTGAAGTTTCTTACCTGCTTTTGATATTGTGATTTCTATACCTGATTCAAGTATATCGTCTTCATCGATGATACGTATCCCGCCAGTTCCGCCATAAAAGAGCGATTCTATGTAAGATTTGAACGCGTTGTTTATCTTATGTAAGGTTTTTAAGAATTGCTCGCGTGCTTGAGCATCTGTCTGCTCAATTAATTCTTCAAGTTTCTTTTTGGCATCCTCGAGATCTAACTTTTGTTTGTAAAGTTCATTGTACTCTTCTTCAACAACTTTATATTCATCTATAGCAGATAAATCAACTGTACCAAGCATTTTGATTTTGTTCTCAATTTCTTTTATTTCGTTATTTAGTTCGTCTAACCTTTCTGGTAAAACGTCAATTACCAACCTGTATTCTTCCGGTATGTTGGATATCCTGAACCTTATTTCTTGTATTCTCATATCTGTTTGATGGATATGTTCTTTTATAGACTCAATTTCTTGCTTTTGGTCTCTTATTTGCTCTTCAAGTTTTTGCAACTGCTGAAGTTTTTTTTCTTTACCAGATTTCTTATCTCTTATACCTGCGAATAGATCTTGAGATGTACTTCTTAGTGTTTCAAGCTCACGGTTGTTTTCAATTAAGAATTTCTTTGTTTCATCGATTTCTTCCTCTAATTTCTTCATGGTGGATTTTAAATTACCAAGTTCAGTACTTATTTCACTAAGTCTTGAGTTTATTCTATCACTTTCTGCACTATACTGTATTTTTCTTTCAAGTAGGTTCTTAACCTCTGCCCGGTATGTTGCAATAGCTTCGTTCAATTGTTCTAATTTTTTTCTGTGTTCGTCAAGTTCTTTGGAGAATTCAATTACATTTGTTTGCAAAATTTTTCTCTTTTCTTCAAAGTCTTTTACCTGCACTTCAAGTTGCTCAATTCTTGCACTGTTGCCTTCGTATTTTGCGTTGTATTCAGCTTCAAGTTTGACAAGATCGTTGAGTTCATTTGTAATTTCTTTCAGAGCTTTTTGGAGTTCTTCTAAAACCCTCTTCGATGATAAAGACTTACTTGAAACAGTTGCGAGCTCTTCTCTTACAATACTCACGTTATTTTGTAGTTGTTTGAGCTCGTTGTCTATTTTGGAGATAGCGTTTTCTGTATCATTTCTTTGGGAATTAATTTTTACCATGTCCTCTTCCAAGATTTTCAATCTTACACGCCTTGAAATAATCGAATTGGCTTCTTCTTTTGACTTGCCACCACTCATCGCACCTTTTCCAGAAATTAATTCACCATCGAGAGTGACTATCCGTGAACGGATATTGTACTTTCTTTTGATATCTATTGCATAATCGATATTCTTTACTATTATATCGTTACCAAAAAGATAATACGAAAGTGCTTTATATTCCTTTGGGACAGTAACAAGATGGGCAGCATAACCGACGAATCCTTCCTCTTTTTCTATGCCGTTTATAGGTGAGAACGATGAGTCGATCAAGTCTAAAGGTATGAAAGTTGCTCTTCCATATTCACCACTTTTTAAAAATTCTATTATTTGCTTACTGTCTTCAGCAGTCTTAACAACAATGTGTTGAGCTGCACCACCAAGTAACGTTTCGTAAGCTACCGAAAACGATTTGTCGAAGTCTATTAAGTTTGCAACAACGTCTATCAAGCCGTTAAAGATGTCTTTGTTTTCAAATATTTTTCTAATTGAATAACCAAAGCCCTGATACTCCGATATTTGACGCCTTATAACATCAATTTCAGCCTTTATTTCCTTCTCGTGTTTCATCAAATTATCTAACTCGCGCATTTTTTGAGCTTTTTGTCTATTGTATTCCTCAATAGACGTCTTAATTTCCTCAAGTTCTTTAACAAGCTCATTTTCTTTTTCTATTATCTCAAGTAAATGCTTTTCCAGATCGTTTATTTCTTCTTCTAATTCCGTCTTCCTTGATTCTTTGTTACTTCTCTGGTTTTGAATCATTTCAAGACGATGTTTTATATCTTGATTGTTTTCGGTTAAGCGTATGATTTCGTTGTGGATTTTAAGAATGTTCTTCTCTATCTCTTCGTATTCCTGTTTCTTCTTCAAAATTTCTTTCTCTTGCTCGGTGTACTGCGTATAAATTTCGGATTTTTCATTTTCGAGCTTTGAGAGAATTCTCTCTTTTTCGTTTAGTTCTTCCAAAATTTTTGCAACGATAAATTTTATTTCTTCATTCCTATTTTTTAGTGATACTGTTTCGTCATTTAGCATATCGATACGTGTTGACACTTCTATGAATTTACTTTCGAGTTCACTTAGTTTTTTTGTAAACTTCTCTCTTATTTCAAGTAATTGGTTTTCCCTCGTTTTGAATTCCTCAAGCGTTTTTGTGTAACTTTCCATTTCTACGTCAATTTGATTGAACTCATCGCGAAGTGTTGACCAGTCTGTCTCAAGCTTAGCTAAAGTTCTTAGATGTTCCTTGAGACTTATAGTCAATTCATTGTAGTAGATTTCCATATCCGCAAGTCTTTGTGTTTCAACTTTGTATAATCCACCAAAGTATTCTTTCTTTAGTTCTTCAAGTTGTTGTGAATACTCAACAAACCTCTCTGCACGCTTAGCTTTTAAGTACAGTGATTTTCTATTTTTATCAACTTCAAAGAGCAAGTCACCAATCCTATTAAGATTCATCTGAGTTGCATCTAATTTTGCAAGGGCTTCTTTCTTTTTTTCCCTGTAAATACCGATACCTGCGATTTCTTCGATCATAGTTCTGAGGTTTTCAGGTGTTGATGAAACTATCTTATCTATCTGCCCTTGCCCTATTATTGAATAAGGATTTTTTCCGTATCCATGTTGCATAAGGAAATCGCGGATATCTTTAAGTCTTACAACATCACCATTCAGTAAATACCTACTTGTGCCGTCGCGCGATAGTTCACGAGCTATAGAAATTCGGTCACTACCGTTTTCAAAAACGAGTTCAACATAAGCACTTTGTGCTGGTGGACGTTTTTCATTACCCCAAAAAACAACATCATCTCTTTCTTGGGCTCTTATTTCTTTCATGGATTGTTCGCCAAGCACCCATCTTATTGCATCAACAATGTTAGATTTACCAGACCCGTTTGGACCTACTATGACTGTAACTCTGTTCGAAAATTCCAGCTTCACTGGATCAACAAATGATTTAAATCCTTTGATGAATATCTCCCTTAGCGTCAATAAATCTTTCCCCCTCGAGTTTCTAGATTTACTTAATTGATTTCACAATTTCTTGAGATACATTGTAAATATCTCCAGCGCCGACAAACATATAGACTGTGTTGTCTTTAAGGGGTATTTTCTTTATGTCTTGTACATTCTCCAGAAAAACAGCTTTTGCTATTTCCTTTACTATGTGCCTTGCAGTGACACCGTTCTTTGTCTCAAAGGCGCCATAGACTTCTGTTATGTAAATCTCATCTGCACTCTGCAGTGCCGTTTTAAATCGCTCGGCTTCCCTTTTAAATCGTGTGTACCTATGCGGTTGGAAGATTAAAACTATTTTTCTGTCTGGATAAACTTCCTTTGCTGTCTTCAATAAAACTTCGATTTCATCGGCCGTATGAGCGTAATCGTCGACTACTGTTATATGTCTTTCACTGTTTTCATAGCTCACATTAAATCGTCGACCGGGTAGTGTAAAATCTTCGAAGGAATCAAGAACTTCGCTTATGTTGTAACCTATACTCGTAAGTAATGAGATCACAGCTAATGCGTTCAATGCGTTGTGATAACCGGGTACCGGTAAGAAAAACTTCTTTTCCCCGTAAGGTGTTAGGATATTAACAGTTTGGAAGAATCCATTTTGTTTTCTTTCGACTAACTTGAAATCACCTGAGTAAACACCGAAAGTTACACTTCCTTTGAACTTCTTTTCATCTGCGAATGTGACAACAAATTTAGAATTTTTAATGAGTGTTTCAAAGCTTTGGTAGTAATGCTCTAAACTTCTGTAATTCTCTATATGATCTTCTCTAATATTTGTTATGATAAGGTACTCAGGCTCGAACAATTCGAAACCTGGCTGACTTTCGTCAAGTTCGTAAACTACATTGTCGCTCTTGCCATGTCTGTAATTCCCATGTTCAAGTTTGCTATGTAGGGCTCCAAGGAACACATATGGATCTGCACATAAATTAATCAAGCAACTTGCTAACATAGAAGTCGTGGTTGATTTACCATCTGTACCCGTTACCGCAAACCCCTTGAATGGTTTAACAATTCTTCTGAAGTGATCTATTCTATTTGTTATGGGAATTCCTAACTCACTTGATTTTAGGAATTCTGGGTTGTCTTTGGATATAGCAGGCGTAATTATGACCTCGTCTACATTTTCAACATTCGATGCTTCGTGAGAATTGTAAATCTTAATTCCCAAACTCTCGAGGTACTTTGTTCTCTCTGAACTGTACGGATCACTACCTGAAACAACGTGTCCATTAAAATGTTCGTGCATTGCCTGAGCGCTCATACCAATTCCGCCAACACCTATAAAGTGGATCCTTTTTGCTTTGTTTTCATTCATCCGCTTTACACTCCTTTTTCAAGTCTAAAACTAAATGTTAAGTACCTCTGCTATAGAATCGACAATTTTTATCGCAGGATTAATCCGTTCCTCGAATTTCCTGCCATTATTTATTAGCATTCTCAAATTCTCTATGAATTTCTCTTTTTCGTAATCTTTTTCCCTAATCATAACACCGAGTCCTTCTTTTTCTATTATTCCTGCGTTTGTTATTTGATGAGCTTCGGTTGAACCCTCCCAAGGAATCACAATGGCAGGGACGTTAAAGTAAATCAACTCGGATATAGTAGTTGCTCCGCCTCTCGTGATGGCTGCGTCAACAGATCTCCAATAAGCGTACATGTTATCAATGTAATCTTTAATTTCGACATTTTTGGGTATAGCTTGCTTTAACTTTCTACCACCAGTTGAAAGAATAAAATGTACATTTGGCATCAGCTGTGCAATTTCTAATGTAATATTGTTTAAGAATTCACTTCCTCCACTGCCACCAATAACAATTACAGACGGATGAACAAGTTCAATCTTTCCATCGCGAGTCCATATTGGATTACCAACAACCTCAATTTTGTTCAAAACATTTTTCGGGAATCTTCCAACGGCTTCCTCAAAGGCTAGATAAACACGTTTTGCAAATTTTGAGATGGCTATATTCGCTTTACCAGGCAATGTATTTTGTTCTTGAACGAAAACGGGTATTCCAAGTTTATCGGCGGCTTTGGCAACTGGGTAGCTAATGTAACCACCTGATACGTATACAAAATCTGGGGAGAATTTTTTTAATTCGTTTTCTATATCTTTGGAATTTCTAAGCAAAGTTAAATAGCGTAAAACATTCTCTGGATGAAAAATAGGTCTTTTTAATCCTTTCACACTTATTGAATATCTTTGGAACTCCGGATGTACAACTGGAAGTAATCTTTCTTCAATTTTACCACTAACGCAAAAATATAAAACTTCAGTACTGTACCTTTTCTGAAACTCTTCTAAAACAGCTATGTTTGGATAAAGATGTCCACCCGTAACACCACCAGCTGCAGCTATTCTCAACGTTTTCAATTTTTTTCCTCTCCTTTAAATTTCTTCTTTTTGCTCTTCTTGCTCTCTACTGCTTAATCCTGACATGATTATTCCAAAACCTATCAACAACGCTAAAATTGAGCTCCCTCCCGTACTAACAAATGGAAGTGGGACACCTGTTACAGGTAGAAAGCCTGAAAAGACACCAAAGTTAATAGTAACATGTAGCATTATCAGTGTAGCATACGACCATGTAAAAACCCTAACAGCAATATTTTCTACATAATTTGCAACTTTCATAAGTGCGTAAGTCAGAAAAACGTACATCACACTAACAAGAAGAATGCCAAAAAATCCCAGATCTTCACCTATCACTGCAAGAACAAAGTCGCTTTCGGCTTCAGGAACATAGACTTTCAGCCATCCATTGCCTATCCCAAGGCCAGTTGCACCGGAATTTTTGAGTGTCTTTAGCGCTATATCAACTTGCGGTGCTGTTGTTCCACCGAAAAAATACCTTAGCCTACCCAGTTGGTACGAATGCAAAAAGCCAAGAGATGATGCAACTATTATGAGAGCAAAAATAAGCACAAAAGAGATAAGAAAATAAAGTGATTTTGTGCCACCATAGTATATGGTTGCTATCGCAATCACGAATGTCAATAAAGCTGTACTTAAATTAGGCTCAACAAAAATCAAAGCTGCGTATAGGCTAGCATACAAAATCGGTATTAGAAAACCTTTCAAAAGTGTATTCATTTCCCTTGAATTATTTTTAACATAAATTGAAAGAAATAGAATCAAGATAATCTTTGCAAACTCTGATGATTGAAAGGTGAAACTACCTAAGCTAATCCATCTATGAACTCCGTTGACTGATGGGAAAGCAAAGACAGCTATCAATAGCAAAATACCAGATATATAAATCCATATTGCATAACGTTCGTAAAAAGAGAATGGTATATTCATTGTTACATAAAAGGCTATAAGGCCAACTGATATATTGACAACATGTTTAAGAAAAAAATTACTCGGTGTTCCAAGCACCTGTTCCTTTGCTATATCAAGGCTGTACATTGCAATGGCTCCAATAACAAATAGGATAAGGTAAGTGATGATAATAATTGCTACTTCTCGTCTCATCCAAAATATTCCTCCCAAATGTTTAGTAACGTTACAAAGAAGAGATTGCTAAAATCCATCCCTTGATCTGAGAGTTTTACACCATCGAAGAAATTAAATCTATTTTTCAATGCTTCTAAAACATCCGTAATATCAACGTTGGTTTTCTTTTTAATGATTTCTCTGTCTACTCCCCATTTTGTTCGTAGGTTCATAAATAGACTTTCTAATGCCTCTCTCTCGGGAGTATTAATCGATTCATAATATCTCGGAAACTTTCCTTCGGATATCTTTATAAAGTAATCCGAGAATGTTTCGCAATTATTATACCGTAAAAAACCTATATGACCACCAGCAGATATTCCTAAACCGATGTAATCATCATTTCGCCAATATTTCAAATTATGTTTGCAATACTTCCCATTTATAGTGAAGTTAGAAATTTCGTAGCGTTCGTACCCAAAACCTTTTATCGCTCTCAAAAATTCATCATATCTTTGGAAGGTTTGTTCGTCAGGCTTCTTCAACAAATTGTTATCCTTGCCATCGTGAATTTCAAGCATGTAAATGGATATATGATCCGGTAGAAAATCACTTATGAACTGTACATTTTCCTGTATCGTTTTCCAACTTTCTCCTGGTAGACCAACGATGAAGTCGATATTTACATTATCAAAATACCTTCTGGCTATATCAAATTTTCTTATGAATAAATCAAAATCGTACAGTCTCCCTGATTTTTTTAAAACGATATCATCTGCACTCTGTAGTCCCATACTTAATCTGTTAATTCCTAAACTTTTGTAAAAGGCTGCAAGTTCTTTGCTAAAACTTTCTGGATTGACTTCTATAGTTATCTCTTCAAGATGTGGAGAGTAAACGTTCAATTTTTCAAAGATTTTCGTAAGTAGCTTTTCAGGAAATATGCTAGGTGTTCCACCACCGATATAAAGTGTATCAAACCCATTATTCAAGTATCCATTGTAAAGGTCTATTTCTTTCAAAAGGTATTCTGCATACTCTTCAAAGTTGTTCTCCAGATAGCTTGTAAAATCACAATAGATACATTTCTTTCTGCAAAAAGGAATATGAATATACACACCTAACTTTTCTTTTTGAGGCTTTTCCAACATTTTCATCCCTCAGGATTTTTCAATCTTTTGTAAATTTAATTTTGAAGTATCCAATGTTGTTTTGAATGATTAAATCACCTTGGACGGGAGACAAAAATCTGAACCAAATACCGTACTTGACATTTTCCGAAGAGGGAACGTATGTACCGTACGCTGAAAAGAAAAATCTAAAGTCCCACAAATCGACAAATATCCTACCGCCAAGTACTCCAACAAGCCGGTTCTCATCGAAGTCCCAACCTATGTTTGCTGTTGCACCTTGTTCCAACGACTTGTCGCCGAAGACGAAAAAGCCAAGAGAATAAATGTTTCCAAGTTGCAGAAAGCTAAGTTGGAGAGAATCGACAGTAGCGAATCCTCTTTTTATGTTTATTTTAACGCTATCATCGTTGAGCTTTTGCAAGGAAAATCCCTCATAGTTAAATGAGAAAGGCCCCACCGCGCTTTCACCGATAGGGATGGCGGGAATGGAAAGCCAAGTTTTTGAATAATCAGTTTGCAAAACCTGTGTCGAAGAGATATAGTATGTTCTCTCAAATCCTGTTGCTGGAATGGAATAACTTTCATAACCGATTGAAAGGGCGACACCATACGATTGGCCAACAAAAGCTAAAAAATTAAAATAACTTTTATCAATAGTTCTTTTCATCGTCACAAATCCAAGTTTGTACATATCGCTTCTCGTTTGCTCATCGAACAACCTTAACCCAACCGCATATTTTTGATTTTCGGCAACAACTGAGAAGTTCCAGATGCTTAAAGAAAAAGAATTGTAAATTGCCTGAGCTTCCGGTGTAATTTCTGCGATTAGAAGGAAGGGTAGTGCTAAAGTTAGTAAAACTATAAATTTGCGCATAAAATCTCCCCCTTAAAATCTTTATTGACTTCATTTGCTTCTCAGAAGTTTGTCTAAAATCTCATTTACAACTTTTGGATTAGCTTTACCTCTCGTTTCTTTCATGACCTGTCCAACGAAAAATCCGAAAAGTCCCTCTTTACCCTTTTTGAACGACTCAACTTGTTGTGGGTTGCTTTCGATTACTCTTTTAGCGATCTCTTCGATTAAAGAATAGTCATCAACTTGTTTTAAACCTTTTTCATCAACTATTTGATTCGGCTTTTTTCCTGTCAAAGCTGCTTCGGTAAAAACTTCCTTAGCAATGTTTCTTGAAATGGTACCATTGTTGATTAGTTCAAATAACTCTACGAAACTTTCCGCATCAATTTGTACTTTATCCCTTCCATACTCCGAATAAAGTCTGAAAAGCTCAGTTAAAAACCAATTAGCACTTTCTTTCGGGGCATTTGTTCTGGAAGCAACTTCTTCAAAAAAGTCCGCTATTTCCTTATCTTCAACAATGATCCATGCTTCTTTTTCCGAAAGATTATAATCTTTGACAAACCTTTTTAACCTTTCATCAGGTAACTCAGGCAATGTTTGACTGATTTTTTCGATGTATTCCCTTTTCAAGATTATAGGTGGAATATCCGGTTCGGGGAAGTATCTATAATCATGAGCTTCTTCTTTGCTTCTCATACTAACAGTAGATTTTGTCGCTAAGTTCCATCCTCTAGTTTCTCTCTCGACTTCTTCACCTTTTTCCATCAATGAGACAATTCTCTCATATTCAAATTCAAGGGCTTTCTCAACGAACTTGAAGGAATTCATATTCTTTACTTCAACTTTGTTGCTTTGTTTACCAGTTAGAGTATCGATGACAGATATATTTGCATCGCATCTCATAGCACCTTTCTCCATATCACCACTGTTAACTCCTATATATCGCAGAAGCGTTCTCAATTTCTCCATGAAAATCCTTGCCTCTTCTGGTGATTCAATATCCGGTTCTGTTACTATCTCTGCTAAAGGAATACCACAACGGTTCATATCAACTAAGGAATATTCGGCTTCTGTTATACTGTCACCTGAGTGCAATAGTTTTCCAGCATCTTCCTCAAGATGTATCCTCCTGATTCTTATGTTTTTTCCATTGACTTCAAGGTATCCATTTTCCGCTAAAGGATGGAAAAACTGTGTTATCTGATATCCCTTTGGCAAATCTGGATAGAAATAGTTCTTCCGATCAAATCTTGTATATTCGTTAACTTTACAATTCAAGGCAATCGCAAGTTTGATTCCCAATTCGTACATTTCTTTGGAAGGTACTGGAAGAGCGCCCGGTTGTCCCGTGCAAACAGGGCATATGGAAGTATTTGGTTCCAGATCGAACACATCGGCACTACAATTACAAAATGCTTTTGTTTTGGTGTTCAGTTGAACATGTATTTCAAGACCTATCACGGGTTTATATCTATTTTCAACAACGTTGCTCATTTGCGTGCACCTCCGGTTCTCTCAATCCAATCCGCAAACCCAAGTAGTTTAGCATCTGAAAACCTTGGCCCCATTATCTGGATTCCTACCGGTAAGTTTTCAACCGTGCCAAACGGTATACTGATTGCTGGTATACCCGCCAAGTTTGCAGGTATGGTGAATATATCCATCATGTAATAAACAATTGGATCACTCACAGAACCTATTTTAAAGGCAACAATAGGAGAAGTCGGGGTAACAATGAAGTCGTACTTTTCAAAAATCTTTGCAAGTTTGTTTGATATGACTCTCCTAACTTTCTGAGCCTTTTCAAAGTATGCATCGTAGTACGCTGCACTGAGCGTGAACGTACCTATAAGTATTCTCCTTTTAACTTCCTCTCCAAAGCCATATCCTCTTGTTTTCTCGTAAAGATCGCGTAATGAATCAGAGGAAATTCGAAGTCCATACTTGACTCCATCAAACCTTGAAAGATTTGAACTTACCTCTGATGGGGCAATGATATAATAGGTTGCAACAGAATATTTAATCTCTTCGATATCTACTATATCTACATCGTTGCCCATTTCTTTTAACAGGTTAATGAACTGGTTTATTTTTTCTTTTATTGCTTCATCCACACCTTCATTAAAAGATTGCTTTGCGACAGCTATTTTCATTCCGGACATTTTTTTACCTATAAATTGAGTGAAGTCTATCTTTCTATCAACCGTAGTAGGATCATTTTCGTCTTTACCAGCTATAATATTCATCAACAACGCACTATCTTCAACTGTTTTTGTAATGGGCCCAATTTGGTCAAGTGAAGAAGCGAATGCAACTAAACCATATCTCGATACGAGTCCGTAAGTAGGCTTGAATCCAACCACTCCGCAGAAAGCTGCTGGTTGTCTGATGGAACCTCCCGTGTCGCTACCAAGAGCGGCGATGACTTCACCTGAAGCTACAGCGGCAGCCGATCCTCCACTACTTCCGCCCGCCACTCTCTCCAAATCGTGTGGGTTTCTTGTGGGGCCAAAGGCTGAATATTCGGTGCTTGCGCCCATGGCAAATTCATCAAGATTTGTTTTTCCAATAAAGGAAAAATTATTCCCCCGAAGCTTTTTCACAACAGTTGCATCGTACGGGGCAACGTAACCTTTCAAAATTTTTGAAGCACATGTCGTCTCTAATCCCTTAACATTGATGTTATCTTTAATTCCAATAGGAATTCCTTTTTGGACTTCAAAATTAACACTTATAAAAGCATTCAGTTGCTTGTCTTTTTCTTTTATCACTTCGCTTGCTATTTGATAAAGCTCTGTCGAATCTGGATGCGTTTTTACGTATTCAAGTGCTTCTTTCAATGTTATATTTAAATACTTTTCTTTGGATATGTATCTTTCTAGCCTTTCCAATTTTAACACCTCCTCAACTCGAAATAAATTATACCACACACTTTGTAAAATTAACAATTTATGATAGAATATATCTTATGAACGGAGGTGACGGAATGTGAGGTTTATTGAAAAAAGTACCAAATATTATTTTCACTATCCATTTCCCGTCGCTGTAATTGGAGCGATTTACAACGGCAAAACAAACTTTATGGCTGCTGCTTGGCATACACAATTGTCATTTGATCCCGCGTTATACGGTGTTGCAATATCGCCAAAAAGGTACACAAATGAGTTGATAGCGAAATCAGGAATGTTTTCTCTAAATTTTTTAAGATACGATGATTACAAAATTTCTGGATTTTTCGGCAGGACTTCTGGGCGTGATTTGGAAAAAGCAAAATTTTTTGGCATAAATTATACAAAAGGTAAAATTTTAGATGTTCCCGTTCTTGAGTGCGCTGTGTCTTGCTACGAGTGTAAAGTTGTTGAGAGCAAGGCATACGGCGATCACATACTTTATGTTGGCGAGATTGTGGCGATTCACTACGATGAAGAATTTTACGAAACTGGATTATCAAAAAACTTGCTTTTGTACGCTGGAAATGATATTTATACAACGCTGAGTAAAGAGCATATGGTAAAATTTGGGAAAGAAGAAGTATTGCAAGAAATCTATAAGAAAAAAGGGGAATGAATGTGCATTTAAATTGGAGGTGTGAACATGAGGATATTCTTAGACACAGCGAATATAGATGAGATAAGACAAGGGATCGAATGGGGTATCGTAGATGGTGTTACGACCAATCCAACGCTCATAGCAAAAGAAGGTGTTGATTTTGAAAAGCGTATAAAAGAAATTTGCCAACTTGTGCAGGGGCCTGTATCTGCTGAGGTTATTTCTCTAAATTGGGAAGAGATGGTCGAAGAAGCAAGGAAACTATCAAGCATTGATGAGCATGTTGTTGTAAAAATTCCTATGACACCAGATGGTATCAGGGCGGTCAAAGTATTGTCTGCCGAAGGAATAAAAACAAATGTTACCCTTGTTTTTAGTGCTAATCAAGCCTTGCTAGCTGCAAAAGCAGGTGCAACTTACGTAAGTCCTTTTATTGGCAGAATAGATGATAACGGCAACGATGGATTGAAATTACTTGAGGAAATCGTGCAAATCTATTCAAATTATGGTTTCGAAACGGAAGTAATCGCTGCAAGTGTAAGACATCCGATGCACGTTGTAGAAGCAGCTATGATAGGGGTTGATATAGCTACTATACCATTTGATGTACTTAAAAAGATGTTCGTTCACCCACTTACAGATGTGGGAATAAAAAGATTTTTACAAGATTGGGAATCGTACAAAAAAGGCAAATAAAAACGTAAGGAGGTAAATAGATGTACAGAACACACACATGTGGTGAGTTGAAAGCAACGGATGAAGGAAAAGTTGTAACGCTTGCAGGCTGGGTTGACAGAATAAGGGACCTTGGTGGTGTGAAATTCATCGTTTTAAGAGACAGATACGGTAAAACACAGATCGTTGTTAATCCGGATTCACCTGTATATCAATCTGTTAACGAAATATCGAGGGAAGACGTCATACAAATAGTAGGAGCCGTTAGAAAAAGACCACCTGAAGCTGTGACACCTGAGCCAACAGGGGAAATTGAAGTTTTAGCGTCTGAACTGAAATTGTTATCTAAATCTGCCTTACCACCTTTCTATCCTGGTGATGATGTCTCCGAAGAAATGAGGTTAAAATATCGATACCTCGATATACGCAACCCAAAGCTGATGAATAATCTCATTGTAAGGCACAAGCTTGCGTATGCAACGAGGGAATATCTTTCTTCCAAAGGATTTCTTGAAATAGAGACACCATACCTAACTAAGAGTACGCCAGAAGGTGCAAGGGACTTTCTTGTACCATCGCGGCTGAAAAAAGGAACGTTTTACGCGCTTCCGCAGAGCCCTCAACTTTTCAAACAAATTTTGATGATTTCTGGTATTGATAAATATTTTCAAATTGTGAGATGTTTTAGAGATGAGGATTTAAGAGCAGATAGGCAACCAGAGTTTACTCAGATCGACATTGAAATGTCATTTGTTGAGATGGAAGATGTAATGAGCCTCGCTGAAGATCTTATTCGGTACATTTACAAAGCGATAGGCATAGACCTACCAGAAAAGTTCGATAGAATAACTTACAAGGAAGCGATGGAAAAATATGGTTCGGATAAACCTGATAGACGTTATGGCATGGAAATGGTTGATTTAACAGAGTTCTTCGAAAAATCTGATTTCAAAGTTGTAAGAGACGTTCTGGACAAAGGTGGGGGTGTAAAGGGCTTTAAAGCAAGTATACCGATGAGTAGAAAGATAGCTGATGAATATTCTGATTTTGTTAAAGGATATGGGCTTGGAGGAGTGCTTTGGTTCAAAGTTGAGAATGGGCAAATTACATCCACAACCACAAAATACTTAGAAAATGAATATAAAGCCATAGCGCAAAAGTATGAACTAAGTGAAGGTGAAGTATTTATCTTAGCTGCGCATGAAAACAGAGAAAAATTGAACGAAACTCTTGGAGCTTTGCGCTTAAAAATAGCCAAGAAATATGTTACGGTTAGCGGTTTTGATGCACTTTGGGTTATCGATTTTCCATTCTTAGAATGGAGCGAAGAAGAAAAACGTTTTGTAGCGAGGCACCATCCATTTACAATGCCTTACCTTGAAGACTTCGAAGGTGGTATTGAACTTTCGAAAGTTAGAGCTCATGCGTACGATATGGTAATCAACGGTTTTGAAGTTGGTGGGGGGAGTATAAGGATCCACAGAAAAGATGTACAGGAGAAAGTTTTTGATATCATTGGATTAACAAAAGAAGAAGCGGAGGAGAAGTTCGGATTCTTCCTTGAAGCACTCCAGTACGGAGTACCACCGCACGGAGGAATTGCATTCGGTCTTGATAGACTTGCAGCGATAGCTGTTGGGGTTGATAACATTAGGGAAGTGATAGCCTTCCCAAAAACTTCGAGTGGTACATGCTTGCTTACCAACGCTCCATCGACAGTTACGCAGTTCCAACTTGACGAACTCGGCATTATGATTAAACAATCTTAATTTATTCTACGTAATTATGCATTTATTCTATGTAAATCATTAGGAGGTGTCTTATATGGCTATCAAATTTGAGAAAAAAGAATTACCAGGCAAACTTGTTGTTTCAATCCACGGCGAGATCGATGCGTATCATTCAGGGGAAGTGAAAAAATTCTTAAAAGATGCTATCGCTGAGACTAAACTTTCTAAAATTGTTCTTGATATGTCTGAAGTTAATTACATTGATAGTGCAGGGCTTGGTAGTCTCGTAGCTCTTTATAAGGATGCAAGAATGTCAGAAAAGGAACTTATCCTTGCTTCACTTAAGCAAACAGTTATGAGAATTTTTGAGATGACAAGGTTGGATAGGGTGTTCAAGATCGTTCAAACTGTTGAGGAGGCGTGATATATTGTTTTGTAAGGTGGCAATAGACGGACCCGCTGGTTCCGGCAAGACCACTATTGCAAAGTTAATTGCTCAAAGGCTTGGGATTGAGTACTTAGATACTGGAGCAATGTATCGTGCTGTTGGTCTTTATCTACATAACTGTGGTGCCGATCCCAAAGACGAAAGTATAGATAAAATACTGGACAATGTGAAAATAGATTATGTGAATGGCGAGTACTTTCTAAACGGGGTTAAAGTGGGTGAAGAAATACGCACACCAGAAGCGGGAATGTACGCTTCCCAATTTGCTGCAAATCCAAAAGTAAGGATGTTTTTGACAAAAGTACAAAAAGCAATATGTTCAAATAGAAGTATCATTGCCGAGGGTAGAGATATAGGAACAGTTGTGATGCCAGATGCTACAGTGAAGATATTTTTGATTGCGTCCGCTGAAGTTAGAGCACGAAGAAGATACAATGAATTAGTGGCTAAAGACATAAAAGTTAGTTACGATGAACTATATAAACAAATTTTAGAAAGAGATGAAAACGATTCAAAAAGAGATGTTGCACCCCTTGTAAAAGCACCGGATGCTATTGAAATAGATACTTCAAGTTTGACAATTGAAGAAGTGGTCGATAAAGTTCTAAATATAGTAAAGGAAAGGTGTAAGTTAAGTGAGCATCGATATTGAAATCATTAAAGGCCCTTACGGTTTTTGTTTTGGCGTGGAAAACGCTGTGAAGAGTGTAACGGAACATTTAAAAAAAGGCGAGTTGTTATTTACTGATGGAGAATTAGTCCACAATAAAAACGTTTTACAACAGCTTAAAACTCTTGGTTTAAAATACATCGAAAATGAGTTTGGAGATATTAAACAAGGTACCTTTGTTGTAAGAGCACATGGCTTGCCTCCGGAGAAATTGAGCAAAGCGGCAGAAAGGTTTAGAATTTTGAACTTAACTTGTCCTATAGTTGAAAGGCTTTTCGAACTTGGGAAGAATTTATCAAGTAGTGGATACAAAGTAGTTGTATTTGGGAAAAAAAACCATGCGGAGATGGTGGCCTTTTTAGGCTATGTGAGAGACGCTATAATTACACTTGAGCCGGTACAACTATCCGATAAAATGATAGCAATTATAAGCCAAACGACAAGTCCAACAGAAGATTTTTTCGCTTTTGTGGAAAAGATGAAAAAAATCAACGAAGGCAAAGAGATAAGAGTTATAAACACGATTTGCAAAGTGACATCGGAGAGAGAGAATGCTGCTAAATTTTTTGGAAAAAACTGCGAACTTGTGATAGTTGTCGGTGGAAAACACAGTTCGAACACAAAAAAGCTGTTCCACATCTCTTCACAGCAGGGTAAATCAATTCATGTTGAGGATGTTAATGAGTTAAGAAACATAAACATCGAAGATTTTTTCAAAGGCAGTCAAAAAATCAGAATAGGTGTAATAAGTGGTACTTCAACTAGTTTAGAAGATGTTGAAAAAGTTGTAAAGTACCTTATTGAAAACTACGGTGGGAGGGAACGCTTTATGGACGATTTCAACCAAGTAAACAAAGTCTCTGAATTTTCTCAAGAAGAAGTACCAGCAGAAGAGTCGTTTGAAAAACTATTAGCAGAGTATGAAAGTGGGAGCCAGATAGTGGGGAGGGGAAGAGTTGTTGAAGGCATAGTAACTGAGATATCTCCAACAGGTTTAACAGTTGATCTTGGAAGCAAGCTTACAGGTGTTGTTCCTTTGGAAGAACTTTTCAAAGAACTTAATGAATATAGAGTTGGTGAGAAGATCACAGTTAGGGTTGAAAAAATTAACGAAGAGGATGGTACGGCGTTACTTTCCGCAAAAAAGCCGATGGAAAGGATTATACTTCAAGACATTCAAAGTGCGTATGAAAACCAGAGACCTGTGTATGGAAGAATCATCGAAAGGATAAAGGCAGGTTACAGAGTACTACTTGAAAATGTTGTTGAAGCGTTCTTACCAGGAAGCGAATCGAATATAAAAGAAGGCGAAGAATTTCTTAGGGAAAAGATGCAATTTGCAGTGATATCGTATGAAATGCGTGGTAGAAAGCCAAATATCGTCGTATCAAGAAAGAAACTCTTCCAAAAATTAGTGGATGATTTCTTCTCAAATAGAAAGCCTGGCGATGTTGTTGAAGGCATAGTCGAAGAGATAACTGATAAAGGGGCATACGTTAAAATTGCGGGCGTAATAAATGGTTTTATACCCAACAGCGAGGTATCGTACAATTCAATGCAGAAGGCTAAAGATGTCCTTACAGTTGGTAAGGTGATGAAGTTCCTTATTAAGGATATAGCATTAGAAAAGAAAAGAGTTTTTCTCAGTTTGAAAGCGCTATTACCTGATCCGTGGGAAAAAGTCCAGAAAAAGTATCAGACCGGACAAGTGGTGACCGGTGTTGTTACGTCTGTGAAGCCTTTCGGATTCTACGTCAAGGTGGAAGACGGGATTGAAGGGTTTGTACCAATCGAGGAAGTTTTCTGGAAAAAGAAGGGAAACATAAGTGAAGTTGTGAGTGTTGGAGACCTTGTTAAGGTTCAGGTGCTTGATATCAATAACGAGAAAAAACTATTGAAGCTAAGTTATAAGAGCATAATTGGGGACCCATGGGAAAATATCGCAAAAAAACTTCCTGAGGGAAGTATAGCGGAAGGGAAAGTAATAAAGATACTTCCAAATGGTGCTATAATAGAGATCGAACCAGAAGTAACCGCATTTTGCAACATATCTGAAGTTTCATGGAATTTTGTGGACGACATAGAAGATGTTATAAAAGAACAAGATCAAGTAAAGTTCAAAATTCTCAGTGTAGATGTACCTAATAGAAAGATACGTGTAAGTATCAGAAAAGCTAAAGAAAATCCTTGGGAGATATTTGCTAAAAGACACAAAGAGGGAGATATTGTTAAAGCAAAAGTAATAAAAATCACGGAAAAAGGTTACATAGGTCTTTGTGAAGACATAGAAGTATACATTCCGAAATCGCAAGTTTACGAAAATTTAAGTATAAATGACGAAATAGATGGTAAAATTATAAAGTTGGAACCGCAAAAGGATATATATAAAGTTATCGTAAGCCAAAAAGCATACGAAAATTCCTTAGCAAATACTGAAAGCAATATAGAAAGCTTTGGCAGAGTTACCATGGAGGGAAAAGTAGATAATGTTGGCAAATCTGATTCAGAAAAACAAAGTACCGACAGTGCTGATAGTGGGAAAGAGTAATGTTGGCAAATCTACCTTGTTTAACAAACTTATCGGTAAAAGAAAATCCATCGTTGCAGACGAAAATGGTACAACAAGAGACGCGGTCATTGACCGCGTCATTTGGTTTGATAAATCGTTTCAGGTTGTCGATACGTGTGGGATATTCGAAGGAAAAGAGAATGAAATTTACGAAAAAAGTAGGGAAATAACCAATAAAGCTCTTTCCGAAGCGGATGTAGTGTTCTTTGTTGTCGATGGTAGGAATGGCTTATCTTCCGAAGATTTCACAATTGCCGAGCTACTTAGAAAATCTGGTGTCGATGCTGTATTGGTTGCAAACAAAGTTGAAAATGAAAAAATTTACGAAAAAAACTTGCCGGAATTATTCTCACTAGGTTTCGGTGAGCCAATTCCCGTGTCGGCAGAGCAAAACAGAAATTTAGACTATCTAATTGAGTTAACAATTCAAAAGCTTGAAGCTAAAGGTTATGACTTGGAGAAGAGAATAGATGAAGGGAATGTGATAAGAGTTACGTTGGTTGGTCGACCAAATGTAGGTAAGTCTTCTCTTTTTAACATGATCGTGAATGAACAAAGAGCACTTGTAACACCTGTAGCCGGTACAACAAGGGATATAATTGATGAATTTGTTAAAATAAATAACAAAAACTACCTTTTCGTAGATACTGCTGGTCTTAGGAAAAAAAGCAGAATAGATGATTTTATTGAACGTATAAGCACGATGAGAACGATCGACTCCATTGAAAGATCTGATGTTGTTGTGCTTGTGATCGATGCGACAGAGGGGATAACAAGACAAGATCAGCGAGTTGCAGGTCTTGCCGAGAAGAATGGTAAAGCTACAGTTATTGTTTTCAATAAGTGGGATCTTGTAAAACATGCTGATAAAAGAATCAACAACTACTTAGATCAAGTAAGTGAAAAGCTTTACTTTATCGATTACAGTCCTGTTGTTTTTACAAGCACCGTTAGCAAAATTGGGTTCAGAGAACTTATAAACGCAATAAACAAATCATACGAATCTCTTCACAAGAAGGTCCCAACAAGTGCTGTTAATGCTGCAATACAAAGGATGATAGTTAAACCACCCCACGGTTTAAAATTGTACTATGGGCTACAAGTTGATACAAACCCACCAACATTTTTATTTTTTGTAAACAAGACTCAAGTACCGGAAAGTTTTCAAAACGCAATTAGAAGAACGATAAGAGAGCAAGTTGATCCATTTGTAGGTGCGCCAATATTCTTAAAGTTTAAGGAACGTGAGTAAAATTATGCCTGAAAGTTTATCTGATGATTTTTTAAATCAACTTGATGAATTACTCAAAGGAACAAAATGCCCAGAATGCTTGAAATGTGGCTGGTGTTGTAAACATACTGTATGTTACTACGGTGAATGGGACTATGAAAAAGGTCAGTGCAAGTTCCTTACAGACGATAATTTGTGTGCAAAATACGATGAAATAAACAGATTGGAAGGCGAAATGAAGTTGGAGATAAGATTATTCGGAAGCGGGTGTTGTTTAAATTATTCTAATCCTGAAAGATTGAAGAGGCGAAGGGAGTTAGAAAAAACTGATGATGAAGAGCCGTAACTTAACAAAATTAATTCTTAAAAAAAACCTCCTAATTGCATTGATCGTCTCTGGAGCATTCAGTACTGTGTTTTTTATATGGCTTGTTTCATTTATCTCTAGAGATTCTCTAAGGACTTTTGAAATAATCGATAAATCGTTCGAAAAAACTATTAGCTCTTTGGCTAATAATATTACATCTGATAGATATGAAATGGAAGAGTATTCCTACATACAGTTGGTTAAAGCACTTATTGAAAATGAAAATAATAAAGTTGATAATGCTGTTTTAGAGCAACTAAAGAATATATACATAAACTCTCTACCGCCGAAGTTTGTTGATTTGGACCTTGCCGTCTGTAATAAATACGGACAGGTTCTTTCTGCCACAGGATTACATGCAGATTTAGCTAGATTAAACTTCGCACCTGTAAAATATCAAGATAATTCCTATCCGAGATTTTTATCCTTCGTGCCGAATACAAGACGTCTGGTCTTGTACACGTGGGTACAATTAGAAGACAATTTCTTAATTTTCGCTTTTTACATAGATCCAAGAATTTACAATGATTTGATAAATGCTTTTACTATGAATAAGATTGGAAACATTATTGATATCGCCATTTACATAAACAAAAAGACAAGACTGGACAGCTCCGTGGCAACTTTTGATGAACAGATAAGTAATGTGAAAGACGAAAAAATAGTTAAGAAATATTTTGAGATTGTGTATTACAAAATGTTTGTTTTTTCAAAATACGACTCATTGGTAACGCCTTTATACATTAAAGTCACGCTAAATTATATTAACTTTGTATACATAATTAGTCTTTTCATTCTGGTATTTATAATAACTGTACTTATTTTTACTTACACATCATCAAGCTTTTCGGTTTCGCCGTTCATAAATGATTTGGCGAAACTTAACGCGGCTATTCAAGAAGTCGGGAATACGGGTGTTTTACCACCGGCTGGTGGTTTTACTTTGGAGGAAAGCCAAGATTTTTACGAAACACTGTCTGCAATGTTGGAAGAATTAAGTGCGACCACGGAAGAGCTTGAAGCGACAAATGCAGAGTTGGAGAGAGCTTACAATGATATAGCTAAAAAGAGCGAGGACCTCAAAGAATTGCTTTTGAACATTTCCGAAAGACTTGCCGTTATTGCGGAAGGTTACGATGAAAACACTGGTCATCATATTTATCGTGTGAAACTGTTAAGTGGATTTCTGGCTGAAAAACTTGGCCTTGATGAAGAAGTGGTTGAAAGTATAAGGATGTTCGCAAGCTTGCACGATATAGGCAAGATATTTGTGCCGAAAGATATACTCCAAAAACCAGGCAAGTTGACTGCAGAAGAGTGGGAGATAATGCGCCAACACACCATATTTGCTAAAAGAATACTTGACATACCAGGATTTGAAAGAGCTTTAAGTATAGCATTATATCACCATGAAAATTACGATGGGACAGGCTATCCTTTCGGGTTAAAAGAAGGTGAAATTCCGATAGATGCGCATATCGTAAAATTAGTGGATACATACGATGCACTTAGATCGGAAAGACCATACAAAAGGAGTTTTACACACGAAGAAGCAATGAAGGTAATTCTGGAAGGTGACGGTAGAACATCCCCCGAACATTTCGATCAGAAGCTGCTGGAAGTTTTTCGGAAGTATAGTGAAGAAATTAAGATTTTATGGGAAAGTATAAAATAATCTTGACTAAACAAATACTTATGGTAAAATCCTTTAGACTGAATGTCAGTTAAATGTGAGCTAAGTGTCAGGCATCTGCCTGGATTACTCACGCTAACTGTTTCCCACCTCGGTGCTTTACCTCAAAGGTTGTTAAAGCTATTAACACTTTCAATGTTCGAAAGGGGTAAAGTCGGTGGGTGAAAAGTTGGCGGAGGCAAAAACCAAATGATGGAGGTGTAGGTATGCCAGTAGTATCGATGAAACAACTTCTTGAAGCGGGTGTGCACTTCGGACACAGGACACAAAGATGGAACCCGAAGATGAAACCTTATATCTACGGTGCAAGGAAAGGTATTTACATCATTGACTTGCAAAAAACAGTTAAACTTATCGACGAAGCATATGACTTTGTAAGGGATATTGCAAGCAAGGGCGGGACGATACTTTTTGTTGGAACAAAAAAACAAGCGCAGCAAGTTGTTAAGAACGAAGCGGAAAGGTGCGGAGGATTCTACGTTAACAACAGATGGCTTGGTGGATTGTTAACAAATTTCCAGACAATTCAAACGAGAATTCAAAGGCTTATCGAACTTGAAGAAATGGAAGCAAATGGGGAACTTGACAAGCTTCCAAAGAAAGAACAGAGCAAGCTCCGAAAGACACTTGAGAAACTTAGAAAAAACCTTGGCGGGTTAAAGAATATGAAAAGTCTCCCGGATGTTTTGTTTATAGTTGATCCAAGAAAAGAGAAGATTGCCGTTGAGGAAGCAAATTATCTTGGAATTCCAATCGTTGCGATGGTAGATACAAATTGTGATCCAGATCCTATCGATTATGTTATACCTTCAAATGATGATGCTATAAGAGCAATAGCTTTGATAGCTTCGAAAATAGCAGACGCTTACCTCGAAGGAAGAGAAGGTATACCCTACTCTTCAGAAGAAGTCCAATCGGAAACTCCAGCTACAGAAGAGATCGAAATTAATATACCAGAGAATCTCGAGGATGAAGAAATTTAGTGTAAAAGATAGAAAATATAAAAATGTAAGCCCTCACCATTGACAGTGGGGGCTCTTATTTTATCGCTTAGTACTCAGATAAGAATTACCAATTAGAGCGCTTAATATGAGTACCATTCCGAAAACTTGTAACGGTTTAATGGTTTCATGGCGTATGAAGCTACCAGCCAACACGGAAACTATAGTTGTTAAATTTGAAAAAAGTGTTGAAACAGTTGGCGAAACTTTGCTTAGCATAAAGTTGACAAGGAAGAATGCTACCGTTGATGATAAAATTCCAAGGTAAAGGGTACCTATAAGAACAGGCTTGGCAAGGTTTATCGTAAATTGCCCAGTTATTAGACTTAAAAATGTGAAAAAAACAAATCCGGTAATCATCATAAAAAATGTTATTTCTTGAGGTCTAAATTCCTCAGATAGTTTCCTTGATAAGATGTTGTACATAGCCGCTGAGAAAACCGCACCGAGAATAAGTAACTTTCCAAGCAAAGCTCCAGAAACTTTTTCGCCGAAACCAACTATTAAAACAACTCCAAAAAAGCTCAGAAAAGCAAAGAAAATTTTGTACCATCTAATCTTTTCTTTCAAAAGCAACGGCGAGAGTACGACAACAACTATGGGAATCATAGCTATAAGCATACCAGCTTCGGAAGAAGAGGCATATTTCAATCCATTGGTTTCAAAGATAAAGTACAAAATGGGTTGGAATATCGCAACCTTCCAAATCTTCCAATAAGGTTTTTTCTCAAGTCTTATCACCTTAAAGAAAAGTAAAACAATCATCGACAAAGAAGCTATGAAAAATCTATAAGAAAGAAAAGTGTAAACAGGAACATAAGCCAAACTGTTTTTGGTGAAAAGAAAAGAAAGTCCAAAAATGAAAGATATAGCAAGCCCTGAAAAAAGTACACCTAAACTCAAAGTATGCACCTCCACGAATGTAGTGTAATGCCGCATAATGTAGCATGTAGTAGATAATAAGTTCGTACAACGAATATTTTCGAAAGTATTTTATCATACAAACCATAAAAAAAGAACCCCCGATTCATAAAGGGGGCTCTTTTTGAATTACTTGAACTTTGAATTTTTTTGAAGTCATATATTTACATAAAGTTTCAATAATTGAAATTATTTACCTTCGATTTGCTTCCTTATTTGCGGAAATTTCTTTTCAGCCTCCAAAAGCTTCTTCTGGAATATCGTCCATGACTCTTTAATTACTTTATTTGCTTTCTCTTGAGTTTCAGCTGCAACCGATTCAGGTTGGATTGCCCCAGCCCTTATCTTTTCGTTTACCGGGAATATTATATCCCAAATAACCTCAAACCAGCCAGGTACGATCTTCCACATATCTACCCGAACTGTCTTATCGAGATTTTTGAGCATGTATTTTATACCATTTGGAATATTTATGTTGTCGAAATATTTAACTACGTCGGGGTGCATAGTAGCCGGCACAAACCAATCTATAAGTCTTCCATTTTCTACACCTTGGTTTTGAAAGAGTTTCAGTCTTGCCACCACGCCTCGCGGGTCATAAGTTAAAAATCTTGCAAATAAGAATGCTTCTTTTGGATACTTTGTCGTAGAGGTAACAAAAGTGTAGTTTATATGCACTGGGATTCTTTGACCAATTTTTGGATCGTACGGAAGTGGGTAGTAGTCGAAATTCCATGGAACAGTTCTTAACCAACTCCAATCGTAAGTTGCCTCAAAACCTGTCAAGACTTTCGATTCTCTAAATGCATCTGCATCTTTTCCGAACTTCTTTTGATAATCATCAAGCTGGTTTTTATTTCTCAATTCTTGGTTGATCAAATCATCAGACACAAGCCCAGGAATTGATTTCAGCTCTTTTTGAAGTTTGATTGCCGGTATCCACCCACCATTTACAAGATCGAATTCCCACTTTTCAGGATCAAAACTCCAGAATGTAGTATGATCACTAAGTACAGCAGCCATGAACGTATCAAATTCCCACAGTTGGTTGATACCCGAATACTCTTTAGTTGTTGCTTTTCTCAAATATTGTTTGAACAAATCAACGGTCCACTCTTCGTAAGTTGGCACTTTAAGATTTAACTTTTTCAGTAAATCAAGATTGACTACTATACACTCAAAATGTAATCTGTTACCGAGCGCGTAGGTTTTATTATTATATTTAAATGCATTCAAAACACTTTTTGGAACGTAATTCAAATATGGATCGTCTTTAAGAAATTCATCAAGTGGGTATACCCAGCCCTGAGATACTGGGTAAGAAAGTGGTTCCCAAGATTCTGCGATTACGTCTGGAAGTGGTTGTTTTGCGGAAGCCTTCGCTGTAAGAAAACTATTTACATCTGGGTCGTTAACAACAAATTTAACTTCGATATCTGGATAATACTTATTAAATTCCTCCGCAAGCTTTTTGTACCTGTCAACATCCCAACTCCAAACAGAGACTGTTATTGATGCTTTTGCAAGTATGGACACAGAAAAAGCTAAAAGTAGCATTACTAAAAATAATCTGAAATAAGTTCTCATAATCTCACTCCTCTCCAACATAAAAAGTACTTATTCATTTATAATCCAAATGAAACACTTAACGTTGCTCCGTGAAATCCCGAATTTTTTATAACCCCATAAAACTTTGCGTCCGCATTTCCGAATTTGGTTGCAATGTAAGGATCGAATTCGTAAGCTCCACTACCAAGCGCATAAGTACCTGAGCTCCCAATTTTATAATTTCCAACCTTGTAATTCCCATCACCGTAGAATTTTATATTTGTGAAATCACTAGCGTCCACTTCAAAGATCAAGTTTGAACTTGGCAGTTCAGCGGAAAAACCCAGTAATAGTCCTAAAAGTTCATTATCGGTGTACTCGTAACCAGCGGCAACGTAAAATGTGAATGGTCTTAGGTTGTAGGAAATCCTCGTTCCCAAAAGGCCATAGCTGAAATCAACTACACCATTAACATTGAATGCAATGTTAAACGGATAGAACGAGGTTTTAACTAAAATTGCAAAATCCGTGGATGCGATTGAATTAGCATTAAAACTTGTTCCACCATCAATGTAGATATTGTTTGCTCCATACACGAAAGATATCACACTTTTGTACCAGAGTATACCTATTCCATTTTCCCCCATTTTAGGCTTCCGTTATTTCCGAGAAAGCTATCGTAATCAGCAATGTTTCTGTATACGAAAAAAACCGTCAAGTTGTTATTCGCTTTCCACGGTATGAAAAGTTCGTTTATGTAAGCCGAAGCGATGTTAGGGGCTGTGTATTTTATATCAGCGACTAACACCGCCCCACTAGAGGTAATTACTAAGTACGCCGCATTGTCCGATGCAAACCAATTCGAATTGGACAAGGAAAATGTTGGAGAGATTGTATATTTAAACTCCACTCTTCCGTTAATCTGTACATTTCCTGCTAAGGCGATTACAAAAAAAGCAAATAAAAGAACTATGGTCGAGAGTTTTTCTAAATTTTTCATACACCGTAACTCCTTTCAAATCTCAAATAAACTCAAAAGTATCTTTCATAAGTTTCATAATAAGGGTAACCCAAAATATTGGGTTATCCGAAAAAATTTTTCCTTGCATTATTTTACTGGTGAAATTGAAATGTCGTCAAAGTAGAAAGTTGTAGGTATCCCTTTCCCGAGCTCGAAACTCAAAGTCACAACAGGATCTGCGTTTTCTGGATGTGTGTACTCAAATACAAACGTTTGCCATTCCTTCGTCAAATTAACTGTCTTTTCAAAGTATGTGCCATAAGGAGCGCCCGTTTGAACAAACTTTACGTTTATACTCCTTGGTTCATCAGCTTTTGCTTTAAAAGAAATTGTGTACTTATTACCTTTTCTCAACTTGACCCATTGATTAAATTGTATGTGCCATGTCTCCGTGCCAGTATCTTGCACAACTATGTAACCATATCCGTTCTTGACACCGTACTCAGATACCTTTGCAGAGCTTATATTGTACTGGCCTGCCTGCCAAATCCACCACTCGCTCGGCATACTACCTTGATCATTAACTATCTTGTAACTAAAATCGCCATTGTTTACAAGATTGTCCGGTTCCTCTTCTTCAAAATCATACTCGATCGTCTCAGTTGGTTCCTCGGGGAGGTATTCAGGGGGAACTTGCGATTTATCAATAGGTTTAATAATGATATCTGAGAAATAAATAGTCGTTGCTTCAGATTTTCCAAGTTCAAACCCAAACGTTACAGTTTCATCTGCTCTATCCGGATGAATGTAATAAAACTCATAAGTCTTCCACTCATTTGTTAATTCGATTGTTTGCGAAAAGTAATTACTCCATGGTTCGTGTGTTTGAAGTATCTTCACATTGATAGTTCTTGGTTTGTCAGCTTTGACTCTAAATGATATGTAATAAGCTTGCTTTGGTGATAGTTTGACCCACTGATTGAATTGAATATGCCAAGTGTCAGAACCTGGATCTTGAATCTTAACAAACGCGTAACCGTTTTTAACTCCGTAACTTTCAACTTTTCCGTTGCTTACACCATACCTTGCTGCTTCCCATATCCACCAGTCGTTTGGTTTGTTTGCTTGATCGTTCGTTATTGGTAATAAGAATCTGCCGTTATTAACAATGTTTATTCCATCTTCTTTTATAGCTTGAACCGTTTGCGCAACTTGCTGCGTCGTTTCACACAAGGCTAAAACGAACAGGCTTAGAAAAAGAGCCAAAAACATTATCCTTACTTTTTTCATAGTTTTACCTCCTTTTTTGAACTTTAGAATTTAAAGATGCTAACCTTGTATTTCTTTTAAGACAACGTCGTCAATGTATATCGTGTTAGGACCTACGGTTCCTAGCTCGAAGCTAAACTTGACTGTCTGGGCAGCATCGGTTGGGTGGAGATATTCAAACTCGACCGTTTGCCAATCGGTTGTCGTTGAAACATCTTTTGAATAGTAAGTCGTCCAGGGATCTTGAGTCATGACTATTTTGACTGGTACTGTTGTATTAGTAGCTGCCTTTATTTTGAATGAAACAAAATACTTCTTCCCCTGCTCAAGATCTACGTCTTGGTTAAATTGGACCTCCCATGTCCCATTCCCAGCGGCCTTCAAATCAATAACTGCAACGCCATCCAAAACTTTTGGAGATTCTGAAACATAATCACCACTTTGGAACCAATACCACTCATATTTCAAGTGCCCATCTATCCATTTTATTGTGTCTGATGAAAAATCACCATTTTGGATTATGTTGTCTCCGTAAATAGGTTCCGCGTCACCTTTGAGAAGAACAACAACTGAGTCAAAGTATACTTTGTTTGCACCAACAGATCCCAATTCAAGCTTAGTTTAACAACTTCGTCAGCCCCTAATGGATGAGTGTAATCAAATTTTTCTTCCTTCCATTGCGTTGTAACTTGTATTTCTTTGGAATCGTAAACAGTGTAAGGATCATGTGTTTGAGCTATAGAGACCTTTATAGTTGTTGGTTTATCCGATTTGACCTTAAACGAGACACTGTAAATTTTTCTTTCTTGTAATTGGATGTTTTGGTTGAACTGAACCTCCCATGAGTCGCCCGCTTTTTTCAGATCAAATACAGCGTACCCGTTTGTTATTTTTGGATAACCGCTAGTTACAAAATCTCCATTTTGGAACCAATACCAATCACCAGTCTGAGGTTCTTCATCGATATACTTAATGGCTCCACCCGAAAATGTTCCATTTTTTACTATATTACCCTCAACTTCTTGCTCTGGCAACTCAATAGGTGCACATGATGCTATCAAAACCAAAACCGCTATTAGTGTAACAAAAGTAAGCATCCTTTTTTTCATACCAGACACCTCCCAAACGTAAGTATAGTTTATAGATTGGAAAATCACTTTTGCGATATCCACATTTTACGCATGTAACTTGTTACGTACCAAATTTGGAAAAAAACGACAACTTCCACTTGAAAAGTAAAAAATCCCCTACCAAATGACTACTTACTTTTGGTATCAACCGTTTTCTCTATACTGTAACTTATCTTATTATCTTATCCAAAAAAACCCTCCAAGCATCCATTGTTGACAAATGCGTTCATTATGTTATAATTTTAGCAGACGACTTCTATATTTGCTAATTAAACTGACAAGATAAAAATTATTATAAAGATTATTCGAGTAATGGCAGGAGGTGCTTTTCAATGGACATTACCGAACGCCAACAGAAAATACTGTATTGTATCGTGCAAGATTACATAAATACAAAGACCCCTGTCAGTTCAAAGAAAGTACTTGAAAGTGCGGTTATAGAACGTTCTGGGGCGACTATAAGAAATGATATGAACAGATTGATGAAAGCTGGTTACATATACCAGCCTCATACATCGGCTGGTAGGATTCCAACAGATAAAGGGCTAAGATTTTACGTGAATGAGTTAAAGAAGATTAGACAAGAGGTAAAAGCCAAAGGTACTCATGTTGAGACCGCCGTTAATTTCCCGATCGGCGATATGGAAAAGGTATTGACAGGTGCTGCAAAGCTTCTAAGTTCATCGACAAAAGGCATGGTTATAATTGAAAAGCCTAGCCCTCTCAACCTTAGAATTAAACGTATCGTTGTTACCCCTGTTAGTAAGAACTTTTCGATAGCTAATGTGATAACTTCGCTTGGGTTGAACTCATCCATTCCACTTCAACATGGAGAAGTTGAAAGTCTTTACCATATAGAAGAAATGTTGAACAAGGTTATGACCGGACTTACCTTGAACGAATTCAAAACGAAGTTAAAAGAAATTCTCAATAAAATAAGTAGTATAATGGACTTCAACTCAGAGGAAGTCGGAAAAGGCTTTCTGGAAATAAGCGAAAGGCTTTCAATGGAGAGTTATGAAGACTATATTACGGAAGGTTTATATAATTTGCTTTCTAATGATAGAATTAACCTGAAAAAGCTGCAAAACATACTTGGATACGTTTCCAGTGATGCATTTTATAAAGATGTGTTTGAGCTTGAAAGTGATATTTACATAGGTAAAGAACATGGACTAAGGTTTTTAGATGACTTCTCTTTAATTGTTGGTAATTTTTATGCGGAGAATTCTCCTATTGGGAGAATAGCCGTAATCTTCGACAAATATGGCAAGTACGATCAGATAATTGATAGCTTCGAATTCTTAATCAATAGATTGACAGAGTATTTCACGGTAGTATCAAGAAATATTTAATCAAATAATAAAATAAAAAATTGAAGGAGGTTGGTCTTTATGGAATTTGAAAAGGAAAGAAAGGAAGATCTCGAAAACATTAAAAGTAACGATAAAAAAGTCAATGATGCTGAAGATAAAGGGGAAAAAACGGAAAATACAGAAAAGTTTGAGCCAACAGCATCCGAAAATGTCGAGGGGCTCAATCTTGAAGAAGAAAATAAACAACTAAAAGAAAAGATAGCAGATCTTGAAAACCAATTGAAGGAGATTCAAAATGCTGCAAGGATTATTAAGGCTTCTTTTGAGAATTATAAACTTGATGTTGAGCGTCAGATAAAGGAAAATACAAAGTCAACAGTGCTGAGAATTTTAAGAAGTTTAATACCGGTGATAGATGATTTCAAACGCGCGTTCAGCTATTATGAGCAGACAAAGAACCTAGAAGAGTTTTATTCAGGAACGCGAAAAATTTACGAAAAGTTTATCAAAATACTTGAAAATGAAGGATTAAAAAAGATAGATGCTTCTGGAAAATTTGATCCATTTTTACATGAAGCGCTCGAGAGAGAAGAAAGAGACGATGTTGAAGAATATACCGTCTTGGAAGTTATAGAAGATGGTTACACGTACAATGGACAAGTTATTAAACCAACCAAAGTAAAAGTTGCAGTAAAGCCTAAAAAACAAGCGGGGTGATTTAAATGCCTTCCAAGAAAGATTATTATGAGATATTAGGTGTTCCAAGGAATGCAAGTGATGATGAGATAAAAGCTGCGTACAAAAGACTCATAAAAGAGTGGCACCCTGATAGACAACCTGAAGATAAGAAAAAAATTGCGGAGCAGAAATTTAAGGAGATTCAAGAAGCATACGAAGTTCTTTCCGACCCCCAAAAGCGTGCAATGTATGATAAGTTTGGATACGTAGGTGAGGGAGTTCCACACAACTATGAGTACAATGGCTCAGGTTCCGGTTTTGGATTCGAAGATATATTCAGAGATTTCCTGAACGATGATATATTCAACATCTTCTTTGGCGGTCAGAGAACGCAAGCTTCCGGTCAAAGGGGTACAAGTAGGAAGGCGCCAAAAAGGGGAGAGGATATAAATTTCGAGATTACAATTGATCAAATAGATGTCTTCACTGGAAAAGATGTAATGATTGAATACGATAGGTATGAAGAGTGTGAACATTGCCACGGCGAAGGCGTTGAACCAGGGAGTAAATGGATAACATGTTCTAAATGTCATGGTACAGGTGTTGTTAGAGAGGAAAGAAGAACACCGTTCGGTGTTTTTATAAACCAGTACACATGTGATTTGTGCGGCGGAACGGGAAGAGTGCCGGGTGAAACGTGCCATGTTTGTAGAGGAGTCGGGAGAGTTAGAAAAAGGACCTCTACAGTGGTCAACATACCAGCAGGTGTTGAAAATGGTTCAGTGATAAGAATACCAAGAAAAGGTAACGCAGGATTGTACGGTGGAGATTATGGAGATCTGTATATTCACGTAAATGTTAGAAAATCGAGTGACTACAAACGTGAGGGTGATGATATAATAATAGATGTACCTGTTGATTACGTAACAGCAATACTTGGTGGAAGTGTTCACGTGGATCTACCAAGTGGTGAGACCATTGAAGTGGAAATTCCAGCAGGTACGCAACCTAATGAAAAAATAATAGTTAAAGGTAAAGGGTTCCCAAATTTAAGAACGGGAAAGCGAGGGAACCTTATAGTTAATACTATTGTTCGAATACCAAAGAGAATTTCTCACAAGGAAAAAGAATTGCTCAAAGAAATAGCAAAAGAGAGAGGAGTCAAAGTTTGAGATTGGATAATCGAAAAATTTCTAAAGCAAAGAAAAGTGCCTTATCTAAAAGGTTGATTTTTGTAATCTCTGTTTTGGTTTCAGTGCTTTTGGTTTTTCCCGCTTTGTACGGTATTGTGAATTTGGACAAAATATTCACTAATAAAAAAGCTGATAACGTGGGTAATACTTTTAGTCCAGTTAAAATAACTTATAGCGAAGGTTACGAAGTACGATTTCACCGAGTCCTTAAGTCTAAAGATAATATAGTAGCAGTTGGTACTATATTGAAAAACGCTGATCTTAAGTACCAACTGTTTTTTGTTATCTTTGACGCAAATGGGCAAATTATTCATAGGGTAGAGTTTGGTGCCGAGGGTGATGAATGGGGCTATGATCTCTTGAAAGATGGTGATGAGTACATTGTTATTGGTTTAAGTTCATCAAGATCTTTGAATGTTCAAGGTCGATACGATGTGTTAGTTTTAAGAATAGACAAAGATGGTAATATTGTGTCTTACAATACGTATGGCGGGCCAGATTGGGATAGAGTATACAAGATCTTAAAGGTTAATGGCGGTTACGTTTTTGTCGGTGACAACTTTATGAAAGGTGGGGATGTGTACGAAAACTACGGAGAACACGACTTTTGGATAGTTAAGATCGATAGGAACGGAAAGATTATTTGGAGTAAAAGTTTCGGAGGAATAAAGTGGGACAGGGCGTACAGTGCCGAATACGATGCCTCAAGTGATACAATAATAGTCGTTGGTTCTTCAAATTCATTTAACGATGGTAATAGGTACGACGGATATGTTGTAGCATACGATTCAAATGGTCAGATGAAATGGAACGTAGTTTTGTCTAATTTTAATACACTTTGGCCAACAAGTGTGTCGATTTTTAATTCTGAAATATACGTTGGTGGCTATGTTTTCGAAAACGGTGAGGAAAAATCATTTATATCAAAGATAAATCTATCAGGAAAAGTTGAGTACATAAAAACATTTGCACAAAACACGAGAATACAAAGTTTAAAGCCTATACAAGATGACAATAAAAACACAACAATATATTTTGTAGGGTATAAGGATAGCGTGAAAGATAGTGGGGAAAATAACGGAGACAATAGCGGAAGAAAGATACCGTGGTACGGGCAGTTTAACTTTGCAGAAGGTATGATAACACCAGTTGTAGTTGAATACACTCTGGGTTATGACTACGGTATGCTTTTTGATATATCCTACGATGGCTTTTCAGCGATAGTTTGTGGATTTGTAATGGAAAAAGGTAAGATAAGCGGATTAATTGAAAGTATCGGAAACTAAATGTTTAATATATTCTTTATATTTCCTTTATACATCCTACCGATTGGTATAATCTTCCCATTTACAAGCTCAATAGCGTTACCGCCAAAGTAATTTTTTAAGATTTTGCTGATAGCATCGATGGATACGATAAAAGATTTATGTACTCTTAGGAATTTATCTGCAGGTAACTTTGCTTCATATTCCTTCAACGGTGTTTTTGTTCTAAATGACTTATCTTTGAGCGTAACTATCGTCGTGCCTTGGTCAGATTCAAAATACAAGATATCATTCCAATTTACGAGCACAATTTCATGATCTGTTTCGATAGGGATTTTATTTGAAGCGTGGATTTTGCTTGCTAACGTGCGCGCATTTTCAAAGTAAGAGCTAACTTTGGATTCTCTATTACTTGCTTCGATAAACTTCCTAACCTTATCGATGGCTATTCTTAGCCTTTCTTTGCTTATTGGTTTTAGCAGATAGTCAACAGCATTTTCTTCAAAAGCTTTGACAGCATACTCTGAGTAGGCTGTTGTGAAGATTACGTATGGTTTGTGTGAAACATTTTTTAGCACGTAGAAACCATCATTTTCACCAAGATTTATATCCAAGAATAAAACATCTGGTTTTTGCTTGTCAACTAATCTTATCGCATCGTCTGCGTTGTTAGCAATTCCTAATACGTTCAGTTGTTCTTCTTTAAGCATTTTCTCTAATATCTTAGCGAGGAATTTTTCATCTTCCACTATCACACATGTCAATGTTATCATTCCGCTATCATCCCCCCAAATAATAAATAAATCCTAATGATCGTACCTTTTCCAACCTCTGAATTAACTTCAAGTTTGGCCCCTTTGGAGAAAAGTCTTAACCTTTGTTCAACAAGTGATATACCTGTACCACTTTCGATTTTTTTCGCCCCAACACCTGTATCTTTGACTTCTATAACTATTTTATCATCAGTTCTTTTACACAAGATATACACCTTCCCACCAGTTTTTGACTTAGTAATGCCATGAACGATAGCATTTTCAACAAGCGGTTGAAGAAGTAAAGCGGGAATTTTTTCATCACTGCACTCTCGGGACACATCAATCTCAAAGTCAAACTTTTCACCAAGCCTTACTTTATTTATATTTAAATACCGCCTTGCAAGTTCAATCTCCTGGTTAATTGTCCACACCTCCGGAGAATCAACACTCATTCTAAGTAAACAAGATACATCTGACAAGTATTTTTTGATCTTTTCCGTATCCTCATTTAACTCAAGCATGGATATAGCTGTTGCAAGTGTATTGAAAAGAAAGTGCGGATTCACTTTTGATTTTAAAAACTCTAATTCTAAAGAAAGCCTTGCCTGTTTTAATTGCTCGTTCTCAAGTATTTTACTTTCAAGTTCTCTTTTCAATGTCAAGTAAGCTATTCCAAAAGCTACAAGAAGAAACGTTGAAATGACGAGCAGGGTATTTAAAAAGTCAGCGATGGCCTCTTGTGGATAATTTTCCAACCAAAGCTTGAAAAGATTGAAAAATAATAGTGAAAACCCTGCAACGCTAATTATCAAAAGAACAAAATACACGAGTTTTAAGAACCTGTTGGAGTCTTTAAAATTTGAAAACCATACCCGAAAAGCGTAATACGAAAGCCCTGTTGTGTTGACAACAATGAATATAGAAATTAAAGATATAAAATATAAACTTGAAGGTAAAAGATACATTGAAAAAACAAAGATTACTAGAACAAGCAATTGTAAGAAAAGAACAATCTTCATACCTTACACCTCCTCGATCACTTGCTTGACTTTTCAAGGAAAATATGATACTATATATAGTGTATATATTCTCAAAAACACTATATAATGTCGTCATACCATCCAGAAGAAATTTCGAGGGGGGGGTCATATGAATTCTATCACATCTTCGTTTTCTTTTCCAACTTCACACATGGGTGTAAGTTCTCTTGTACGCGCTGTTAAAGTTCTTTACGGTGACCATCCTACATTGCCTTCTGTAAGCGTTTATTTTCAAGGTTGTGACGCATTTCCAAAATGTCATGGTTGCCACAATCCGGAGACTTGGGATTTTGACGAAAACTTTGCTGTTGGATTTGAACATTTAGAAACTTTAACCACTCAGAAAATAAGTTTCCTTCTTTCAAGGTTCGAAAAGGTCGGACTGGCACTGTTAGGTGGAGAGCCTTTATCTGAGAGAAATCGGTATGCTGCTTATCTTTTGGCAAAGCGTATTAAAGAGAGAGTCAATAAACAAGTAACTGTAATTGTTTATACGTGGCGACTGCCTGAGGATCTTGAGAAAATTGATATCCCTTTAGTGTATTTCGATGAGTTTGTTATGGGAAGATACATTAAAGAATATCATCAAGATGGATTCCCCGCTTCGAGAAATCAACTTTACATAACTTATGATGAATTGTGCTCTCGTTTTAACGTCTGCAGTATGAGTGAACGTGTAAGCGAGTAAGAAAAGATAGCAGGAAAAATCTCAGAAAAAGGGGGCAAGGTTATGTCAGACATTATTAATATACTTAAGTATATGGACTTTTCAACGGATTTTATCGATGAATTTAAAAATGTACCAGATGAGTTTTTACAACTTGAAGGTATAAGTTGGCAAATCGATATTGCACGTTTTACAGAACACTTTTTCAACAACGGAATTTTGAATTCATCTATAGATTCCAACGCGAATGTGAGAAGTACCAACGTGTACACATATTTTAACGAGGTTGTCAAACCTTGGTCTAAATTGTACTCACTTTATTATATATACGAAAGGATAAAGAACCTCTTCGGACAGGAAGATGCGAAAACTTTCCTAAGATACGAAATATATGGCGATATCTATCTTCACGATGCTCACCATGCAGCATTTGAACCATATTGTTATGCGTATTCGCTCCGTCCAATTGTTGAAAAAGGATTGTTCTTTATCGATAGTATAAAATCAACACCGGCAAAGCATCTGTCTTCTTATATACAGCATGTTATTCAGTTCGTGATGTTCGCTTCGAACCAGCAATCAGGTGCCGTTGGATTACCAGATTTCTTTGTGTGGCTTGCTTATTTTTACAATAGAGACTTAAAGGAAGGTGTGATACCAAAAGGTCAAGAAAAGCAGTACCTCTACCAGCATTTCCAAATATTCACTTATTCGATCAACCAGCCCATCAGAGGCACTCAGTCTCCATACACGAATTTCACATACCTTGACAGGAATTATATTAAATCGATATTCGAAGGTGAAACTTATCCAGATGGTTCCTTTATCATCGACTATATTGAAGACATCATAACGCTACAAAAGGAATATTGGATGTGGATCAGCAACGAAAGGGAAAAGCAGATGTTCACATTCCCAGTTCTCACCGCATCTCTTTTGTACCAAGGAGGAAAGTTTTTAGATGAAGACAGTGCAAGGTTCATTAACAAGGTGAATATGAAGTGGCAAGATACAAATTGGTATATATCAGATAGTGTAGATGCCGTTGCATCGTGTTGTAGATTGACAAGTTCTACAAAAGAATTGAAATCAAAACAATTTATCTTGGGAAAAGAAAAGTTATCGGGTATGTCAAATTCGATCGGTGGGTCTGATTTAAACATTGGCTCATTTAAGGTAGTGACAATTAATCTTCCGAGAATCGCACTGGTATCAAAAAGCAAGGAAAAATTCAAGCAAATATTAATGATGAAGATAAGGTTAGTGCAAAAAGTGTTGGCAAGTATAAGAAGTATAATACAAGAGAGAATTCAACAAGGAGTGTTGCCACTTTACAATCTTGGTCTCATGGATTTAAACAGGCAGTACGGGACGATAGGCATCAATGGACTTTTTGAAGCCATGGAGATTCTTGGGCTAACGTATGAGGATATCGATGGAGTAAAATACACACAGGAAGGTGAAAAGTTTATTAGTGAAATATTAGACGAAATGAAAAATCTAAGCGATGAAGCTTTCGATTTATACGGTTTTACGTTCAACATTGAACAAGTCCCAGCCGAAAAAGCAGCGGTCACATTGGCACAAAAAGACAAATTGCTTTACAACACAAGCTACACCCTTTACTCAAACCAATGGCTGCCACTAACAACGGATACAGATATGCTAAATAGGATAAGATATTCTGGTATCTACGATAAAAAAGTTTCTGGAGGTGCCATATTACACGTAAACCTAGATTCGCCATTTAGAACAGAAGAAGAAGCTTGGAACATGGTCAATTTAGTAGCTCAAATGGGTGTCGTTTACTTTGCGTTTAACCAAAAGATTAGTGTATGTGAAGGTGGGCATGCGTTCTATGGGGACAGATGTCCGTTGTGCGGTAAGGCAAAGGCAGACGAATACTTAAGAATAGTCGGATACCTTGTTCCTGTAAGATCTTTCAATAAAGTAAGGCAAAAAGAAGAATATCCCAAGAGGGTTTTTTACAAATAAAAGAATAAAAAAAGAGTGGCCAAAGTGCCACTCTTTTTAATATTATTAGAATAACTTCATCTGTCCTTCCGGGATATTTTTCTTTGTAGCTTTTATCTTCTTCATCTGTCCTTCCCTCAATACACCAACTTTCTTTTCTAAATCGCTCTTCTCTATTATAATGTTCAGTATTTGTTTTGCACGTTCCACAATACTCTCAGGCAATCCAGCTATAGCAGCTACTTCTATTCCGTAACTTCTATCAGCTACGCCTCCGATAACCTTGTGTAAGAATATCACACCATCTGATGTTTCTTTCACCTCGACGGTTAAATTTTTAATCCCTTGGTAACCTTCTGAGAGTTCGGTTAGTTCTGTAAAGTGCGTTGCAAAAATTGTCTTACACTTTAATTCGGTGTATATGTATTCACTCATTGCCCAAGCTATACTTATCCCATCAAATGTGCTGGTACCACGCCCTACTTCATCGAGTAAAACAAGACTATCCTTTGTGGCCTTGGAAAGTATCAATGCGACTTCGTTCATCTCTGTTAAGAACGTACTTTTACCAGTTGAAATATCATCGCGAGCCCCCATGCGCGTGAATATTCTATCGAAAACGGGAACTTTCGCGTATTTTGCTGGAACAAAAGATCCGATCTGGGCCATCAGTGCAATTAATCCAACTTGACGAATGTACGTACTCTTACCACTCATATTTGGACCTGTAAGAATAAACATTCTGAGGTTATTGTCCATGTATGTATCGTTGGGAACAAATTCTTCAACGAACCTCTCAACAACAGGGTGCCTTCCTTGTAAAACATTGAATTCCTCGTTTGAGATCTCAGGTTTTACATACGAGTACATTTTCGAAACGTAAGCAAAATTCGAATATATATCAATCCAGCTAAGTGCTTCGGCTAATTTTCTCAATTGTTGGGTGTAATTTTTCAGATCATCGCAAAGATTTTTAAATATAGTCCTTTCCAAAATCTCAACTTTTTCCTTTGCAGCCAAAATTTTCTGCTCGAACTCTTTTAATTTTGGTGTTGTATACCTCTCAGCATTAACAAGAGTCTGAATCCTTGTATACTCCTCAGGTGCGAATTTTACCTGACCTTTTGGAATTTCAATATAGTATCCAAACACGTTGTTAAAACTCACCCTAAGCTTTTGTATTCCTGTTTTGATGCGCTCTTTTTCTTCAAATTCTTTCAACTTTTCATTTGAATGGTACAAAAGTTCTCTGTATTCATCAAGTTCTTTTGAGACTCCTTCTTTTATTGTTTTTCCTTCTCCAAGTTCGCCTTCGGGAACATCGTAGATTGTACTTTCTATCTTTGACTTGGCTTCGCCTAAATCGGGAAGGTCTTTGACGAATCTTTCAAACTTTTCATTTGTCGAAAGTGCATCTTTTATTGGTTCTACAACTTCAAGTGTTGCTTTCAAACTTACTATGTCTTTTGGTCTTGCACTATCGTACTCTATCCGATTTATAATTCTTTCCAAGTCGTAGACACCATCCAAATATTCCCTAATTTCGTTTGTTAGAAGCGGATCTTCGTAAAACGCTTCAACGTACCATAGTCGTTCTTCTATCTTTTTCTTATTTTTCAAGGGGTGGAGTATGATCCATTTCAACAATCTTGAACCCATTGGTGTTCTAGTTTTGTTAAGTACATCATATAAATTTTTACCTTTGTCACCCGGTATAAGCGAGAGATTTTCAACTGTTGATGAATCAAGTACCATATACTCGGATTCATCGAAAGTTTTTGGAACTCTCAATTTTGCATTCCTGTTGAGAGTGTAATTTATATATTTTATCGTTGCACAAAATGGTTTTGATGCTTCACCAAGCTCAAAATGGTCGATTGAAGCGACATTGTATGCTTCTTTAATCGTTTGTATTTCGTTTTCGTAATACCAATCATCCAGTTTATCAACAAATACTCCTACCGAACGTGCGATATTGACGATCTTGTCATAGAAAGTATCAGGGCAAATTATCTGTGAAATTTTGTGTGTTTGGATAAAGTCAATCAATTCGTCCAAATCACTCATTTTCTTTATTATTACTTCTGCTGTTGAACTATCTGTGAGCACGGAGTATATGTTGCCATCTTTTGTTTCGTAGAGTGACATCATATAATTACTATCTGCTGACAAAAGCTCGTCTTCGATAAGCGTTCCAGGTGTTATCACCCTTGTTACTTCCCTTTTTACGATTCCCCTTGCAAGTGCGGGATCTTCCATTTGCTCGCAGATCGCAACTTTGTATCCGGAATTCACAAGCTTTTTCAAATAGTTATCAAGCGCATGGTAAGGTATACCAGCCATGGGTGCATCTTGGCGCTTAGTTAAAACTATATTAAGCACTTTAGAAACGGTGAACGCATCTTCGAAAAATGCTTCGTAAAAATCCCCAAGGCGGAAGAGCAAGATAGCATCCTTATATTTTTCCTTTATATCAAGGTATTGTTTCATCATCGGTGTGAGCTTTAAACTCTTAATGTCAAAAAGTTGCTTTTCCAATTTTCTCACCTGCCTTGGACATTCAATTTCGGTACCTCTAACATCATATTTAAGTGCAAATTACCATTTTTTCGTTTACTCAATTAAAGTACTTTCAAAGTCCCATTTTACCTTCTATTTGTCTTTTTTCGAAGTTTAGTTCAGCGATGCTTTTTTGTAGATACAGTGGTTCAACAAGATCTACAAATCGCTTGTTTTTAACTTCTTCTAATGTGAGTTTCATCAACTTTTTAGCGGAAGGTAAGCTGTACTCATCGTTGAGTGTTTTGTCAAAAAATTGCGCACCATCACCGACGAATATTTTCTCTTCGTATTTTTCGATTCTTAGTTTTATCGATTCAACACTATCAATAAACGGTTTTTCAATTTCGACAATTTCTCCAAACTTTGAACCTTGATATACGGCACCGTAAAGATAACCTTCTCTTGCTTTTCTGACTACAACTATATAACCTTCGTAAAATTCAACATTCGAAGCTATCAATTTCAAAGAATTTATTTGAACAAATTTCTTCCCGATGCCCAATCCTGTTGCAAATGCTATCCCCACACGCAAACCTGTTAAACTTCCTGGACCGATACCAATACCAATTACATCCAAAGTACCGAAATCAACTTCGCCCATCTTCTCAGCAATTTGAGAAATTTTAAGTCCATGTTTTTCTTTAGTTTCAAGTTCAACTAATATTTTCTTTTCACTATCTACATAGCATGCTACAACTCGTTGAGTTGATGTATCAATAGCAAAAATTCTCAGAGAAAGCCCTCCCTTTTAAAACTCGTTCGTATAATAATCTTGCAAATTAATTATATCACGCTTGGTTTTAGAAATCCACTGAAGGTAAAACATGTAAGATCTAATATACAATAACAACTAATAAAGCAATAACAATAAATAAACGGGAATATTCTGTGTAATTTAAATAAAGTGATGTCTAGTTGTATTTTGAGCGTTATTGAGTACTTGGTAAAATAATTTCACATGCTAAACAAAGGAGGGATTGTGATGGGAGTTTGGCTTGTTATTTTACTACTGCTGTCTATATTCTTCATAGTGTATTCAACAGTGCGCTGGAAATTACACCCGTTTCTTGCTCTCATATTCGCGGCCTTTTTGTATGGAATACTATCTAAGATGAATTTAGGTGACGTCGTAAAATCTATCACTGATGGTTTTGGAGGAACTGTAAGTTCTATAGGTATCGTCATCGTTGCTGGAACCATTATTGGAATCTTCCTTGAGAAATCCGGCGGAGCTTTTAGAATGGCAGAAGCTATCTTGAAATTGACCGGTCGGAAAAATGTTCCATTGGCAATGAGTATAATAGGCTATATAGTCTCCATTCCGGTATTCTGTGACTCAGGATTTGTTATTATAACTCCTCTCAACAAAGCGTTGACCAAGAGAGCAAATATTAGCTTGGCGACGACAGGTATAGCTCTAAGCTTAGGTTTGTATGCGACTCACACAATGGTTCCACCAACACCTGGACCAGTTGCTGCGGCTGGCACCTTGGGCGCCGACCTTGGTCTTACTATACTTATGGGATTGATAATTTCAATTCCAGCAATTATCGTTGGATGGATATTCTCCATTAAAGTAGCTTCCAAAGTTCAAATAGATCCCGAACCGGAACTTTCGGAGGAAGAGATCAACAAAAAGATGAAAGAATCTCCTTCAACCACGAGTGCTTTCCTTCCAATAGTGTTGCCAATTGTACTCATAGTTTTGAAATCCCTTTCCGATTTTCCAACGAAACCTTTTGGGGACGGCTCTTTGAAAACTTTCATAGGGTTCATCGGGCATCCAGTTACGGCATTGATGATAGGTACACTCATTGCATTTATATTACCCAAAAAGATTGACAGAGAAATATTCTCAATGACAGGTTGGGTCGGACAAGCAGTGCAGCAAGCAGGAATAATAATCCTTATAACTGCTGCGGGTGGAGCTTTCGGTAAAGTACTACAAAACTCTGGTATAGCTAATGTTATTGGTCAGTACCTTGCCAATGCACATTTGGGGATGTGGCTACCATTTATAATTGCAGCCGCAATTAAAACAGCGCAAGGTTCATCAACAGTTGCGATTATAACAACTGCGTCATTGCTAGCTCCTCTACTGGAACCCATGGGACTCACTTCTCCAATTGCCAAAGCACTTACGGTTGTAGCTATTGGAGCTGGATCTATGGTTGTTTCGCATGCAAACGACAGTTATTTCTGGGTTGTCACTCAGTTCTCAAAAATGGATGTGAAAACTGGATACAAGTTACAAACCTTAGGTACATTACTTGAAGGTCTTACCGCAGGTGTTTTCGTTTGGATATTTAGCTTATTCCTTGTATAAGAAAACAATTCTATCCCCGAGGCAAAATGCCTCGGGTTTTTTGAATTTATCTGTTTAGCCACTCTTGGTGAGGTGAAATTTATGAAAGAAATTCTAAGAAGAATAATCCGAGAAGTTTTAAATGAAATTCGTCCAGATAATGCTGTAAAGTCAAAATTACGTGAACTGAATATTCAGAATGAAGTCATACTTGTTGCCATTGGTAAAGCTGCTTGGAGGATGGCAAAGGCTGCTAAAGATGAGCTTGGTGAAAAAATTAAAAAAGGCATAGTGATAACAAAATACAATCATTCAGAAGGTATGATTGATGGTATTGAGATATATGAGGCTGGTCACCCTACTCCTGATGAAAATACCATAAAAGCGACTAAAAGAGTGCTGGAGATTACCTCGAATCTTTCACGCAATGATACCGTCTTATTTTTGATATCCGGTGGCGGTTCATCACTTTTTGAAATGCCCAAAAACGGTATAACACTTGAAGAAGTGCAAAAACTTACCGATGAGCTTTTAAAAAGTGGTGCGAACATAGTTGAGATAAATACCGTTCGAAAACATCTTTCAAATGTTAAGGGTGGAAGATTTGCGCTCCATGTTTCTCCTGCAAAAGTTATTTCTCTTGTCCTTTCAGACGTACTTGGGGATAGACTTGATAGTATAGCTTCTGGACCTGCTTACCCCGATTTTTCAACTTCACAGCAAGCATTAGAAATTGCTGAAAAATATAAACTTACTCTTTCAGGCACAATAAGGAAAGTACTTAACGAAGAAACACCAAAAGTGCTTTCGAATGTTGAGACTTACATAATTGGAAGTGTGAAAACAGCCTGTGAAAAAGCTTTTCAACTGGGAAAAGACATGGGATACAATAGTGTTATCCTTACAACAGTACTTAACTGTGAGGCAAAAGAAGCGGGGCGATTTCTTGCCTCAGTGGGAAGAGAAGTACTAAAAAACAACCGACCTATAGAAAAACCTGCTTTGGTTATCGTAGGTGGTGAAACTATCGTACACGTGAAAGGTAACGGGAAAGGCGGTAGAAATCAAGAGTTAGCATTATCATTTGCGATAGAAATTGATGGAATGGAAAACATAGTTCTCTGTTCATTTGGAACTGACGGAACGGATGGACCGACTGATGCAGCAGGTGGAATCGTAGACGGAAGAACGTGTCAAAGGATTCGTGAAAAGGGTTTTTCTCCTGAAAAACTTTTGGAAAACAATGACTCATATAATGCTTTAAAGCTTGCAGAAGACATACTTATAACCGGACCGACAGGAACGAACGTAAATGACCTAATATTAATGATTGTCGATGATAAAGGGGGAGAAAAAGGCTGAAGATACTAACATTGAACTTGCACACATATCAAGAACTGGATTTCAATCAATTTCTATCACTCGAAGAATTCATAAATGCCTACAAACCTGTTCAGCAAACTATTGCAGACTTCATTACAATGAAAGATGTAGACTTTGCATTCTTTCAAGAAGCTGGACAACATGTAGATGATAGAAGAATTGAAGAAAAATTGGGTGTTAATATAAAAAAGAGCAATTACGTGAAGATACTTACAGATATTATGCTAGAAGATGGTAAACAATATGACTATGCATGGGATTTTTCTCACCACGGTTTTGGAATTTGGGAAGAGGGACTGGGCATAGTTTCAAAGTATGAGATAGTAGGTTTTGGATCTCGATATGTTTCCAATACATCTGATGCAGAAAATTTTACTTCTCGAAGAATTGTTCGCGTATCTGTTATATTAAACGCCAGGATATTTGATCTTTACTGTGCACATTTCAATTGGCAATCAGCAGGTTTTGAACAAGAATTTATAAAATTATTATCTTGGATTGAAGAAAGAAAAAACGATAACTTCATTATCGCCGGAGATTTCAATGTACCATCTAGTAGTCAAGCCTACAAAATTATTGAAAATGCAAGAGTTCTTGGGGAAAGACTTATCGACTGTTGGAAAGTATCGAATCCACAAAACCCAGACGCCCCAACATTCAAAGGAGATTCACTGGAGGGACAATCAAGGATAGATTATATACTCATCCCCGAACGTTTCCAACCGAAGCACTGTGAAATAGTTCTTAAAGAAAAGGTGAACGGGCTCAATATATCAGACCATTTTGGATTATTTTGTGAAATTGATGAAGATTAGGAACATTTTGTCAAACGATTGAAAAATAAATTAGAATATGGTTTAAACACAATTTGAAGTAATTCGAAAATAGGGGGAAAAGAAATGAATGATAGTGAATTATTGAGCAAAATAAGTGAGCTTATTTCTCAAAGAAAATATTCCGAAGCAAAAGTCCTGGCAGAAAAGATAGAAAATGAAGTCGATAAACAAAATGTGATGGGTATTATATACTACTATGAACAAGATTTTGATGAGGCAATCAAAAAATTCGAAGGTGCATTGAAGATAGATCCAATACATGCTGATGTGCTTTTCAACTATGCAAAAGTACTTTTTGAAAGAGGGAAATATTTCGAATCGTGGAGGTACCTTGCGAGGATTCACGATAAAACGTGGGAAGTATATGATTTACTTGGAGATACACAATTAAAGCAAGATAATCCCGCAATGGCTCTCCATTACTACAAAAAGGCTTTTGAAATATCCAATATAAGTGAATTGAAGGAAAAATACAATACTTTAAAAAGCAAATATAAGAAAAACGAGAAGTTGGCTATATTTTGCTTTCCAGGGCTTGATAACTTTGTTCATGATATAGCAGATGTGCTATCAAATATTTACGATATTAAACTCGTAGTTTCAACAGATGGTCGACAGATAACGCAAGCCTACCAATGGGCAGACATTGTCTGGCTTGAGTGGGCAAATGAAATGGCAATTGAGATAACGAACAAGCTACCAAAGACGGGAAAAAAGGTGATTTGTAGGTTGCACAGTTACGAATCTCTGACTGATTTTCCAGAAAAGATTAACTGGAATAACGTAGATAAACTTATTTTGGTGTCCGAGCCTATCGGTGAAATTCTCAAAAGGTATCACACAAAAGTTTATGAAAAGATAAAATCTAAAATCATAATCATTTCAAACGGTGTTGATCTGAATAAATTTAAATTCTCACCCAGAAATCATGGTTATAATATAGCTATTGTTGCGAACATAAGTTATAAGAAAGATCCTGCCACATGGCTTCAAGTAATTGGAAAATTAAAAAAGCTTGATGAAAGATACACTATTCACATAGCTGGCAGTTTCCAAGATTTAAGATACGAAAATTACTTTAGGTACTTCATAAAGGATGCTAACCTTGAAGATAACGTAAAACTTTACGATTTCCTAAAAGATATAAATACATTTTTGGAGGATAAAAATTATGTACTTTCGACAAGTATACATGAAAGCTTTGGTTATAACATTGCAGAAGCAATGGCGAGTGGTATAAAATCAATTATTCATAACTTCGAAGGTTCAAAACAATTATGGCCTGCGGATATGATTTTTGACTTTATAGATGAAATTCCCAAGATAATTTCGGAAGATTACAACTCAGAAAGGTATAGGAGTTTTATTGAGGAGAGATACAGTTTAGAAGAGCAAATCAAGAAAATTGTACTATTACTTAGCAGTTTTTAAACATACAGAGCAACTCCTGGATTAGCAAATTATTTCACTGACCAAGCAGACATCAGTAGCAAGTTGTATGTTATCAATCGGATGTTAAGTTTTGGACTATAAGTGAAAGACATAGAGTAGCTATTGCCAAATACCTTGGATTTGAAAAAATACCAGTATATGTTATAAAGAATCATTAAGAATCATTTTATTGATCATTCTGGAAATTTTATTACAATTTCACCTGCCTGGTGAGGGAATTATATAAGCAGTGTAGAACATGAATATTTTAAGTTTAGCCGAAATGTTTACGTTGGAGCTTTTGACAGTAGATATCAAAAAACCGAAGACACAACCGGAAAGAAAGAAATAATTAGAAAATTCATAGAATCAATTAGACCAAATTTACTCGTTGATATAGGATGAAACCGAGGTGAATTATCCTGAAGTTTTAAAAAACTTGGTATTAGAGTCATTGCTGTAGTTATTTCACCAAAACATGTTCTAGAATTACCAGATGATTATGAACCAGATGATTATGAATTCATTCAACACGACGTGGTTAAGTCTGATCTACAATTTCGTTTGGATGTTACTCTTTTTCTAAGTGTTTATCATCATATAGTATATAACTATGGGTTTGAAAAAGCTGACAAAACATTCTTCCGGTTAAAACCGAACAAGATCTACTGGATCATTTTAAACTTCCATACGAAATATTAGGGAAATGGGGGACCTCCCAGGGAATATATAGAATCATCGTGGTTTTTCAAAACAAAACATTTAACTAAAAACAGACAAAGAAGAAAGTTACTTTTGATCTATACCATAAAAAATCACTTGACCAAAATTTTTGTTTTTGCTATAATAATTCCAACAATTTGGCAATTATTTTTAAAAAGGTGATCATATGGAATTAAGAACGGAAGAGGTTCTTACAAAGTCGTTTAGATTAAAATATAGTTCATTATCACTTATGTTCTGGTGGTGGTGGACAACCGGCGGTTGTCCACCTGCTTGTTGCTATTGTAATTAGCATCAGGCTGTAATATACAAGGACGACCGCCGGATATGGAAAAGCATATCCGGCGGTTTTTTATTTTTAATTTGCAATTGCTATGTCACCACATCATAAAAAGGAGGGAGTATTTATGAGAGAGATTGTTTATTTGAAGCCAGAAGAACTTCCAAGGTATTATTACAACGTTCTTTCCGATTTACCATTTGACCTCGATCCGCCACTCGACCCAGAGACAAGCAAGCCTATTGATCCTGAAAAATTATTAAGAATCTTCCCTGAACCATTACTTGAGCAGGAGGTAACAAAAAAACGGTTAATCCCTATTCCCGAACCTGTGATGAAGGAATATGCGGTCTATAGGCCAACACCACTTATAAGAGCTACTTTTTTAGAGGAATACCTTGGTACACGAACAAGAATTTACTACAAATACGAAGGTGGCAGCCCAACTGGAAGTCACAAAGTCAACACAGCTCTTGCACAAGTTTACTATAACAAGATATCGGGTACGAAAACTCTCGTGACGGAAACAGGTGCAGGCCAATGGGGAAGCGCACTCGCTTACGCGGGTAAAAAATTCGATTTGAATGTACGTATTTTTATGGTTAAAGTTAGTTACCATCAAAAACCTTTTAGAAAAGTATTGATGAATTTATTCGGCGCAGATGTGACTCCGAGCCCAAGCAAATTAACAAAGGTAGGTGTGCAGTACGATGAAAGCCATCCAGGAACGTTGGGAATTGCTATATCCGAAGCAATTGATACTGTTTTAGGTGAGAGTGACACCAAATATGCGCTCGGAAGTGTTTTGAATCATGTGTTATTGCATCAAACAATCATTGGTCTGGAGTTGAAAAAGCAGCTGGAAATAATTGGTGTAAACCCGGATATGATTGTTGCATGTCATGGAGGAGGTTCGAATTTTGGAGGTACGATACTACCATTTATTCCTGACGTACTTTCGGGAAGAAGGTTAAAAATTGTCGCTGTTGAGCCTGACAGCTGTCCATCTTTAACAAAGGGCGAGTATAGATATGATTTTGGCGATACAGCAGGTTTTACACCTCTTTTAAAGATGTACACACTCGGTAAGGACTTTGTTCCACCAGCGATACACGCAGGTGGTTTGAGATACCACGGTGCGTCACCAATTGTTTCAAGACTGTATCACGAAAAATTGATAGATGCAGCAAGTGTTTCTCAGGAAGAAATATTTAACGCTGCTAGACTCTTTGCCCGGATTGAGGGAATAATTCCTGCTCCAGAATCTGCTCATGCGATTGCATATGTGATAGAACAAGCAAAAAAGAATGACAAAGATTCAATAGTATTCACACTTTCTGGACACGGCTACTTTGATTTGAATGCCTACGAAAGCAATGATAGCAAAGTAATAGACAAAAATCATGTTTAAGTTCTAAAAACCATCGTTAATTATCGTTTTTGTTCAATATTAAAAAGTTACACAGCTTTTCTCTTGACTTGTGATATGCATTTGTGTTAAAATACAAAATAAATAGTTACATGTGTTAAAATTGAAAATCTTTGTCAGCAACATGACAGTTTCTAATTTCTTTCAAGGGAGGGAAAGTGCATGAAAAGAGCGGTTTTGGGCTTATTATTGTTGATAAGTTTGAGTTTGTTTGCTACGGTTAAGATTGGCGCACTATTGCCACTTACAGGTGGTGTATCTGCTTTTGGTGATTTGGTGAAAAAAGGTATTGAGCTTGCATTTGAAGAGAAAGGAACGGTACTTGGTGAGAAGATTGAGGTTATCTATATGGATACACGAAGCGAAAAAACGGAAGCAGCTAATGGTATAGCAAGATTGATAGACAAAGAAGGTGTTATCGCCGTTATAGGTGAAGTTATCAGTGGTAATTCAATTGCCGCAGGTGAGATTGCGGAAAAGAAAAAAGTACCGATGGTGAGTCCATCCTCGACAAATCCATTAGTCACCCAGGGAAAGAAATTTGTTTCAAGAGTTTGTTTTATCGATCCTCTCCAGGGAACAGCTCTTGCAGAATTTGTTGCAAATACATTAAAAGCTAAGAAAGCTACAGTATTTACGGATGTTGAACAAGATTATAGTGTCGGTTTATCGAACTATTTTATAGAACGCTTCAAAAAACTTGGTGGACAGGTTCTACAAGTACAATATAAATCAGGTGATCAAGAGTTCAGTGCACAACTTTCACAGGCACTCGCGTTTGGTAGTGATGCAATAGTTGTCACTGGTTACTACAATGAAATAGCGCTTGTTGCTCAGCAAGCAAGATCACTTGGTTATAAAGGATACATCCTTGCAGGAGATGGAGCGGATGCACCGGAACTTATTAAAATAGGCGGAGAAGCGGTTGAGGGAATTTACTTCTCCGACCACTTCCACCCAGACGCACCAGTTACGAATAGATCAAAGAAATTCGTAGAAGCATTCACTAAAAAGTATGGTGTAAAACCATCTACTCTCTCCGCTCTTGGCTACGATGCCTACATGCTTGTTGTTGAAGCGATTGAAAGGGCAAAAACAAAGAAACCAGAACTGATTGCTACAGCAATTAGGTCTATAAAGAACTTTGAAGGGGCAACAGGTACGATTACCATTGATGCCAATGGAAATGCGACAAAGGATGTTGTCATCCTAACGGTTAAGAAAGGACAGTTTGAATTTGCGGCCAAAATTTCTGCAAGTGTTTTGAAATAAAAAGACGATTTAGCAAAATTAAAAGTGGGTGGCTAAATGCCACTCACTTTCGTTAGATTAATTAGAACAAAAGAAGGTGGCTGTTGTGAAAAGGTTGATGTTTGTATTATTTATTGCTTTAAGTATCACTATTTTTGCCAACATCAAGATCGGTGTTTTGCTCCCACTTACCGGTGGAATTTCCGCTTTTGGCGACTGGACGAAGAAAGGTGTAGAACTTGCGCACAGTCAGAAAAACACCGTTCTCGGTGAAAAGATAGTGCTTGTTTACGCTGACACCAGAAGCGAAAAGACGGAAGCAGCAAATGCAATGGCAAGATTAATTGATAAGGAAAAAGTTGTCGCTGTTATTGGTGAGATTGCAAGTAGTAATTCAATAGCAGCTGGCGAAATTGCGGAAAGTAGAAAAATTCCACAAGTGGCAGTAACTTCAACTAATCCTTTGGTAACACAAGGAAAAAAATTTGTTTCAAGAGTATGTTTTATAGATCCACTACAAGGTACGGCTCTCGCAGAATTCGCTGGCGGAGTTTTGAAAGCAAAAAAAGTAACTATCTTTGTTGATATTGAGCAAGATTACAGTGTGGGTTTGACAAATTATTTTGTTGAAAGATTCGAAAAGAAATATAAAGGGCAGGTTTCAAAAGTGCAGTATAAATCAGGTGACCAAGAATTTAGTGCACAGATTGGTCAAGCGATGTCTTTTGGAAGTGACGTGATAATGTTTACTGGATACTACAATGAGATAGCTTTAGCAGCTCAACAGGCCAGAGCCATGGGGTACAAAGGTTACTTTATTGCGGGTGATGGTGCAGATGCGCCAGAGTTAATCAAAATAGGTGGTCAAGCTGTTGAAGGATTATATTTCACAACACATTATGTTCCTGAAGCGGCAAAGACAAAGCTAGCTAAAGATTTTGTTGATGCATTTAAAAAAGTTTACGGAACGCTTCCTGCAATGAATGCAGCTCTTGGCTACGATGCTTACATGCTTATAGTGGATGCTATTGAAAGGTCAAAATCAAAAGATCCTGTAAAAATTAACCAGGCTATTAGGGCAACAAAAGGGTTCCAAGGTGTGAGTGGTACTATAGACATTGACGAAAATGGGAACGCAATAAAGGATGTTATAATAGTTCAAGTGAAGGGTGGGAAGTTCACGTTTGTTCAAAGTATTGAGCCAAAAGATTTGAAATAGTTTAATTTAAGATAGGTGACAACCGACTTTTTGGTTATCACCTATCGTTAATGTCTACGGTGGGAGGGATAACAATTGAGCTTTAATCTAACAATGCTAATTCAAAATTTCCTCAATGGTCTGATGGTTGGAGGACTTTACGCCTTAATAGCAGTAGGGTATACTATGGTTTATGGCATTTTGAGGTTAATTAACTTTGCGTTCGGCGACATTATGGTTATGGGAATTTATTTTGCATTTTATGGTGCTACATTGATAAGATTAAGCTTTCCTTTGGCAGTTGGTTTTTCGCTCTTAACAACAGCGATCTTGGGTCTTTTAATTGACAGATTGGCTTACAAACCTCTTAGAAATGCTCCAAGGATATCCGCCTTGATAACGGCGATTGGAGTTTCTTTTTTCATCGAAAGTTTTGCGGTTGTAATTTTTGGTCCTAATTACAAAGCATTTTTGGAAGCTCTTCAAAACAAAACAATAGCATTTGAATCTTTTGTGATAAGTGGAGTGTACCTACCAAAGATTATATTTATCATACTCGGTATTACCGCAGCAGCGCTTGTTGTGCTTTTTTTAATAGTTTACAAAACAAAAATTGGTATGGCGATGCGAGCAATTTCAGCTGATATTCCGACAACATCTTTGATGGGAATAAATGTTGATAACGTTATTGGGTTTACATTTGCTATTAGTTCGGCTTTGGCAGCACTTGCAGGGATTATGTGGGCTTTGAGATACCCAAGTTTTTATCCATACACTGGCTTTGTACCGGGTTTAAAAGCATTTATCGCTGCAGTTCTTGGTGGAATAGGCTCTATAGGTGGTGCGGTTCTTGGTGGCATATTACTTGGTGTTCTTGAAATGATGATAATAACTTTCTTCCCAACGCTTATGCAATACAAGGATGCTTTCGCGTTTATAGTACTTATCGTTATACTTTTGATTAGACCCGCTGGACTTTTAGGCAAGCGTTCGATAGTTAAGGTTTGATATGGGGTGTGAGATGATGAAGAATAAGGTGAAAAGGGATATAGCGTTAACAATACTATTTTTGATTTTTTCTATCGTGCTTCTTGCACTTGCCGATGCCAAGTTTGATACGTATCAAAAGCAAATATTATCACTTATGGCGATATACGGAATAATGGCAGTTAGTTTGAATCTTGTTAACGGTATAACAGGCATTTTCTCTCTTGGACATGCAGGGTTTATTTTGCTAGGTGCCTACACATCGGCACTATTGACGATTCCAGCGGAACAGAAAGTAATGATATTTATCATCAAGCCTCCGAGTCCGTTAATTGCTAATTTGCATACTGACTTTCTTACAGCTACAATTGTTGGTGGTTTAGTTGCAGCTTTTGGCGCGTTTATAATTGGATTTCCCGTCTTAAGGCTTTCAGGCGATTACCTAGCAATTGCTTCTCTTGGCTTTTCGGAAGTACTCAGGATATTGGCACTCAATTTACAATCTATTACGAACGGTTCACTTGGTTTGAAGGGACTTCCAAATTATACAAACATTTGGTGGAGCTGGGGCTGGTTGTTTGTAACAATCTTGACCATAGTTAGTTTGGTAAAAAGTTCTTATGGTCGTGCACTTTTGGCTATAAGGGATAATTCTATCGCTGCTGAAGCGATGGGGATAAATGTATTTAAACACACACTTTTATCTTTTGTTATTAGCGCGTTTTTTGCTGGAGTCAGTGGGGCTTTGTACGCTCATTGGCTCACTACGATTGATCCAAGAATTACCACATTTGGTCCCATCCTGACGTACTATGTGCTGATCATGGTTGTCCTCGGTGGTTTGGGAAGCATCAGCGGATCGGTTGTTGGTGCAATTATTTTTGCATTCCTCATGGAATGGCTTAGAGCGTTTGAGCAACCATTCACACTCTTTGGAAAAGATTTTCCAGCTATACAGGGTATGAGAATGCTTGTTTTATCTGTACTTTTTGTTGTCATAATGATAGTGTGGAAGAGAGGGCTATTTGGTAGAGCGGAAATTACCTGGGATGGAATAATAAACCTTTTCAGAAAGCCACTGAGAGGTGGTAAAAAATGACAGCTCATGGCAAAGGTGCAGAAAGAAATGTCCTTTTGAGAATGGAACACGTTACAATGCAATTTGGAGGTCTAGTCGCCGTAGACGATTTTGATAACGTTGCTTACGAAGGCGAGATACTTGGGATAATTGGTCCGAACGGTGCGGGGAAAACAACAGCTTTCAACGTTATAACTGGGATATACTTCCCAACAAAAGGTAAAGTTATATTCGATGGAATAGATATAACACCTTACAAACCCCACCAGATTACACATTTAGGTATTGCAAGAACCTTTCAAAATATTAGGCTTTTTGACACACTCACAGTCTTAGATAATGTATTAATTGCGCAACACCATCTTTTATCAGCAAAAGATGCAGATAATATTTTAGAAAGACACGGTAAGAAGAAAAAGATAAAAGGACATCTTTGGTTTTGGAGGGCTCTTCTCAAAGTCGGTTACAGGAAAGTCGAGCAAGAAATGAGAGAACATGCGATGGAGTTACTAAAAAAAGTAGAGCTTGACCATTTAGCGTACGAGATTGCTTCGTCGCTACCATATGGTCAGCAAAGAAAGTTGGAGATTGCAAGAGCACTCGCAACTGAACCTAAATTATTGCTATTGGATGAACCAGCAGCTGGTATGAACCCAAAAGAATCAGAAGAGCTTATGAATTTTATAAAATACATACGCGATGAGTTTGATTTGACAATCATTCTCATCGAACACGACATGAAGGTTGTTATGGGAGTATGTGAAAGGATAATCGTTATGGATTCGGGTAAAATTATCGCAGAAGGTACTCCCGAGCAGATAAGTAGAAATCCAAAAGTTATAGAGGCTTACCTTGGTAAGGAGTGGGAACATGCCGGTGCTTGAAGTAGATGGACTCCACGTATTTTATGGTGCGATTCATGCGATTAAAGGTATATCATTTAAAGTTGAAAAAGGGAAGATAATAACACTCATCGGAGCAAACGGTGCTGGAAAAACAACAACACTTTCGACTGTTGCAGGATTGGTGAAAAGTAAGAGAGGAAGGATTGTTTTTGAAGATAAAGAAATTCAAAATTTTCCACCCCACATTATTAATAAGATGGGAATTTCATTAGTTCCAGAAGGAAGGCGGATATTCCCCAATCTTACTGTGTTTGAAAATTTAATGATGGGAGCGTACAATAGGAAAGACAAAGAAGGGATCAATCAAGACTTAGAATGGGTCTTCTCACTCTTTCCAAGACTTGCCGAACGAAAAAATCAACTTGGTGGTACACTTTCGGGTGGGGAACAACAAATGCTCGCAATATCAAGAGCACTTATGAATCGTCCCAAGCTTCTCATGATGGATGAACCATCGCTTGGTTTAGCCCCCATATTAGTTGAAGAAGTCTTTGAGATCATCAAGAAACTTAATTCAGAAGGTATTACGATATTACTTGTTGAGCAAAATGCTGTCGGCGCTCTGAGCATATCACATTACGGATACGTACTTGAAACCGGAACGATAACATTGGAGGGACCTTCTCAAGAACTTTTGAAAAACGAAGAAGTTAAAAAAGCATACCTTGGTTTATAAAACAAAAAAGAAAGCAGGTTTTAAAAAAGCCTGCTTTCTTTTTGACATTCATTTATAGTTAATCATTGTTTTTCATCCAATTTTCTTTGATCTTTTCAACTATCTTCTGGGCTGTTTTGGTTGCGGCAATTCCGCCGATACCAGTTTCTTTTAAACTCTCAGGCAATGCTTTTCCGACTAGGTACATCGCTTCGATTACTTCGTCGAACGGGATAACACTTTCTATACTCGCGAGTGCCATCTCACTACAAGCAATGGCTATGTTCACTGCTACACCATTTCGCTTTACACAAGGAACCTCTACAAAGCCACCAACAGGATCGCAAACGAGTCCCATAAGGGATTTAAAAGCTAATGCAGCTGCGTTTCCAACTTTAAGTGGATCATTTGAGAAATAATAAGTCAACAAAGCAGATGCCATAGCAGTTGCTGTACCGATTTCAGCTTGGCAACCACCAGCAGCACCCGAAAGTGTTGCCTTTTTCGCCACGATATTCCCGATTCCAGAAGCGACGATAAATGATTTGAGCAGATCTTCGTCATTTGCTTTGTAAATTTTTCTGAGCGCGTACAAAACACCCGGTACAACACCACAAGACCCTGCGGTAGGGCAAGCCACGATACGCCCCATTGAAGCGTTAGACTCTCCCATTGATAGAGCTACCGCCGTTGCTATATGGTTGAATTGACTCATCATTGTTGGTACGTACTGGGAGAATTTGTATCCGTTCTCTCCCGTCATTCCGGTAAGCGTTTGAAACCTCTTGCCAAAGTTTTTCTCGGATTCTTCAAGCATTACATCCATCAATTTTCTAAGATTTTCTTTCACCTTTTGTGGATCTCTACCCGTTTCTATCATGTCTTCTGCTAATATTATCTCACTGAATTCCAGATTTGTTCCTTTCCAGATCTCCAAAAGCTCGGAATATTTCATATTCCTTCACCTTCTTCAATTTTGACATTGTACGTCTCAAGCACATTCGAAAGCTGGTTCAGACATTTAAGAACGCTATCATCAATGTTTTCATCAAGTTCTATAATTGTTAGAGCTACTCCTTGTAACGCATTTACTCTTCTAAGATAAACATTCGCTATATTTTTCTTTATGCAATCTAAGATTTCTTTTAGTGCTCCAGGTTTATCTTTATTGACGATAACAAGTGCTGGGAAATCACCGGTAAGTGAGCATTCAACACCGTTGATTTTTGTTATTCTAATTGCTCCTCCGCCAATCGATGAGCCTTCAACTTCATTGTATGTTTTATCTTTCCAAGCTTTAATTAGCACGGTATTTGGATGTACATCTCCAAGGTCATACTGTTCGAAGTAATATTGAATACCGTACATTCTGGCTATCTCATATGCATTTTTCACATCGAGATTATCTGGTTTGATACCAAGAACCCCGGCAATTAGAGCTCTGTCCGTACCGTGTCCCTTGTACGTCAATGCGAAAGAACCATGTAGTACAAATATAACTTTTTCCGGGACTCCCATAAGTTTATAGACAAAGCGTGCGATTTTCAATGCACCAAGTGTGTGAGAACTCGAAGGTCCAATCATAACAGGTCCAGAAACTTCTAAAAGTCCCATTTAAGTTCCCCCTAATTTTCAAATTTGTTCACAAACACAATTATACCATCCAATTAAAAAAATAAAGCCCCCGAATGGGGGCTTTCGAAAATTATTTATCCTCTGAGCAATTGAAGAACATTTTGTGGGAGACCATTTGCCTGTGCAAGCATCGACATGCCAGATTGCATCAAGATTTGTTGTTTTGTAAATGCCATCATCTCTTTTGCCATATCCGCATCTCTGATTCGGCTCTCTGCTGCTGTTAAATTTTCCGCAGCTACGCCAAGATTTGCTATTGTGTGCTCTAATCTGTTTTGGATAGCACCAAGTTGTGAACGCACCGAGCTTACTTTATGGATTGCCCCATCAATGACGCTTATAGCCCTTTCAGCGTCATTTTGTGTGGTCACCTTTAAAACTGACGTTAGAAGTCCCAAATTTTTAGAATCTACGGCATCAATACCTGCGACCATATTCGCACCTTCGTTGGCACCAATTTGGAAAATAAGTTGGCTACCAGATGTGTTTAACCCTTCAACGCGAATAGCTCCAGCGTCGATGACAGTTTCTTCAGGCAATGCTCCACCAAATTGGCTGATATTAAATCTTGTTGTGTTCCATGCTATTTTTATCCCACCGATAACGATGCTCCCAACTGCGTAGCTTGTTACAGCAGTCACAACACTTGCGTTTTTAACTTGGACAATCCTTACATCTAAGTTACTTGTTGTCGCACCTTGAAATTGACCCACTTCAACGATGTAAGTGCCTTCAACCACACTTGCAGCGGAGCTCGCAATTGTTACCTTGACATCAATGTTACCTTCTGAAACAACTTTTGCATCGGGATCCGCCCTAAAGCTTTCTAAGTTACCGTTGAGTAACTTTTTAGTGTTAAATTCAGTTGACCTGCTTATCCTATCAATTTCGTCTCTTAGTTGGTTGATTTCCGCTTGGAGGTTCCACCTATCAACATCTGTGTTTGTGTCTGTTGAAGCTTGTACAGCAAGCTCTCTCATACGCTGCAAAATAGCGTGGATTTCGTTGAGTGCACCTTCCGCCGTTTGAATCAAAGAAATAGCATCTTGAGCATTTTTAGATGCCATTTCCAAGCCTTTGATTTGACCTCTCATTTTTTCACTGATTGCTAATCCCGCTGCATCATCACTTGCTCTGTTAATTCTTAAACCTGACGAGAGTCTTTCAAGACTTTTCTTCATGTCCGAATCAGTCAAAGTTATCTGCCTCCATGCGTTCAGAGCAGATAAGTTGTGGTTAATCCGCATAACCTCACCTCCATAGTAATGAAAGCATTAAAACATTCTTAGCGTTCGAAAATAACTGCTCTTAAATTTTTATTCAACACGATGTGTTTTACTTTGCTTGTATTCAACTTTTTCAGTGTGTTGTCAATATCTTTCCTTGTTCTAAATATTCTAAATAAAGGATAGTACCAAGCCATATCTTCAGGATCTTCAAAGTCTGGAACAAAGTAAAATAAAATGCCTTTTCTGTAATGTTTTAATAGACTTAGATCCTTCTCAACGTTCAGTAATTCAAAACTAATGATGTTCTGTGAGTTTTCTGTTATATCAATTCCAAGCTCATGGCAAGCGCTTTTTGAAATTTTTACGTACTCTTCGTCATTCTCTAAGACACAAGCATCTGAAAATACAATTTCATTTAAAGTAGTTAAGAGATCAACTTTATTTACCGCGAACTTTTGCAGATTAAAATTTTTAAGTCGTTCTTTGTAAACCTTTAGCGCTTCACTTTTTGGGAATGGATAAGCATAATAATATTTGTTTTCCTCTGAGCGCTTCCATGCACGTACTGGAGAAATCACACCAAGGCCCGAATGCTTTTGAGAAATGTTCCGGACCCACACAATTTTGTCTCTTTGCTGGTCCACTTTTTCACTAGGGTAGAATCCGTCGTATTTATATATACCAAGCGTGATATCAGCCAGGTTGAAATTATTTTCACACGCCTCTATGTGTAAATTGTAAGCCTTCTCTAAGTCTTTTTCATCTTCAGATTTTTCAAAGAACTTTGCATACCTTAAGTAGTAGAAATAGAACTTATCTTTGTCTTCTATACTCTCCAGTAGTTTTTTTGATTTTTCTGGATCAACTTCGAATGAATACACCGCACTTACGTACTTTGAAAAATCACTATCTGAAATTAAGTAGAGTTTTCTCAACTCATTAATGTCAAAGTTTTTTGGTAAATCTGTGAAAAATTCCTTCCCTTTGGTGTAAAATTCTTTGATTTCTTCAAATGCCCCGTCAATGTCAGTATCTAGCTTTGTTGTAAGATCCTCAAGCACCGGTTTAACAAACTGACTGAGTTCTGGAAGAGCTTCTACTGACTTTCTGTAGTAATCTATTGCCAATTTGAAGTTTCCCAACTTTAAGTACGAATCGGCAATGAGAGTTAATGATATCCCCTTTAAAACACCATCTTCAATTTTACGTATTTCATTTAGAATTTTTAATCTCTCAACGACATCCCCTTTAAAGTTTTCAAAGTAGAAGATAAGACCACCAACACCATATCTTTTGACGCCATCGATCACATTATCACCCAGTATGTATTCCACCAACGAATCCTTGTTGCTCGCGATTTTTTCAATGATAAATTCCTCAAACCTTGTTTTAGCATGTTTCTTATACAAGTCTAAATTTATCTTTCTACCACTTTTTAGATCTTTATCTATAAAATCTGCTATATTCAACTTGACTCCTATATTTGCACTTTCAGTGAGTAAGTTGTCAATTTCCTCAGAAATAGATAGGTAAGTTTTATCATCGAGGCTAAGTATGTGCTCACTTAGTAATCTTAGAAGTTTCGCTAAGTCCTCACCGGTTTTAAGTGACTCTTTGGATATAAGATAGTAATTTTCTTTGAATTTTTCTATCAGACCTTTTTTCAGATATGCGATGTTTAAAATAGTCCTTGCGGTGGCCTTATATTTGATTGTTATTATCGTCCATCCGTATTTTTCTGGGTGCTCTTCAACGTTTCTTATCAATTCAAAAAATCTTTCACCATGTTCTATGACTTTCTCAAAATCCTTGCGACGTTCGTCGATACCAAGTAGTCCGTAATATGGATCCGGGTTGTAATCGTTTATGCGAAGAGTGTAGTTAAATATATTTTCAGCTAGATCGTATAGCCCTTTGTTCATCAAATCTAATCCATGAAGAAAAAAAACCTCGAATACGATAGAACTTGCCCTTTTTTCTTTTTCAATCAAAGAAAAGATTTCCTCAACGATAGGGTATTTGTTGTACCTGTATTCATAGATAGACTCCGTTTTGTATAGTTGACAGAGATAGTATATTCTTTCCAAATTGCTCATTTTTTGTTCGTTTAACATCTTCACCAGTAAGTTCTTTGTTCTGTCGTATTTTTTAGATTTCAATTTTCTCGTCCAGATGTAGCCATAGTGGTATATCTTAAATGGGCCCTCAACGACTTTTCCTTTATATATAGGTTGATTGTGAACGATATTTTCATAGTGTACTGTTCCATTTCTAAAAATACGCGCAGTTGATGCAACTTCTGTTTTTTTCAAATCCCAATCAAGATAGCTTATCGTCGGTAAATAAACCGTGTTAACATCATCTGGAAGACTTTTAAGAAATTCTCTGATGTCTGCGAAATCTTCCTTAACTTCCTCATCTGCATCGTAAATAAGAACCCATTCGCATGTTGAAAATTGCAAAGAATAGTTCCTTGCCTCGGAAAAATCATCTTTCCATTCGTGAAAGTATATTTTATCAGTGTACTTTTTAGCTACTTCGACACTCTTGTCTGTGGATCCTGTATCTACAACTATTATTTCGTCAACATAGTCTTTTATACTACCCAATGCTCTGTCTAAATTATGCTCTTCATTTTTCATTATCATGGCAATGCTCAGTAAGCATTTTGGGTTTTTATTCACACTTGTCCTCCCCTTTACGTTTCATTTGTTTGAAATTGCTTAGATTTTATCTCAATATATTTTTCAATACATAACACAATTTATCCTAGAATAACAAAAAACGAAAAAACAAAGCGGGCATTTGCCCGCTTTGGTTGAATATTTGTTGAACATTTACTATTTCTTATTATCTCATCAATTGCAGTACCTGTTGTGGCTGAGCATTCGCTTGTGCAAGCATTGACATACTCGATTGTAGTAAAATTTGTTGTTTTGTGAATGCCATCATTTCTTTTGCCATGTCTGCGTCTCTGATTCGGCTTTCCGCAGCTGTCAAGTTTTCCGCTGCTACTCCAAGGTTCGCTATTGTATGCTCTAACCTGTTCTGCACTGCACCAAGCGATGCACGTGCTGTACTTACCCTGTGAATCGCTGCATCGATTACCATTATTGTTCTTTCTGCACTATTTTGGTCTGTAACTTTCAGCGTCGATGTTAGCAATCCAAGAGCTTTAGAGCTCATGTTATCAATACCTGCTATCATGTTATGACCTTCGTTAGCTCCTATTTGGAAAACGAGTTGGTTGTTGTTTGTGTATATAGCTTCCACTCTAACTACGGCACTGTCAACAACTTCATTCTTAGGTAACGCTCCACCAAAGTCGGATAATCTAAACTGAGTACCGTTCCATCTAAATGTTATGTTACCAAGTGCTATCGAACCAGCACCTATGGTAGCAAAAGAATATGTGACACCACCAGCAGTGATAAGCGTGACCTTGACGTCAATTGCAGATGTTACATTCCCTGAGAGTTGCCCAACTTCAAAGATGTATGTACCTTCTACCGCTGCTGAGCTTGGTGTACCAGTTATGATATTGATATTACCACCGGTAACAACTTTTGCATCAGGTGTGAATCTGAAGCCTTCCAATTTTCCATCAAGTAATTTCTTCGTGTTGAATTCCGTTGTTCTTCCTATCCTGTCTATCTCTTCTCTTAATTGGTTGAGTTCCGCTTGGATTTGGTTTCTATCAACATCCGTATTTGTGTCACTTGCTGCTTGAACTCCAAGTTCTCTCATCCTCTGGAGTATTGAGTGAACTTCTGTTAATGCGCCTTCTGCTGTCTGAATCAAAGATATCGCGTCTTGTGCATTTTTCACTGCCATATCAAGACCTTTGATTTGACCTCTCATCTTTTCACTGATCGCCAAACCTGCTGCGTCGTCTCCCGCTCTGTTGATCCTCAAACCAGATGAGAGCCTTTCAAGAGTTTTGCTCATATCCATGTTGGTCATAGAAATGTTTCTCCAACTGTTGAGAGCGTTAATGTTGTGGTTAATCCTCATACTTGCCCACCTCCATGTGTTTTTTTCCTTAATATTAAAATTACCAAGGGCGCCCTTGCTACCGATACTATTATCGGAAACAAAAAGAAAAATTTTAGTGTTTATTTATTGTAGTATCTCTGATTTTCAAGTAATTGTTCTTGAGGAACTGGCCTCGTCTCCCTGGCAGGTGAGCCAACATATATCATCCGAGGATTTGCATTTCTTGTGAGAACTGCTCCTGCTGCTATCAAAGCGTCTTGACCAATTTCCTTACCAGGTAATATCGTTGCGTTTGCACCTATTCGTGCACCTTTTCTCACTATTGGTCCTTTGAAATATTTCTTTCTTTCCTCCGTTCTGCCTAAAAAGTTGTCGTTAGTGAATGTAACCATCGGAGCTATAAAGCAGTAATCTTCTATGGTTGAGATAGCGGTTATGTAAGCATTTGTTTCGATTTTTACGTACTTACCAATGAATGTTTTGTTTTCAACGGCAACGCCTCTTCCGATTATCGTATATTCCCCTATTTCAACATCTTCTCTTATACTTGCCAAATCACCAACGAAGACGAAATCTTTAAGAATCGCCCCTCTATATATAACACAATTTGCACCAATTGTTACGTATTTACCTATTCTCAGAGGTGGCAGCTCTTTTTCATCCGTCGTTGCAGAAACAGAAGCTTTAAAGGGTTTTTTACCAAGCACCGTGTTGTCACCAATGACGCATCCTTCTAAGATTACTGTGTCTTTTCTGATCACTACGTTGTGTCCAATAGTCACGTTGTCTCCTATAACTACGTTGTCTTCGATAACCACATTTTCACCAATCGTTACACCATTACCAATTTGCGCGGTTTCAGATATCATTCTCACACCTCCATACCTCCGTATAAATTGTGTTGATATAATGATTATATCATGTGTTAAATTATTTGCTAAATTATTTTGTGGTATAATAAGTAAAAAGCTAAAGAAAGGGGTGGTTTCTATCCAAAGAGTTGCTCTCATTGCGCATGATAAAAAGAAGCTTGATCTAGCAATGTTTGTTAAGGAATGGAAGGATGTTTTTGAACGTTGTGAGTTGTACGCAACAAAATCGACAGGAAAGATCATAGAAGAGAAAATTGGGCTTAAAGTGAATAAGTTTGAGTCAGGACCGTATGGTGGAGACTTGCAGATTGGTTCGATGATTGTGAATGGTGAGATCGATTTTGTAATTTTTCTTCGTGATCCACTAACGGCACAGCCACATGAGCCTGATGTAAGTGCACTTTTGCGTGTATGCGATGTCCATAACGTGCCTTTAGCTACGAACCTCGCCACGGCTGAAGCATTAGTTCTCGAAATTGAGAAGAAAATCGTCAACGAGAGCGGGCAGGAAGTTGGTGAATAATAGTGAATAAGGATGGGAAACTTCTTTTGTTATACTTTTCTTTGTTTTTATTTTTTGCCTGGAAGGTTCCTTACGTAATTGGAGCCTTGGTGCTTGGGTTTTATTTTTCTGTGATCCTTGGTTCTGCTTACGATTTTGTGTTTCGTAAAACAGGAAAAAGGTTGCTTGCAATCACAAGTTATGTGCTGGCAATCTTCGTTTTTGTGTACACCATAATTTCATTTTTTCCAACGACAGTTAAGCAATTGTACGCACTTTTTGAGAGTTTAAAAAATCCTGGCGAGAAGTGGAATAATTTAGACTTACCAAGCTGGGTTTTGAATGGCTTAGATGATTTAAAATCGAATATTTCATCGATTTTGTTAAGTATTTTCAACAAAGTAATTGGTATTTTACCTTCTTTAATTACCATGGTTATCCTCTTGATCGTTACTATGGCGGGCATTGAAAGTATAAAAAGGTATTTTAGCAAGCACATCACTGTACTTTTTGTGCAAGATCCAGACCAAGGTAAGAAATTTGTGTATGGGTTTTACGGTGATGTGAAGAAGTATATCCGTGGGCAAGTGCTTGTATCATTTATTAGTGCAACGTTAACGACAATAGGGCTTATTCTTCTACGTATTCCATCAGCTTTACCACTTGGTTTATTAACCTTTTTTAGTGGTTTTTTTCCGTTTATCGGGCTTATAATTTCCGCCATTCCCATGTATTTGTTAGCTTTTTCAACAAATGGAATTAGATCCGTGCTACTTTTAACATTTCTTCTTGTTGGTGTTAACCAAGCTGAGTCGTGGTTGTATGGACCGAAGATTCAGGGAGATAATCTAAAGCTCCACTGGTTTGTTATTTTAATTTCGATTTTCTTGCTTGGCGATATTTTCGGTTTTGTTGGTATTTTAATTGCACTACCTATGTTGTTGTTTATAAGAAAGTTTTGGAAGTTCTATATTCTTTCAAAAACAGAGACGTAGTTGAAGGTGGATAATTTATGGCACTGATCGCTTACACGGATGGCAGTTTCAAGGATGGTATTGTTGGCTCAGCGGGTATGTTGATTTACGATGGTGAAACTGTAGAAGATTTCCAATTTTTTCTTGATATTCCAGCTTTTTCGGTTCATAGGAATGTTTCTGGTGAGATTTTCGCCGTAATGTATTCGATTTTTTCCGCTTACAAGAAAGAATTTAAAGAAATCAACGTACATATTGATTATGAAGGTTTAGAAAAATGGGTGGTTGGTGAATGGAAAGCAAGAACTGAACTTACAAAAGCTTACGTAGAGTTCATAAGACATTTTTCTAAAAGTGAAATGATAGTGCGTTTCACAAAAATAAAAGCACATCATGGTGACGTGCTTAATAGTTATGCTGATAAATTATCGAAAGAAGCTGCTGAGAAAAGAGTTGTGAAAGCGGCACTTTTCAATGATTTTTGGAAACTATTTTGCGAATTCATTTAACTCCCAAAGCAACAGGAATATTTCTCATCGTACCTTTTGTTACAAGTTTTTCGTTGTAAACCATCGAAGTTGAGCCACCACCGTCGAGCATCATAGCGGATTGATAACCTTTTGAAAGTAGAAATTGAGCAACTTCATCAAAATTCATACCAACGCCGTTCGTCCCTTCTATCGTTATCAAATGAACTTTTGAATCCTTAATAGCTATTATGGTTCTGTCTGTTCTTGTTGTTGGTATTCCTCCTCCATATCTCAACTTTTCTTCCGATGCATCTGAGATAATCGCACCGTTTTGGAGCAGTAAAGGCCCAGCACCAACTGCATTTTTAATTTTGTATCCACTATCAGTATAAAGTTCAATAGACACATTCATTCCTACTGAGAGATCAGGAAGGTACTTCTTTTGAAGTTCGTTACTTATCATGATAACCATCGAATTTGATGGAACGTATTCTACATAACCGATAGATGAAATTTTTCCATTTTTAACAAGCAGGTACATTTTTGAGATGTCTTTAGGAATTTTTAGACTATATTCCTCCGTGTATATGTTAACTTCACTAATGGATTTTGTATTAACGCCTTTCACGAGTAGCAGAACATCACCAATTCTTGTTGTTATGTCGACGTAGTTTTTTCCAATAAAAACCATATCATCGTATGTTTCGATGAACATTGGTCTTAGTCCGTATCTATGGGAAATAACTCTTCCGTTTTTTATAACGATATCTATGGGCATACCAGTTGCTGGGTCAAAGTAATTTGCATTTACACCATGTAAAAATCCATTTTGCACGAGTATATTTAAAAGCGTTGCAGTTGAACCTATACCTTTACTTGGTAGTAATGGTGTAAAATCTACGTACTTTGGATCCGCTATGATGTAATTTACAACGAAGCTGCGCCCCGCAAATGTTTCTGTTCTTTTTATGTGTTCTATTTTTTTCACAACAGGCGTGAGTAATATCGTTATGTTTTTATTCGATATGGATAAGGCATATTTTTCGATTTCTTTGCTTAAAGTAATTATAACTGTACTATTGACTTTAGAAACTGACAAACCTTGTGTTATGTTCTTCGGCAGTTCAAAAGGTGTGAGCTTTATTGTTAATGTTTTGTTTGAATAGTTTACATCAATAAATTCCTCGCTTACGGGTACCGATGTGCTTATTTCTATGCTATCTTCGTCATATGATACAGAGTCAATTGAGCCTGGTTTGTCGTAAAAAATGTTTTCAAACTTGCTGAGCTTCAATATTTTCGACAATGCATCTACTCTGACTAAGATTTTGTTATTTGTGATTGTATATGCTTTTTGAATGTAATCTTCAAAATCTACTAAGAAATCACCACCAGATCCAATTATGAGCTTTTTGTTATAAATAAGATAAATTCTTTCATTTTTGACGATATTGAAGCCTATGTCTCTGAGTTGCTCTTCCGTGACACTGTTGTTGTTTGTTAATGTGTAGATTTTGTTGTTAATCAACAAAACTTGCGCGAATATAACACTTGCACTTACCAAGATGCTTCCCAGGGTGATTATTAATGAAATGAGTTTAAGAAATTTTCCCATGTCAAATAGCACTCCTATGAGCATGTATAATATTTGATTTCTTTACTTTATTATTCTAACATAAGTCAGAAGATTTTCCATATGCTAGTGGCATAAGAATTTTGCAAAAAAACAATTGACTCAGCTTGGTTGTTTTTTAATTTATTGAACTATATCAAGCATTATCGGTTTTACTTCTGGTTTACTTAATGAAATAACATAACTTTCCTTTATGAGTTTTTGAGCAGTGCTTATTTCACTTTTTTCACTCACATACATCTTTGCAATTGTATCTTGAGGTTTGACATACTCACCAAGCTTTCTGGTTATTTCTATCCCAACGCGATAATCTATTGTATCTTCTTTATTTTTTCTTCCAGCACCTAGATAATTCGATGCAATTCCGATTTGCTCTGTATCAATTTTTGATATGTACCCTTCTTTCTCTGCCTTTATTTCGATAATTCTGTCTGTCATGGGTAGAATATCTCTTGGGCGGTCAACAACTTCTGGATTTCCACCTTGATGTTGGACAAGTTCTTTAAATTTCATCAATGCTGCCCCGCTATCAATAGCTTGTTTTACCATTTTCATGCAATCATCAAAAGAACCCTTTTCAGCTAAATAGCACATCCAAGCTGACAAGTTAAGGCACAGCTGCGTAAAGTCTTCAGGGCCATTACCTTTGAGTGTTTCGATAGCTTCTAATACTTCCAATGAATTTCCAACCATCTTACCAAGAGGTACATCCATGTTTGTTAGCACCGCTACAGCTTTTTTACCGTGTGCCTTTGCTATTCCAACCATTGCATTTGCAAGTTCTTTTGCTTGTTCAAGTGTTTTCATAAATGCTCCACTACCAACCTTTACATCGAGGACGTAGCCATCGGCACCACCTGCGAGTTTCTTGCTCATAATGCTTGCAGCGATCAAGGAAACTTCATCAACAGTTGCAGTTGCATCTCTTAGTGCGTAGATTTTCTTATCCGCCGGTACAAGGTTTGCTGTTTGACCAACGATAGCAATACCTATTTTTCTAACGTTTTCGAAGAATTCCTCTTCGCTAAGAGAAGTTCTAAATCCTGGTATAGATTCCAACTTATCGATTGTGCCTCCCGTATGACCAAGTGCTCTTCCAGACATTTTGGCTACTGGAACTCCCAAAGATGCCACAATAGGACCAACAACAAGTGTGGTTTTATCACCAACACCGCCCGTTGAATGTTTATCTATCTTAATGCCAGGGATAGATGACAGATCGATTTTATCACCTGAATTTGCCATGGTTTCTGTCAAAATAGCCCTTTCTTCGTTATCCATGTGTTGAAAATAGATAGCCATTAAAAATGCGGCCATCTGGTAATCTGGTATTTCGCCATTAACATACCCATTAACCATGAACTCTATCTCTACTTTTGTCAATTTTCCACCGTTCCTTTTTTTCAATATTATATCGTACGCTCTCATTTCACTTCCTCCTTTGATTCTTCATCTAAGTTTTGAAGATATTTGTTGAAATAAATTCTGAATGTTGTTCCTTCTCCCACTTTACTTTCAAAAGTGATTGTTGCGTTGTGCTTTTCTGCTATCATTTTTACTATTGATAGCCCAAGACCAGTACCACCAACTTTTCTACTTCTGGCTTTATCAACCCTGTAGAACCTTTCAAATAATCTCCGCTGAGCATCCTCGGGTATGCCAGGTCCCGTGTCTTGCACTTCCAATATTACTTTGTCTTCTCTTTCATAGCACCTTACAAATACACTTTTTTCTCCCGTATCTTTTGTTGACGTGTATTTAACCGCGTTATCAACTAAATTTAGAACAAGTTGAACCAATCTATCAAAATCGCCATATATAGAAGATCTGCAAGCACAGTCTATATTTAATTTAACACCATAATCTTCGGCAAGAGGCTCCAGTATTGTTGTGACCCTTTCGATAACTTCGCACGTATTAACGGTTGTAAACGTGAATTTTGCATCTCCCGATTCAAGTTTTTCTAGGTCAAGTAAATCGTTAATTAATCTCGTCATTCTCGCTGATTCACTTTCGATAACCCCCAGGAATTTTCTAACAAGTTGTTTGTCATTTAGGTCATCATCAAGGAGTGCCTCAGCGTACCCATGAATAGAAGTTAAAGGGGTTCTTAACTCGTGGGAGACGTTTGATATGAATTCTCTGCGTAGTTTGTCTAGTTGCTTTTCTTTTGTTGTATCGTGCAAAACGATTATATATCTTTCACTTTCTTGATCGAATTTAATTGGCACAACTTTTGCATCGTAGTATCGTGTCTCACCATCTGCTTGTATTACAACGTCACCACTCTGTATTTCTCCACTTTCAAGCGCCTTTTCGAACATTTCAAGAATATGGTAATTTTCTAGTACATCGTAAACTTTCCTACCCTCAATTCCTGGTCGGGTAATATCTCTACCGGCGATGTTTGCAAATGTTACAATCCCGTCACCCCTTACAATTATTATTGGATCGGTTATGTTGTTCAAGATCGTAAAAATATTTCTTCTTTCTTTTTCACTTTCAGATATCTTATTTTCTAACTCTTCAAGTTTTTTTCTGAGTTTTTCAAAAATATACAGAGGAGGTGCTCCAACCTCCTCACTTAGTGTTAATGCGATTTTATCAAAATATTTTCTATATATATTAAGGTTCTTGCGGGTGATTGTAAATAGCACGAAAAATGTCAGTACGAAAAGAGTGATTATAACGGTGTATATTAACATTTCTCGATTATTCTTCCTTTCCGGGGTCTCTGAATTTGTATCCCTTACCTCTTACCGTGACAACATATCTTGGGTTTGAAGGATCCTCTTCTATCTTTGTTCTTAGCCTTCTGATGTGAACGTCCACAGTTCTTGTGTCACCAAAGTAATCGTATCCCCAAAGTTTGTCAAGTAGGACATCTCTTGAAAAGACTTTACCTTCATTCTCCGCCAAGAATCTCAAGAGGTCAAATTCAAGAGGCGTGAGACTTATCTTTTTGCCTTTAACCCTTACTTCGTATTTGTCTATATCTATCTCAAGATCTTTTGCGACGATTTTCTTTGGCTTTTCTTCTTTTACAACGTTTCCAAATTGCATCCTTCTGAATACCGCTCTGATCCTTGCGAGTAGCTCCCTAACACTAAACGGTTTAACGATGTAATCATCTGCACCGAGCTCAAGTCCGAGAACTTTGTCAAATTCTTCACCTTTAGCACTTAAAAAGATTACAGGTGTTAATTTGTGCTTGTCCATAGCTCTAATTGTTCTGACAAACTCAAAACCATCCATGTTTGGAAGCATGATATCAACAATAAACATATCTACGTCTTTTTCTTTAAGTTCTTGCAACGCTTTCTCTGCATCTTCTACCGGGACAACATCGTACCCTTCTTTTTGTAACGTAAAGCTCACAAGTTCAAGAATTTCAGGTTGATCATCGATGATCATGATCGTTTTTTTTGCCATATGTATACCTCCTTAAATTAAAGTTGTTTTCTTTTACAATTATATCATTAAAAGTTACCGTTTGTCAAAGAGTTTTTTTGAAAGGTTGAGCTAATATTACGTGTAACATTGTTAAAATTAGGAAAATTACCAGGAAGCTTGTGCATTTAATTAAAAAATTGGGGAGATGTCCCCAATTTTTATATAAGTACTTTTTATTCACCTTAAAAAGAAAAACCAGTTTTTAAGCCAAAGATGTATTGCTCAAGATTAACAGTCTTGTAAAACAGAGTGAAATTTCTCCACGAAATGGCGGTTGATAAGATTTGATAGTAAGCCTCTCCAGACTTTTCTGGTGTCGACGATCCGGGTTCTGATACATTATGAGGCCATCCATCCCAAAACCATTTCCATCTTTCGTTTCCATTGTCGTTTACTAAACCTTTGATAAGATAATTGTATGTAATATCGTATTTTATACCAAGATCCTGCAATATTCCGTTTATACCAACTGATAACATTTTTGCGTCTGGTCCGTAAATGAATCCTAAGGGATAATCAACTAGGAATCTACCACTCGGGTTGTTCTGAAGTTCGAAGTGCCTTACGTTGATTTTTAAATATGGAAGATAATTTGTTACATACATCCATTCTGAAGTTTCAGAATACTCTGCCCAGATTTTTTGATTGTTAATGTTTATAGAGACACCTATATTTTTAGCGTCTGCTCCAGGTTTGTAGTTACTACCTACCTCTGTGAATCCAATTATATCGTCAAGTACGTATTCGCCGTAGATTTTAATTACATCAGAGAATAAAAGAGTAAAATCGATGCTTCCCGTTACATTGCTAAACCCTTCTCCATATGTATTGTGATAGATTACGACAGGGTTTAAATCAATAATATCAGGAAATTTTCCGCCTACAATATTTAATTCTCCAAGTCCTATCCTTAATTTCGAGTTTGTAAAGATTTCATTCACAAAGTCTATCCTATGTGCGAAAATATATTTAGAAGGTTCTGTGAAATATTTGCCAGCTGTGTGTTGATCTGAGAAGTGTTTCTGAATATCTTCTTCTCTATTCGAAAGCAACGGATAAGATGCGATCGCATGGAATGTGTAACTTACAGTGGGTGTTTTGATGGACATAGTAAAATTATCTTGGTAAATTGTGGATGATATATGAACTGGGTACTGTGCGTCTCCCCATTTGAGCGGAAATCTACCAATAGCCGCAAATAACCAATCGTTAGCATAGTATATGTAAGAAAACTTTGGGAAGTTAAGATCAATTGATAATTTCGATAAATCCAGAGGGTTTGTAATGCTAAACGGAAAGTTGTTAAAACTATTTAAGGTAATTAATTTGTTTCTGCTTTCTTTTTCGAATGGTATCTCCAAATATACCCCTGCATTGGGGAATTTCCAATCGATCACAAGCTTAAACAACGGGGGAATTTCATCTTGAAGGTAAAATGATGACTGTGCCGGATTTGTTGGTTGTCCAATCCAATCATCAGCTAGTATCATTAAGTGCGAAGGCCACTGGGATACGTAAAATGATGGGGAAAAAATAAATTTTACAATTTGATAATTTTCGCTTTCACTTTTCACCCATTCTTCTGGAATAGGAAGTACACCTACAGAAAGTAATGATGAAGTTTTTTCATAAAGCAAACTTGAGTTACAAAGAGCGGTGGAGAATAGCAAGAAAGCGATTACAATCGCTGCAAAGCTGCGATATTTCATCACTTTGTATGCTCTTAATTCATATCCTTCTAAACGCATCAAGAACCGCCTCAGCGACAGCGCGTTCAAAATTACCCTCGTTCACAGCCGTACCTATGATACTTTCTTCAACACCGTTGTATTGTTTTGTTACATGTACCAACACGTACTTTTTGCCGACAAAGTAAACTTCAGCAACATCATCAAACGAAAGTGCAAAATCGTGAACCTCTGACAATGCATTTAGAACAGCGTTTCCTATGACTTTTGGAATATTTTTGGTTGTCTTTGGACCTGCGAATTCACCATAGAATTCTTCATCTCCGTGTTCAATTGTAACGTTTACTCTTATGTTCCTTTCGTCTACATTTTCAACCCTAAGGTTTGTCAGTTGGTAAGGAAGGACTTTTTGAGTTTTTACGTCACTTTCAACTTGAGCTATCGATATGATTTTTCTATCAAGTCTTATACCTGTGCTTGCAAGTACAACTGTTTCTATATCCCTAACGAGTTGTTTGGGGCTTTTATCACTTGAAGTTATAATATGAATTTCTTGAAGATTTGCTCCATCTCCAACGACTTTAACAGCTTTTACGCCCGGAACTTTTGAAATCAATTCTTCAATTTTTAAAGCATCGATAACAGGCATGTTATCCCCCCTGTTTTAACATTTACTATCTTCTTAAAATTATACCACTAATTTTTCGATTTTCAAAATGGAACGTTGTTGATATAATTATCTAAGAATTATATAAGAATGCAAGAGTTATATAAGGAGGTGTTTTAATGGGCCGTTTGGTTTACGGAACAGCTTACAATGGAGTGATAAGGTTTTCGGTAATTGATTCAACGGATATAGTGGTTGAATCGAGGGAAAAGCACAATTTAAGTTATCTCCCCACAGTTGTTCTTGGAAGGTTGATAACGACTGTGGGTTTAGTTCTTCCCTGGCTTTCTGAAAAGGAGACGATAACGTTCATTATCTCTGGTGATGGACCTGTTGAAAGTGTTGTAAGCCAAGGTTCAATCCGAGGTACAACCCTAGGTACAGTTAGAGGATATGTAAGCAACAAAAATTTTGAGCTTGAACCAAATGAGTATCATAAGTTTGATGTAAAGAAGGCTATAGGGGAAGGTGATTTAACAGTTGTCAGAGATGTCGGATTGAGAACTCCATACACTTCTAAAGTACCTTTAGTATCAGGTGAAATAGCGGAAGATATTGCTTATTATTATACAAAATCTGAGCAAATTCCTTCAGCCTTTGCACTTGGTGTTCTTATGGACCAAAATGGTGTTATTTCAGCGGGAGGCCTTTCAGTGCAAGTGTTAGATCGGAATATCGATCCTGTGGTTATAGCAAAACTCGAGGAAAACCTGAGAGATTTATCTGTTTCGTCTTTGTTCACGCACATGAGATTAGAGGAAATAGCCTCATATGTACTTAGCACAGATAACATGATATACGAAGAAATGGATGTAATTTTTAAATGCAATTGTAATAATGAAAAAGCTGCAGAATCTTTAAGTGTTTTGGATTTGTCAGAGCTTTACCAACTATATGAAGAAGGCAAAGCTGAAGTGACTTGTAAATGGTGCAATACCCTGTATGTATTTGAAAAGACTGATATATTAAAAGTTATAGAAAACAAAAAAAGAAAAGTTCAGGAAGAATAGGATTTTAGAATTTCTTCGATTATTTGTTTTGCGCTCTTTTCGTCTCCTTGGAGATAATTTTTCATAACTTCGAGAATCCTTCTTTCGAATTCTTCCAATGTTAGTTTTGTCGAAAAATTGTATTCAACGCGAAAAATCTTTTCATGCATTGTTTTCGTTGGCTTTTCGAATTCATAAAATAGTTCCTCTTCAAGTTTTTCACCAGGTAGAGCACCGGTGTACTTTATTTCGATGTCAGATTTGCCCAATAACTTTGCGAGTGCTTTGGCAACGTATTCTACGGAAATTTGTTCGCCCATGTCAAGCACATATAACTCTCTATTTTTTGAAAATGCACCCGCTTGTATCACAAGTGATACTGCCTCAGGAATGCTCATCCAGTACCTTTTCATCCGTGGGTCTGTTATCGTAACAGGTTCACCGGTTTCTATTTGTTTTTTGAATTTCCAAAGTACACTTCCCCTACTCCCTATTACGTTTCCAAAACGTACTATAGAGAAGAATGTCTGGCATTCTTCCGGTATTGACAGAAGGTATAGTTCTGCTAGTCTTTTACTTAACCCCATATAGGACGTTGGATGGACAGCCTTATCTGTTGATATGAATACAAACCTTTCAACCCCGTATGTGCACGATAGTTTTGCGAGCTTAATTGTGCCAAGAACGTTGACACGTAGAGCTTCATAAAGGTTTGTCTGCATGAAAAACACATGCTTGTGAGCGGCTGCATGAAAAATGAGCTCTGGTTTGTACTGAGAAAAGATCTTTTCCATTAAATTTTCATCGGTTATGTCGGCAATTACAGGAGAAACATCTAAATTAGGATAGTTTTCCTTCAATTCGTTGTATATCTCATATATGCTATTTTCTCCTCTTCCAAGGAGTATGATTTTCTTTGGTGAGAACTTACAAATTTGCCTTGAGATTTCCGAACCAATACTACCACCCGCACCTGTGATCAGTACTGATTTGTTGTTAAGATAGAAACTGATAGATGATAAGTCCACACTCACAGGTTCTCTTCCAATAATGTCTTGTATCGATATTTCTCTCAAATCCTTAATTGTTGGCTCGCGGTTCAAAAGCTGGGTTATCGATGGAAACGTTTTTAATTTTATGTGAGAAGAATCTATCAGAGAAAAGATTTTGCTTATCAGTTGCTTCGATGCGGATGGTATAGCGATTATAATTTCATCGAGTTCTAGTTTGTCGATATGTTTATTTATATTTTCAATGGAATCCAGTACCTTTACACCAGCAACATACCTTCCTATTTTTTCCTTGTCATCGTCAAAGAAAGCAACGATATTGCCATAATTGGTCCTTCTTATCTCATTTGAAAGTATTGATCCCGCATCACCGGCGCCAATGATCGCTATCCTTTTTTCGCCCTTTTTTTTATAATTTATGAAAAATTGGTACATTACTCTTGCGCTCACCAGAAGAAAATAACTTCCAAGGAATGTAAGCATACCGACCGAACGTGGGAGTACTCCGATCCGTGAGAAATGAAGGAAAATCAATGCGAAAGCGTAACCAAAAAACAATCCTCTGAGAAGAGTAATTGTCTCCTTAGGTGTTGCATACCTCCAAACGATTTTGTAAGTACCATTTAGTATATTTGCGAATGTTGTGAATAAGATCAAGACGATGACACCAAAGAAATATTTGCGCATGTCCGAAAATGCGAAACCAAATCTCACAAAGAGAGCATTTAAACCTGCTAAAATTAAGAGCGCGGTGTCTATCAAAAATAACCAAAGATTTCGTTTAGAAAAGACAAATATCTTCAAATCTCCGGCACACCTCCGGGTACATAGTTTATTGTAGCTTGTAAGTTAGAAAACTTTTCTATAACTTTTTCATAACCTCTGAATATATGCTCAACTTGCGTAACTTCTGTTTTATCCTCCGCGGCCAAACCAGCAATTACAAGTGCGGCAGTTGCTCTTAAATCCGTCCCCATCACAGATGTTCCATAAAGTTTTTCAACACCGTTTATAAGCACCATGTTTTCGATAATACGCATATCTGCGCCCATCCTAACAAGCTCTGCTACATGTGCAAAACGAGTTTTAAAAACATTCTCTGTTACTGTGCTTGAACCGTTTGCTAAGGACAGGTAAACGATCATCTGTGGTTGCAAATCGGTTGGAAAACCTGGGTACGGGAGTACATTTATATCCCACCCTTTCCACTTATCTGGTGCTTTTACATAAACCTCGTTTTGACCTTTTTTTACAATCGCTCCCGTTTTTTCTAATGCAAACCATAAAGCATCTAAATGTTCGGGGATGATATTTTTTACAAGACCTTCGCCCCCTGTTGTTAGTATTGCAAGTACGTAAGTTCCCGCTTCGATTCTATCAGGAATTACTGTATGTTCACATCCGTGTAATTCAGGTACACCTTCGATGACAATTTTACTTGTCCCTGCGCCAGAGATCCTTGCCCCCATTTTATTTAATAAGTTCTGTAAATCTACAATTTCAGGCTCCATAGCGGCATTCTCTATTATTGTTTTACCAGGCATTATAGCTGCAGCGCTCATAACATGTTCTGTTGCACCTACGCTGGGAAACGGGAGATAAACGACCGTTTCGTCTTCCTTCAATCCCTTTTTGGCAACGATTTCACCATGATCAAAACTGATTTGAAAACCTAGTTTTTTCAATCCCTCTATGTGGAAATCTACAGGTCTTGCACCTATCGCACACCCACCTGGTAATGGCGTGCTTGCCTCTCCCATCAATGCAGCTATCGGCCCAAGAACGTTAAATGATGCGCGCATTTTTCTCACGAGATCGTAAGGTACGTGAGTTAAAAGAATCTTTCCAGAAACCTTTACGATTCCGTGGTCTTTATAAAAGACAACACTTTTCCCTGTCGTCCTCAGTATATCTATCATTGTTTCTATATCGGAAAGTACTGGCACTTTGTGAAGCACAACTTCCTCTTCCGTCAAGAGAGTTGCTGCAAGAAGTGGAAGTGCAGAGTTTTTTGCACCGGATATCTCTACTTCTCCGAAAAGTCTACTTCTTTCAACTACTATCGAACCCATCTGCACCCTTCTTTCTATTAATGTTGTAATAATCTAAATTTTATTGGACTAATTTGAATAGTTCCTCTATATTTTTTGAATCGTCTGGATAATTTGAGATCTTTACTGTTGCAGGTATGTTGTGTAATGCAAGAGCATTTTCTATCCTTTCTTTCACTCTTGCACTGTTTTCTTTTGTGACTTCCGTTAGAAGTATGATGAATTGGTTTTCTGAACTTCTTCCAACACTATCAAGAGGCACTCTTACGAGTTCTTTTAATAACTTACCTGTGCTCAGAAGGTTTTGTTCTTTTTCAATTTGATCCATATTGTCAAAATTATCTATTGTGACTGTTATGAGTGCGTATCCAAAGTTTTCTTCAAACGCCTTTTGATGGTAGTACGAGATGAGTTTCATTATGTGCTCTTTCGAGTACACCCTCGTCAATGGATCTATCATTCTTTTCGTTCCAACATCTTTGATGAAGTCATCGAACACTTCAAATTGTTTTTTCATAATCGCAGAATATTCACCAAGTAGTAATTCCAGTTCCGTTTCGCGTATCCTAAGTCTTGCAACCTCATCTTCTAATTCCCTGATTCTTTTCACTAATTCTTCTCTTGGAATGTTTTCGTATTCCATACCTTAATTCCCCCCGTTTTCTTTGTTATTCAACGTGGTTGTATTGTAATCTTCTAAGAGTATCACGTATCTTGGAATTTTTGGTACCTTGATTTTTAATAATCCATTCTTATACTCACCTACTGATATACCCGACTCTTTTAATAATTTTCCGTATGGCATATGTTCAGACATGTAAACTTTACCGCTCAATTTACTGGTATCAATGTTTGGATCTGGAATTTCTATTTTATAATTTCGGTAGTACCCAACAATTTTCATATTATTGTTCGGGTTTCTGTTTACTGTGTCGGTTGCATTTATTACGTTTAGTGTTTCTGTTGGATTTTGGGTTGATTCTATGGTTACCGGAAATTCGGTTTCCCACCATTTGATGACATATCCTACACTTCCTGTTTTTTGAACAAAACCTATCAATTCGCCATTTTGAGCGTCCAGCACTATACCTTTTTTTCTAAGATTTCGCACGTATATGCCAGCTAAGTCTTCACTTAAAACCTCAAGTGTATCCGAGGACGTTTGTCCAAATCGCACTACGGTAAGAATAATCTGCTGCTTCTCGAAAAGTTTCTCGACACTTCGTCTCATTTGGTAAATTGGGAGCGATATGTTCGATAGTATCGCATGTAGTGCATTTGAAATTGAATTTTTTGTAAACACATCTGTGAAAAGTATAGATAATAATACAAGTAAAACAAGAACTAAGTAATTTGTCTTCATTCTACACTTTTCAACCTCGCTAAGATATCCATTTTATCAAGTACCATTCCGGCACCTCTTGCAACACAACTCATCGGATCTTCCGCTCGCACTACCTTTATGCCAGTTTCTTTTTCGAGTAATTCACAAATACCTCTGAGTAATGAACCGCCACCTGCAATTACAATACCTCTCTCGGTTATATCTGCTACCAACTCTGGTGGTGTTTTCTCAAGTGTTGCTTTTGCAGTTTCAACTATCTGCATGGCTGTAGGTTTTATCGCTTCGCGTATCTCTCCACCTGTTAGTACAAGCTTTTTTGGTAATCCTGTTGATAATTCTATACCTACGATCTCTGTTTGAAGTTCATCGAATTCTTTCAGTGGAAATACATTACCAATCTCAATTTTCACTCTTTCGGCAGTTCTCACACCAATTGTGACCCTGTAAACTTCTCTGACGTACTGTATTATTGCTTCATCAAATTCGTCACCAGCTATTCTTGAAGAAGTTGCTGTCACTATTGACCCAAGTGAAATTACTGCGGCTTCGGTTGTACCACCACCAATGTCTATAATCATATTTCCTTGAGGTTCTTCCACTGGCAATCCTGCTCCTATCGCTGTTGCCATTGGTTCTTCAATCAAGAATACTTTTTTTGCACCTGCTTCTTTTCCAGCTGTTAGTAGTGCCCTACTTTCAACTTCGGTAACACCGTATGGTACACCTATAACCACGCGTGGCCTGAAGAAAGAGAACTTTTCCTGTGCCTTGCCAATAAAATATGTAAGCATCGCTAGAGCTACATCGTAATCGGCAATCACACCATCCTTAAGAGGTCTAATGGCTTGTATGTAAGATGGCGTTTTCCCAATCATTTTTTTAGCTTCAACGCCAACTTTTATTATTTCACCTGTGTCAACGTTTATTGATATAACGGAAGGTTCATTTAGAACTATTCCCTTTCCTCTAACGTAAACGAGTGTGTTGGCTGTACCAAGGTCTATACCAAGATCGGACCTTCCAAACATTACTACACTTCCTTTCTAATAATTTTCTCGAATGTTTCTATAGCCTCATCTATCTTGTCAAATAACTTTCCACCAGCTTGTGCAAAAGTTGGATTGCCACCTCCACCTCCACCAAGCACCTTCGATACGTTTTTAGCAATGTTACCAGCGTGGTAAGATGATGTTAGTTCCTTTGGTACTTTGACACTCACAATTATTTTACCATCTACTTTTGAGATAAGTAGTACTATTCCTTTTATTTTATCTGATATGTCATCGACCAATTCTTTGATAATATCTGCTTCGACACCTTCGAGGACGGCTGAAACGTACCTTACGTTTTCGAAAAGTTTTGCAGACCTTGAAATTTCTTCAGGGTTTATAAGTTTTCTTTTCGCTTCCAATAGTTGTTTTTCTATATTTTTCTTTTCTTCGATGAGTTTTTGAACTTTTGTAATAATCTCTGATTTTGGTACTTCCAATATTTGCTTTAGATTGTCCAAAATTTCTTCGCTTTCTCTAAGGTAACCAAGCGAGTTCAAACCTGTTATAGCTTCTACCCTTCTTACACCAGCACTAACGGCACTTTCGGAAATTATCTTGAATAATCCAATTTCACCAGTATTTTTAACATGTGTTCCACCGCACAGTTCTTCACTGAAATCAGATACTTTCACAATTCTTACAAAATCACCATACTTTTCTTCGAATAAAGCCATAGCACCTTCTTTTACAGCTTCGTCATAACTTTTAACTTCCGTTACTACTGGAATTGCTTGGATAATCACATTATTTACCATGTTTTCGATCTCTTTAATCTCCTCTTTTGTAAGTGCTTGGTAGTGTGTGAAATCGAATCTCAATCTTTCTGGCTCGACTAACGAACCGGCTTGTCTTACGTGTGTACCAAGTAATTTCCTTAGTGCAGCATGTAAAAGGTGTGTTGCTGTATGGTTCCTCATAGTTGATTTTCTCTTCATTTCGTCAACTTGCGCGTGTACTTTTTCGTTAATTGACATCTTACCGCTTAGTTTACCTTTGTGAACGGTGATTCCTTCAGCTGGTGAGTAAACATACTCAACTGTAAATGTTCCGTACTTGCCTGTGACCACACCGGTATCGGCTACCTGCCCCCCTTTTTCCGCATAAAACGGTGTAATATCAATAACTAGTTCACACTCTACATTTTCTCCATTTACTTCGTTAACAAATTCATCATTTAACCTTATTTTCAAAACTGTTGCGTCGGCATCTAATGTGTCATAACCAACAAAAATGGTCTCTACATCTAAGTTTTCATAACCCGTTTTTTGGGCAAATTCGACTTCTCCTTGTGCCCTTCTTGAACGCTGTCTTTGTTCTTCAAGATATTTCTCGAAGCCCTCTTCGTCAAGTTCGTATCCGTTTTCTTGAGCTATATCTTTTAATATATCTATTGGGAAACCGTAAGTGTCGTACAACTTGAAAGCATCCTCCGCGGTAATCTTCCCCGATGTACTTATTATTTTTTGGACCATTTCGAGTCCTCTTGAAAGGTTATTTATGAATCTTAATTCTTCGTTCCTTACTATATTTTTAACGAAGTTCTTTTTCTCGACAATCTCGGGGTAGATATTTCCCATTTTTTGCACTACGCTATCGACAATTTTATGCAGGAAAGGTTCTTTCGTACCAAGTAGTACGCCATGTCTAAGGGCTCTTCTAAGTATCCTTCTGAGTACGTACCCCCTTCCTTCATTTGACGGAAGGACCCCATCGGAAATCATGAATGTTACTGCACGTACGTGGTCAGCAATTACCCGAATTGAGATATCTTTGTTTTCATCGGATTTGTAATGAACATTTAACACATTTTCAATTTGCTCGATTATAGGTTTAAACAGATCAGTATCGAAATTCCAATATACACCCTGCATCATTGCCGAAATTCTTTCAAGACCGGCTCCAGTATCTATGTTTTTTCTTGGAAGTGGGTGCAAATTTCCATCCTCATCTTGGTAAAATTCTGTGAAAACAAGATTCCAAATTTCGATATACTTTCCATCTGTGTTTGCAGGTGTTGGTTCTTTACCATCTGTGGTGGGTACTTCTATACCCGTATCGTAAAATATCTCTGAACAAGGGCCGCAAGGACCTGTTGGGCCAGCGGGTCCCCAGAAGTTATCTTCTTTTCCCATCTTTACGATTTTTCGTTCAGGAACACCTATGCTCTTCCAAATTTCAAAGGCTTCGTCATCGTATTCGTATACAGAAACCCATAATTTTTCTTCCGGCATCCGAAGAACTTGTGTTACGAACTCCCATGCCCATTCGATGGCTTCCCTTTTAAAGTAATCACCGAATGAGAAATTGCCGAGCATTTCAAAAAATGTATGATGCCTTGGTGTTCGACCAACGTTCTCTATATCGTTCGTTCTTACACATTTTTGACAGGTTGTTACCCTTGGATAGATGGGATCGACCTTACCCCAGAAGATAGGTTTGAATGGAACCATACCTGCTACCGTGAACATCAACTGTGGATCATCTGGGATCAAAGAAGCGCTTGGTAATCTTTTATGTCCTTTATGTTCAAAAAAACTCAGGTAAGCTTCCCTAATCTCCTCACTTGACATGAATTTCATCTATTGCACCTCCGAAAGGATAATTTATTTAGTATAAATTACTTTCAAAATAATGTATACGATCGGTGTTACAAACAAAAGCCCATCAATTCGGTCAAGCATCCCACCATGCCCTGGCATCAGGTTACCCATATGCTTTACATTATAGTGCCTTTTTATTGATGATTCAAAGATGTCTCCAAATGTATCCATAACACCGGTGATTATAGCTATCAAAATTTGCAAATATAAATAAAGTTCCATTTGACTGTGAAAAAACAGATTGGAAATTTGTTGATAAATAATTATGTACACAAACGTGCCAACGGTTCCACCAAAAAACCCTTCCCAACTTTTGTTAGGACTATAATAACTGCCGAATTTGTGTTTCCCGAATTTCATTCCAAAAGCGTAAGCGAAACTGTCGTAAGCCCAAGATAGTGTTAATGTCAACAGTGCAATGGCTGGTCCGAAAATGTCGTAAAGTGGTATGAAAAACGAAAGTAAGAAAGCGATATACAAAAGAGCTGTTGAGTAAGAAAAATAAATCTCTGTAATTATCTCTCGATCTTTTATTCGATAAAGTGCGATCACTATTCCAGTTATGTACAAAACAGCGAGAAGTTCCAGTGGAAATTTCCTAAATGCAAACCCATATAGAATAGGATATGCAGTTACTATTGCTGTGTAAATAAACGAAAGCCACGTGCTGTGACCTTTTATTGTTGTAAAGAATAATTCTCCAGAGGTGATCATAACGATAGTTGCAACTAAACCAACCAGACTATTGTAAGAAACAAAACAAAAAACAACAAAAGGTGCAACTATGAGTGCACTTATAACCCTTTGTATTGTTTCCCTTTTTATGTTGCTTTCATTTTTTTCTGGCATTCTACTTTAGCCCCCCAAATCGCCTATCCCTTTTCATGAACTCATCTATTGCCTTTTGAAGCTCTTCTTCTGTGAATTCAGGCCAAAGCAAACGAGACACATAAATTTCACTGTAAGCAAGTTGCCATAGTAGAAAATTACTTATCCTCATTTCACCAGATGTACGTATGACCAGATCGGGATCTGGTACGTCTGGTGCGTAAAGGTAGTTTCTAAAAGTGTTTTCGTCTATGTCATCTTCACTTACTGTTTTGTTTTTAATATCTGAGATTATCTTTTTCGTAGCATCGATTATTTCTGACCTACCACCGTAATTGAAAGCCATTAGCACCTGTATTTTTGAATTATTTTTTGTCTTTTCTTCATAGTTATAGCATTTGTTTTTTATTGATTCAGGGAGCTGATCAATCCGTCCGATGAATCTTAGCCGCACACCTTCTTTATCCATACGCTTGTAAAATTCGTCGATTTTATTTTCCAAAAGTCCAAATATAAAACTAACCTCTTCAACAGGTCTTTTCCAATTCTCCGTTGAAAATGCATAAAACGTTGTGTATTTCACACCACGACTTGCACACCATCTCACAACATCTTCTATTTTGTATGCCCCTACATAATGACCATAAGTACGTGGTTTACCTTGCTTTTTTGCCCATCGCCCATTCCCATCCATTATGAATGCTATGTGTTGAGGAATATGGTTCATTAAAATTCCATTATCTCCTTTTCTTTCTTTTCAAACAACTTATCAAGCTCTGCAATGTATTTATCTGTTAGGTTTTGTATTTCCTTCTCGAGTCTTTTTTCATCATCTTCCGATATCTCTCCATCTCTTTTCTTATCTTTGACCTCTTTTAAGATATCTCTTCTGATGTTTCTTATCGCTATTTTACCTTCTTCTACTATTTCTTTAGCTTTTTTGACCCATTTTTGCCTTTGCTCTGTTGTCGGTGCTGGGAAGTTAATCCTTACGACTGTACCATCGTTCACAGGTGTTAATCCAAGATCACTTGCTAATATAGCTTTCTCTATTGCATTGAGTAAATTCCTTTCCCATGGTTTAATAATGAGCTGCCTTTCTTCAGTGGTAACTTGAGCTAATTGAAGTACTGGTGTCGGTACACCATAGTAATCGACTTTTATTTCTTCAAGAACAGCGGGTGTTGCCCTTCCCGTTCTCAGGTGCTTAAGTTCTTCGGATATCTTTTCGACTGACTTTTTCATTTTATCTTCCGCGCTTTTTATAAAATTGTTTACCATATCCTTACACCTCCGACTTCTTTCATGTTTTTTTTATGTCTTTATATTTTGTCAATTGTACTCACACACATAGCCGTAATTCCCCTCTGCTGTGATTCGGGGTATACATCGTTACCACTCTTGAACTTTATTGATACTTGGCAGTTACAAATTGATTCCAAATTTTGTACAATTTTTTCTCTATAATTTTTGAGCCTTATCGATGAAATTATAACACAATCTATGGAAGAAAGGAAGAAGCCTGATGAAATAACCATTTTGACAACTTCGTCGAGCATTTCGATACTTTTTCGACCTTTATTTTTTTCATTTTCCGGAAAAAGAACGCCAATATCAACCTTGTATGTTATTCCCAATATACTATCGATAATTGCATGAGCAAGAACATCCGCATCAGAATGTCCTAAAAGTCCAACGTCAGATTCGATCTGAACGCCCCCAAGGATTAATTTTTTGTTTTCTGCAATAGGATGCGTATCCCAACCAAATCCGGTCATTGTCTGATAGTCGCTGAGCTTTAATAACCTTTTCATCCTTACATGAACGGGTTTTGATTCTTCAAAACCAAAACTTTCAAACAACTTCGGTTCGAATGTGTCAATTATTATCCTTTTGTATCGATTGCTCTTCATGAACTTGTACAATAAAAATTCTTTCATCTCACCTGATAATGAAATGATGTACAGATCATCAACAGAAAAGTCCATCAATATCCTTTCAATGATGTAAATCATTTTCGAACCAATAGGTATAATTTTAAATCCGAGAATTCTAAACCACTTCTGATATCCATGCCTGAAGTCTGCCTTCGTCGCGTACAATAATACACTCTTAACTTCGTCATTTTCCATCAAGACAAATGTTCTCGATTTGGTAAATGGTGGAATATCCTCCAACAAAGCTTCATATATATATTTCTGAGCTTTTGAACCAAGCAATTGGTCGTAAAATTCTTTTTTTTCGTTATATATTAATTCACTAACTTCTTTGGCAATCTTTTCATTAGCTGTTGTAATGGTCAATATATCACCTCGATCTTTCTACTTGGATAATAGATAAACTATTATCAATAAAGCGCCAGTTATTAATAATGTTGTCATAAACGATATTAATAATTCTGAACCTGTTGTCGATGGAATCTCAATTTTTATATTTCGTGGAACATCTAGCTGCTTTGAACTTTGTTCTTGAGATTGGATTTTGCGCCTTTTCAAAAAGTACGTTTCATCACTTAGTATCTTTACTGAAGGACTTATGAGGGTTTTTCCATATATCTCATCGGCAAGCTCAACTTTTACCAAAAATAGGTTTCCACCTTTAACTTTGACGAGTTCTTTACTTACTATAGTGGCTTCAAAAGAGGATTTTTGTAAATCTATACCAGGATAATTTTCTCTTATTTTTTCCTCGAACTTTCCAGGGTTGAGTACAACGACTGGTATCTTATCACCTATGTCAAATTGAAGTATCGATGTTCCATTGATTGGATCTATGACGGGAAATACTTCAACAAGTTCTGAAAGATCACTTCTTGAGTAAACCTTTGCAACGGACTCGTCGGAAAAATCTTCTTGAAGGTTTATAAAGGTAAGAGATGAATATTCTTCCAAGCTCAACCCTTGAAACTTGAGGAAAATTTCCATCTTTGGACTCCATTCCTCAAGTAAATCTCCTATAATCGTACGTAAAACTTCTCCGTCATTATCTTTTATCGCAGTTGAGAACTCAATGCCAAGTGGAATTTTTCCACGTCTATTCATTATGTTGTTCAGGTAGGTTAAGAATGCCAAGGTGATATCATATGTTCCTGGAATTTCTTTGATTTTTTTCTTAATACTTTCCAATTTTTCTTTGAATTCGTTTAAGTTCTCATCTAATGTTATTTCATCAAGAATATTAGAGTAACGCAGTGGTACGACTACAAAATCGTAGTCTGGCACACTATTTGTCTTTCCGAAAAAATATCCAACGATGTCTTCTGCTGTACCCTTACTTCTCGCTCTGACTTTTATAAAATACAGGTCCAAAGATATTCCTCCCTGTTAAAAAACTAAAGTACTACCTAGACTTATACAAAGTAGCCACCACTTTCGATTTTACTTGCAGCTGGAAGTATTTTATCATTACCGATAACAACATTTTTACCTAAAACACAATTTTCTTCAATTAAACTATCCATACCAATAACTGTGATATGCGAATTGTAAATTTTTTTGTCATACTTGCTTTCTGAAAATTCTCCGATACCAATTTTACATCCATCCTTTATTATTGTATTTTCGGCAATAATCGAGTCCTCTATGATTACATTTTTGCCTATTTCCACCTTTGTCATTATTACACTATTTTTTATAATCGTGCCTTCACCGATTATAACACCCTGGGATATAACACTGTTTTCAACAGTTCCGTATATTTCACAGCCTTCACTGATTATAGAATTTCTTACTTCACCTTGAGGCGACACGTACGCTGGTTGCATTTCTTCTGATCTTGTGTAAAACCGCCAATTTGGATCATGTAAGTTAAACGGTGGGACAGGTCTTACGAGCTCCAAATTTGCTTCCCAATAAGACAGTATGGTTCCAACATCTTGCCAATATCCCTCAAATGGATAAGCGTAAACTTTTCCTGTTGAAAGTATCTTTGGTATCACGTTTTTACCGAAATCATGCTCACTCGTTTCGTCTTTTGCATCATCTATAAGTATCTGTTTTATGAAGTTCCATGTGAAAACATATATACCAAGCGATGCAAGGTTAGATTTCGGTTCTTTAGGTTTTTCTTGAAATTCTACGATTCTATTTTCTATATCTGTAACCATTATTCCAAATCTACGTGCTTCGCTTATAGGGACCTCCATGCAAGCTATCGTAGCTAAAGCGCCTTTTGATATATGATAATAAACAAATTCACCGTAGTCCATAGAGTATATATGGTCACCTGACAATACAACTATATATTCAGGTTCGTACTCATCAATAAACTCTATATTTTGGTATATTGCATCCGCTGTACCTTTGTACCAGACACTTTCTGTGAGTGTTGAGTATGGTTGGAGAATTGTGACACCGCCACCTTTTCTGTCGAGATCCCAAGGTTTACCTATGCCTATGTGTTTGTTTAGAAGGTGCGGTCTGTATTGAGTCAGTACGCCCACGCGATATATTCCTGAATTCACACAATTACTAAGTGTGAAATCTATGATTCTATACTTTCCTCCAAATTGTACAGCTGGCTTGGGGATTTTTTCGGTTAATACTCCGAGCCGTGTTCCTTGTCCCCCCGCTAAAATCAAACCTACGATGTTCTTCATACCCCCACCACCTTTATACAACCATCCATTTTTCTAAAACAACAGGTTCAAAGTCTCCGGCAAGTACTTGTTCGGCTCGTATTACACAGTTTTTATCGATTATTGCGTTCTTCACATATGCTCCCTCTTCAATGATTGTATCTTGCATTATTATAGAATTCTCAACCCTTGCTCCGGCTTTTATCACAACACCTCTGAATATTACGGAATTTCTCACACTGCCAGATACGATGCAGCCATCAGCAATGATAGAATTCGAAACTTTTGCTGTACCTGTGAATTTTGCGGGTGGGTAATCTTTCAACTTTGTGTAAACTTTACCGTTTTTTAGGAAAAGCTCATCCCTAATACCCCTATTGTTAAGAACTTCCATGTTTGTTCTGTAATACTCAGCTATCCCTTTTTTTACATTTCGCCAATAACCTTTAAACTCGTAAGCGTAAACTCTCAACTTGCTCAAGTTCGGGATTATGACATCCAGTAGCAGATCGTACTTGCCTGAAGGTACCGTATCGTAGAGTATATCTAATAGAAGGTATTTATTTATAAAGTAAACGCCAAGGAACGCCTTGTGCAGTGGAGGATTATCAACTTTCTCGTATATCTCCCTAATTCTTCCATCTCCGTCGGTAACTACGACACCGTAGTCTTTCAAGTTATACGATTCATCAAGTTCTTTCACCAAAAGTGTTACATCTGCACCTTTAGAGAAATGAAAACTAAACATATCATTGTAAATCATCTTGTATATATGATCACCAGAACCTATTAAGACATAATCCTCATCACCACGGCGCAACATCGTTGTGTTTTGAAAAATGGCATCAGCCGTTCCACGATACCAATACTCACCTGTCATACCGAGGTATGGTTGTAAAATGTACAATCCACCATGCTTTCTGTCAAGGTCCCATTCCTTCCCAGAACCAAGATGATCCATAAGGCTCCGTGGGTTATATTGAGTTAACACACCTACTTTGTATATCCCAGAATTAACCATGTTACTCAATGTAAAATCGATGGCTCTATATTTTCCGAAAACAGGTAGTGCGGCACTTGCACGTTTGTAGACTAGTTTTCCAAGTGCCTCGCTTTTCCCTCCGGCTAAAATTAGTCCAAGTACTTTCATGGGATTACCTCCCTTAATAAGCGCAAAAAAGCGCTCCTAATTGATATTATAATGAATGCTTTACTATGTTCACTCCAGAACTTGTACCTATTCGTGTAGCGCCAGCTGATAACATTTTTATAGCATCTTCGTACGTCTTTATTCCGCCTGAAGCTTTGATTTCTATCTCGCTATCAACTGCCCAATACATGAGCTGTACATCTTCGAATTTTGCACCTGCTGTTCCAAAGCCAGTTGATGTTTTGACGAATTGTGCACCTGCGAGTTTAGAAATAAGACTCGCTGCAACTTTTTCCTCATCTGTTAGATAACACGTTTCGATGATAACTTTCACAGGAACACGTGCAGCCTCAACGACAGCTTTTATATCGTTGTAGACGTAATCGTAATCTTTTTCTTTAAGCTTTCCAATGTGTATCACCATATCAATCTCTTGAGCTCCGTTTTCTACCGCCCATTTTGTTTCATATACTTTTGATGATGTGCTTGTTGCACCAAGCGGAAACCCAACAACTGTTACTGTTAGTGTGTTACTTCCTTTAAGCATTTCGGAAACAAGCGGCACGAACGACGGATTCACACACACTCCTTTAAAATTGTGTTCTAAAGCTTCTTGACATAACAATTTGATTTCTTCTGTTGTTGCAGTGGGTTTCAAATTAGTGTGGTCTATGTACTCGTTTATTTTTAAATTTTTTAAGTCAATACTCAAAGTTTTTGGCTGGTAGGAGGTGTGAAATTGGTTAATTTTTTCTTCAACGATCTTTCTGATATTTTCTATGATATTCTCCATAAACTTCGATCTCCTTTCTTGTAATTTTATCTATTGTACTTTAAATATTCTTTGATTTTCTTCTGTGTCTCTTTTTTCTTTATTTCTTCGCGCTTGTCGTACGTTTTCTTACCTTTTGCAACTGCAATTTCAACTTTTACTTTCCCTTGATCATTAAAATATATTTTTGTTGGAACAATAGTGTACCCTTCTTGCCTTACCTTTCCCCAGATACGATCTAATTGCTTTCTGTGTAGTAGTAATTTCCTTGGACGTTCTGGATCATGATTATAGATGTTGCCATGTTGGTAAGGTGGTATATGTAAATTTAACAACCAAATCTCTCCATCTTTTATTCTACAAAAAGAATCTTTAAAACTTGCTCCGTGATCTCTTAGTGATTTTACCTCTGTTCCAACTAAAACAATGCCAGCTTCATAAGTTTCATCTATGACATAATCGGTGTACGCCTTTTTGTTTGTTGCTATAACCTTCAACTGAAATCCCACCCTATATCTTCATAATGAATTAACTCTTCTTCGATAACTTCAATTATATCGAACTGTACTTTTTCGTAATTTTTACCTTTCAGAAAGTACTCAGCACTTTTAATCAGTTTACTGTATTTGCTTTGATCAACTCGTTCAGATGGTTTTATTTTCCTGCCAGTTCCGGATTTTACTTCTACAAAAATGAATTTCTTACCTTTCTTAGCTATTATATCTATCTCACCAAATGGCGTCTTCAAATTTCTTTCGATGATTTTATACTTTCTCACATTTTTGAGATACTCTGCAGCTTTATCTTCCGCAAGTTGCCAATTTTTCTTTGGTTTCAAGCTTTTATCCATATATACCCGGGACCTTCAAGAGTCTTCCATTACCTTCTGGGAAGTTTTTGATAATTTCTTCAACATTTTCGTATGTTCTTGGCTGGCAAATTCTGGGTTCAAATGGTTCTTCTATAGGAGTGTACATCGCCTCAATGTTCGATGTGTCAACTTCCGATAAGATTTCAAAGTAATCTAAAATTTTTTGTAGATCAACTTTCAATTTTTCTGTGTCTGAAACGTTTAACCTTGATAACTTTGCAAGATGTTCTATAAGCTTATCATCAATCTTTATTGACATCTTTAAAAACCTCCTTGAAGTATGTGATTTCGTTTAGGTTGCTAGAAATTTCATTAACGATCTTTTTATTTTGATCAGCAACTATTTTATATATTTCCTGCCTGTAAATCTTCACATTAGATGGCGCAACGATACCTATTTTAACAGTACTGTTGTCGATTTTCAGAATCTTAACTTCTATGTCATCACCAATCATTATGCTCTCACCAATTCTTCTTGATAAGACAAGCACGCCGAATCACCACTCTTATGCCTCTTTTTCTGTTCTTTCTTCTGTTCTTTCTTGTGCTCTCTCGCTTTGTGTAGTGTTTGCAATAGGATGTTTTAAGTCGTATTTGTCAAGTATAATTTGCATACCAAGACCTGATTTTAAGTTTATAACTATAGGTGCTTTCAAATTTACAGTTGTCTGTTCAGGTTTTCCGTTGGGAATTGTTACAACACTCCAGATAATAACATCACTTGGATCATTTACTTGAAGAATCTTCATTTCATCTTCTGAGAGTTCAACTTCATATTCGTTTTCAATAAGCCATGGATCAATAATAGGTAGTGCAACTGTTTCGTCTTCAAGACTCACCAACCAACAAATGGGCTTCGTCTCTTCGAATGATACGACAGCGAACCGTCTTAAATGTTCAAATCCTGGAATTCCCTGTGGAAATGTTACTATTTCATTGTCTTTTATCTCGAACTTTCCCAACCTTGTTTCGTACACAAAACCACACCCCTGTGATGTTATTAATTTCAATGATTTTTAATAGCTTCTATGATTTTCTCGTAGAACACAAAGCTATGTTCCGGGTCTTCGAATAATTCGTGATATCCACCTTCAAATTCTTCGATATGTTTTTCTGTTTGTAATTCGTTGTAAAATTGCCTTGCCCCTTCTGGTGGTGTAACCTTATCGTTGGTACCAATTAAAATAGTCACTGGACATACAATTCTCTCAGCTTGCTGATGAGCTAACTCTACGTTAGTTAACATGCTTTTCCCAAGTTTTATAGAAATTCTGTCATGAACGAGCGGATCCGAGATATATTTTTGAACCGCTTCTTTATTACGCGATAATAAATTCGGATCAATTCCATTGCTTAGAGTCAAAGACGGTAACGTAAAAGAAAGTAAATTTACCAAAACCTTCTGATAAGGTTTTGGTTCGAGGCGAAGTGCGGGTGAAGATACAACAAGTTTACTAACCCTTTGAGGTCTTGTTTCAGTATATCTCACTGCAATAAGACCACCTAAACTGTGACCAAAAAGGATGAAATTTTTGACGTCTTTTGTCACTTCGTCTATGATTTCTAAAACTTCTTCAATGGAAGTGTGGCCACGTTTTCCGGAACTTTTGCCGTGTCCTGGTAGATCAAACCCTATTACCGCGTATTTCTCATTAATTAGCGTATTTACCAATTTTTCATACCTTCCGATATGTTCACCTAAGCCATGGATAATCGTGACCCAACCATTTTCTGGTTCGCCTTTCTTAATCGTGTAAATCAAAGAGCTCCCCCCTATCAGGTTAATTGAATTAGTATTATTAAATCAGTAATTAGATCTATTGGTTGAAATTAAAATTTGTGTATTTTTTAACATCAATAACCTCAATTTTGTACTTTTTGTCGAATAATCTTGTAAACAGAAAACCTATGCCCGAAAAACTTGTCGCAATTAAAAATGACAGAATGTCGTTCATTTTTAGAAGGTATCCTATTAATACACCGATTATAAATCCTGCCAATGGTATACCGTATAAAATAAAGGAAAGTATAGCTTCGTTGTATTTTAAGTCCACTACCACCATATCACCTGGAAGAAGAGGCTGTAGATGTTCCGGTACGGAGCTTTTAGCGATTTTTAATTCCTTTCCACTACCTTTCACTGAGCAAGAACCTGAAAGTGCGCACGCAGAACATGTAGCTTCATTGACTAATAGAGCAACGTAAATAAACTTATCATCAATGTTCTTTACCTGCATTAATTCTTTCATTATGTGCCTCCTTATTAATCAACGTTCTTTAATGTTATTCTACCATCATTAGAAAGGGATAGTGCCGTTGACCACCTTCGAGGAATTCGATCTGTATATTTGGATATTTTTTCTTCGTGTACTTCTCCACTATACTTTGTTCAATAGGTGTTGCATTTTCCCCAGTAAAAACAGTCAGAATCTCGCGATCTTGGAGTTGGCACTTCTGATAAAGTTTATCCAAAACGTTTACTAAATTGCGATGGTGGGTTACAAGCTCTTTGCCTACAAAACCGAGATACTCGTCTTTCTTTATTTTCTCACCTGCGTATTTTGAATCCCTGACAGCAATAGTGATAGAAATTGCAATAGTTTTTGGCAAAACTTCGTTGATAGATTTTATTATTTCTTCGACATCTTCTCCGGTTTTGTAAATCATCGCCATTATGTTTTCTTGAACATTTGTTGTTTTAATCACATGAACGTTTATATTTTCTTTTTCCGCAACCTTAGCAGCTTGTTCAGCCGCTAGTATAATATTTGGATTGTTGGGAAATACAATGACGTTATCTGCGTTTGCCTTTCTTATGGCGTCAAGTATATCTGCCATACTTGGATTCATTGATTGGCCACCAGAGATAATTTCATCCGTTCCAAGATCTTTTAGTACCTTTGATAGGCCCTCTCCTGGTGAAACGGAAATAAATGCTATTTTTTTACGCTCTTTCTTGACGTACTCACCTACAACGTGTTCGTGCTGCATTTTCATGTTATCGATCTTGACTTTTACTAAATCTCCATACTCCAAGAACTTTTCAATTACATTGCCTGGATTGTTTGTGTGCACATGAAGTTTTATTATGTCGTCTTGAACAAAAAAGACAACAGAATCACCAATTTCGTTAAGGTAGGCCTCCATTTGTTTTTTTTCTTCACCGTTTATTTTCTTTCTGGACTCTACGATAAGTTCTGTACAATATTGGTACTCAAGTTCCTCTGGAGCGATTGTTATTTTTTCTGCTGGCCTTGTTTCGATACCCTCGAGGTTGATTTTCGTATCACCAAGTACATATAATTTAAATCCTTGGATTACGTAGTACAATCCTTTTGCACCTGCGTCAACTACATTTGCTTCTTTAAGTTTGGGAAGAAGTGATGGTGTTTTTTTCACAGCTTCGAGTGCGATTTCTTCCATCTTCTCAAAAAGTTCTTCGAAGCTCTCAAGGCTTGATAATTCTTTTGAACGCTCATCAAGCATCCTTACAACGGTAAGGATTGTCCCTTCAACCGGTTTCAAAACAGCTTTGTAAGCAACATCCTTTGCGCCTTTTATCCCTTTCACAAAATCTGTTACTGATAATTTACTCTTCTTGTCAAGCGACTCGCAAAAACCTCTGAATATTTGCGATAGAATAACCCCAGAGTTACCTCTAGCACCCATCAGTGTACCCTTTTTTATCGCATCTAGTACATTTTTAAGCTTAGTGTCTGTCAAGTTTTCCAAGTACTTACAAGCTTCAAGCATTGTGGAACTCATATTCGATCCTGTGTCTCCATCTGGCACAGGGAAGACATTTAACGCATTTATCTCATCCCTGTGAGCCAACAGATTCTCAGTACCTTTCATAAAAATACCTTTCATTTCAATTCCATTTATTGTATTAGACAAATTATCACCTCATTTCTTATCTTAATCCGATGATGTTTACATTGACTTCTGCATTCTCACAATTTGCAAGGTGCTCAAGTTTATGTCTTACGTTCTCCTCTATATTTCTACCTACTTCGGTAACTTTTGTACCGTATTCTACCTCAACAAAAATATCAATTTTTATGTGTCCATATTCATCTTCTTCAACTTTTATTTTTCCTTCTTCAGAAGAAAACCACCTTGAAAACCAATTATCAGAACCGATACTTATCGGACCGTATGTCTCAAGGACTGCTAAGTATACGAGTTTTCTTATAGCGTTAACTGTTATTTCAACTTCACCGTATTCCGTCTGGAATTTCATATTCTTCTCACTCCTTTCAGAGAACATTTTTCTACGTACGATTTTATTGTGTTTTCAACGCTGATACAATCAAGTTTAACAAGTTGAAGTAGTTCTTTCCTTGTTCCGTGAGTTATAAAGTTATCTTCTACACCTAATTTTTTGATCTTTACATCAGGGTAAAGCTCTAATAGTTTGTCATTATAGTAAGATACGACACTTTCACCAAAACCACCAATAAGTGTACCTTCCTCTACAGTGAAAATAAAAGCATGATTTTGAAAAACACTACTTAACATCATTTCATCTAAGGGTTTAATGCTCCTTACACCTACCAATGTCCAGTTATTTCTTTTACACATTTCTACGTATTGTTTTGTTAATGTTCCCACACTTAGTAAAGCTACATATCCACCCTCAACAATGATCTTCCAAGACCACAGGTCCACATACTCTATTTTACCACAAATATTGTCCAAATTGCCAAATTCCACATCTTTGGGGTATCTAATTGCAATCGGTCCTTTATATGTGTCGCGTCTTTTAATGATCGTATAAATCATGTTAGCCAGGTCCTGAGCATCTACGGGGGTTAGTATCTTCATATTTGGAATAGGTCTCAAGTAGCTTATATCGAATACACCATGGTGTGTTGGACCATCTGGACCGACCAAACCTGCTCGATCAATTGCGAAAAGAACATCTAAATTCTGTAAAGCGATGTCGTGGATTATCTGATCGTAGGCTCTTTGAAGAAACGTCGAGTATATAGCTACTACGGGTTTATACCCTACTGTTGCAAGACCTCCTGCGTAAGTGACGACGGATTGCTCTGTTATGCCGAGATCTACAAAGCGATCTGGAAATTTTTGTGAGAACGAAGTCAAACCTGTACCATCCGGCATTGCCGCAGTCAATGCAACAACTTTCTCGTCTTCTTGGGCGATCTTGCTTAGCACTTGTCCAAAAACTTCGCTATAAGAAATGGCATTTTCCGGCTTTTCGAAATTACCTGACTCTGGATCAAACTTTTCAACACCATGATATTTAGTAGGATTATCTTCTGAATAATGGTATCCCTTTCCTTTAAATGTGAAGACAGTTAGAACTGTTGGGTATGGATAATCTTTTATCTGTTTTAAAGCATCTTCTAAAATTTTTATATCGTGTCCATCAACCGGACCAAAGTGTTTAAGACCAATCGATTCAAAAAAATCTTCTCCGATGAGAGCCACTTTCAGTGCTTCTTTTATTTTTTTTAACTCAAATTCAACATTTTCACTCATTTCTCTCTTTAGTCTTTCTTTCAATCTAATGTACAATTTGCTAGTTCTAAGCGATTCTAAAAGTATAGATAGGCCACCAACGTTTTTAGCTATGCTCATCCCATTGCTGTTGAGAATTATCTTTACTTTCGAATTTTGGCTTTTCAGTTGATTTAGTGATTCGAGGGCTTGACCACTCGTCAGTGCACCATCGCCGATTACAACGACTACACTCGCTTGACTGCCTGATAGCCTTAATGCTTTTTCAATACCCATCGCCGCTGCAATCGACGTACCTACATGCCCTGCACCGAATCTGTCTACTTCGTCTTCGAAGATGTTCGTGAATCCTGATATTCCACCAAACTTTCTCAGCGTTTTGAATTCTTCCCATCTTCCAGTCAATAATTTGTGTGTGTAAGTTTGATGGCCTGTGTCCCAAATTATGTAGTCTTCGAAAGGATCAAAAACTCGGTAGAGCGCGAGTGTGAGCTCGACCGTACCGAGATTACTCGCAAGATGACCGCCATTTTGTGAGATGATGTCTATCATGTAAGCTCGTATCTTATCAGTGAATGCGTAGAGTTCTTCATAGCTCATCTTTTTAATTTTCTCTAAAAGTTCCTCTTTCTTAAACGAGCTTTTCAATTTCATGCGATCCACCTTTCGATATCGTTTATATTTTCAGCGCAGTTATGACATCAGTACCCATGTAAGGTCTTAAAACTTCTGGTACAGTTATACTTCCATCCGGATTTTGGTAATTTTCCATGATAGCTACAAGAGTTCTTCCTATAGCTAAGCCTGAACCATTTAACGTATGAACGTAATTCATTTTTCCATCTTTGGTTCTATACCTTATGTTTCCTCTTCTTGCTTGGAAGTCAGTAGCATTACTACAAGAAGAAATCTCCTTGTAAGCATTATACGATGGTAACCATACTTCTATATCGTAAGTTTTTGCTGCAACAAAACCAAGATCACCAGTGCACAGCGTTATTACTCTATAAGGTAATTTCAACAATTGGAGTATTTTCTCCGCATCATTTGTCAGTTGTTCAAGGTCGTCAAACGATCTTTCCGGCGTTGTATACCAAACAAGTTCTACCTTTTCAAATTGATGTTGTCTTATCAAACCTCTGATATCTTTCCCATAACTTCCAGCTTCCCTTCTGTAGCATGGCGTAACTGCCGTATATTTTTTTGGAAGTTCGCTTTCTTCCAATATCTCATCTATGTGTAAAGCAGCAAGTGAGACCTCGGCGGTCGGTATAAGGTAAAGATCGTCTTTTTCACAAGTGTAAAGTTCTTCGGAAAATTTTGGTAACTGCCCTGTTGCAGTTATAGTTTCACGCTTAACAAGGTGTGGTACGTTGACTTCTAAGTACCCATTTTTCGTGTGTACGTCAAGCATAAATTGTGCCAAAGCCCTTTCTAGCTTTGCAATTGAACCAAACATTACAGTAAAACGTGAACCACTTAATTTAGCTCCCCTATCGAAGTCAAGCATACCAAGTGCTGGACCAAGGTTCCAATGAGCTTTTGGTTCAAAGTCGAACTTTCTCGGCTCACCCCAGCGTCTGATTTCAACGTTTTCTGTTTCGTCCTTACCCACTGGAACACTTTCGTGAGGGATATTTGGAACGTACAAAGCAAGATTGAACATCTTTTCTTCGAGTTCTTTTTGTTTTGATTCGTACTGTGCTATTTCCTCACCTATTTTCTTGCTCTCGGCTATTACTTTTTCAAATTCCTCGTTATTCCCTTCAGCTTTGTATTTTGCAACAAGTTTTGATAGTTCATTCCTCTTGGCTTTTAGGTTATTAACTATATTTAGATAATTTCTCCATTCTTTATCAAGTTCAAGAATCTCATCTACTATCTGTGCAGGATAATTTCGTTTTTCAAGAGCTTCATAAAAAATCTTAGGATCTTTTCTTAACACTTTCAAATCGATCATTTAAGTCACCCCTCAAATAGTTTCTTCAGATTCTCATCATATGGTGGATAAACTACACCTTTTTCCGTGATGATCGCTGTTACAAGTTCGTGATCTGTTACATCGAATGCCGGATTGTAGACACTGATATTGTTTGGTGCGATCCGCCTGCCTCCGCATGTTAGTACCTCTTCATGGGCTCTCTCCTCGATTGGGATCTCTGACCCACTTTTTACAGACAAGTCTATCGTACTGAGAGGGGCAGCCACATAGAATGGTATACCATGCCTATTCGCAAGAACTGCCACCATGTATGTTCCGATTTTATTTGCAACGTCTCCGTTGGCTGCGATACGATCAGCGCCCACGATTACAGCGTTAATTCTACCTTGTTTCATAACCCACCCCGCCATGTTATCGCTGATGAGTGTTACATCGAACCCGTCCTTCATGAGTTCCCAAGCGGTTAGACGTGCTCCTTGTAAATATGGTCGCGTTTCATCAGCGTATACTTTTATTTTTTTACCTTGTTCCTTGGCAGCACGTAAAACGCCAAGTGCTGTACCGTAATCGACTGTAGCAAGCGCGCCTGCATTGCAGTGAGTTAATACAGTGAACCCATCTTTCAAAAGTTCAGCACCATTTCTTCCTATCGCTTTGTTCACCTCGATGTCTTCTTTAGCGATCGCCATAGCTTCTTCTTCTATTGCTCTCACAATACCTTCATACTTGCCGTGATTAATGAGTTTTTTTTCCATTCGATCAAGTGCCCAGAACAAATTAACAGCTGTTGGTCTTGTTCTTGCAAGCACCTCTTTTATATTTTTCATCTGCTGAACAACTTGATCGTAGTTATAACTCTTTTTGACAACTTCTTTAAGACCAAGTACAAAACCGAAAGCAGCGGTAGCACCGATCGCAGGTGCTCCCCTAACGACCATTTCTTTTATCGCAAGTGCAACTGACCTATAATCTGCGCACGTTACATAGACCTCTTCGAACGGAAGTCTTCTTTGATCAATTAGAATTAGACTGTCACCCGTCCACTCCATGGTCATCGTCTTGAGTCTCATTTTTTTACCTCCTTGATCAATTTCTAAGATTAGTACTCTTCATTTGAATGTAAAAGTTTTTTTCTGAATTCTTCGATTCCAGTTACCTCTCCAAAGATCACAAGCTTATCGTTATCACCAATTAAATAACCTTTTGATGGTCCAAGTAAAAATTCTCCATCCTTCATAATGGCTACAACCAGTATGTTGTATTTCTCTTTTAGTTGTAAATCTTCTATCCTCTTTCCAGAAAGTGGTGTACCAAAAGTTTCAATAATCTCTATTCTAAATCTTTTATCTCTTATGCTTAGAACATCAACAACATCTTCCTTTGCCTTTTTTGAAACAACAGTTTCAACCATTTTAATGCCCGATATTTCTGCAGTTGCAATTGGATGGTCAACACCTGCATAAATGAATTTTGTTAAGTTCGAAATATTTGTTATGTTTGAAACAATATAGATGTTGCTATTCAAATTCTTTGCGGTTAGAGCTACAAATATGTTTAACGCATCATCAGGTAATGTTGTTATTAAAGTTCGTGCTTCTTTTATTCCGGCTTTTAATAAAGTATCTTCGCTTGTTGCATCTCCGGTTATAAATAAAACTTTCCCCTCTTTTTCTAACTCTTTAATATTTGTATTTTCTGAGTTTTTGTCGATGGCGACAACTTTATTTTCGTACCGTAACAGTTGATGGATAACTTGTGTTCCCAAGTTTCCAACACCCACAACGATAACATGTCTCTTCATCTTTCTTATCCTTCTTTCGATGTTTTTATTTTTGAAAATCTTTGCTATTTCACCTTCTACAAGTGTTGCAGTTATGTAAGAGATGCTGTACAAAACAAAAGAAAGACCTATTAGGATAAGTAGTATTGTGAACAACTTCCCATGTAAAGACAAGTCCTTTGGTATACCGTAACCAACTGTTGAAAGTGTTATCGCAGTAAAAAACATCGCTTCCGTAAAAGTGTAATCTTCAATTAACCAGTAGTAAATGGTACCTGCGGAAAACACCAAAAAAATACCGGAAATAGAAATGAGTATTCTTTTTAAAAGGATGTTTTCATTCAATTCTCTAAGCCAGATATTTTTTTCTTTGTCCATATGCTTACTTCATACTCACTTTACTATCTGACTTTTGTATTTAATCTCTATCTTTGATTTTTTGAAGAATTCATCAAAATCTTTCGAAATTTTATCCTTCGCTTCATCTTGCTTTACTGATAGTAATTGCTTTTTGATTTCCTCTTTTGCATCGTCTAAAGACTTTTGCCCGCCAACCTTTACGTCTCTGAGTTTTATTACATAATACTCTCCGCTTATACTTTCGGTTGGTAAGATAGTGTTTTTGGGAGTATTTGTTATCTTAAGCCACAAGTTTTGCGGGATCTTGGATGTGTCACCTTGATTTACAAAACCATCGACCAAAGGTTGAACGCTGTACTTTTTCGATATTTCACTACTTGGGAGATTTTTCGCTAGATCCAGCCTGATGTTATCAGCTGTATTCTTATCTTTTGTTTTAAAAACAATTAGATCGTACTGTGTGGGCAAAAAGTACTTTGATTGGTTCTTTTCATAGTATGCTTTTATCTCCTCGTCTGATATGCTGATGTTTTTAATATAATATGTCAAGACATTTGCCAAAGAAAGTGAATAGGTACGCTGCAGATATAACCTTTGTTTGTAATCTTCGAGCGACCCCATGCCAAGTTGAATAAGATAATCGTTTAACTGTGATTCCGTCATTTTTAAATCATTAATCATTTTCTTGATTTCTGTGTCAACATCATTTTTAACAGTTGAAGCATCTGGTGCAACTTTTAAACTTTCTGCAAATTGTATGAAAGCTATCTTTCTTATGAGGATATCAAGAACTCTGAGTTTGTACTTTTCTATTATAACTATACCTTCCTGGGTAGTAGTAAGTACCTGATAGAATGTTTCATTGGAGTTTTGAATGTCAATCAGTAACTTTTGAACATTCGCTTCCCTGTTCCATTCATCCATCGTGATGTTACGACCGTTAACAACGGCGACAACATCTTGCTGAGCAAATAGCATCAGCGCGAAAAACAGTAAAACACAAGCAAGATACCTTTTCACCATACGTCCCCCCCTATGCTTACTTTTTTGCTCATTGTACTCGCTTATTTGACCACAATGTTTACCAATTTACCACTGACATAGATAACATTTGAGATCGTTTTTCCTTCGATTAGCTTCGAAACGTTGTCTAAAGCGGCTTTCTTAATTTCTTCTTTTGATAAATTCGCAGGGACTGTTATTTTTCCACGTACTTTTCCGTTCACTTGTACAACGATTGTGGTTTCTTCGGCTTCAAGAGCCCGTGGATCATATTCTGGCCATTTTTCTTCAACGATCAGTGTTGTCTTGCCAAGATCATGCCACATCTCTTCTGCCATGTGTGGTGCAAAAGGTGAAAGTATCAACACAAGCTTTTCAGCTATTTCCCTAAGTAGTTCTTTATTGTACGATTGAGAACTTTCAAGATAGTCAGAGAGCTGGTTATTAAATTCCATAAGTCCTGCGATCGCTGTGTTGAATTTAAACCCGCCTTCTATGTCTTCTTTTATTTTCTTTATCATTGTGTGTAATTTTCTCCTGAGGTTTTTTTCTTCTTTACCAAATGAATCGCCACTAATATCTTCGTTGTTTATTATATCAAGGACCCTGTAATAATTGTTCCAAAGCCGCTTAATAAACCTATTTACTCCTTCGATACCTGCGTCATTCCACTCAGCATCTTTTTCTGGCGGTGCCATGAAAAGTATGTACATCCTCAGTGTGTCTGCACCGTATTTATTTATCATGTCATCGGGCGATACAACATTTCCCTTCGATTTGCTCATTTTCCAACCATCTTTGTATATCATTCCTTGTGTAAATAGATTCTCAAACGGCTCATCAAATTTTACGTACCCAAGATCGTGGAGTACTTTTGTAATAAATCTTGAGTACAATAAGTGTAGTACAGCGTGTTCAACACCACCGATGTATTGGTCAACTGGTAACCAGTAATTGACATCGTTTGTATCAAAAGGTTTATCCTCGATTTTTGGATTCACGTACCTCAGATAATACCATGAGCTATCAACGAATGTATCCATCGTCTCAACTTCTCTATGCGCTGGTCCTCCACATTTTGGACATGTCGTATGTATGAATTCTTCACTTAGCGTTAAAGGTGATTGACCTGTTGGTAAAAATTCGACATCCTCCGGCAGTTTTACAGGTAGATCTTTTTCTGGAACGGGAACTATCCCACATTTATCACAGTACACAACGGGAATGGGTGCACCCCAGTACCTCTGTCTGGAAATAAGCCAGTCCCTTAACTTGTACTGTACACTTTTTTTACCAAAGCCTTTTTGTTCTATGTAATTTGTAACCTCTTCTATGCCTTTTATACTTTCAAGACCATCAAATGGTCCACTATTTATCATTATTCCTTCCGATTCATATGGTTTTTCTTGTACATTCCACTCTCCATCCTTTGGTTTTATAACCTGCTTAATTGGTAAGTTGTACGCTTTTGCAAAGTCAAAATCACGTTGATCGTGCGCGGGCACGGCCATTATAGCTCCTGTACCGTATTCATAAAGTATATAATTGGCAACATAAATTGGAATTTTTTCATTTGTCAGTGGATTTATCGCGTATCTTCCAAGAAATACGCCCTCTTTTTTTGCCTCTACACTTGTTCTTTTGAATCTATCCTCAAGGGCAACTTTTGCTAAGAACTCCTCAACTTCCTGTTTCCTTTCATCAGTGACAAGTTCCATGACAAGTGGCGATTCCGGTGCGACAGCCAAGAACGTGACTCCGTAGATTGTATCTGGGCGTGTTGTAAATATCCTAATTGTTTTATCCATACCTTCGATTGGGAAGTTGACCTCTGCACCTGTACTTTTACCTATCCAGTTTTTTTGCATTGTTTTAACATGTTCTGGCCAACCTTGTAATCTATCCAATCCTTCCAATAACTTTTCAGCATAATCAGTTATTTTAAAGTACCATTGTTCTAAGTATTTCATAGTAACCGTTGTACCGCATCGCTCGCATTTTCCATCTTTCACTTGTTCGTTTGCAAGAACTGTCTGACAACTTGGGCACCAGTTAACCGCTCCTGGCTTTTTGTAAGCTAGACCAGCCTCATAAAGTTTTAAAAAGATCCATTGCGTCCATTTATAGTAATCTTCAGTACATGTTATAACTTCTCTATTCCAATCGTAACTTATCCCAATTTTCTTTATCTGACCACGAATAACATTTATATTATCAAAAGTCCATTTTTTTGGATGAATCTTATGAGCTATAGCGGCATTTTCAGCAGGTAAACCAAACGCATCATACCCAAAAGGATGTAATACATTGTATCCTTGCATCCTTTTGTACCTTGCTACTATGTCACCTATGACGTAGTTTTTGACGTGGCCAACGTGCAGTGTACCAGAAGGATATGGAAACATAACAAGCGCGTAGTATTTTGGTTTTTCCGAATACTGCGGAGTTTCGAAAACTTTTCTTTCTTCCCATACTTTTTGCCATTTGCCCTCTATCTCTTGTGGTATGTATTCTTTCATGAAAATCCCTCCATCTGCTCATTTTGAAATGCGTTCTTTAATTATATCATGAAATTGTAAAAAATGTATTATACAAACAATTTCTCCAATTTTTTGGAGAATATATTTGCAATTTTTAGCTTTTCGCACATCTAATCTTTACAAGTATATTATACCATAAGGAAATTAAAATCATTAAATTTCTTCCGCATCTTTTCTATCTTCCTTCTTTTTTAAACTTTCTGGTCTTTGCCAAATGTCTGAAATTTCAAAGTACAGTTAACCAAATGTTCAAAAATAAACGGGTTATAAAGTGATGAAAAGTTTGGTATAATTAATTAACAACGTTTTGAGTATATGCTTTTAAATTCTTTTAAATTTTAAACCTACGAAAGGAAAGGTTGGTGATAAACTGTGGAATATCCGAGTTTTTCAGGTGCTTCCAGCTCAAAACCGCCATGAGAAAATTAAAAGAGGAGGTCTGTTATGAATGAAGGTCAAACTCCAAGTTGACATCAAAAAACTCATCGAACGTGGTGATTTTAGAACATTAAAGTTCTTACTGGAAGATCAAGATCCGAACGTAATTTTTGAAATGATTGAAGAGCTTGAAACTTCAGAAAAAGCCATTGTTTTCCGCTTGCTTCATAAAGACATTGCTGCGGAGGTCTTTTCCAAACTTGAGTCAGATGAACAATTTGAACTTGTACGGATGCTTACAGACGATGAGATAAAGTCTATAATACGGAATATGGATCCATCTGACAGGGCGGAATTGCTCGATGAACTCCCCACCGATGTTGTTACAAAGTTGCTCTCCTTATTGCCCAAAAGCGAACGTGAACAGACCATTGAAATCCTTAACTATCCGGAAAACTCTGCTGGGCGACTGATGTCACCAAATTTTGTTTATGTGACGAGAAATATAACTGTCGAAGAAGCTCTCGCAAAGGTGCGCAAGTTTGGAAAAGATTCGGATACAATTTACACAATATTTGTTGTTGAAGAGGATAGAACACTGGTTGGAACACTTAGCTTGGAAGACTTAATTTTTTCTGAACCCGGGACACTTGTCGATGAGATTTATAAGCCAGAACCACCGTACGTAAAGACGACAACCGACCAAGAGGAAGTTGCGGAATTAATGAAAAGATATGATCTTAACGCCATAGCGGTCGTTGACAATGATATGAGACTTGTCGGTGTGATAATTATTGACGATATAGTTGATATTATTGAGGAAGAGACAACGGAAGACATCCATAGGATGGCTGGTATGAATGCCACTACTACTTCTTATTTTCATACCTCGCCTCTTGTGTTTATCAGAAACCGATTACCTTGGCTTGTAGGATTGTTGCTATTGGAAAGCGTTAATTCGTTTATTGTGCATAGATACGAAGAATTTCTTGCTGCCATTCCCATTGTGGCTGCTTTCATGACGACAATGGCGGACGCTGGCGGCAACTCAGGAGGACAGAGTAGTACACTTATAATAAGAAGTATGGTACTCGGTGAAGTACAACTGAAGGATTGGTGGAAGGTTTTACTGAGGGAATTGTATGTTGGAATTATACTTGGTTTGATTTTGGGGCTTGTACTTTTTCTCAGAGGATTTATGATTTCAAATAACATTTTAGTTAATCTTTCCGCAGCTATATCTTTGTTCTTTATAATTATTTTTGCTAATACCGCGGGTTCGATGTTACCGTTCTTAGGTAAGCTCTTGCATATAGATCCTGCGCTAATGTCTGGCCCACTTATCACAACTATCGCAGATCTTGGTGGAATAATGATATATTTCGCAATTACACATGCTATGTTAAGGATTTAAAGACATATTTTGCTATGAATTGTCGAATGGAAGGTGGTAATATGGAACGTGAGGAATTAGAGAAGAAACTTTTAGAAACGATAGATACGATAGAAACACACTTGGAACGATACGAAAGAGATATGGAAGCAATCAACGTTAAGATCGATTTGTTGACGAATGATTTATATGATGCGTGGAATACTCTAAGAAATATATTTATAACGGTAGTTTTTATGTTTACAATTATGGCAGTTACCTGGTTTTTCCCATTTCAAGCAAGGGCGTATGGATATCTTTCCGTTGACGATGTGAGAAGGAAGTTGATAGCGCTTAGCGTCGAGTTTTTGATATTTGGTATTATACTACTTTTTGAATTAAGCATAGCGTTCTCAAGGAGGTTTAGAAGATAACAATATATGGATAAACTTATCATTAGAGGTGCAAAGGTACATAATTTAAAGGGTATTGATGTAGAAATACCTAAAAATAAGCTTACTGTAATTACAGGGCTTTCAGGTTCGGGGAAAAGCTCGCTGGCAATGGACACGATTTTTGTAGAAGGGCAAAGGAGATATTTGGAGAGTCTTTCAACTTACGCAAGACAATTCATTGGTGAATTAAAAAAACCAGATGTTGAAAGTATGGAAGGACTTTCACCTTCAATAGCGATTGATCAAAAGAGTGTTTCACACAACCCAAGGTCCACTGTAGGGACAGTAACAGAGATATATGATTACCTGAGGGTTCTTTATGCACAAATTGGTGTACCGCATTGTCCATATTGTGGCCGGGAACTAAGAAAAATGTCCGTTGATGAAATTGTTAATAGTGTAAAGTCCCATTTCGAAAATAGAAGAGTCCTTATTCTTGCTCCTATCGCACGTGAAAAGAAAGGTACATTTAAGGATGAACTAAACAGTTTTTTAGAACGCGGATATATCAGGGTAGAGGTCGATGGTCAGGTCTTCAGGATAGAAGAGATTCCCGAACTAAATAAAAATGTAAGACACAATATTAATTTAGTTATTGATAGAGTTTCTGTCTCGGAAAGCGATATACACCGATTATTCCAGTCGGTGGAACTCGCATTAAAGGAAAGCAAAGGCTTTGTTATTGTTAGGACGGAAGACGGTGCACACGAACATCTATATTCTGAAAAATATTCTTGTCTTTCGTGTGGATTTTCAATGCCGGAAATTACGCCAAAACTTTTTTCATTCAATAGCCCTTACGGAGCCTGTCCGGATTGTCATGGCCTAGGGTTTAAACTGGAAGTGGATGAAGAGGCGCTTTTTGAAGAGGACAAGCCGATTATGGAAGGGCTTAGGATAGGTCATAAATCGGATGGATGGATTCCAAGAAGACTTGAAAGAATACTTAGAGAATATCGTGGTGACCCGAGTAAACCTTTTCGCAGTCAGCCGGATGAAGTAAAGGAAGCCATATTATATGGTACTGAATATTTCGAAGGTATCGTGACCATTGTGAAAGAAAGGTACGAAGAATACACATCGGAAGAAACTCGTGAGTGGTTAGTCGAAAACTTTTTTGTTGAAAGAACATGCCAAACTTGCAAAGGTAAAAGACTTCGTCGGGAAGCATTAAGTGTTACTATCAATGGTTTAAGTATAATAGATTTCACAGACTTACCAATTTCGAAGGAGCTGCAAGTCATTAGAAAGTTACCGGAATTACTTTCTTTGAAACAATACGAAGCAATAAGTGAGTTGTTAAGCGAAATACAGAAGCGTCTCGATTTTCTAGAGCAAGTGGGACTTGGTTATTTGACTTTGTCGAGAAATGTTAGGACACTTTCAGGTGGAGAGGCTCAAAGGATAAGGTTGGCAACACAAATTGGTTCACGTTTAACAGGTGTTATATACGTACTCGATGAACCAACGATAGGTTTGCATCAAAGAGATAACGATAGGTTAATTAGTATGTTGAAACAACTTCGCGATTTAGGGAACACAGTAATAGTTGTTGAGCACGATGAAGATGTTATCAGAAATGCCGACTATATAGTTGACATAGGACCTGGTGCGGGGGTAAATGGAGGATATGTTGTTTTTTCTGGTACCGTCGAGGAACTGATGAAAAGCGAAAATTCTTTAACTGGAAAGTATCTTTCAGGAAAATTGAAAATCGAAGTGCCAAAGGAACGTAGAACGGGTAATGGAAAAGTGATAAGAATAGTTGGCGTAAGGCACAATAACTTGAAAAATATCACTGTTGAATTTCCATTAGGTACGCTTATTGCTGTAACCGGTGTTAGTGGATCTGGTAAAAGTTCTCTGATATTGGATACATTGTATCCTGCTATTTCTAATAGATTGTACAAAACTAAGTACGAAACCGGAGAGTTTGATAGAATAGAGGGATTAGAGGAAATCGATAAAGTGATCGCTATAGATCAATCACCTATTGGTCGTACTCCACGTAGTAATCCAGCAACTTACACAAAAGTTTTTGATGCAATCAGAGAATTATTTGCGATGACGCCAGAAGCAAAGGTGCGTGGTTACGATAAAGGAAGATTCAGTTTCAACGTCAAAGGTGGAAGGTGTGAATCCTGTGCTGGTCAAGGTGTTGTCAAGATCGAAATGATGTTCCTACCGGAAGTTTACATTGAATGTGATGTTTGCAAAGGGTCAAGGTATAACTCGGAAACGTTGGAAGTTACGTACAAGGGGAAGAATATAGCGGATGTACTCAACATGACGGTAGATGAGGCTCTTGAATTTTTCCAAAATATACCTGCTATAAGAGATACATTACAAGTTCTTTCCGATGTTGGACTTGGTTATATAAAACTTGGACAATCGGCCACAACATTGTCTGGTGGTGAAGCACAAAGAGTGAAACTTGCTTCAGAATTAAGAAAAAAAGCAACCGGGAGGACATTGTACATTTTAGATGAACCAACTGTTGGCTTACACTTCGACGATGTAAAAAAACTCATAGAAGTTTTGAATAGACTTGTTGATAAAGGTAATACGGTTATAATTATAGAGCATAACCTCGATGTCATAAAATCTGCCGATTATGTGATAGATCTAGGCCCTGAAGGTGGCGACGAAGGGGGATACGTTGTCACAACAGGCACACCCGAACAGGTAGCTCAAAATAAAAACTCTTGGACGGGAAAATACCTGATGAGAATTTTAAGTAAATGAATATTATAAGTATTTGTAAACTTCATAACTTTGGAGGGGTAAATTTGTTTAGGATATATGTGGCAAGTAAGAACGAACACAAAATTCGCGAAATCAAGCTTGTAGCTCCTGACTCTATTGAACTCATTCCCATTGATTTGGATTTTGGTGTTGTTGAAGATGGAGAAACGTTCTTGGAAAACTCTGTAAAAAAAGCTATAGAGTATGGCAAAATTGTTAACGCGCCCGTTGTGGCGGACGATTCAGGTTTATCGATAGATAGTCTTGATGGTTTTCCAGGAGTTATGTCAGCTCGTTATATGGAAGGCGCACCTTACAAGGAAAAGATGGAGAGTATAATCCAACTAATGAAAAATTTCAAAACACTGGAAGAGAGGAAAGCTAAATTTGTGTGTGTGGCAACTTATTTCAACCCACTGAAGAACTTTTTGGTTTCTGTTGAAGGCCACATTGAAGGAAGTATAGCGACAGAAATACGCGGTCAAAGGGGGTTTGGATACGACCCTATTTTTGTTCCAATAGGATACGATAAAACATTTGGTGAACTAGGTGAAGAATTAAAGAAAGTAATTAGCCATAGAAGTATTGCCTTTAAAAAGCTTTTCAGTATACTTAAAAAAATCGGTGAAATTTAGCAGACTTTGAATATTTTATTTTTCATTTGGGGGAATTTTTATGCTTGTTATACACGCTGATAGATTACTGACACCCATAAAACAGCCAGTGAAAGGCACCGATATGAGAAGTATTGAAGAATTATTTGATGTCGATATTGTTGTTGATGGTGGTTACGTAATAGACATTAGAAGGCATAAAAGTGCTGATTATAGTGCAAAATTAGTCACGCCTGGTTTATTTGATGCACATACACACATTCCATTCATTGGCTCACGTTCGAAAGAATTTCTTATGCGTGCGAGGGGCAAGACTTATCTGGAGATACTTCACGCTGGTGGTGGAATACACTACACGACAGCTCTGGTGAAGAAATCAAGCGAGGAGGAACTCTATAAGGAAGCAAAGAGGTATGTAGATGCATTTACAAGACATGGGATCGTTGGATTGGAATGTAAGAGTGGCTACGGGCTAGATAAAGAAAACGAACTAAAGCAGCTGAGAGTGATAAAGAAGCTAAAATCAGAACTACCAAATAGGATAACAAGTACATTTTTGGGATTACATGCAAAACCTTTACCTGATTCTGGCAAAAGTGTTAATATATACATCAAGGAAATGACGGAACTTCTAGATGTTATTAAGCAAGAAGAACTTGCAGATTTTGTTGATGCGTTTGTCGATAAGGGAGTCTACCTACCCGAAGAATTAAGTTATTTTTTTGAAAAAGCTAAGGCAATCGGTTTCAAAGTAAGGTTACATGCCGATGAACTTGAAAACGTTGGAGCTTGTAGATTTGGTGAAAAAATTGGAGCAATAAGCGTTGATCATGTTTTAAAAATTTCTAAAGAGGACATTTCCACACTCTCACATTCAAATACGCTTGTTACATTAATGCCAGCGACGAGTTTTTACCTTGGTGAAAGTTACGCACCAGCTAGGGAAATTATAAATAATGGAATAGGTGTAGCACTTGGTTCCGATTTTAACCCAGGTTCTTCGCCTATTTACTATCCCGGGTTTGTTATGCATCTTGCCATTAGATTTTTGAAGATGGACCCTGAAGAAGTTTTAAATGCTTACACTGCTAATAGTGCTTATGTACTTGGGTTTAAGTCTGGAATACTTGCTCCCGGGTACCCCGCTGACATGGTCTTATGGAGTACAAGTGAATTTTTAGATATACCGTATATGTTCCAAGAAAACTGGGTTGAAAAAGTCTTAATAGGTGGGAAGCTGTATGTTTAAAAAAAGCGATTTAATTTTACTTACTATCGTTTTATTTTTGTCTTCTTTATTTTTAGTTCGAGGTTTCTTTTTTAAAAATGACGAAAAAGCTGATGGTGTTGTGGTTAGAATCTCTGGGGAAGAAGTTTACCATTTTTCTCAGCCCGGAGAGTGGAAGATACATAACAAAAATGGTAAGTATGTAACTACACTTCATTTTGATGGTCAAAAAGTTTGGGTTACCGATTCTAATTGTCCTGACAAAATTTGTGAAAAAACTGGTAAAGTCGAGCCTGGAGGAAGTATAATATGTGTGCCAAACAGAACGATAATAGAATTCAAGAAAAAAACAGAGAACATCGACGTAGAAACGTGGTAATGTTTGGCCTCTTTATAGCTCTTAGTAGTGTGATATACGTTGTGGAAGGTATCGTGCCTTTCCCAGTTCCGGGTGGTAAGTGGGGATTTTCAAATTTCCTTGTCCTGTACCTTTCGTATTATTGCAATCTCCAAGATGCATTACTACTTGCGGTATCTAAATCTCTTTTGGGCTCGATACTCTCCGGGACGATATTTACACCAGGGTTCTTTATGGGCTTTTTGGGTAGTGTAGCTGCGGCACTGGTCCAAAGTTTAGTGAAAAAGTTGAAGATATTTGGTATAACCGGCGTTAGTCTGTTTGGTATGATTTCTAACAACCTGGTACAATTCTTCATAGGTAGCTTACTGATAGGTTCGAGTGTAATTTATGGACTTCTTCCTTTGGTTTTATTTCTTGGAGCTTTTTCAGCGATCGCTAACGCATATCTTTCAGTGCAAACTTCACACATTTTAACGAAAGTAGAATAACACTAAATTAATTAAGGAGACTTAATGTAATTGTGAAATGAGGAGGTGAGCAAAATGCTGAAAAGGTCAGATTTTCCAAAAGGATTCATCTTTGGGACAGCTACGGCAGCTTATCAGATCGAGGGTGCTGCCAACGAAGATGGTAGGGGACCTTCGATATGGGATGTTTTTTCACACACACCAGGCAAAACTTTCAATGGAGATACAGGAAATGTTGCATGCGATCATTATCATAGATACAAAGAAGACGTAGCTTTAATGAAAGAGATAGGTCTCGATGCGTATCGTTTTTCAATTTCGTGGCCACGGGTTATGCCAGACGGGAAAAATATCAACCAGAAAGGTGTTGACTTTTACAACAGATTAGTTGATGAGTTGCTTGAGAATGGTATAACACCGTTTGTCACGTTGTATCATTGGGACTTACCGCACGCATTATACAAAAATGGAGGATGGTTAAATCCAGATATCGCTATTTACTTTAGATCATATGCACTGTTTATGTTCAATGAGCTGGGTGATAGAGTGAAGCATTGGATCACATTAAACGAGCCTTGGTGTTCGTCGTTCCTTGGATATTTCACAGGAGAACATGCACCTGGCCATACTAATTTGCAAGAGGCCTTGATTGCAGCTCATAACTTGCTAAGGGCGCATGGGTATGCCGTCCAATCCTTTAGAGAAGAGGTAAAAGATGGTAAGATTGGTTTAACGAATGTTGTTATGAAAGTAGAACCAGGTGATGCTAAGCCAGAAAGTTTTTTAGTAGCTGGACTTGTAGATAAAGTTGTCAACGCATGGTTTCACGATCCTGTTATATTTGGAAAATACCCGCAAGAGGCTGTTGAAAATTATTATGGTTTGGGATTAACAGTGCCGGATGGCGATTTTGATATTATATCAACACCTATAGATTTCTTCGGTGTAAATTACTATACGCGTACACTGGTTGTATACGACGAAAATAGCCCTATGAAATTTTCATACGTTCAAGGGAATCTACCGAAAACCGATATGGGTTGGGAAATTTACCCGCAAGGTCTTTTCGATATGCTTGTGTATCTTAAAGAAAGGTACAAATTACCTTTGTACATAACAGAAAATGGAATAGCCGGTCCAGACAAGTTAGAAAACGGAAAGATCGACGATGGTTACAGGATAAATTATCTTGAAAAGCACTTTGAAAAGGCCCTTGAAGCAATCAGCGCAGGGGTAGACTTGAAAGGTTATTTCATATGGTCCTTGATCGACAATTTTGAATGGGCATACGGTTATTCGAAGAGGTTTGGGATAGTATACGTTGATTACAATACACAAAAAAGGATTCTAAAAAAGAGCGCACATTGGCTCAAAGAATTTTTGAAAAATTAATAAAAGAATAGCAAAAAAAGGGTGCACTTGCACCCTTTTTTACTTTTCTATTTTTATCATTTTAAACTGTACAACCTCTCCTTTGGACTAACTATCTCTGTTATCCTCACACCGAAGTTCTCGTCTATAACTACAACCTCACCATGCGCAATTAATTTGTTATTCACGTAAACATCAACAGGCTCACCAGTTAACTTATCAAGTTCAATAAGTGAACCTACACCGAGTTCCATGACTTCTTTTAGTGTCAGTTTTGTTCTACCAAGCTCAACAGTAATGTTTAGTGGAACATCGAAAAGTAGCTGCAATCTCTCGTCGATAACGTTTGGCTGCTGAGATTTGCTCTGTGCTTTTTCGAAATCTTCAAATTGTACGGGACGAGCTGCTATCGTTGGTTTTTCTTGTTTTTTCGAAGGGGTTGATTGTGCGGTTGATTGCACGCTTTTCTGCTTTGTTGAAAAGCTACTTTGCGTTTCACTCTTTTCTGGTTGAACTTGTACTGTACCGAAGATCATATCGTGCAATTTTTTAACAAACGGTATCGGCATTGCAAGGAAAAAACTTGCATCTTCCAGACCTTCTATGGACATTGTAAAATCAACTTTCGCAACTTTGTCGTTCTCATCACCAATGGGAGGAAATTTTACCTCCTTGTTATCAAAATCCAAAATTTCAACAGTTGGTGGGGTTATATTCACCGACTTTTTTATCATATCGGATAACGAAGTAGCCGCTGAACCCATCATTTGGTTCATTGCTTCTCCAACGGCGCTTAATTTCATCTCATCAAGCTCATAACTTTCAATATTACCGAGTCCACCCATCATTATATCAGCGATTTGTGCAGCTGTTTTCTTTTCAAGAACAAGTGTATTAAGACCTTCCACGACACCCTCAAAGTGAATAATTACACTGACTTTTTGTCCCTTAATCTCTTCACGTAAGGTTTTTAATGTCTTCACTTCCACCTCTGGAGTTGATATATCGACTTTTCTACCAAGTATATTTGAGAGTGCTGTTGCACCAGCACCAAGAATGATGTTTCCAACTTCACCTATCATATCCTTTTCTATATCGCTCAATGATTCCTCACTACTAAGTTGACCTAATAAAGCATCAAGTTCTTCTTGAGACAAAAAATCATCCGCCATCATTCTTCTTCACCTTCCTCTAAGACACCCGTAATCTTTACGGCATAATTACCTTTGTAATGCCCGGGTTTACCAAGGAATTTTGTTATTCCGTTTATCTTAACTCTTATTGGATCGTTGTAGTGCTCTTTAAGCCTTATAACGTCTCCTAACTCCAATGTTACTATTTCACCAAGGGTAAGAACAGTTTCACCTATTATAGCAATAGCATCAACTTTTGTTTGTTTTAGGTTATTTTTCAAATTTTCCATAAGCTCTTGGGTAATTTCTTTTTGCTTTACTTTAAACCAACTTTGTGTAGTCAGTTTTTCACCAATTGGCTCGATTACTGAAGACGGCCAGCAAACACTCATGTAACCCTCTATCTTCCCAAAACTCACAAAAAACGTTATCGCTAAAACCATTTCACTACTTGGTACGATTTGCACAAATTGTGGGTTGGTTTCAGTAGATTCAACCACTGGAATGAATGGATGAACGGAAGTCCATGCTTGTGATAAAGAGGTTAAGATATTTACAACCTCTTTTTTTATGATTCCACTCTCAATATCGGTAGGTACTCTTTTAGTATCTATGACTTCACCAGGTCCGCCAAGTAATACGTCAAGGATACCGTAGAATATTTCAAGGCTCATGTTTAGTATTGCGCTTCCAACGAATTCTCTTGCACTGAAGATGGTAATAAACGATGGATTACTAATCGATTTCATGTACTCATCGTAAGTTAATTGGTCGATACCAACTACGTTAACTGATGTAAAAGATCTTAATTTTCCCGAAAGATATGTTGAGACCCCTCTTGAAAAATTCTCATGGATCATTTGAACAGTTCTAATCTGTTCTTTTGAAAATTTCTGCGGGCGCAAAAAATCGTATACACGAATTTTTTTTCCTTCACCCTCTTTTTTTACTTCCTCTATGTTAACTTCGCCTTGCGACAATGCCGCTAATAATCTATCTATTTCCTCTTGACTTAGTACATCTGACAAAATTATCACTCCCTTAAGGGAAAAGGTGTTAAATACTGCCCACTACTACTGTACACTACTAATGGATTTTATGTATATGTAGACATTTAAAACACCAAACTTTTCTTTTTCTCCAGTGAATCCTGTTATTTCATTCACAGCTTCTCTGATTTGCTTTTTGAGCAAATCAATTCCAGCCGGTGTAGTGAGTTCGAATCTTTCTTTACTAAGAAAGATGGTACTTAAGGCATCCATAATTTCATCATTTTTATCTGCAACTGCTGCTCTACATGGTTCACTACCAACGAGTAAAGTTAATGAATCAATAACGACGACATCTCTTCCGCCTTTGAGCATAAATGTTTGGAATTTTCCTGCTTGAATTACAACAGCCTTTATCTGTGTTGGCACAGTTGTTTGCTGTTGTTGCTGAGTTTCTTTTGGTGTCTTGTTTTGACCGAGTAAAAAGAACACAGCTAAACTTACAACAAGTGAAATAACAAGAGGTACCGCTACGATACTAATTATTCCCATCAAAGGGTTTGATTTTTTTTTCTGTTCATTCTGTTCCACTTCTTCCGGCATCGTTACCCACCCCTTGTCTCTCTTTTTATCATTATCTCGATTTTTCTGTACTTTCTTCTTGTATTCTCTACATCACTATTGTATTTAGACGTAATTATAGAGCGCTTTGTTTGATACTCATTCACAGATATTTTACCACTTTCGTATTCACTTTGAAGCCTCGACATATCAAAATCATAGTTGGCTTTTATAGACTTCAGTTCTTTATTTACATCAACATCTCCCTTGCCAATTGGTACGAATCTATCCGGTGCGTAAAAGTAATCTATATCAAACAACCCAGAACGTATATCGGCAATCCTTAGAACATACCTTTTTTGCTTTAGCTCAGTTAACATGAAATTAACAACACTTGAAGCCCTTGCACTGCTAAGATGCCAATTTGATGGGTATATGGAGTCGGGTGTAAGTGGCCTGTCATCTGCGTAACCACGTACTTCTATTATATTTGAAGTATGTTCAATTATCACTGCACCTAATTTCTCTATAATCTCCTTTGCTTCAGCTGTCAATTTTGCACTTCCAGGATCGAAGATTTTGAAATTTGTGAGTGTTATTAATGTTCCTTCATCTTTGTCTTCTATGGTAATTTTCCCCTTATACTCCTCTGAAATTCTTAAAAGTTCTTGGTACACCCCAGGTTTACTTGAAATGAGTGCTTCTTCACTTAAGGTTTGACCACCCGTTAATACACTTGGAGGATTACCCTTTAGTGCAACGGTAATACCGACAACTACTTGTTGGAACTTTCCTGGTGTTATTGTTGACATTGAAAATAGTAAAACAAAGAATGTCAATAGCAAAGTAACCATGTCACCGTATGTGTTAAGCCACTCGGGAACTGATTTACACACACATTTTTCTTTTTTAGCCACTAAGCACCAGCTCCCTGGACTTGTGCTTCGTATTTGGCCCTTTCTTGAGATGGCAAGTACGACTTTAGTTTTTCTTCCAGTACTCTTGGATTTTCACCTGCTTGAATCGATAATATTCCTTCTAGTATCATTCTCTTATACACTTCAAGGTCGGCTGCCCTTCTTGTGATTTTCTCAGCGACAGGTATTCCAACAATATTAGCCAAAATTGAACCGTACAACGTTGTGATAAGAGCAACAGCCATCGATGGACCAAGTGTCTCAGGGTTATTTAGACTTTTAAGCATTTGAATCAATCCGACAAGTGTTCCAATCATACCAAACGCTGGCCCGAATGTACCCAAAGAGTCAAAAAAGCCTTTTTGATCCATCATCTCTGATGTTGCCATATCAATTTCGATTTCCATCATTGTTCTTAAGACCTCTGGTTCTGTACCATCGACAACTAATTGCACAGCTTTTTTAAAGTACGGATCTTGAATTTCCTCTATACTCGATTCTAATGATAGAAGTCCTTCCCTTCGAGCCTTTTCAGAAAAACTTACAAGAGTTCTTAAAGTACCAACGTAGTCAATTTTCGGCTCTTTTATAGCTCCCATAATCACCTTTACAATTCCGAAAACAACACTTTTTTTATTAGCAGTTATCGCCGAAGAAATTGCTCCACCAACGGTTATAACTACGGAAGGAATATTGATAAAAGTTGCAAAGTCCCCAGATCCACTTATTATTCCGTAGACCATCATTCCAAAGCCGATCACAATACCTAAGACTACTGTTATATCCATCCGGATCACCTACCAATTTGGTGAGATTGCTATTACTCTTCTTGATAATTCGGCGGAAGTATGATTTTTCTTTTGTATTCAAGGACCTTTTTAACAACTTCTTCAACAGGATCAGCTACAATGTATTTTTTTCCATTAAAAAGTGTAATCGTAGTATCTGGATTGGCTTCTATTTTCTCTATATACTCGGCGTTTAAATAGAATTCTTTACCGTTCAATCCTGTAAGTTTTATCATTTTCATACCTCACTTCTTCTTTTATTATTTTGCTATTTCAGGTTATCTTCTCAAGTTAACAACTTCCTGCAATATCTGATCTGCCGTTGTTATTGTTCTAGCGTTCGCCTGAAAACCTCTTTGTGCGATTATCAACTTTGTGAATTCTTCTGAAAGATCTACATTAGACATTTCTAGTGCCCCAGCAATAAGTGACCCGAATCCACCTTTTCCAGGTTGTCCAATCCTTGCTGTACCACTGTTAGCGCTTTCTCCGTAAAGTGAATTGCCCATTTCCAATAGACCTGCGGGGTTATTAAATGTTGCAAGAGAAACTTTCCCCAAAACATCAACAAGACCGTTCGTAAATGAACCGATTATATCGCCATTTTCATTTATTGAGAATGACTCTAATACTCCCTGTGCATTACCATCTTGACTTTTTACAAACGCGTCAGCTAACGCCGCAAATTGTGTCATGCTGTTGAGATCGAGTTTTATTTTTACAATACCATCTCCATTTTCGCCGGCATTGAACATAATAGCATCTATATTTTCCCCTTCAGAAATTCTACCAGTTTCTGGATCAAATGAATTAACTCCCAAAAGTCTTCCTGTTTTATCAAATCTAACAACTCCATACGTTCCACCTGTTATTTCTGTTCCCGTATCATAATTTGATAAGTATTTGATATTTTCACCTGAAGCGCTCCTTATCCTAAATGCCCATACATTCTCTTTATCAGCGTACACGGAGGCGAGTTTCACAAAGTCGATGTATAACGTATACGGGTTACCAAGTGAGTCGTACACTTGCGTTGATGTTGTGTAGAATGGTGATTTAAATGAAACTACTGAGAAATTTGTTGGGTTGTCCGCTTCATAAAACCTTGGTTCACCAGAACCTGGAATTGTCAATAAGTCAACTTTTGATGGTTGGTAAACTTCGTCAATATACGAGTTCCCATTGATGAAGTTGTCGTCGTACAGTGTGTTCGTGCCATTGAGTAGTAAGACGTTGTATGTACCAATTACATCCCCCTTTACACTATTTCTAACAGTTCTTATTACTCCGTATTTTCCTTGCGTATATTCAAATGAAATCTTGCCATTGCCACTTCCATCATCCGTTGCAGTGACTACTTCGGAACCAAAAACTTTGCCATTTATCATAATCTTTACTCTGTATTGTATTCCCGGAACAAGTGAAGCATCAGCTATCGTTTGTGTGCCTGCTGCTGTTATATCTTGTGGAGCAAGAGTGGTTGGTGTTCCATCGAGATTCTCAACAATGTATTGAACTATAAAGTTTCTTGAAAGTTGCCCATTAGCCGGAGACGTTGTTGTTTGATAATCAAATTGTGTATCAACAGGTGAAACTTCCTGTGTTGAAGCTGCTATCTCAACACTATAAGTATTGCCATCAATTAACTTTTCAGAAGTGATTGCTTCTGTAACCGAGCCATTTAAAACATTACGAGAAAGTGTATCAATTATTTTTCCATTGCTATCTCTGATTATAAACAAGTAATTTCCATCTTGTTGTTGTATGGGATTTGTGAGTGTGAGTGTTCCACCTGATGCCGTTCCCGATAATTTCTGTTTTATTGCACCAGCACTCACGACGTTGCCAAATTTATCAAATTTCATGTAAACTTTTCCGTCTAACTTATCGTCTAAATTGGCATCTATTTTTCCCATGTAAATCTGATAATCTCCAAATACATCGCTGAGTCCTCCAAGATCTCGTTCAAATGTGACTTTCGTGTTTATTGTACGACCGCCGTATCCATTTATAGCGATAACAAATTTTTCTGGGCCCACTCTTGCGTCCAAATTACCTGCAAGTGTCATCCTTGATGTCTGCTTAGCTGCCATTCCCAACCCTGCAGAAATTTGTATGTCACTAATGGGCTTGTTTGTGTCAACGTACCTTCTACCAGACATAGGATCTACTTCGGCAACCCAACCTTGCAATTTCAAACCCGTTGTTGGTTGAACCACGGTACCATTTAAATCAAGATCAAAATTTCCAGATCGTGTATAGAAATATCTTTGACCATTCGAAAGTATGAAGAAACCTTCACCCTGTATTGCAAGATCTGTCTTTTTACCAGTATTCTGGAAGCTACCTTGATTCATTATCTTGTCTATCGATGCAACTCTCATACCGTATCCGATCTGTTTCGGATTTGTACCGCCAGTATTATTCGATGCCCTCTTTGACATGTCTAATATCTGTGAGAAATTTGTTGCATATGTGACACGTGCGCCTTTGAAACCTATCGTGTTAACGTTTGCAATGTTATTACTTACAACATCTATCTCCTGCTGAAATCCCTGAAGACCAGAAACACCACTGTAAAGAGACCTCATCATATATCAATCACCCCTATGCATAGATTTCTGATATCTCTGAAATATCGTAGATTTTGCTATTAACCACTACGTTTATCTTACCACTATCGAATTGAACACCTGATACTGTTCCACTCTCAACACTGGGTATCTCATCATACCCACCATCGGGTTTAATCTTTAAAATTCTAAATATATACTTACCATCCTTGACTTTCAGTCCTTTATCATCTTTCCCATCCCAAGCGAATAATTGCAAGCCAGCTTCTACTTGACCTATTTTTTCTTCTTTAATAAGTTTTCCATTTGAATCAAATATCTTAATAACTATGTTTGAAGGTGTATCGACATTAAATACTTTCGACTCTGCCACACCATTTTCAACATTTATCACGTTTGTTTTTACAACAGCTGTCTTTCCTATCATTGAAACTGCCTGGGTTCTGTAGAGCTGTGAAGCCGTGTCTACAAATGACTGAACTGACTTGCTCATGTTCATTATCTGTTCTAGTGAAGAAAGCTGCGACATCTGTGCTATAAAGTCCCTATCTTTCATAGGTTCCAGTGGATCTTGACTTTTCAATTGTGTTATGAGTAATCTTAAGAATGCTTCCTTGTCCAAGTCCTTCTTAGTAATCCTTTCGGATGTTGTTGAGAATAAATTAGATGTCGCGCTCACGTTCATCATCATCTTGGGTCACCTCTTCGTAAGTATATTTTCTTTTTTGATTTCCTTCATTGTGTTCTCTGTGTTGTCCATGTTGAGAATTTCTGTCGTGCTCATAGTATTTTTCATCTTCTTTTACCCTTATCTCCACACTTCTAACTTCAAAGTCAAGGTTTGCTAGTCTTTCACGAAGCACTTGAATACTTTTTTCCAACATTTCCTTTGCTTTCTCGTTTTCCGTAATGAAGGTAATGGATAACTGCCTTCCTTCTTTCTTTAATTCAACATCCAAATTACCTAGATTTTCTGGAACTAATTTCATTTGTACTCTTTCTTCGCGCATATTTGATAATGAGAATTCCTTTATTCTTTCGTATATCTGTTCAAGATTTCTCGATGCTTGGAGTCTTTCTGCAAGATCTAACTTATTGGTTTGAGTTGAATGACTTTCCATATTTTGGTCTGCTGCTTTGTAAGTCAATTGAGCTAATCTTTCAACAAACTTATCCGAAATCTTTGGTTTTTCTTCAGATAAGTTCGAGGAATTTGTATCGTTGATTTTTTCTTTGTACTCAACTTTAAAAGAAGATACTTCCAAATTATTTTTCAACGATTCGCCCGGAAAATTCCTAAGACTGTTTTGCTGATCAGTTTCACTCAGACTTGGATTGCCCTTTGAATTTATTGTTGAAAGTACATTTAACGGTGACTTTTGAAAATCTTGCTGGACGGTATTTTGTTCATAATTTGGTTTCACATTTTGAGTTCCAAACTTAACTAAACCATTTAAACTGTCAAAGCTTTCAATATTCTTCTTTTCAAATACCACTTCTCTTTCCTGAACTTCTAACCTTGCTTTATTTTCCCCAGATTTTTTATAGTTGCCTCTTAGCAGCTGTGTTTCTTGTATTATTCTAATCTCCTTTACCATATCCGACAGTTTTCGACTGGAATCTTCAATGCTTTCGACTTTAAAATTACCTTTACTATTCACCATGATTAAACGCGGTAAATTGATCAAATCCAGTGGATTGACGGGACTATTTATAGTATGTTTACCATTCATAGTGCTGAGCGGGTCAGCTGTAACGTTATTTAAATAGTTGCTTCTTTTAGTAAATGTCTCTGAAGATTTATTCGAATAGACAAGTTTTGGTGTGCTTTCTTCTTTTGAAGTGATAACAATACTCGGGATTCCAGAAATGTTTTGAAAAGCACTTAGTTCATTAATCTGGTTTGAAAGATTTCTTATCTGGTTTACGTATGTATCTATTTTGACGCTGTAAACTTTATCTACTTTTTTATCAACTTTATCCTCTTTCCATGTTGATCGAATAAAAGTGTCATCCGTGTCCACCCATTTACTCGATCTTTCATCCGTTATTGATGAGCTTTTTCTCTCTGGTTCATTTGTAACGATCTTTGCAATTTTCTCCTTTGTTATTTCATATTGCCCAAATTCAAACATTTTAGAATCTGCATCTTCTTTAGTATTTGCTAAGGCATTTTCTTTGATGCTTTCATTTAGTAATTTTTTAGTGTTCGAATTTCTTGCCGGTACTTTTATTGTTTCTTCAGTTTTAGAGCTTAATATATTACCATCCTGTTTGTTTTGCCGCACTAAATTGTATGTTTCAGTGTGTTGTACGTGAGGTTGAATTATCTCACTTTGAGTATGTGGATTTTTGTTTCCAGATTTGATACTTTCTTGATCTTTCTCATGAACATTTTCTGTAATTTTTTGTTTTACCTCTTTACTCTCGTAATTTTTGTGATCTTCGTAAAGTAAATTCAAATTTTTCGTGGGAACATTTTCTTTTAAGTTTACAGTATGGCTCTGAATCACGGGCGTAGTTGCTTTTTTGTTGTATTCTTTTTCAGGTTGATTGCCTATCGATTTTGAGTGTTCATTAAAAACTGAGTTTCTTGATTGGTATTGTTTCTCGTTATAATTGATATCAGTCGTTCTGGTATATTGCTTTTCTAATTTATTGTCAGCATTTTCCAAATTGTCATTATTTGGATTACTGCTTTTCGCAAGATGAACTTCAGTACCTTTGGCATCTTCAAATGTTTGGTGTATGTTAGAATAGTTTTGTTTCTTATCCGTACTCTGAGAGTCACTTTTGGGTAAATCACTCAATTTCTTGAGAACTTCGGAAAGTTGCTCTTTTTCATCGTTTTCAATATCATTTCTAAACGTGTTAACTGTATTTACTTCAGTTGTTTTTTCTGTTTCGTTAATAGTTTTTTTAGTCATATCAACCACTGACTTTCCAGTGATTTTCGCACTTTCATCCCTTGTAATTGTGTTTTGTGAAAGTTTATTCTTCTCGCTAGGTAAATCTTGATTTTTTTGAATCTGTTCAGATGTTTGCTGCTGTGTGTGTTGCAAGATTTCAGATGAATATTTACCCGGGTTTACCGTTGCTTTTTGACTGATTTGGACGTTTTCATTTTTTCCAGAAAGTGATGTATTTATATTATTTGCATCTTTTTGATTTACCTTTTGATTTGTTTTTTCCAAGGAATTCATCTGACTAATAATTTTCTGCAAGATCTCATCAAATGTCTTGCCAACATTTTGATCAGCATTTTCGATTTGATTTATCACATTTTGGATAACTTCTGGACTTTGAGCTTGACTCTGAGTTTGAATAAGTTTAGATAGGTTTGCTATTTTAATCAAAATTTAGCCCCCCTGTTCATGATTTCTATGAATAACTCCTCTTCCTTATCCTTTATGTCTTTCAATAGTCTTACCATTGTTGCATTATCTACATTGGAAAGTACATAGAAGACAAGATCTGGTCGAGATTTGATTTTAAGAATAAAATTCCACAATTCATCGTAATTCATGTCCCTCAAGAAAGCGGATACACCTTTGCTAAAGCCACTGAGTGTAACGAGCTCTGCTTCTGTGTTTACCATGTCGGATATTGCATTTTTCAGTTCTTCTACTTTGAAATCTATATCACTTATAATCTGATCGACACCGCCCATTTTTTCAACGACCTGAGCTGCTTTGGTTGGATTGATAGATGTGAGTTGTTGCAACATTTCCGCTCTTGTGTCAGATGGTAATTTCGAGAAAACAATTGCAAGTGTTTCAACTGACATATTATCAGCATTCATCAACCTTCTAAGTTGTGCAGGATCAGAGTTTAAAAACGTATCGACTATATCTTGTAATCGTTTCAAAGTAACTGTATCTTGTACCTTGCTTAATTCTTCTTTTAATTTTTTCTCTTTCCAGCTTTCTTCCACAGCTTTAATGGAACTAAATAGCTTATCGACCTGCGCCTCTTTATCGGCAAGTGCCTTTTCTTTATTTTCTATTTCTTTCATACTGCTTTCAAGTTGCTGGCTGTACTCGTTGTAAATTTTCTCAAAATATTCTCTTGCCGTCATAACTTCGAGGCTTTCGTAATTTACAAAATTCTTTACAAAAGGTATTTTTGAAAACAAATAACTAACGTAACTTCGCCATGCTTGAAATACACTCACATTTTCACCGTACAATTGTTTCACGAGAAAAGATGAATAACCATAAAAAAACAATATCGTCAAGATCAAAATAGCAAGCAAAATTCCAAGCAGAATTTTCAACACATTCGATATTTTTGGCATCTATCCACCCCACTGTGATGTTATCTACCAACTTATTTTTCTTCTACGACACATTAGATTCCTAAAATAGTAAAATAAAAGCGGGCCGGTTTTACAGCCCGCTTCTGTATTTCTAAATTACGATTATACTTCGATTAACTTTGTTTACTCTTCTTGTTGTTCTTCAAGGTACTTCTTACGTTCTGCTATTATCTTTTCTTGTATGTTTGGTGGTACAACATCGTATTTTTCAAATCTCATCGTGAAGTAGCCTCTACCACTTGTTATTGATGAAAGTCTTCCTTGGAAATCAAGCATCTCGGCGAGCGGTACTTCCGCTTTAACAACAGTTATACCCTTACCAGCGGGTTCCATTCCCATCGGTCTACCTCTTCGTGAACTAATGTCACCCATTACATCTCCAGCGTTTTCATCTGGTGTGAAAACTTCAACGTACATTACCGGTTCGAGAATCACAGGTTTGGCCTGCTGCATACCTTTTTTAAAGGCTTGTATTGCCGCTATTTGGAATGAAATATCTGATGAGTCAACCTCATGATACGAACCATCGAACAGGGTAACGCGTACATCTACAACTGGATAAGCTGCAAGGACTCCTTTTTTCATAGCCTCACGGATGCCTTTTTCAACAGATGGTATAAAGTTCCTTGGGATAACTCCACCAACTATCTTATCAACAAATTCAAAACCTGTACCACGTTCTGCTGGTTCAATTAAAATCTTGACATGACCATATTGACCGTGACCACCTGATTGCTTTTTGTGCTTATGTTCAGCTTCCGCACGACCAAGTACCGTTTCTCTGTATGCAATCTTTGGCTTACCGACTTCCACATCTACACCGAATATATTTTTCAGTCTTTCAACCATAACATCAAGGTGCATACCACCAATACCAGAGATAACAGTTTCAGATGTTTCTGGATCAAATTCCCACGCGAATGTTGGATCTGAATCTGCAAGCCGGCTCAAACCATTGCTGATTTTATCGATATCTGACTTTGACTTTGGATTAACACTCTTTGAAATCATAGGTTCTGGATAACTTGGAGAAATAATTGTGAGCTTTCGATCTTTGTGTGTTATCGTATCTTTAACACCACTATCTTTAAGCTTTGGAAGAACCACGATATCGCCGCAAGAAGCTTCCTCAACTTCATATGTATCTTTACCTTTAGCAAAGTACACATGTCCTACCTTTTCCTGAGTATTTCTTGTTACATTATTAAAAGTATCACCAGGTTTCATGGTACCTGAAATAATCTTAATAAAGCTTAACTTACCAACGAATGGATCGACCACAGCTTTAAAAGTGTATCCTACAAGAGGATCACTTTCAGAGGGTACCACTTCGACTTCGTCTCCACTTTCAAGTTGGGCTTTGTAAGGTTTAGTTTCAAGTGGAGAGGCACCAACTAAATTTATAGCTTTAAGTAAAAAGTCGACACCAATGTTTTTTTCTGCAGAACCTGCAAGTACTGGTACAACCTGTCTGCTAATGAAACCTTTTCTTAAAGCATTCCAGAGTTCTTCTGGAGTGATCGGTTCTTCCGCAAAGTACTTTTCCATCAATGCATCGTCTAACGAAACGATGTCTTCCATTATCGACATCTTTAGTTCCTCGACCTTATCTTTAAATTCCGCTGGGATATCAGATTCTTTTACTTTACCGTTTTCGTAGACGTAAGACTTTCCAGAGAGTAAATCAACAATTCCTCTGAAGTTTGCTTCCTGCCCTATTGGGTAAACGATGGGCACGATTTTCTGTTCGAATCTTTCTTTCAGTGATGAGATTGAATTTTCAAAATTTGCCCTTTCCTTATCCATCTGATTTATAAAAACCATTATTGGTTTTTCCATCTCCGTTGCAAGTGCCCATGTTCTTTCAGTTTGAATTTCAACTCCAGCGGTTGCATTAACGACACTAACTACATTTTCAGATACAAATACAGCACTTATAACTTCTCCGATGAAATCGCTGAAACCAGGTGTATCTATCAAAGTAATCTGCTTTCCTTCAAATTTGAAAGTTCCTACGTGCGAGTTTATACTCGCACCCCTTTGCACCTCTATCGGGTCAGAATCTATATCTTTTTTCGTTACGTTAAACCCACCAAGGTTTAATACACTAATAATCAATGTAGACTTACCAGAGCCGTTATGTCCTACAAGCACTACCGTGCGCTTGTCCTTTGCAACCATTTCCCCACCTCCAACGGTTATTGTATAGTTATTGTAAAGTTTTTTAGGTAAAAATACATCGTTTTAATATTTTACCAGAATATTTCTTTTTTTCAAAGTCTGTATCTTCATTCCAGGAACTTCCACAGAGACTAATAATGTTTTTTAACCTTATAATGCATGTTTATTGTACCTTTATCATTCAATTTTCTTATATTTTCCAAAACTAAATCATATTTCTTTTCAATTTTATCGGAAAACACATTTATGTTTCCTGGTAATAAGATGGGTTCCACAGTTATGTGTAAATCCGTAACTATTCCACTGATCATGAACTGAGTGAACACGCTCTGTCCACCAATAACACTTATACTCTCGTAACCCATGGAACTAAGTCTATCAACAACATCTTCGACATCGCCTGACATTATAACTTCTGGTACACTTAGGTTCACCTGTGAAAAATATTCTGAACTTTTACTAGTCAAAACGATATTCAATCTTCCCGGCAAGTTTCTTCCAATACTCTCGTAAGTTTTTCTACCCATCACCACGACTCCGGTCTCCGTTGTAATCTGTTTGAATAAAGCCTTATCTTCTTTACTTGACCATCGAACGTTGTCATATTCGCTCGTTGCAATTATGCCTCTTACATCTGTTACAACGACCAGGTGAACACGCATACAATGCCTCCAAGAAACAGAGAAAAATCATTTTATATGCTTGTTTAATTATAGCATATATATAATAAAAAGACAACGCCAGGCATCTGCCTGGCGTTATGTTTCGCATTAGTTTATCTATTAATACTCTGGCATTTCAGGAGCCGCTGGTTTCTTTTCTTCTGGTTTTTCAACAACAAGTACTTCAGTTGTGAGTAGCATGCCAGCGATTGATGCAGCATTTTGTAACGCACTTCTTGTCACTTTTGCTGGGTCAATGATTCCACGTTCGTACATGTTGCAATATTCACCTTTCAGTGCATCGAAACCATAGGCTACATCATCTTTTGAGAGTACGTTGTGGATTATTATTGCACCATCGTAGCCTGCATTGAGAGCAATTTGTCTAATAGGTGCTTCAAGTGCGTTGTAAACAATCTGTGCACCGAGCTTTTCGTCGCCACTGAGCTCGTTAAGCAGCGGTTCCAGAGCTTTTTTAGCTCTTAATAATGTTATTCCACCACCAGGAACGATACCTTCTTCAACCGCTGCTCTTGTTGCACTAAGTGCATCTTCGATTCTGTGTTTCTTTTCCTTTGATTCTGTTTCCGTTGCTGCACCAACTTTGATTACTGCAACTCCACCTGCGAGTTTAGCCATTCTTTCTTGCAATGTTTCTTTTTCGTACTCGCTTGTTGTTTGTTCAATCTGGGCTTTGATCTGTGCAATTCTCTTCTTAATTTCCTCTGGTTTTCCTTTTCCACCAACAATTATTGTTTCGTCCTTTTTGACTCTTACAACGTCTGCTTTTCCGAGGTCTTGTAGAGTAAGATCTTCAAGGTTAATTCCAACCTCTTCGCTTGCAACAATACCACCCGTCAAGATAGCAATATCTTGGAGCATGGCTTTTCTTCTATCGCCAAATCCAGGAGCCTTAACTGCTACCGTATTGAGTGTTCCCTTGAGTTTGTTAAGCACTAATGTTGTGAGAACTTCACCTTCAACATCTTCTGCAATTATTACAAGTGGTCTTCCCGTTTGCGCAACTTTTTCAAGGATTGGAATAAGGGGCTTAACATTTGATAATTTTCTGTCTGTGATGAGTATGAATGGCTCGTTGTATACAACTTCCATTTTTTCTGGATCTGTTACAAAATATGGTGAAATATAACCTCTATCGAATTGCATACCTTCGGTGAATTCAACATATGTGTCAATAGTCTTGCTGTCTTCAACTGTTATAACACCATCTTCTCCAACTTTTTCCATAGCTTCTGCGATTAGTTTACCGATATCTTCGCTATTTGCACTGATGGACGCAACATGAGCAATATCATCCGTACTCGAAAGTTTTTTTGAGACTTTCCTTATCTCTTCTACTACTTTTGCTGTTGCCTTATCAATACCTTTTTTTATAAGTATTGGGTTTGCACCAGCGGCAACCATTTTGAGTCCTTCTTTTATCATTGCTTGTGCAAGAACTGTAGCGGTTGTTGTACCATCACCTGCAACATCATTTGTCTTGCTCGCAACTTCTTTGACAAGTTGGGCACCGAGGTTTGCAAATTTGTCCTCAAGTTCTATTTCTTTTGCGATCGAAACACCATCGTTTGTAATAGTTGGACTACCCCATGATTTTTCGATAACCACGTTCCTACCCTTTGGACCTAAAGTAATCTTTACTGCATTAGCAACCGCGTCAACACCAGCTTCCAATGATCTTCTTGCTTCTTCACTGTATCTCAGCAACTTTGCCATATCTCACACCTCCTGTATTTTTATTTTTACTCTTCGATTTTAGCAAGAATGTCGTTGACGTCGATTATGATGTAATCTTCGTCATCGATCTTTATCTCTGTTCCAGAATATTTGTTATATATAACCTTGTCTCCAACTTTGAGTTGGCAATCTTCAGAAAGCTTTCCAACTTCAACGATCTCTGCTTTCATGGGCTTTTCTTTTGCCGCATCTGGAAGAACAATACCACCTGCTGTTTTCTTTTCCTCAACAATGGGTTTTATCAATAGCCTTTCACCGAGTGGTTTTACTTTCATGCTCTTACCCCCTCCTGTCAGTTTTGTCGTTTTTTGATTATCACTCATATATGCCGTGTGCTAATTTTAGTATAACAAAAAAAATCAGAAAGTGAACCCCAAAAAATATCAACCGAAAGTTTTTACACTTGTTTATTACAAAATATTTGTAATTTTCTTCATTTTACTCATTTTGTCACTATTACAAGCAATTTTTCATCTATAGTTACTGATCTGCAAAAGCCTTTTATATCTTCATATTTTCCATCCTTGTTTCGCCAATTATGATATGTTTCTGCTATCTTCTTATATCTTCATTTGCTAATTCCCTGGGTCTTCTATCTACAAGTTGTCATAGTTTCCTTGTATCTATGAATAAAAATTCATGTCTTCTGCTTCTGTATTTTGGATTATTTGCTTTATTCCTATTTAATATCCAAAGGCATGCTGGAATTGCTGTTGTATAAAATAGTTTATCTGGAAGTGCTACTATACAATCAACAACATCATCTTCTATTAAATCCCTTCTTATTTCTCGTTTGTTAGATGTATTTGAACTTAATGAACCATTACCGAGCACCACTCCTGCAACTTTATTTGGTGCTAAGTGAAATATTATATGTTGTAGCCATGCATAGTTTGCGTTTCCTGCTGAAGAAGTACCATACTTCCATCGTGCATCCTTTGTTAGTTTTTCCACGCCCCATTCACTAACATTAAAAGGAAGGTTTGCCAAAATTTAATCAGCCTTTAAATTTTTGTGCAAATCATTATGGAATGTATCGGCATTTCAGCTAATGTTTTAACTACAGATTTTGGAGTATAAAATTAGATTTTGGATATAAAATTCTCCTCCACCTTAACTTTCCTTTTCAGCAAATTTGTTTAAGAAATATTCATATACTCTTCCTGAAAATATCCTTTTGTCCATCTTGATAAAGCTTAATATTTGGAATAAGATCTATTAATTCTCCAAACCTTCTTTTATCAAGCTCTGGTCTTGCATATCTTTTAACTAATATACTCTTTAAGTTTGGATTTTCCTTTTCTGTTAAAAGTATGACATCATCTATTATTTGTCCTATCTTTGGATCTTTAGCTGATTTTTTTATACGCTCCCATCTTGCCTCTTTAGGAACCCGGAATATATTTTCTGCTTCATATTCATCTCTATCCTCTTCAAAACCTTCGCCATCTTCAACCAGTCGATTATACCTCTGTTCAAATCTATCATATATTATAAAAACAACAGTCCTATAATTTCATACTTATATTCTGCTGCATCCATAATACCTCTTAATATATCTGGCGCTTTCCAAAGTTGTTCTTCAAAACCTATATCTGCAAATTAATTCTTGCAATATCTTAATATTTCTTCATTTGTTGACATTTTCCTGTCTCCTTATAGTATAGTTTATAGTATAGGCATTCTAATCAAACACCTGCACCAATTATTTACATAGCTCCAAACAAAAAAAGCCCTGATTTCTCATGGCTTCTATTTATCGTATCAATGATATATTGTATTTTGGTGGAGCCGATGGGACTTGAACCCACGACCTCTACCGTGCCATGGTAGCGCTCTCCCACCTGAGCTACGGCCCCTCTTTATCGAATTTTTCATTTAAAGCCCATTGTTTATAACCATGGTTATTTTACCATAAAAGTATGAAAAATCAAGATAGCAATAGTAACAAAAATTTTTTAAGGATTTTGGAGTGTGTAAATAGTATAATTCATATGAATAGTTGAGCAATCGATTAATGACGCGTCGATTGGAGGTATCTCGCGATGAAGATGTCAAGATACATTTATTTGACCGTGGTGGTTTTTATTTCATCTTTCATTTACACTTCCTGTATGTTTAATACACCGGATGCAACGGGAGGTCCAAAAATTTCAATAGCACATCCTGAAAATGCCGTAATTGATTCTGCTGTAAATATTTCCATCCACACACTCGAACCGGGTATTAAAAATTTAAAATTGTCGGTTAATTCAAAAGATGATAGTAATGTATTTATTCTTAAAGAATATCCGTACGCAGTTTCTTGGAATCCAAAGCTTCCGGGAATTTACACGTTAAAAGCGGAAGGGTTTTCCATAAACGACGGAAGATGGTATAGCGCAACCTCGACAATCACCGTTTACGATAAAGTTCCACCTTACATCGAGGAGATTAAACTCATTCCTGAAAAACCTTACATTGGTGATCAGGTCTTATTACAAATAAAATTAGATGGGAGAAACCCTGTCGTTGGGGTAGAACTAGCTGGAAGATTTAGCCCTTCCAGCAATTGGGTATACCAAACAGTGAAGACTTCAGATCAGTACGTGTACCTTATGCTACCACAACTAAACAATGTGGGAAAGGTAGAATTGTTTTTAAGATCCGTGGCTTATCGCAATGAAGACGCCACCAAGGTTACTTTCGATGTGAAGGCAAGGGATTTAACCTCACCAAACATTAGTGTTTATGCGCAAACATTCTACCCTGAGAATTCCAATATTTCCGTTAGAGTGGAATTAAGTGACAACGTGGAATTGAAAAGGTATAAGATGACGTTTGATAACGAAGTTATCTTTGAGGAAGAGATCTCGGGGAAGAGTTTTACAAAAGAGGTTCTCATAGGTAAAAAAGATCTTGGTACGCACACGATCAATGTGGTTGCTTTTGACTCCGAAGGTAACATGAACACGTACGCAAAAAAGATCTACGTAGGTGGAACTGCTTTGAGTTTCAACGCTCAAGTAAGTCCTTCCGAACCAACTGCGAACTCTACAGCGGTTATAGCTATGGTCCCCGACGAAAAAGATGTTATCTATACGAGAGTGGCCTTTTTCGTTGATGGGAACGCGATTGCAGATTACAGAAGCGATGGTGAAAATTCTGCTCAGAGTTTTGCACTCTGGGATGTTGAAGAAGGAAATCATGTCATAACAATTTATGCAGAATCAAAAGACAAAAGAGCAGGGATAGCCGAAACACTTGTAAACGTTAAAGATTATAATGGGCCAAGATTCATATCGCTGAAAGCCAACGGAGTAGAGCTCAAAAAAGGAGTTGATAATTACGTCTTTCCAGGTTTAGTAACATTTCAAGTCACTGTTTACGATCCCGGAGGAATAAATCTAACGGTATTACCAAGACTCTTGATTAAAGAAGATGAATTTACGACATTTTACAGAGACTTAGAGATGCAAATTGATGATGTTTCGCCAGATGGCAGGACAGTAACGTTTTCTGTAACGACAACGATGGTTTTAGGTTACTACTACGTGACTGTTATGAACGTTCAAGATAAGAGTGGTAACGCGATGAAAGACGTGGGTAAATTCTTATTGTACGTTCAGTAATTAAATTTTGCGTTTATTTTGACGATAATTAGATTGTTATATATTAATTGCGAAAGGGAGGAGTTGTTATGAGGAAAGTTACATTAATGATTATTTTTATACTTTTGTTACTATCAACTTTTGCTCACGCTGCTCTTAGTATCTCAGGCCTTTGGACACCGACAAAGTTCAGTTGGACACTTCCAGGAAAATATGGCCCTGGTGTGATTGTAAAAAATGGAGGTAATTTACTTGTTTTAGCAAAAGACGGTTCTGTTTACGAACTTCAGATGTCTGGTACTTTGGTCCCGTTGGGGCAAGTTAGTGGTATCCAAAATGTCGTGACACCTCCAACGTACGTTGAAGTGAACAGCACTGCAAAGTATCTTATTTGGGTAACAGCGCAAAACACAGCAGCTAATACTGTGAATATTATAAATGTTGCGAATACGTCATCCACACCATTACAGAAAAATATTAACGGTGCATCCTATGGCGTAGTAGCCTATAAAGGTGGAACAAAAATTTACATAATTACAGCAACTATGAATGGTGTTCTTTACAAGTTCGAGTATGACGGAGCCAATTGGACCGGAGAGGACTCAAATACTATTGCCGGACCTGTTAAAGTGCCACCTATCATCAGTCCATCGAAGGATACACTTTACATTTTAACTCAAAACGGAAAATTTTATTCAGTTAATAACAGTGGTCCAACTTTGGGAAGTCCTACTTTGAAATTAACCCTTGGTGGTGAATTTACAACGCCGATGGCTATGGATGAAGGAGGATTCATTTACGCGTTGAGTTCTACTGGTGTTCTTTATAAAATTGATCCTTCAGGTAGTGAGCAACATGTTCAATTTTTGTCGTCATGCAATAGTTCAGGACCTCTTATAGATGGTGAGGGGATCATTTACATCTTTGGAAACAATGGAAAGATTGTTGCATTGACAAAAACACTTGTGAAGATAGGTGAATACACAATTGATCAGCAAATAACAACAACACCGGCAATAGTTAAGGGTAAAGATGGTCTAACCTACTTGATTGTTCCAAGTTCATCAACTAACGGTACAGGAAAAATAACGATCCTAAGTTTCGTACCTGCAACTGGTACGTTTTCAAAAGTTTGGGAGTATACAACCACAAGCACGTTCCCCATCAGTGCGGCTGTTGGTGTAGCTCCTCTGGGAGCTTTGTACAACGACAATTATTACTTTGCAACGGCTACAAATGATGGAACGATTTACGCCTGGCAATTTGATGCGAGGGGGCCGTATGGTGTCTGGGCAATGTATGGACAGAATATAAATCACACAGGTTTTGTTGATTCTTCCTCGATGGCTTTTCGAACAAGGATATTTATAATTGCAAAAGAAGGATATTATGGTAAAGAACTTAGCAGTACATTGCTTAATTCAACAACAGCATACGGGTTACTTTACGATGCTAAAAAATATGATTCCACTAATCAAGTTGTTGGTCAGTATTCAAACTTGAGAACAAATGAAACAAATTTGGCTAATATCCCAGAAGGGATACCTGGGTCTGAGAAACTTGAGGTAAAATTTGCAACTTCAACGTCAAGTCTACTTTTATTTACGAATAACTTCCAAGTTCAAGGAGGCTCAAAGCCGACAGTCGACTCTACATTTACTTTCAGATTTTGGAAAACTGGGCAAAGTGGATACGAAGGTTCTGAGGGAGATAACCCAGCAACACTTACTTATATGTTCAATGACAGATACCTTACGGTCTTTACAGACGCAATATACATGTTCTATATTTATCATAAATATCCTCTGCAAAGCAACAGTGAATCCACTGAAACTACAGACGCAGTATTTGATTTTAACCAATACAGATCTAATCCAAACACCGCGGTAAAAACTGTTAATTCAAAGACTAATTATCAAAGTCAAAAATGGTACGCGTATAAATGGAACGTTTACCAATGGAATCCAGATAATCCTCTTGGATACGATAAGACTACCTATTATCAGAAAGATAGTGTGTCTCTTCCAATAAAAGGCCCAGCGTACATAGAAATTTACTATGCTCAACTTAGCGCAACTGTAACTTTACTTGTTCCTGAGTTTGCCCTAGGTAGGACACGAGCTTACTTGTTCTTAGATGCAGCAGCAAACTCTATAGCTTATAACATCGATCTTAAAACGCTAAATGGTGTTACCATTGAAAGTATTCAATCGGAAGAATTTGCAAATAACGTTTCAAAAATTAATTCTCTATGTACCGTGAATGGTACTCAATTGAAATATGTTTTGGACAGTATGCAAAATCCTTTATCAGCAGATACACGAGTTGCTACAATAATTCTTAACCTAAATTTCCCGCAGAAAGCACAGTTTAGTGCTATAAATGATATGTACTTTACTCAATACTTTAATTTAACTGGATATGCACAGGTTCAAGGTCAACTAGTCGATCCAGCAAATCTCCAGGCAAAACGTGTCTTTAAGACAAATCGCTTCCTGTATGTTGTTGGTGATTTCAACGGTGATTTTGTTGTTGATATTAACGACTGGAACCTCTTTGTTAATGTTTTAGGAACTACGGTTTCTGGGCCGGCTGTCATTTACAACATAGGGCCAAGGGAAGATTTCAATCCTCCATACCCAAGCTATACGAATTACAAAGCAGGGTACCTTACGGACGCAAGTAGTATCGTTAATGAAAATGATTTTTACTACTTTGCTACGATGTTTGGTTTTGCTGTTCCCGAAAGCGAAAGAGTTAAATAATACAAAGAGGTGAGAAGTATGAAAAAGCTTATGGTAACACTTTCAATGCTAATATTAACTTTAACTTTAACAAGTTGTGGACTTCTGGGAGCAAACAATGGTAGTGCAAAAATTAAAACTAATGTTAACATTATAGATCCTTATGGAAACAAGTTGTTTGTAGAGGGTACAATAAACGGATACAAAATCGAGGCTGATAAAGATGGTGTGTATGTGGCTTCTAAGATCGAAAGTATTACAAGTTATAAGTTCAGTGAGGATTTAAAGTTGTTCACAGTTAAGAGTATTGATGTTAATCCCGGCAAAGAAGTTAACATAGTACTTGAGAGAAATGTACAAAATGGTGTTAAATTATTAAGAACCAGCGATGGTAAGCTTGTTTTCTATGCATTCGGTTTAAAGGATACACCTTACTTCCAAGTGTGGTTAAGAGATAAACTATCTACATTTGCAGTAATTGATTTAAATAAAGATCAGACACTTTTGGCAGGTAATTGGCTGATTGGTGTTGGAAAAGGAAGGGGAAATGACGGGCCAGTGCAAGATCGTGATGAAATAGTGGTTAGATTAAATATTCCGGCAACAAAAGCTCCAGAGGTAGTGAAATTTGAAGAACTAAAGTAAAATAAAAAATGCCCTCGAGTAAGGAGGGCATTTTTTATTTTACTTTCTTGCCAACTGAAAACATTATGAATGTTAGTAAAACAGGTACCAACCAAGCAAAGATTAAATTTCTTTCAAGTGTTACACCCATTATCGTGCTGACAACATTACCACCAAGCGAAGTGAACGCATACGTTGATCCGTTGAATATCGAAACGTACTTTTTATCAATTTTATCGATACCTTTACTTTGAGTAAATGGGAATATAGGTCCGAGAAAAAATCCAGATATTACAAAGATTATGGGTTCTTTTGTTAAAGCAAAAGACAAAACGAGAATAATTAATGCTAGAGAATTTATTCTCACTATATTTTTTGTGATTTTCGAAATTATTCCGAGCATAAATCTGCTCAAAGTAAATAGTAACCAGAATAATGTGTATGCAGTAAAAGAGGAAAGAAAGCTTTGCTTCATAGTATTACCAGCCCAAGTTATCGTTCCTATTTCAACGGATGAATAGAGTATTAGCAAAATAAGAAATAGTGCAAAGTTTTTATCGCTAAATGCTACTTTTATCTCCTTTAGGTTTAAACTTTCTGTGCTAATTTTTGGCAATACTTGCTTAGAGATATAGATAAGAAACAACGCAAAAAGTATTGAATAGAAAAAATAAACGTTTTTAAAATTTCCTGTAAGTTTCTCTGCAAGGGTTATAACAAAAGGTGCGAGCATTCCGCCAAGTCCATAGGCCCCATGGAAAAATCCAAAACTTGCGTTGTTGCTCGTTGTTAAGAGCGTTGTTCCACCCGTGAATCCAAAACCTGTCGAAAATCCGAAAACAAAGATCCCAATGAGAGCTATCGTATAATTTTTTGCCAAGGCTACAGTCAAAGTCCCAGTTATAGTCAGGATACTTCCGATAAATAATGCTCGCTTTATACCCAGTTTATTAATATACACTCCAACGACGATATTTGACAGAACAGTTCCTGTGAGCAAGAAAAAGGGAAGTAAAGACGAAAGAGCTGTGGATATCTCGAACAATTCTCTAAAAGACCTAAGTAAAGGTGCCATTGAGTTTAAAACTAGTGAATAGGAAAAGATAATAAGCATTGGTAATAAATTTTCCAAAATCGTTAACCTCCCTGGCTCGTAATTTTTAATGTTCATTTTTTTGGAAGTTCTATTATCTTGTAATCAGGCAATCCATTTTTGAAAGGTGGATAAAGTTCCCCCTCAATTAAAGGTAACGCGTATTCATAAAACTTTTCTGTTATCTTGAATTTGTCGTAAAATTCTTTTGGCAACATCTTGGTTTGGTCTGCTACTAGATTCAAAGGTACGGAACCGAAATCTATTTTATATGGATTGTTCGAAGTTCGCTCGATTGTTACCATTACTCCGTAGTTATCTTCAAGCGCGTATCTTACTGCCATTCTCCCACACATTTCCGCTTCATCAAGGTCGGTTTTACTCGAAATGTGTCTGCCGCTTCTTTGAAGATAATCGGGGATTGCAACGTGAGTTTTAAGTCCCAGCTCAGCTCTAACCATACCAGCCATTGTAAATCCCACACCACCAAGTTGCCTATTTCCAAAACTATCTGTAAATCCCATGTCTGATACAAAGAATCCGTCAGGATATTTCAACCCCTCTGCCACTGCAATTGAGCAATATCCTTTCGAAGATACTATTCGATTAACTTCATCTAAGAATTCATCTTTGTTAAAAGGTTTCTCCGGTAAAAGTATGATATCCGCTCCTATACCGTTTACCCAACCAAGCCCGGCAGCTGCTGCCAACCAACCTGCATGTCTACCCATAATTTCCATTACAAAGACTTGTGTTGAGTCCACATACATACTCCTTAAATCGAGGGAAGCTTCCATCATTGCAATGGCAATATACTTTGCAGCGGAACCATATCCTGGGCAGTGATCCGTGTGCGGTAAATCGTTATCTATCGTTTTTGGAATGCCAACAACTTTTAATTCGTAACCTCTTTTCTGAGCTTCGATCTGAACCCTCCAAGCAGTATCCATCGAATCATTTCCACCGTTGTAGAAAAAATACCGAATATCATTTTTTCGGAATATCTCGAAAAGTTTTTCTATGTCCGATTCGTTCTTCATCTTTTTCCTACATGATCCAAATGCACCAGCAGGGACGTATTTGAGAAATTCGATATCCATGTCATTTGCCTGAAGGAAATTCTCTTTAAGTATTCCCGTTACCCCGTTGATTCCTACCAATATTTCTAAGCCGTTTTTTCTCGCTTCATCAATCACTCCGTAAGCACTTGCGTTAATTACACTTGTTACTCCTCCAGACTGTGCGTACAGCGCTCGCATTGTGAATCCCCCTCTTTTCAATTTCAAATTCCCTCGGCTTTCTCACTTTTTTACATTTTATAACTTTTTATCTATTCTACCACAAGTTTTGTGCTTATTAAAGTTCTCAGATGAAATTATAATTGAGTACTTGAAATTCTAATGCCTATATGATAAAATACATAGCGCGTGGAATAACAAATTGTAACAATAAATGCCGAGGTGGCGGAATTGGCAGACGCGGTTGACTCAAAATCAACAGGGGCTAGGCTCCGTGCGGGTTCAAGTCCCGCCCTCGGCACCAAAAGAAAAACAAAAAACGCGGTGATGCAAAGATCACCGCGTTTTTTTGTTTTTCTCAACGTTGTTTACCCAAGAAGTCTCATAGTATTCATGTTACTAACATTTGCTTGTGCCAATACGCCAAGTGCAGCACGTGCTTGAAGTTGCGTTCTAACATATTCCATCATACCACGTGCCATATCCGTATCAGTTAAAGCACTCACGGAGGAGGTGAGGTTTAGCATAGTATTACTTAGTTCCCGTGTGGCGTTTTCAAGTCTATTTGTTGTGCTTCCGATGTAGCTTCTCGTTCTCGATACGTTTTCTATAACTCGATCAATAGCTTTAAGCGCATTCTGAGCGTTTTCTGCATTATTAATACGTACATTTTCAAGACCTAACGATTTAATGTCCATGCTCGGGAGGGTAACTGTCATGCTTTGGCCCTCGTTCGGTCCTAGTTGTACCTGGATGTCTTTCACATCGCCACCGATAACTTTTTTACCGTTATAGGTTGTCTGTTCAACAACCTTGTTTATTCCCTGAGCAAGTTGTGAAAATTCTTGTTGTAAAGCGTTGCGGTCTGCTTCGGAAAGCGCACCATTTGATGCTTGAACAGCCAATTCACGCATTCGTTGTAGATTCTGCGTAACGCTTTGAATTCCACCTTCTGCTGTGTTCATAATACCTATGGCATTGTACGTGCTATACATCGCATTACGATAACCGTTTATTTGGGCGCGTATGCGCTCTGCAATTGCACCGGAGGATACATCTTGCCTGAAAGGTATAACAGCTTGTGATAAACTTTGTTGTTGCACACTTTGTTGACTTTGTAGATTTTGAAGGTACCTTATAGCCCACATTCCAATGCTGTTGTTAATACGCATTAGTTACACCTCCCTGTGAGCATGGACTAAGCAAGAAGGAAAGAGGAATTATGGCATCGTCGATTCATTGATTTTCTTGCTCATATTATTAGACTCCTGCCCATCTGAGAACGTTCAAATGAATTTTTGAAACAAAAGGTGACCCTACGTCGGGTCACCTTTTGTTTATTTACTAATTTATCACTTTATTTTAATTATTTGATCTTGAATATCCAGATATCACTACCTCCAATGTTTATACTTACATCTGCATTTTTCGAGAACGTTGTACCAACTATTACGATCGATTTGTCATTTTCCACATAAACATCGTATGAATAATCTGCCAATGTTCCGCCATAAGCTTTTCTCCATCTCAAGTTGCCGTCGTTGTCTATGTCAAGCACAACAATATCTACTCCACCCTTGTAACCTTCTACTTTCGACAGTGTATGACCGACGACTACAAATCCACCATCTCGGAATTCTGCGGCACTGTAAGCGATATCTTCTTCGCTACCACCATAAGTTTTTTGCCAAATAATGTCTCCACTCATGTTTATTTTTACAACCCACATATCCCAATAGCCAGCGTTCTTTTGTACATCTCCATCAACGGATGTTGTGTACCCAACAAGCAGTAAATTTCCATCTTGTGTTTTAATAATCCTTGCAACTTCGTCTTGGTCGCTTCCACCGTACGCTTTGTTGATAATTATTGATCTTAGATCTTTTGATACTTTGAAAAGCCATATGTCTGAGCTACCATGGTTGTACGGAATATTACCCTCAAGCGAATACGTAACATTAGCAATAATGTATCCATCGTTGCATTCTAAAATGTCAACAGCTTTATCTCTGTCAAGACCGCCAAATGTCTTACTTGCTAAAAGATTTCCATCTTTATCGAGTTTTACAATCCAAGAATCCCAGGTACCTATGTTGCCACCTGTATCACCGTTCACTGAGTTTGTTGTACCAACGACTACAAAATTGCCTTCCGAGTCTTGTATAGCCTTGTAAGCGAGGTCGTTACCAGTTCCACCGTACAATTTTGTCCACACTATATTACCTTGTTTATCAAGTTTAGCGACAAGATAATCCCATCCACCTTTATTTTGATTGTCACCAATTACAGCAGAAAGTGTATATCCAACTACCAAGTAACCATCGCTTGTTTCAATAATATCGGTTCCTTCGTCCCAACCATTTCCACCAATAATTTTGGTCCATTCGACATTCAATTCTTTGTCGAGCTTGGCTACTATTATATCAGATTCGCCCATAAAGCCTTTTACTTCTTGAGATTGAGTATTTCCAATAACGACGTATCCTCCATCTGAGACCTTTATAAGCTTCTTCCCTGTATCTGACCTTGTCCCACCAATGGATTGTTGTTTTTCAATTGTAGGAAGTTTTGTTCTGAAGCTGAACTGGTTCTCAACTTCTCCAAATCCGTTTCTTGCTACAACTTTCCAATTGTACTTTGTACCAAAGTGTAACTCTGGCAATACATACTCAGTCGATGTTGATGTTCCGAGCGGTTCTAAAGTGATCGTACCGAAGAATAAATCGAATTCTTCAGCTTTCTCACTTGCCCACTTCAATGTCACGTCAATTGGCACTTCTTCTTGGCCATCTTCTGGGTATATAGCTATTGGTTGCTCGGGTATCTGACCTGTTGTGAATTTCCATACTGGTCCTTCACTATTTCCGAACCTGTTCTTTGCCACGACTTTCCAGTAGTAAGTCGTTCCAAATAACAAATCTTGCATTTGAACAGCGCTTTCTGTCAGGTCAGTTGCAGCAAGTTCAAGTTTATCTTCCGAAAATCCAAGGTAAAGATCATAGCTTTCAGCCTTAAAGCTCTCCCACCTGAGCACTAAGTTATTAAATTGGTTTGTAGCTCCATCAGATGGTTCAGGATTAAATGGAACCCCGGGCACGTTTCCGATTGTGAATTTCCAAACAGGTCCTTCTGTTTCTCCAAACCTATTTTTCCCTACAACTTTCCAATAATACGTTGTTCCTAATTCGAGCTCGGGAATTTCTAACGCATTCGTTGTAGCATTTTGAGCCACAATCTCTAACTCTTCGGGAGATTTTCCTAAGTAAACATCGTATGTATCAGCGCATTCAAACTGCCATTCAAGTGTTGGAGATTTCCACACATCTTCTTCACCATCTAACGGCCTGACGACTCCTAAAACAACTGGTGCTTTACCTGTTTGGAACATTTCCACATCACTAACATTTTCTCCAAAGTCGTTTTTGGCAGCAACTCTCCAGAAAAATGTTGTGTCCATTGGTAATTCGTAGGGTAAAGAAAATTCTAAATCCGTTGTTGATGCAACAAGTTGCAAATTGTCATAGTGGTCACCTAAGTAGATGTAGTACTCGTTAGCGTCCTGGCTTTCCCACTTGAATGTTGGTTGTATCCAAACTTTTTCACCCATGGGTTCTTTAAGTATGGGCTTGGTTGGAACGTCACCCGTAGTAAAAGACCATACTGGTCCTTCCACTTCACCGTAAGCATTCTTAGCAATGACCTTCCAATAATATGTTGTACCAAGCTCAAGTTTTGGCAGGTCGTATTCGTTGTCCGATACGCTTGCTACAAGTTCGAGTTCTGTTGCACTCTTACCGATGTACACATCAAAACTCGTAGCTCTTTCAGAATACCACACAAGTCTAGGCTCTATCCATACCTTTTTTGCACCATCGTATGGGACTGGGTTTTCTGGAATAGTTGGTGCATCGCCCGTTCTAAATGAAAAAACGGGGCTTTCAACTTCACCAAACGCGTTTCTTGCAATCACTTTCCATTGGTAAGTTGTACTTGGCCTTAAGTTCTCTATGGTGTACTCTTTGTTGAAATAATTCTTTTCCTTTAGCTCAAGGTTTCCCTCTTCGCCAAAGTAAAGGTCGAATACTTTTGCCCTTAAGGACTCCCACTTAAGCGTTACAGTTGGCAAAACATTCTGTTCTCCGTCTGCGGGTTCAGTTGATCCGACATCGCCAGGAATGAATTCGGAATTCTGAAAATCGATTAACGCATTTACCAAAACAGTGCCGGTTCCTACGATGACGTTAAGTGGTATATTTGCAAGAGAAATTCTGTCCCTGACAACTTCGATTGCATCTTTGCGACCATAAGCTACTATCCTTTCGTCTTTGTCGTCGACTAAGCCGAATACTTTCACTATAACGTTGTACTTTCCAGATTTTAGTTTAGTTATAAGTCCGGTAGCTTGGCCAGTTTCCCTATCGTAGTTTAATTCAAATGGCCCCTCAACAACTTCTTGATTAAAGATTTCAACAGTTGCTCGTGTAATCCATATACCAAGGTCCTTCAAGCTCTTGTCTAACTCAGACATTCCAATAGAGTACTCTTCATATTCACCTGGAGGTAATATTGGTTCAACTATTGGTGCGTACTTTTGCAAGAGTTCACTTAATGCCTTTGATAGATCGATAGCCGGCTTTTCAAGGAGTGCCTTTAACTCGTAATATAACTTCGCTAAAGGTGTTATCTGTGCTTGCTGAGAAAATGTTAGAGTAGCAAAGCTCAGTAATAATAACCCCACTAAGAGTTTTAAAAAAACCTTTTTCATGAATGTTTCCCCCCTTCTGAATAGATTTAGAATACACCATTACCTACTAAATTATAGCACACAATAAAAGAAAAGATGCAACATATTTTTAGGTTTTTTTATAATTCAGAAAGTACAATATAATTTTTAATAATTTTTAAAATTTCATGAATTTTAACAGGTTACGATTTATTTTAAAAATCTCGGAAAAAATTTGAATATAACAAACATATTTATGTAAACATTTACACAAATATAATATAATAGCCCTTTGGGCAATTATCTTCTTAGAAGGAGGGGTCGTTATGAAAAGAGTTTTCACGGTGGTTGTTTTGTTGACTATTTTTGCGTTAGTAGTCTTTGCGGATGTAGTGTACAAAAGAGATGAGACACTTTACGCTGGCGGTGGTATGTGGGCACCACCATCGAACTGGAACCCGATAACTCCTTGGAATGCGGTGACTGGTACTGTTGGTTTGATCTATGAAACGCTCTATGCGTACGATCCTCTCAAAGATGAGCTTATCCCATGGCTTGCTGAAAGTGGAAAGTGGACATCGAATAATACTTACGAAATCAAACTAAGAAAGGGAATCACATGGCACGATGGTACGCCATTTACATCAAAAGATGTAAAGTTTACATTTGAACTTTCAAAGCAAATTCCAGAGATTTCTTACAGTCCAATTTGGACATGGCTTGCAAAAATAGAAGCACCAGATGATTATACAATAATTTTCACGTTTTCGTCACCAAGATACCATGAATGGACATACCAACTTTATCAATTACCTATAATTCCTCAACATATTTGGTCAAAACGCTCAAAAGATGAGATATTGAATGGTGCAAATGAAAAAGCCATTGGGACTGGTCCATACATATTTGAAACATACAGCGATGACAGGATGGTCTATCTTAGAAACGACAATTGGTGGGGGAATAAAGTCTTTGGTCAACCAAAACCTAAGAGAGTTATAATTCTCAGAGTGCTGAGTAACAACGTTGCACTCGGTATGGTGATGAAGGGCGAACTTGATATTTCAAATTTCTTCTTGCCAGGCGTTCCAACTCTCAAGAAAACTTACAGTGATATACATACATGGTTTGATAAAGAACCATACATGCTATCCGATAATACGGCATATCTATTCTTGAACACGACCAAGAAACCTTTGAACGATCCAAATTTCAGAAGAGCTATAGCGTTTGCAATTGATCCGATGGTAATTACTAAAACCGTTTTCGAAGGTCAAGTACTTGTGTCAAATCCAGTTGGTTTCCTACCGATTAAAGGTTGGATGAAATACTATCCAACAAACGCTGTTAAACAATACGGATTCAAGTACGACGTGAAAACAGCTAAAGATTTACTGGACAAGGCGGGTTACAAAGATGTTAACAAAGATGGGTACAGAGAACTACCAGATGGAAGCAAGTTCAAACTTGAAATAATTGTTCCTTTTGGTTGGACCGACTGGATGGAATCGATCAAAATCATCGCCTCGCAACTTAGAATGGTTGGAATTAACGCGGAGGCAAAATTCCCAGATTTTGGCAAGTATTGGGAAGACTTGACAAGTGGAAAGTTCGATATGGCAATAAACAACTTTGGCAGCCAGATGACTGTTTCTCCATGGACCATGTACAACTGGTTATTTAACTCAAACATTGATCAGTACATGTACAACGGGAATTTTGGAAGGTACCAGAATCAGAAAATCTTTGATTTAATTACTCAGCTCAATTCAACGCAAATGGACGATGTTGAAGCGAATAAAAAGGTAATTGAACAGATAGCAGAAATCTTCCTCAAAGAAATGCCAGCTATTCCACTGTGGTACAACGGTCTGTGGTTCCAAGCAAGTACACAAGTATGGAAAAACTGGCCAAGCGAAAAAGCTCCGTACGCATATCCTGTAACATGGGGTGGAAGATGGCAAACAGGCGGAGTAATGACACTGATAGGAATTACGAATAAATAAGACAAACAAAAAACAGAGGTGTAATGAATGAAGAAATATCTAAGAACAAAGTTAACAGTTTACATCCTTACATTTATATTTGCTGTTACAATCGATTGGTTGATTCCCAGGCTCATGCCTGGGAATCCTATCCTTGTTTTAGTTTCCAGATTTTCCGGATTGCCAGAGTCTGCAAGGGTCATGTATAGCTATCTTACAAAGGCGTTTGGACTAGATTTACCAATGTGGAAACAATATGTGAACTTTTGGATAGCTTTCTTCAAAGGAGACCTTGGCATCAGTATATACCTTTATCCGAAACCAGTTATAGAAGTACTAAGGGATGCTTTACCGTACTCCCTGGGGATACTAATTCCCTCGATTTTATTAAGCTGGATTGTAGGTAACAACCTAGGAGCAATCGCAGCACGAAGGAAAACGTTAGATTCCATAATGTTGCCAGCAATGTATTTCATAACAGGTGCACCGTACTTATGGTTAGGAATTTTATTAGCTTATTTTTTTGGCGTTGTCTTAAGATGGTTCCCAATAGCTGGGGCTTACAGTTATTCTTTAAGGCCACACCTGTCTTGGCTTTTTATTGGTGATTTTCTCAAACATTGGATTTTGCCATTTTTCTCGCTTTTTGTTGTTCAACTTGGTGGTTGGGCAATAGGAATGCGGAATATGGTTATCTATGAACTTGAAAATAATTATGTAAGATACCTTGAATCACTCGGAGTAAAAAGAAAACTTATTAGAAAATACGCATTCAGGAATGCTATTTTACCGCAAGTTACAGGACTAGCTTTACAATTGGGGACGGTTATCGCTGGGCAAGTTACGACGGAAGTTGTGTTTTCATATCCTGGTATTGGCTATATCCTCACGCAGGGAATTTTAAATCAAGATTATTTTCTTATTCAAGGATGTTTCTTATTTATAATCGTTGGTGTGCTAATAGCGAACTTTACCGTTGACCTTGTTTATATGGTCCTTGATCCAAGGGTTAGATTTTCATACGGTGGTGAGATATAATGAGCGAAATATTGTTTTTTGCATTTAGAAATAAAAAACTAAGGGTAGGACTTTCCATTGTTTTGTTTTTCTTAATTTTAGGCATTTTTGGACCATATTTTTCCAAATACAAAGATCCGCTTGACTATGTCGGTCAAGGATATCACCCCCCCAGCAAAGAGTACTGGCTTGGCACAACGACATTTGGTCAAGATGTGTTTACACAACTTGTTTATGGTCTAAGGTCTTCATTTTTCGTGGGATTTGTAGGTGGTGGACTTGCTACGCTGATAGGACTTGCAATCGGCTTTATAGCAGGTTACGAGGGCGGACTCTTTGATGAAATTCTTATGATGATTACAAACATACTGCTTGTTGTACCCACATTAGCTTTATTAATAATTGTGGCTTCGTATCTGCCTTACAGAGGAATTTTTATTCAGAGTGTAATAATTGGCCTTACCGCATGGCCGTGGACGGCAAGAGCTGTTAGGGCGCAGACGTTATCTTTAAAATCACGAGAATTTGTTAACCTCGCAAGAATAAGTGGAAGGTCTCACATGAAAATCATTTTCTACGAAATAATGCCAAATATGCTTTCTTATGTATTTATGGTGTTTATCTTGCAATTTGGAGGTGCCATACTTGCAGCTGTTGGGCTTGATTTCATAGGTTTGGGACCAACTCGTGGAATTTCTCTTGGACTGATGATGCAAAATGCTGTTTTATGGAACGCTATACAACTCGGTATGTGGTGGTGGGCAATCCCCCCAGGACTTGTAATAACACTCATCGTTGGAGCTCTGTACTTTATGAATACAGGTCTTGACGAAGTTTTCAACCCGCGACTTAGAGAAATGTGAATGAAGGGGCTGATCAAAAAAATGCTTGAAGTGAGAGATTTAAAATTATATTATAAGACTTTAAGGGGTTACGTCAAAGCTGTTGATGGTGTTAGCTTTACAGTTAGAGATAATGAAATCTTAGGACTTGCCGGAGAATCAGGATGCGGTAAATCGACTCTTGTTAATGGTATGGTATTACTCAAACCTCCTCTTAATTATTTAGGTGGGGAAGTTAAACTTGATGGTAAAACTTTGCCAATAAACGAATTTGAAGAAATGAACGCGTATAGATTTAAGAGAATATCCATAATACCACAGTACGCAATGGATGCACTTAATCCAACAAGGAAGATAGGTATGTATATTCGTGAGGTTCTTGAAAGCAAGGGAATAGACTATAATGAGATAGAACAAAGGCTTTTTGAAAGGTTGAGGTACGTTAATTTAACTGAAAAGGTTCTCAAAATGTATCCAATCGAACTTTCTGGTGGAATGAAGCAAAGACTTGTTATGGTTATTAGTACGCTTCTTAATCCATCTTTACTCATTGCAGACGAGATTACGTCGGCACTCGATGTTTCGTCACAAAAATCAGTGTGCTTGATGATTAAGGGGTTTAAAGATCAAGGTGTTGTCAAATCACTGGTATTTGTAACCCATGACTTATCTGTGCTTTATCAAATAGCAGATAGAATAATGATTATGTACGCTGGGAAAGTTGCAGAGATTGGAACTACTCAGCAACTTGTAGAGAATCCAGTTCACCCATATACTAAAATGCTTTTATCCTCTCTTCCAGAGGTTGGAATTAGATACACTGAAACGAAGCTATCAGGTATACCAGGTCAACCACCTCAGTTACTCACGCCTCCTCAAGGATGTAGGTTTAAAGATAGATGCCCCTTACGATCAAAAGAGTGTGATGAAGAACCACCTATGGTGAATGTGGAAGAAGGTCATATAGCTTACTGTTGGAAGGTGAAATCCAATGCTTGAAGTTATCAATTTGACGAAGGCTTACAACCTAGGTGCATTTGGCAAGGAAAAGTTTTACGCAGTTGATAATGTCTCGTTTAAAATTGACGATAGTGAAATAGTTTCTTTGATTGGGGAGAGTGGTAGTGGAAAGACTACCATTGGAAAATTGATTTTACGCCTTGCTAAACCTACATCCGGTAAAATTATTTACAACGGCATCGATATATCTTCTTTTAAAAGTATAAAAGAATACTATAGATACATTCAAGGCGTTTTTCAAGATCCATTTAGCTCTTACAATCCGATATTTAAAATAGACAGAGTTTTTGATATGGTAAGGGAAGAGTTTTATCCAAATATAAAACGTAATGAATGGTTCGCAAGAGTTGAAGAAGTTATTAAAGATATAGGACTTAATCCAAAGGAAATCCTTGGTAAATTCCCTCACCAACTTAGTGGCGGACAATTACAAAGATTGCTTATAGCACGTGCGCTCCTTATGGAAACAAAATTCTTAGTGGCTGATGAGATCATAAGTATGCTTGATGCGTCCACAAGAATAGATATATTAAATATACTTATGGATCTGAAAAACAAAGGACTTTCAGTTCTGTTTATAACTCATGATCTATCACTTGGGTATTACACAAGTGACAAGACGATAATCTTGTATCGTGGCACGATTATGGAGTATGGCGATACTGTGAAAGTATTTAATAATCCACTTCATCCATATACGAAAATGCTTCTTGATTCTGTTCCCACGATGCGCAGAAAATGGACAAAAGAAGAACTTATAGCAGAATCAAAAAGGACTCCACCAAGTTATTGTAAGTATTACGATAGATGTCCACTTGGTGATAGTGCTTGTAAAAATATTGAACTTAGAGAAATCGATGAAAACCATTTCGTTGCATGCAAGAAAGTTTAAATATGAGCTTAAAATTATGTACATTCATCCTAGTGTCATTCTACTGTGGAGGTGTGTGTTATGTTTTCAAAAGATTTTATCTTCGGTGCTTCTATATCAGGTTTTCAATTTGAGATGGGGAATCCTAATGATAAAGAAGAAATTGATCCAAACACAGATTGGTTTGTATGGCTTCGTGATATAGGTAATTTGGTAAACGGAACAGTTAGTGGTGATTTACCTGAGAATGGTTCTTGGTATTGGAAACAATATGAAAAAGTTCATCAACTAGCAGTAGATTTTGGATTAGAAGTTATGAGGATAGGTATTGAATGGTCGAGAATTTTTCCAACGAGTACAAAGGATGTTGAATACAACTCACCAAACATGCTCAATGAGCTTGATAGAATTGCGAACCACCGAGCAGTCAAACATTATAGGGAAATCATTCTAGATATGAAACGCAAAGGATTAAGAGTTTTTGTCAATTTGTCTCACTTTACGCTACCACTTTGGCTGCACGATCCTATAGCTGTTCATAGAGGAGAGCGTACACAAAGACTTGGTTGGGTTAGCGAAGATACACCCATCGAGTTTGCAAAATATGCCGAGTACATTGCGTGGAAATTTTCGGACAGCGTCGATATGTGGTCTTCAATGAACGAACCACATGTTGTGAGTCAACTTGGATATTTCCAAGTAAATGCAGGTTTTCCACCAAGTTATTTCAATCCCAGGTGGTACATAAAAAGTTTAGAGAATCAAGCCAAGGCACACAATTTTGCGTACGACGCAATTAAGAAGCATTCTAATAGTCCTGTTGGAATTATATATTCTTTTACCTGGTATGACACCGTTGATCCCAAGGACAAAGATATTTTTGAACACGCGATGGAGCTCACAAATTGGAGATTTATAGATTTGGTTAAAGATAAAATAGATTTTATAGGCCTTAATTACTACACAAGAGCTGTTATCGATAAACTACCTTTCAGTTTGAATTTTGACGATTTCGAAATTGATTGGTACACTTTAAGTGGATACGGATATTCTTGTGAAGAGGGCGGATATTCTTTAGCTGGAAGACCTGCAAGTGAGTTTGGTTGGGAGATATACCCCGAAGGTTTGTATTATCTAATTAAAGAAATCCATGCACGTTACAGTAAGTTGATTTACGTAACTGAGAATGGAATTGCAGATTCTAAAGACAAGTACAGAAGTTTTTTCATAATCTCTCATTTGTACGCTATTGAAAAGGCTATGAATGAGGGTATCCCTGTTAAGGGTTATTTACACTGGTCGATTATCGATAACTTCGAATGGGCTAAGGGGTACAGAAAACGCTTTGGGCTTGCTTACACAGATTTTGAAAAGAAGATGTACGTGCCAAGACCATCTATGTACATATTTAAAGAAATAATCAAAGAAAGATCAATCGATAAATTCAAAGGATTTGATCCTTATGGACTCATGAAATTTTAAATATTCTCTAAAATTTCCTGAAGGAGTGGTAAAGGAGTGATCAAGTGGTAACGATCAAAGATGTTGCTCGTGAAGCAGGTGTATCCATAGCTACAGTTTCGCGAGTTGTGAATGGATTTAGCAATGTAAGTGATAGTACACGGAAAAAAGTAATTCGTGCAATTAAAAATCTTGGCTACAAACCGATGCCTTCGTTAAGGAAAGCATCGGAATTGCTTTACAATATAGGTGTACTTCTACCTAATCTCGTTGGTGACCATTACAATGAAATATTAATGGCCATAGAGGATTACGCAAAAAAAAGTAATTTTGAAGTGATGGTCTCTGTTCCCAGTATGAAGCCGGAAATGGAAAAACATATTCTTGATCAGTATTTTAAAAGAAAAATTGATGGAATAATACTGTGCGAATTATACGGTGATGTTAACTACCTAGATCCGTTTTTAAACAGCGGAATTCCAATTGTCGTACTTGATTTCTACATTGAAGAGGTGATTTGTGATTCAGTAAATATAGACAACGTAACTGGTGCGATTCAAGCGATGAAGTATCTCTACAAGATGGGTCACAGAAAAATACTTTATGTGAGAGGTCCTGAAAATTCACCTGCATCCAGGAACAGAGAAAAGGGAATCAAAAGGTTCGTTGATAGGCATAAAGATGTGGAAGTATTTTTTAGTGAACACGAAGGTTATAATCCAGAGGATGGTTATATTTCGGTAAAAAAGTTTTTGGAAAAATATGGGAAGACATTTACTGGAGTTTTTGCGGTAAATGACTGGTCAGCCATAGGTGCAATTAGGGCTTTAAGAGAACACGGGCTTTCAATACCAGATGATGTATCCATAATAGGTTACGATGATGCACCTTACGCTGAGTATCTCTATCCACCTTTAACAACAATCCACCAACCTCGCTGGGAGATGGGACAGATGGCGGCGCAACTGCTTATTGATAGAATTCTGGGTAAAGGTCCAAAAATTCCAAGAAATGTCATACTCCCAACGCAACTGATTGAAAGACACTCAGTAAAGAAAATAGAATGAAGGTGCTATGATGAGAAGCCTAAGGTACTTTTTGGTAATATTAGTGGTGATCTTTCTTATGAGTAATACGTGCGAGAAGAACCAAGCAATTGAGAGAAAAAGCGCGTTTGAGTATAATCGAATGATAGGTCACGGTATAAACATGGGTAATGCACTGGAGGCTCCTTTTGAAGGCGCATGGGGAGTTTACATAGAAGATGAATACTTTAAGACTATAAAAGATCGAGGTTTTAACTCGGTAAGAATTCCAATCCGTTGGTCCGCTCATCTTTCCAATGAACATCCTTACAAAATCGATGAAAAATTCTTAGCAAGGGTTAAGCATATCGTTGATGAAGCACTTAGAAATAATTTACTGGTAATAATCAATTGCCACCATTTTGAAGAACTTTACGAATCACCGGATGAGCACGGGAAGGTTTTAATTGAAATATGGCGGCAAATTTCGGAGTTCTTTAAAGATTATCCAGATACACTCTTTTTTGAGATACTCAACGAACCGGCACGCAATTTGACACCAGATAAGTGGAATGATTTATATCCAAATGTTTTAAATGTTATACGCAAGACAAATCCATTAAGACTTATAATCATCGATGCGCCTAATTGGGCGTATTACAAATCTGTAAGCGAACTGAAATTAGTTAATGATCAGAACATCATAGTATCTTTTCATTACTACGAACCATTTAATTTTACACATCAAGGCGCAGAGTGGGTAAACCCAACCCTACCGGTAGGTGTTCGCTGGGAAGGTAAAGATTGGGAAAAAGAGCAAGTAATTACTCACTTTAAGTACGTAAATGATTGGGCAAAGAATAACAATGTCCCCGTATTTTTGGGAGAGTTTGGTGCGTATTCAAAAGCTGATATGGATTCAAGAGTAAAGTGGACAGACACAGTTAGGAAAATAGCGGAAGAATTTGGGTTTTCAATAGCTTACTGGGAATTCTGCGCAGGTTTTGGGTTATACGATAGGTGGTCAAAAAGTTGGATAGAACCTCTAACAACATCCGCGCTTGGAAAATAATTGGAAAGTAAGAGCAAAAATATAAAAAGTGGCGGTTCATAACCGCCACTTTTTGTTACTTGATTTTGTTACTTAATATTTAAATCTATTCAATTAATCAATTATCCTAATGCTCTTGGGTCAAATGCATCTCTTAATCCATCACCGACGAAGTTAAATGCCAGAACCACAACGAATATAAAGACACCTGGAATAAGGAGCCAAGGAGCTTTTTCAAGTATATAAACATCTTGCGCTGCTGTTAACATGTTACCCCACGACGCAGATGGTTCTCTGATTCCAAGCCCAAGGTACGAAAGACCTGCTTCACCAAGTATATACCCTGGTATCGAAAGTGTTGAACTTACGATTATATAAGTGGCCAAGTTAGGTATGATATGCCTCCACATGATCCTCATATCTGGGAAGCCAAGGGCTATAGCCGCTTCAACATATTCTCTTTGCCTTTCCGCTAATATCTGACCTCTGATTATTCTCGCTCTGCCTGGCCAACCTAGGAATGCAAGAATAAATATCAATAGCATATAAATTTGTGAGCTCGGAAGATCAACAGGTAAAAGTGCTCGTAGCATAAGTAACAAATAAAAACCCGGTATTGCCATAAGAATTTCACAAAATCGCATTATTAGCTCATCAACAAGCCCACCGTAAAATCCCGCGATTGCACCGAAGAAAAGAGAAAGAACAAGAGTAACAAACAATCCGATGAAGCCTATGGTTAAAGAAACACGCGATGCAAAGATTATCCTACTCCACACATCTCTTCCGTACCTATCTGATCCAAATATGTTAAGTGACACGTACTCATTGTTATCGTAATTTTCAACGCCAAATAGATGATAATGTAAAGGAATTATCCAAAACAAATAGCCAACCCTTTCAGGATCAGTACCAGTTGGTCCCCACGATTTTATGAAGAATTTTACAGGATAGAATTTGTAGTCGTAAGAGGTTACCTTTGCTTCATCTAGTGATATCACGTGCTCGTTAAAATCTTCGTCGTAATACTTTATTCCTACAAGCTCTTGCTCGATCCTTATGGCCGTAAGTCTTTTCATTACCTCCTGTTCATCTGATGTGTAAAAACCAATCTTCCAACCTTCGTTTTGCGCAACAAATGATCGTGCCGTTCTCGAGTCAGTTTCTCTAACGTTTTTGCCCTTTTCAATTAATAAGTTGTCGACCCCAAAAACAAGAGAATCTATATCACTTGTTTCATCGGAATATTGTTTAAATTCACCGTCTATTCTTGCGTACTTCACTGTGCGAACTACTAGCTTTATTTGTTCTGTAAGGACAAATTGTTTATCTAATTGCCTACCTTTTGGAAGGTATTTTGGTACAACTGTCCCATCCTCTTTTACTTCAACTACGTGTTTATCAATCACAGTTAACTCCTTACCATCGTTGAATCTTACCTTAATTCTACTTGGGAAGAGCATCGATCTAAAATTTTGGGTGAAATCAAGATTATCAATGTAACTGATTTCAGGAAGTACATAAGGCAACATTTTTGTTTTCAAATCAGCAACTTGGTAATTATAAAGCACGGTAGTCGGTTTCTTTAGCGAGTGATTTAGGTTTTGTTGGAAAGGATTGTACGGTGCTAAAAAGTCCGCAAAAATCATTGCGATGTACATTACAACAAGTACCAACATACCAAACATTGCAAGTTTGTTCTTCTTAAAGGCACGCCACATCAACTGTCCTCGTGATAAATAGACATCTTCGAAATCTATAGATTCCTCTTGTTGGGGTATACCTTTATGATCGACATTTTGTTTTTTAAGTTTGTTTTTATCATTTTTGCTCATTTCATCAAGCCCTCCTTATTCGTATCTAATTCTCGGATCTACTGCTGCAAGGAGAACATCTCCAACAAGGTTCCCAATGATAAGCAAAACAGTACTTATAACCGTGCTTGCCATAACAACGTAATAATCTTTTTGTAGAAGAGCTTGATATGTTAGTCTGCCAAGCCCAGGCCATGAGAATATCGTTTCAGTAATAACGGCTCCACTAAGTAAACCAGCTAAACTCCCACCAAACATAGTAACAAGTGGGTTTATAGCATTTCTTAATGCGTGCTTGTATATAACAACCCTTTCGGGCATTCCTTTCGCTCTTGCGAATTCTACATAATCTTCGCTGAGAACATCAAGAAGCGTACCTCTTTGATACCTCATTAATCCAGCAAAACTACCAAATGTTAAAGTAAGCGCTGGAAGTTGCAATCTCCAAAAGATGTCCTTAAATGCATTCCATACATCGAGTCGCACTGTCTCAGGACTATACATCCCACCTATTGGGAACCATCCGGTTCTTGCTGCCATGTACAAAAGTAGTAGTGCGAGGAAAAACCCAGGAAGCGCTAAACCACTAAATGCAACAACCGTCAATATCTTATCTGTGATTGTGTATTTTTTCAAAGCAGAAACAACACCAAGAAATACTCCAATTATCCACGAGAGAACAAAAGAATACAGAGATAAAACAAACGTTCCAAGCAACCTTTCGGAAATAAGCGAAACTACAGGCCGTCTGTAGTAGAAAGAGAATCCGAAGTCAAGTTTTAAGAGTTTACCAAACCAGTAAAAATATTGAACAACGGCAGGTTTGTCAAGACCAAGCTCTTTTTCCATAGCTTGCAAAGTTTCTTTTGAGATAGATGGATCGAGTTTGTACTGATCTAGGAATGTACCTGGCGACAATTGCATGAGTGTGAAGACAATTACTGTTATTATCCATAGTTCGGGTATCAATATTATAAGCCTGCGTGCGATGTATTTAATCAAGCTTATCCACCTCCAGAGAATGTTTGACAGCCAAAAATTTTAAAAGCGGGGCGGGGAAAACCGCCCCGCTATAAGAAAGAAATCATTATTCTTTGTACAACCAGTCAAGGTTCCAAGTTGTTCCACCAAGTAGTGTTATCTTAATGTTCTTTACAGTATTTCTCCATGCAAAGAGTCTCAAACTGTTGACTGTGTAAATAAGTGGTATATTTTCCGAAGCAAGTTTCTGGAATTTCGCCCAGTAGTCCTTAACGACATTATCATCGAGGATTCTAACATTTTCTCTGAATATCTTATCGATTTCTTTTTCAAAGTCTGGTACTGAATAGGCTTTTGCATCTACCCAGTCAGCAACTTCTGGAGAGAGGTTCCAGAAGTGTAATGAACCATCTATGGCCCATACATTTCTTCCACCTTGTGGCTCATCTGAACCTGTTAAACCTATAATGATTGCGTCCCAGTCACCGACGTTAAGCATTCTGTTGACAAGCGTGTTGAAGTCACCTGGTGCAAATGTTACATCCATACCAAGCTGTTTGAGTGCTGCCGTGATAATGTTGCCCATACCTTCACGTACTGTATTACCAGCATTTGTTTCAACCGTGAACTTGACAGGTCTTCCTTTGCTGTCGATGAGTTTTCCATTCTTATCCCATCCAAATCCACCAAGTTTTAGTTCCGCTCTTGCCTTGTTAAGATCAAACGGATATTTAACCGTAACTTTATCATTGTAGTATGGTGATGCCATGGAAACTGGTGACCATTGTTCAACTGCAAGACCGTTGAAGAGCGTGTCAATCATCTTTTTCTTATCCATTGCGTAGGCAACAGCTTTTCTGAAATGTACATTTCTGAACCATTCTCTCTTTGCCTCATCTTTGTTGTTCCAATTGAACGTAATGAATTGTGTACCGTACGCTGGACCGTATGCAAGAACTGTAATGTTGAATTTCTTTTCGTTTTCCTTAAAGTAGTTAAATTCGGTACCTCTTGGTGAGTAAATGTCGACTTCACCTTTTTCAAATGCTAGTTTTTGTGCATCTTGTGAGGAAATTATCTTGTAAACGACTTCATTCAAATATGGTAATTGTGTACCGTTTTTATCTTTCTTCCAGTAGTATGGGTTTGCTGTGAATCTTACAAATTGGTCTGGTACATATTCGACGGGAATGAATGGCCCTAAACCAACGATTTCCTTTTTGTTGATTGAATCTACTGTCCAGAATTCTGCAAACTTTTTATTCTTTACCCAGCTTTCTGCTTTGTATTTTGGGAATATGTACATTCCACCAAGATACCTGAATGCAAGCCTGAACGGTTCTGGATAATACATTCTGACTGTGTAGTCGTTTATCTTCGTTGCTTTTGGTAAGTATCCATTTGTGCTTTTAATAACATCTTTGAACGAACTTGCGATGTCTGGGTTTGTGTAAATTTCATTGAGTGTGAATACAACATCGTCAGCCGTGAATGGTGTGCCGTCGCTCCATTTTACACCTTTTCTAAGGTACCATATAATTTCCATACCACCATCTTTTGTTAGACGTGGACCATCCCATTTCTCAGCAAGTGCAGGATAGAAATTCCCATCTCTTGCATCTCTTTCAATAAGTGTTCCACCCCAACTCATGAACATGGAGATAACGTCCGATGAGCTTGTTTCCTTTGAGACAGTGTCGTTAACTGTTCTTGGACCACTAAGTGTTGGAAGTACAAGCGTACCACCTTTCTTACCGGTAGCATCTTCACCAATGTAACCAGCAAAAGCAAAGAAAACAAAAAGCGACACTAAAAGTGTTACGAGAACCTTTCTCATACCTACACCTCCCTTTTATCTACCAGGTGGCATGCAACCTGGTGATTTGAAGAAATTGATTTCATCTGAGGATATTCCTTTTCACATATATCCATTTTAAATGGACATCTTGGATGGAAGAAACATCCATTTGGTCTTGCTATAGGGCTTGGAACGTTACCTGTGAGAATTATCCTTTTTCTTTTCTTTTCTATCGCAGGGTCAGGTATTGGTGATGCCGAGAGCAAAGCCTTTGTATACGGATGAACTGGATTATCAAATACTTCGTTCACGTTCCCCATTTCGACAATCTTTCCAAGATACATAACGGCAACATCATTACTTATGAACCTAACCAATGAAAGGTTATGTGATATAAAAACATAAGTTAAACCAAGTTCTTCTTGGAATTTCAAGAGTAAATTGACTATCTGTGCCTGAACAGAGACATCGAGAGCAGATGTTGGTTCATCAAGATAAATTATCTCAGGATCGACGCTAAGAGCACGTGCTATAGCTATCCTTTGCTTTTGCCCACCACTAAATTGGTGTGGGTATCTGTCCATATGGAATGGTTTTAAACCAACCATTTTGAGAAGTTCAACAGCTTTTTCATTGGCTTCTTGCTGGTTTTGAACTATTTTATGAAAGAGCATTGGTTCTGTCAATATCTGGCCAACTGTCATTCTTGGGTTCAACGAACCTATTGGATTTTGGAAAACTATCTGCATCTTTCTTCTAAATGGTAATAACTCTTCTCTGGAAAACTTAGATATATCTGTACCAAAAATCTCGATCTTACCATCTGTTGGATCTATTAACCTTAACATTACTCTTGCTGTCGTTGTCTTTCCGCAACCGGACTCACCAACGAGCGCAAAAGTTTCACCACGTTTCACTTGAAATGAGACATCATCAACAGCTTTGACATCAGCTACGTGCTTTTTAATGAGAAAACCCTTGTATATAGGGAAAAATTTCTTTAAGTTTTCTACCCTGATTATTACCTCGTTTTTTGCCGTATCAGGCATATACATCCCCTCCAGCTTCTACTGGGTTAAAGCACCTAACGAAATGGTTTGGCTCGAGCTCTTCGAATTTCGGTAACTCTTTTGTACATTTGTCTAACCTTCTCGGGCACCTTGGCGCGAATGGGCAAACATCTGGAACATCAATCATCCTTGGCGGTTGACCGGGGATAGCTTCTAACTTATCCTGTTTTATGTCAACCCTTGGTATTGATTTTAATAACATATTCGTGTATGGATGCATTGGTTTATGGAAGATATCTTCAGCAGCACCAAGTTCCATCTGTCGTCCACCGTACATTACCATAACTCTATCAGCCATAGCGGATATAACGCCGAGATCGTGTGTAATAAACAACGTCCCCGTTCTTAATTCTTTTTGTAATTCTTTCATGAGTTCAAGAACTTGTGCTTGTATAGTAACATCTAAAGCTGTCGTTGGCTCATCGGCTATGAGTATTTTCGGATTACAAGAAAGAGCGATCGCTATAACTACACGTTGCTTCATTCCACCACTGAACTCAAAAGGGTATGAATTCATTCTTTTTTCCGGTTCAGGAATTTGAACTTTTCTAAGCATTTCAACAGCGAGATTCCAAGCAGTTGACCTATCGACATCTTGGTGTTGCATAATGGTTTCAATGAGTTGATCGCCAATTGTGTACAATGGATTAAGAGATGTGAGTGGATCTTGGAAGATCATCGATATTTCTTTACCTCTTATTTGGGTTAGCTCATCTTCATCCATTTTTACAATATCTTCTTCTTTTCCACGACCCCTGTAAATTATCTGCCCACTAACTATTTTCCCAGGATGATGAATTAGTCTCATGATACTCCTAACGGTTATACTTTTACCAGAACCAGTTTCTCCAACAATTCCGAGAACTTCATTCTCGGAAAGTTCAAAAGAAACATTGTTTACAGCCTTTAAGACTCCCTCTTCCAAGTAAAACCAGGTACTTAGGTTTCTAACGCTGAGTATGGATTCCAAAACTACCAAGCCTCCTTTTAAGCTTGAAGAATCTGTGATTAAGAAATTTATCTATTCATATTTTAAGGGTGAAGATTAATGATATCTTCAGGAGTCTTAGCTAAACTATTTCTATTATACCATATAAAAACACGCACAGACAACGGTTTATATTTTCAAAATTACATTGAATTTTAACAAATATTTATGGAAAATTACTCTTTTACACTAGTATTCGCAAAAGGTTTTCTGGAAGTTTTGGTATGCTTTTTTCGAACACTTTTTGTTAATTCCTGTTAAGTACACTGATAACCATTGAGACCTTTTGAATAAATTCGTTTCTTAGTGGTTTTACATTTCCAAAGGAAGAGAGCAATTCCTCTTCGAACAATGGAATTTTTGTTATTCCAGCGTTAGTGTTGATTTCAATAAATTCAACCGTTGCACCAACATTTTCACCCAGGCTTGAAGAGAACATAATTCTATCTTGTGATAAGTTAGTTGATATTAGATCGGTAGTAGCGTATGTATAGTATCCCGTTATTTGGAATTCTTTATTCATAACATCCACTTTAGCCTCAGTTATGTATAACTTGTTATCTTTTAAAGCAAATGCCACAAGATAAAGGGGTATAAATATGCTTGGTACGCTTCTTACAGATTTTACATAAAATTCCTCAGCCATCCACGGTCTAAACGAAACAAAGTCCGCGATCAGTGTTTTTTCATTTTTTGTAATATATGCTATAAAATCCTTCCTGACTTCTTCCAAATTAGATAGAAACGTTTTTGTACTTGTGCGTTTCACAAAATACATTATTATAATGACGAACGAGTATATTATTAATAATGCTGCGATAGTATTTTTAACAAATATTATTAAGAGATAGAAATCCCTAACATATTTGATCTGAGCTAGAAAGTCGAAGTTAATGATCAAAAGTATTATCCCAAAAATTAACAGTACCAAATCCTTAGCAGGAAATTTTTTAAAAAAATCTCTATCCGATTTCATGGAATCCCCCCACTAATATCATAACTCTTCCAACTTACTTATAAATTCTTCGTATTTCTTATCTATCTCTTCTTTTTGTTTTTTTATTATCGTCACCTTTTCTCTTGCTTTCATCAAAATCGTTATAGCTTTTGAGTAAAGTTCTATTTGCCTTTCTATTTCCAATTCAGATGATAAAAACTTTGACTTTACAAATTCAACTACTTCCATAAGTTCCTTAAATGTTAATTTTTCTATATCACCATCACTTAGTTTAAGTACGTCATCGATGCTTTTTATCTCCATCAAAATACCTCCAATCTTCCTTCCTTTTCTTCAATCAATGCTTGAGCTTTTCCGTCTGTAAAATTAACTGTTATTTTATCTCCTAATGTGATGTCTTTAACGCTATTGATTAAGGTTCCATCTTTTGTAATCACTGCACCTCCAAAAGATAGTGCTGAGAGTGGGCCACCGATTTTTACAAACTCCCCGTGTTTATCGTCAATGGTGCTTAGTGATTTTGAAATTTCCCTATCGAAAAGTTCTGAAACCTTGTTGTATTTATCCAACCGTTGATTCAACGTTGTGAGTTCCAATTTTAATCTGTCATTAATTATTCTATAGTTTTCAAGTGTTACTCTCGAAGATTCAAAGAAAGATTTTTCAATAATTTCTGATATCCCTTTAATAAAATCTGTGGATAAAACCTTTTCATAGCTTTTCAAAGACGAGAACCTGTACAAAATGTTTGCACTATCGACGAGTACATCGTAAAGAATTTTCACTTTTCCTTTCAAAAGCTGGCTTAACGTTTTGTGCGTATTCTCACCAAGTTTAGTATCAATTATATCTATGCACTTGTTCATATACTGCGAAAAATCTACAACAATTCGCTCCACTTTTTCTAAATAAGTTTTCAATTGGTTTGCTATCTCTTTTGCTACAGCTGTCGGGGTTGGAAATCTTTTCCATGCAACGTAATCCGGTATAGTTTCGTCCTTTTCATGTCCAATTCCTGTGACAACGGGGATGAATTTATTCATCTTAGCTATTCTTAAAGCCAGATTGTAGTCATCGAAGTACATCAAATCACTTGGCCCACCACCGCCGCGTATAATAACCACTAGGTCATATTTTATCATATACTCTTTACAAAATAACTCTATTTTATCTAACGCATTTATGACCTCTTCCGCCGTTGCAGCTCCTTGCATTGACGATTCATATAAGTGTACAGTAGGTCTCATATTATCGGGAACAAGTAGGTTTGACAAAAAGTCGAAATATCCTTGAGCTGTTTTTGATGTTATTACTGCAATATACTTTATGGGGTCGAGCTCTTCCAAACTGTGAGTAACCTCTGTCAGTAGTCCTTCCTCTTTTAACCTCTCTTTTATCAGTTGTCTTCGTTGAAGAATATCAGATTCTCCTTGGGGAACTATCGAATCGGCCCAAAAGCTGAATTGTGCCCTATCAATGTAAAAAGATAACTTACCTTGAAATTCCCACTTTTTGTGTTCTAAATCATACTCCGAATGCAAGTTAAGAGTTCTTAAAATCTTATTGGTTAAATCTTTTCGTATTATAACGGTCAGTTCGCTTTTTTTGCCATCGGGTGTTTCTTGCGAAACAGTTATATACAACGAACCATTGTAAGGTTTTACCTTAACAACGTCTGCTACAAACTTATAACGTCTTTCCAAAAGTTCCGTTTTATCTTTTATTTCCTTATTTATATGGTCTAGGAATAATCGTAACGATTCAAACCTTGGAGAATATTCTTCATATTGGTATTGCGTATTCTCCATCATTACCAACCTCTACCTCTAATTTCTTTCTACTCCCATCGGTGTATACCATTTCAAATACCCACAGCCTTTTTCTAACATCGTAGTTACTATTTTCCGTTGTTATCGTTATTTTATCTTTTTCGATCGTAACTTTTTTCAAATTGAATTTTATCTTTTTATATTCTAAGCTTACACCATCGTCTTCGTAGAGGTAAGAGATGATCTTGGATTTGCAGTCACTAAAGACAGTCCAGGTGATTTTATCAACCTTTTCCATATTCACGTACTCTATTGGATCCATCATCGGAATGGCAGTATTTACTAACTGAAATACTGGTATGTAATCGATCGGTGTATCAACTATTCTCCAACCTTTCTTGTAAATCTTTCCCTCAAAAATATTAATTGCAGTTTTTGGTAGCCATACGATCCTTTTTTTCACATTTGGCCTATCTACTGGTGCTATCATAAGCGAGTTTCCAAACATAAATTGGTCTTCTATACTGAGTGATTCTGGTTTGTGGAAATCATAAAAAACTGGTCTTGTCAAAGGTGTATCATTGAGAACTCCGAGCATATACTGTGTGTATGTGTATGGAAGTAGCTTGTATCTGAGATTTATGGTTTCTCTCAATATTGCTTCGACGCTTTCGCCAAATTGCCAAGGTTCTTGCCTTCTTGTGCCTATTGCCGAATGGTTTCTATACATTGGAGAAAATACACCAAGCTGCATAAATCTTATCAAAAGTTCAGCGTTTACATCTCCTCCAAATCCTCCGACGTCAAAACCAGAATAGAAAACCCCAACGATACTCAGCGAATTTATACGCACAATCTCTTGCCTTATGTGCTCCCACCAGCTGTGATTGTCACCCGTCCATACCCCTCCATAGCGTTGGATACCACAGTAAGCTGACCGCGTAATAAGAAAAGGTCGTTTTTTGAAATCATTTTGTATCATTTCGCTTGTCGACCTTGTCATATTCAATCCGTAGGTATTTTTTACCTTCCAATAGGGTGTGCCATCAATATGGATTATATCATCACCGTGTCCTCTTTTACCTATTTCGCCTATACTTCCAAGCTTTCCAGCAAGGTTTATTCCATCTTCGAGTTTGGCGTCCATCAGAATCTCTTTTGCCTCTCTTAAGTCTTTTTCCGTTGCAAATATAGCTATTTCGTTCATATCGTTCCAAAATCCATCTATTCCATCATCAAGATATTTTTTTGCAAATTTGGCCCACCATTTACGTACTTTTGCATTTCTGAAATCGGGGAATCTAACTCTTCCAGGCCAGACTGCGCCTTCAAAATCACTGCCATTTGGCGTTTTCAGGAAATATTTATCCTTACCTTCCTCGTACACTTCGTAAGATTTCTCAACCTTTACACCAGGGTCGAGTATCGATATAACTTTGAATCCCATATTGTGTAATTTTGAAAGCATCTTTTTATATGTTGGGAAGTTTTTCTTACTCCACGTAAAAACTTTATAATCATCCATATAGTCTATATCGAGGTATATAACATCGCAAGGTATATGGCGGTTTCTGAAATTATTTGCTATATCCATGACTTCTTCTTGGTTAAAATAACTCCATCTAGATTGCTGATAACCGAACGCCCAGATAGGGAACGCTATGTTCTTTCCTGTTAACTTTATGTATTGTTTCACTATATCCTTTACGCTCTTACCTGTTATTATATATTGATCGAAACCACTTCCACGAATTTTAAAGGAAATAGTTCTGTCGTTATTAGAATCAATGTCAATTTCCATCCAACCCGGGAAATCAGTGAAGCAGCCGTATAATGTTCTCAGATCATCTGAAACAAATATAAAGAATGGGAAACTCTTGTAAAGTGGATCGGAAGACGGATGGTGTGTAAAGTTATCGGTATTCCAAAAGGTGTATTTTCTACCTTTTCGGTCAAGTGGACCTACTTTATCGCCGAAACCAAAAAAGTGTCCATCATTGAAATACTCTCTTTTTATCGTTATGTACTCACCATCTACTTTAAAATCTATATCTTTAAAAAGGTGAGAAAAATCATCATGTTTTGCGTTTTTAAAACGAAAATTTACAACAGATTCGCTCTCCACATCGGGCTGTCCGTACGTTAAGCGATATACCATAGTGCACCTCCAAATTTATCCCAAAATCATAAAATCATATTATCTATAAGCCTTGCTTTCCCTACAAAAACAGCGAGAGCTATTATAACTCTTCTATCTATCTTTTCTAAAGGCAATAATGTTTCTTCGTCGACTATCTCCACGTAATCGATCTTTAACAATGGATGGTTTAGCACATGGAGCATTTCTTCCTTTATCGTTTTAACATCCATTTCACCATGATCAATTAATTCCTTTGCCCTTAGAAGAGATTTATACAGCCTTGTGGCTTCCTTTCTTTCTTCCTCACTTAAATACACATTCCTTGAAGACATTGCAAGTCCATCGCTTTCTCGAACGATCGGCATTTCAATCATTTCTACATCTAGATTCAAATTTTCTACCATTCTTCGAAGTATTCTAAATTGTTGGGCATCTTTTTGTCCAAAGTATGCTCTTGTTGGTTTCACTATATTAAATAGTTTTGTAACAACTGTGCAGACGCCTCTGAAATGTCCAGGCCTTTTTGCACCGCAAAGGTATTTTGAGAGTTCAACCTCGTCGACATAAACGGAGTAATTTTTGGGATACATCTCTTCGGTACTTGGATGGAAAACGTAATCAACCCCAATAGGTTCAAGGAGTCTTAAATCTCTTTCTAAGTCTCTTGGATATCTATTGAAATCTTCGTTTGGGCCAAATTGGGTTGGATTCACAAATATACTAACGACGACTATTTCGTTCTCTTCACGGGCTTTCCTAACAAGGCTCAAGTGTCCTTCGTGCAAGTAACCCATAGTCGGTACAAAACCGATTGTCTTACCTTTTTCCAAAGCCTCTTTTGATAACTTTTTCATTTCATTAATCGATTGGACAAGACGCATAAAGTTCCTCCTTTCTTTTCAGCCAAATTGTCAGTTAAATAGATCTCATGTACGTACCATCTTCTAATCTGTAAACAAGTCCTTTGATCTCTAGTACTGTTAACATCATCAAAACTTCCGGAATAGTTTTGGAAATCCTCTGAGCTAATTCATCCACAGTTAGGTTTTGTGTAAGTGATTCAATTAGTATTTTCTCATTTTCGTTTAATTCTATCAATCTTTTGTGCTCTTTAAATCCATAATACTCTAATATTTCAGATGGATCAGTTACTAAAAACGCTCCGTTACGAATTAAGTAATTCGTGCCGGCACTTGTTGGTTTGAATATGTCACCTGGAATGGAGAATATATCTTTTCCTTGATCAATTCCAAACTTTGCAGTTATCAATGCGCCACTATCAAGTCCCGCCTCAGTCACTAAAATACCTTTGGAAATTCCAGAAATTATCCTATTTCTTGCAACAAATGTATATTTTTGCGGTTTTTCCCAAGGTAAATATTCACTTATTACGCATCCTCTTTTTATTATCTCACTGTAAAGATTTTCATTTTGCTTTGGGTAGATAATATCCACACCACAACCAAGTACAGCTATTGTAGGTCGCGAGCTCTTCAAACAATTAGCATGTGCAATACTATCGACACCGTATGCCATTCCACTCACTATAACAAAATGCTTGGATAGTTCTTGTGTAAACAATTCTGTGACGAGCTTACCATAATTGGTCATTTTTCGTGTACCAACTATGGCAAACAAATCGTACGATAAAAATTCTGAATTGCCCTTGACAAATATAAAAACCGGAGGAGCAGGAATGTTTCTAAGCGCCTCCGGGTATTCTTCATCCCAGTATGTATACAGGTTCAGATCACCTTTAGAAATCCGTACCTCGATCCTGCGTACCAATTCACCAAACGCTGGATCATTGCTATAGAAATCTAAATAATCATCGGAACCGTATGAAACGATCTCATCTATTTCATCAAACTTTTTTTTGAAAAGATTTGATAACGCAACAACCTCAGAACGTCTGATCAACGTAACCACCAATAACTTTTGTAAATTTATTTCTTATTTGCAAGAATCTCTTTAATTTTCTCTTCAACACCTGATTTTTTACCGGGTAAGCACTTATCTGGTTTATCGCCTTTGACTATTGCCTTTGCGTATCCTTCACATCCTGGATAACCGCATGCGCCACAATTTATACCTGGAAGAGCTTCGAGAATAAGTTTAACTGTCGTGTCCTCTTCAACTTTAAACTTTTCACTTGTATAAGAAAGAAAAAGCCCAAAAGCAAAACCAATACTCCCAAGAAGTATCGCAGAATAAACGACCACCACACCGGTCACCTCCGAAAGTAGTAAAATCATAAATTCGCATTTTGTGTTGAAAATACTAATAGTAACGCTATGGATATTATATATCAATTTGAAAATAAATGCAAATACAAACTTTGGCTTATCTAAAAAAGCGCATCTTGGAAATATTAATTTAAGTTTATTCGTTTCAAATGTTTAACATTCAAAGGCTTGAAAATTTACAGATTGCATAGTACAAATGTAGTGCAGCGACCCCCCTATCCCCCCTTGGAAGAGTTGAAAAAACTTTTTCAAGTTACCCCCGGGTGTAAACCGGGGGATTTTTGTTTTTATGAGATTGTGTGATATAATTTCTAATATCAGTAAATACTTTAATGAACACTTTAATTATTAATGAACACTTTAATTATTTTAAGAAGGCGTGGGAGTATCCATGGCTGGTATTGGGTTTGAATTAAATAAATTGCTTAAGCGAAACTCATTTTTCTCAGAAGCGTTTGCATTTTTCTACTCAGCTAACATATCCGCAGGACCGTGGATAGTCTCTTCCACCATAATGTTTCTAATTCAAACATACATACCTCAAAAACACATACCTTTTTTGATTTCCGGTATTATTTACACATTCATATTTTCGACAATCTTATTTGGAAGTGTTTCAACATCGGTTACACGTTATCTTTCGGACCTTATATACAAAAAGCAATTTGCAGAAATATATAATTTGTACACTTCTTCGGCGGGATATGCCTTTACCTCATCAGGTATATTTTTGATATTCTTTTTTATTGTAAATAAAATAACTGAATGGCAAAAGATAATACTCTTTTCCTATTCATTAACTGCACTTTCCGTAATATGGGTACAAGTTATATTTGTCTCTGCGATAAGAAGATTCATGCCTGTGATCCTAAGTTTTTTGACAGGAGGGAGTTTAAGCTTATTTTTGACATTGCATCTCTATCGTACAAAAAACGAATATTACGCTTACGCTGGATACAATGTAGGGTTAATGTTTATTATGGTAATCTTACAACTTTTCATCAGAAGATTTTTGTACACAGGAGAATTTGATGATACTGGTAAAATTAAAGACGAAAAACCATATAGCGGAAATCAAAAAAAAATTCCTCTTTTCATTACATCAGTTAAAAAGTACAAAAAGCAAGCAATATCAGGTACTTTTACATACATGGCAGCTTGGATTGACGATTTCATTGCATGGGTTTATTTTCGTTACAGTATATCAAAAGGATTTATATTTGCACCACAGTATGATATACCGATGTTCATATCTTATCTTTTCATAATCCCGACGTTATCATTGTTTGTACTCAACTTAGAAACTGAGTTTTACACCTACTACAGGATATTTTACAAATCTATAGAAGAAAATAGAACGTTACGTTTTATTGAGTTGAGTAAACAAAACCTCGATGAAAGTCTTAAATCTTCAACGAAATTAATCGTCGCGGTTCAATTTGCATTTATGCTTGCGGGATTGATACTTTCCAAGAGTTTGGCCGAGTTACTGAGATTCAACAATTACGGACTTATGGCTTTGAGGGTTGGAATTATAGGGGCCGCAGCCAATGGTGTTTACCTTTATATTTCCTTGATAGCACACTATTTTGATCTTCCAGATATTCCGTTAAAATCTTCTATTTTAGCATTTTCAGTAAATCTTATTATATCATCATTAACTATTCCAAAGATACCCGGTGTAGGTTTTCTCGCTGGTTTCATTATCGCAGATATTTATTCTTTTATCTCATTTAGTAAAATTTACTCTTCATTGCTTCTGTTTGAGTTCTCAAGAAATAGATTATCAATGCCGAAGAGAGAGGTAATCGTCCATGAGAATAAGTAGGTGGAAGAACTCTATTAAGGAATTTTTTGAATTCTTTATAACAGCCGTATCCAGTGCTCCTAAGTCAACTATTACTTGGTTGATTGAATACATCCTCGTCGTATCAATTGTATATCTCATGTTTCAATTCTCATTTATTAGACTTGACATAACTATCATTCTGTTGCTAGGTACGGTGTTTATTTGGTCTTCACGATATGGGTTGTTCGCTTTTATTGTGACAATTTCTATCTTCGAATTGATCTTTTCTTATATTTGCAAGTCAAATTCTATTTCGTTTTCAAAGAGTCTAACAATAATATTCTCTATCGGATTTGGACTTGTAACAGGGGTTATAGGTGAGATATTAAATAAGAAAATTAGAACGACGGAAAATGAAAACACAAAGTGCAGGATGGAAAATGTAGAACTGCGTGGTCAAATAGATAAATTGAAAACTATTATTGACCAATTAGAACTAAGAGTATATTTTGAAGGACAAGGCATGATAAACTTACTAGAAAAGTTACAAGAATTGGAGATATTAGACCTTGATGAGATGCTTACCCGATCCGTGGAGATAATTGCCGATTTCTTTGGACTTAAAAATTTGCACCTATATAAAAATGACAATTACTTTCTTAGATACGTTGCTGGTGTTGGTCAGAAGCGACTGCCAAATTCGTTTGAGCCAAAGATTTCAAAGGTAATATCAGGCGCTATTGAAAACGGTTATGCTTCTTTGCCAGGTGTCATTCTTGAAGATAATTTGGAACAATTCGAGCCTTGGTTTGCTGTTAGTGTTGGAAAAGGTGAAAACACATTTGGAGTATTAATAGTGGACGATATTGAACCTGAAAAATTTTCTCAAACTTTGATTTTATATATGCACGCCATAGCATCCTGGCTTGGCGCGAATATTAAGATTATTACTGAGCAGAGCCAACTTCTAGAACAAAAGTACAAAAATCCTGATGGAACGTGGAAAGAGGAGTATTACTTACAAAAAAAGAAAGTTTTACAAAAGAGACAGGAGAGGTTTGGTACACCGTATCAAGAACTATGTATCATATATCCAAAGCATCTACACCTTTCTATCATTAAAGAGTTTAGAAATTCTGATATTTTTATGGCCAATCAGGTCAATGATCAATTTAGGTTGAATGTATTATTAGCTGTTTGTGATGAGATTGGCAAGAAAAAAATATTGGAGAGGTTGATAAGAAAATATGAAATTGAGGTATGCTGAAAAGTATGTTAGAGCGAAGAGTTACCACATTCTAGTTAGTGCAACAATCGCTTTTTTAGTTGTCGTAAATGTTATTTGTGTAGTAGTTTATGGCTTAAGATTTCAAAATTTTATAGTTTTCGCAGTTTCTGTGATTTTGTACTATCTTGAAAGGCGAAATATTCCGGATACGTTGGTCTTCGTAATGTCTTATCCACTTTCTTGGGTTTATTTACTCCCGATAAAAAACGAAGAAATAGAGGATTTTTTCAACATCCCCATACCACCTGAGATCAACGTGAAAATTGACGAAAATGCGATAAATGTATTACCAATCAAAACCGTATTGGCAACTGGGAGTGTTCAAGAAAAAAAACTGATCACGAAAGATATATTTGCGCAAGTTACAAAGGGAATTAACATAGAACAAAACATGAAGTATCTTCGCCAGCTAATCCGTGACCCGCACATGGATGTTCAGCTTTACGCTGAACAAACGCTGGAAGATATTGAAAGTTATTTTGAAAACCTAATAACTAAAATAAAAAATGAAAATACCATTTATTCATGCGTTGTTATTTATAATTACCTCCGAACTGACATTCCTCGTGGAATTGTAAAGAGTGACTTTGCTAATCTATTGCGAGAAAAAATAAAAAGGGTAAGTTCTCGAGTGCCTGCTTATTTCGAGATTATGTATTACTTGACAGGCGATATAAACTATCTTTTGGAAAGTTTCAAGAAAACAGGGAACATACAACATCTCAGATTGTACGTATTTGAAAAGCTAAAACTCAGAGATTACAACGAAGTAAAAATACTCATTCAAACTTATTCTAAATCTCTTTTATGCAACGATACAACTTTGGAAGATTTGGCAGTGCAAAAAGTAAATGGGAGGCACGAGCCAAATGTTAAATAAAAAATTCATCCTTGAAACCTTACCGCCAAGAGGTACTGTTGCTAATAAGTATATTCAATTTTGTGTCGAATCAACAATCGTAGGCGCTGAAGTTATAGCGGTAACAGACCTTCCTATGGGGAGCTCGCGTGTTTCACCGATAGCACCTGCACACATGTTGGTTGAGAAAGGTGTTGAGGTGTTAATGCACTTTTCACGCACGACGAGGAATGCCATCAGAATAGAAGGTGATTTATTAGCAACTCATATGCTTGGAATAAAAAACGTGCTCATACTTTCAGGTGACGATCCACGTGTTGGTACGTATCCGTTCTCTTCAAGTGTAGAAGATTTCAGTATCTACGACGTTTTTAGGTTGGTTAAACTCCTAAATGAAAGAAATGAAAATCTCGCTGGCTTGAAAATATACGGTACATTCTCATTCAACCCGGGCGGAGTTTTCAGTCCTTTTGAAAAAGATTATATGCAAACCATCGAAAGAATGAACAAGAAAGTAGAAAACGGCTGCAAATTTTTTGTTTCTCAACCAGTATTCAGTGAATCAACTATTCTAAATTTCCTTGAAAAAGCGGAAGGCAACTTGAAGACAAACAAAATATATGTTGCCCTAATGGTCTTTGAAAGCTTAAGTCAATTAGAGTACTTTTCAAAAGTACCTGGTGTATTCATACCAAAAGAGTATTTTCATCAAAAGGATGAAACAATAAAGTCGTATTCTTTAAAAAGAGCTATGAATGTAGTAGAAAAGCTTTCTTCATACGTCGAAGGTTTTTATCTAACCTCTACCACAAAAGATCTGGAGGTTATCAAGAATATATCCGAAGTTATTTTTAATAGTTAGGGTGCTAATTTAAAAGCGAGGGAAAACAATGATTTACGCAGTTGCTTTATCCAAATCCAACATTGTAAAACCTATTTTGTGTGAATACACCGGAGAAATAAACTTAGGTGAGAGAGTACTTGTAAGCTACAAGGGAAAGAAAAATATTGGGTATGTTGTGGAAAAAATAGAGGTATCAAGTTCAAAATCAATTGTATCGAGTATTATAGAACGTCTTGATTACACATCATTTTTCGACAATCAAAGGATAATAGCATTGCGTAATCTAGCTGAATTTTATGGCTCGGGTGTCGGAAAATACTTTGATATATCTTTTCCTCCGGATTTTGATGATTATTTTTCGTTATTTGTCGAAAGCACAAGCCCATTTCTGAATATAGAGCGTCAACCTTATGAAGAGTTCAAAAAAATGAAAAATTACCAAGAATACATTTCAAACGGGTTGGTAAGAATATATAGAGATTTTGAAACAAGTAAACCGAGGCCAAGAAAGAAAAATCAATACGTTTATCTTAAATCATCTCCTCAAGAACTTTTAACATACAAGCTGACGGCAAATCAGACGATTGTTGTGAATTATCTTTTGATGAAAGAATCGGCAGAAATCGAAGAAATAGTTAATGACCTAAACATCGAAAAGGATGTAATAATACAACTCAAAAACAAAGGTATTGTAGACGTTGTTGAACATTACATATCAAACCGCAGTCTGCGGAAAGTTAAACTTACCAAAGAGCAAGAAGAAGTTGTGAGGAATATACTTTCGTATAATTTACACGATCCAAAGAAACATCTTCTATTTGGACCAACTGGTAGTGGGAAGACAGAAGTATATTTGGAAGTTATTGAAAAGTACATTCCCTTCGGTAATGTGCTCTATCTTGTTCCAGAAATATCTTTGACGGAACAGACCATAGCACGTTTGAAGAGCAGATTCCCAGATGTGACAATTGCACTTTATCACAGTTATCTAACACACTCAAAGCGTGTCGAAATTTGGGCAAAGGCGATCAAAGGCGAGATAAATATATTAGTAGGCCCAAGAAGTGCTGCATTTGTGCCTATTAAGAATTTAAAACTTGCAATTGTTGATGAAGAACACGACGAAGGCTATTATAACGATACTGAACCGTTTTACGACGTACATACCTTTTTAGATTTACTACCAATCACAGTTGTGTACGGCTCAGCTACCCCATCTTTAGTTAGCTATTATAAAGCTTTAAATGGTGAATACGCGTTTCATAAAATTACACAAAGGTTTGAAGTTGATCTTCCGAATGTTGAAATTGTTGATATGAGATCAGAAAAGAAATTAACATCTTCAATATCTGAAACTTTATACAAAGCTACACTAGATACCTTTGAATCTGGAAAGTCCGCGATTATTTATACAAGGAGGAAAGGGTTTTCGCGTGTACAGTGCAGTATCTGCGGGTATATCGTAAAGTGTGATCACTGCGATGTGGGTATGACATACCATCTTGATATCAACAAATTGAGATGTCACATCTGTGGAAGTGAAAAGAACTTAGATATGCGATGCCCTAATTGCGGTTCAAATATGTTCATTGATAAAGGAACAGGCACAGAAAAAGTTGAAAAAGAATTATTTCAGCTTTTTCCAGGAAGAAACATTGGAAGGATAGACGCAGAGGTAGCCGACTCTCCCGACAAGCTAAAGAAAATGTTGGAACACCTAAGGGAGGGGAAAATCGACATGGTTGTCGGGACCAAAATGATAACAAAAGGCCTTGATATATACAGAATAGGTCTTGTAGGGATTGTTGATATAGATGCGTTGATATCATACCCCGATCTTAACGCCCCACTTAGAACTTTCCAAACCTTGGTACAAGTAATAGGGAGGTCGGGAAGAACAGAAAAGGGTAAAGCCATTATTCAAACATACAACCCGCTACATCCTGTAATTACATTTGCGAGTAACCAAGATGTTGAAGGCTACTACAAAAGAGAAATTGAACTGAGAAGAGAACTTAACTATCCGCCTTTTGCAAGTGTTGTTGCTGTTACCTATTCAAATGCTGATGTGAATATAGCACGTGAAACAGTTGAAATTTTTGCAGACGAGATTGAGAAGATAAATATCGAATACAGAAAAACTCATGGTGAAGAACTCTACTTGGAGATCCTTGGACCATCAGAACATCCGATTTTCAAATCGAAGAATAAATATCGCTATCAACTATTCCTAAAAATAGAGAACAATAAAGTGAGCGATTTACTAATTGTAATAAAAGACTTAACCGCACAGTACACAGGTGACTGGACAATTAAAGTCAATCCACCTGAGATTTAGAGATTAAAAAAGGGTAGATGGTGTCATCTACCCTTTTTTATTCATTCCCCTTTCACTTTTTTGAATTCTTAATGATTGTTCCAACCGAAGTCAAAGTTAATACAAGTATTATTCCCCAACTTCCAATCATAAAAGCTAAAGCTGTCACTGACATTTTACCACGCTCCTACTTTGAATTATCAACATTATCAATATTATCTAGCTTTTGACCTAAATTTTTATAAGTTAAGATGAAGCTAGAGATAAAGACGATTATTAGAACAATTCTTGCAGCTATTACCCAGGGAATAAGTACGGGGTTGTTTTTAACAAAGTCTGGTATCAATTTAAAGTAACCATGTTTCGCATAATCGATTGTTGAGAAAACAAGTAAAAGGATGATAAACACAGGAGTTAAGAATCCCATGACTGTTCTGTAAAACCACTTTGGTATTTTCCAATAGCTTCCTTTGTTGATTTCCTCCAACCCTTTTGACTTAAAAAGCCATACTGCTGCAATTACCTCTATTAAACCCAGTAAAACCAAAAAGTATGTACCAACCCAATTGTCGAGCTCAGTTAAGTACATAAGGTCTGCTGTTTTCGTAAGAATAGGCTCAAGAGCTACAGGAAGACCTCCAATGATGTACATTACAAAAACAAATGTTGAACCCTTTTTCCTTTCTATACCAAACTCATCTTCTAAAAATGCTGTCATATAGTTAAACATTGCAATTGAACTTGTTATACCAGCAAAGAACAAAAGTAAAAACCAAAGCATACCGAATATTCTTCCACCGGCCATTTCTCTAAAAACATTTGGAAGGGCAATAAAAGACAATCCTACACCGCTTTTTAAACCTTCAGTACCAAGGAACGTAAACGCTATCGGTATAACTATAGTTCCCGCGAGTATAACCTCGGCAAATTCGTTAAGGGATGCGGTTGCAACCGCTGATGTTACAATATCGTCTTCATCTCTCAAATACGATGCGTAATTTTGGATAATTCCCATGCCAAGAGAAAGTGTGAAGAATATTTGTCCTGCAGCGGCAAGCGTTGCGGACCAATTTAGTTCATTCCAACGGGGCGACCAAAGAAAATTAAGTCCTTTAATTGGATTCCAGTCTGGGTTAACGGGGGAGCCAAGTGTCAAAGTTCTGATTAGTAGAACAAGTGAAAATATATAGATTGCTGGCATTGCAACTTTCGCCAGAGTTTCCAATCCTTTGTTTATTCCTCTTCTTGTTATAACCCAAAGAATTGAAAGTGTAATAATCCAGAATAACAAAACTCTATATGGGCTTTGGATATAACCAGCAAAATACTGAACAGTGTCTACAGATTTGTCCATGTATTTTCCGATAGCGGTTTCAAAAGAATAACCAAGTGTCCAGCCAATGACATGGTTGTAGTATGAGTTTAAGAGCATAACCACTGACAGAGCAATAGCACCGGCAAAAGCACCGAAAATCTTTGCGCCTTTGTACCCCATGGTTTCTTTCGCTTGCAGATAAACCATTGGACCAATCGTACCGTGGCCGTACCTTCCTCCATATCTTCCTTGTGCCCATTCAATTATTAGCAGAGGAATACCCATAAATATAAAAGCTACAAAATATGGTATCATGAAAGCTCCTCCGCCGTTTTTTGCAGCTTGGTAAGGGAAGCGCCAAAAATTACCAAGACCTATGGCGTTCCCTGCCATGGCTAAAATAAGTCCGAGTGTACTACCCCAGTGTTCTCTTGCCTTTTTTGCCACAACAAGCACCTCCCAAAAAGCCGGATATACGGAAAATCGATAACAAAAATAAAAAAAGCGTGTTTTTACCTAAAGCACGCTTTAATTCTACATATTGACTATATTTTAGTCAAAGCTAATTTTTCAGAAGAAAACAACAGAAATTTCCAATTTTCACTTATGTAACATCAAGAATATTTGTGAAACAAGTAGCAAAGAATAATTATTACCAAAGTTGTTGTATAACAATTTTCATTTTTCTTGAACGTTCTCTGTATTTTTACCAAACTTTGTTATAAAGTCTTTGAACATACTAACTATTAAATCCCTTCTATACTGTGCAAAGCACCTAAGCCATTCGCTCTCATTCTTCCAAGTTTCCAATTCTGGTTTGCCCCACCTTGCAGAATGGCGTACGATTTCATCTTTTAAATCCTCGATTCTTCTTTCAACTATTTTTTCAAACCTTTCTTCTGTAAATATGTTATTTAGTATGTAGTAGAAGCGGTTTATGAACTTTACCTTAAATTCGGTGTTTTCAAGTAATTTGCGTAAAAGCAATGTTGCTTCATCGACTGTTGTCCAAGGGATCTCGGGATCACCATACACTGCAATCCGTATTGTATTGTGCTCAGGGACCCATAACGCAAGGTCCATATCGTACATCATCCAGCGCCATTTGCCATCTCCATATTTGTTTTCTTCGGGTTTTAGCACTCTCCACATGCGTTCATTATTACCAGGCCAATCTCTATTGGCAGTTAAGATTTCCGCTATCTTAAAGTCTATAAAACTGTCTATATCTATAACCTGGCACACCTTTTGATAATTAGCCTTGATCGATAAATCACTATTTTTCACAAAATTTATCAGATCAACAAAACTTTGTTGATCGCCTTCTTTTCCATCTTGAATCGACATATCATAGTTTATTATAACAGTATTTTTTTCATTTACACCGTATTTAATTTGTAAGTATCTTTGATCATAGTACTCCATTAAATAAGAAATTCCCCAGTATTCTCCATTTATGTAATGAACAAGAGGATAGTTATCTTGTGTATCAAAATTAAGTTCTTTAAAAACTTCCTGTGCAATCGAATCACGCATGTACGTTCCTTCCCAATCGTTGCCGGCATTTCTCAATAAAAGCTTCTTGTAACCTACTCTACCAAAAAACGGATACGCAAATTGCTTTTCGGAATTCCTCGCGTAAAGTCTTATAGATTTTATAGGCAAACTACGTGTAAATTCTCCGTGTATGCGGATTCCTATTTGTGTTCTGTATTTCAACTTACCATCTTCAAAATACTCCATTATTGCAGGTCTTTCAGATGCATCGCCTCGTTGTTGATAATTCCCAGTCCAATAAGGATTTGATGGATCAAACGTCTTTCCGGGTACGTAGATACCTTTTTCATCGTCAAATAAATTCTCCGGGTCAGTAATTATTGAGAGAACCGGCAATTTGTGAGTAATTCCTATAAAATAACTCCTAACAGCTGAATCGATGATTTTTCCATCTTTAAGTTCGATAATTCTTAAAATGGTCGCTTTGTCAAAAGTTCCAGTTGGTGCCCTCCACAATGGTGACGTTGGAATATACATATACGTGTTGTCATACTTCTTTGAAATAACCAACGGTGAGGAATATTTGTACGTGTTTTTACTGTCGATACGTGGTGTGGTGCCATCAAGTGTGTAATACACTTCCCCATTAACTGACGAAGTTATTATAACTACTATAGATGAATCATAAAAACCTGACTCGTGAGATATGATCAGTTGTGGAAAGGTTGTTGGCATGATTAAAAACGTGAAAAACAAAGTCATGATTCGAATTTTCAATTTAGTTTCCCCCAGTTTTATCACTGCAAACTTATTATTTGTACGCTTTAATCCAAAAAACATATTCTACACTACCTGCTTCTAAACGCATGTTCCTCTTCTTGAGGAGTTTTTCTTTGTCCAATGTGTTGATCTCAAATTTAGGTCTTATGATTATATCGTATCCATCGTTCGATGCTTGGAAAGAAACACTGTAGCGACTGTAGAGTTGTTCGCTTAAATAGTCTTTTTGATACATATTTTCTTCATTTAACGTCGAAATTCTATACCCGGCACTTATATACCTCCTTGCTGCTCTTTCAACATATTGCATTTCGTTGTATATAGAATCGTATGTATTTACCGAAATGGTTTCTTGTTCAGTATGAAAAAGTGTTACGACTGTTGTCGTGGTTTCTTCTGTTGTGGCTGACTGAGTGGGTGTTTCAACATTGCTTAAATTTATTGGAGTATCTTGGGTAACTTCAAATGAATAACTATGAGGTTCCATGTTTGTAACTGTCGCAGGTATATCTGTTTTTGCCGGTAATGAAGCTGTTTCATTAAGTGCATCGGTGTTTTCAAGAGTGTAGTCAAATGTTACACTTCTTTTGGAAAATGTGGAAATCAAAAGTATAGTCAAAACAAGTAAGAAAATAACCGTAATCTTTGAAAGCAGGCTCACGGTTAAACTTCACCTCCATGTTCCAAAATTTTTCGATCGGTATTAATCTAGTATTAATTGATTACTATTAACTGACACTATCATCTTTAAGTATCTTATCAGGTGAAAATACGAATTTCATTCTTAACCATGTGAAGAAAATTAACCCGATAGACGCAACAACAGAAAAAGCTACGAAGAAAAACTCTCGAACGAGAATACCTTTTGAACTTTCTAAAAACTGTACACTCCTGATTATATACGTGCTTTTAAAGAGTATCGAAGATGTAACTAACTCTTTAAGTAGATTAGGTAGTTGTGAAACCTGAGTAAATATACCACTTGAAAGCAAGAAAAGTATTGCAAATGCAGCTCCTACAATGTTGGCGGATGAGGAATTTAGAAAAAGTGAAGATAAAAGCAGTGCAAATGAAGAGTAAAACAACGCATTAAAGACTATAAGCAAAACAATCAGAGCAGGATCTACGTTAAAATGTGTGAAAGCAAAAAATAAATACGAAATCAATCCTGAAAGAGCACTTAGGGAGAATACTACTATCAATTTTGTCAATACGTACTTTAACATACTTTGTTTCGAAAGTGCAAATTGTTTCAGTAGGCCTATTTCCCTATCTCGTGTGATAATTCCGGTCCCTACGATAATCCCCAAAAACATTGTCACAACGAATATCATATTTGGCGCGAATGCTTGGGAAAAATCTAATGATTTTTCAGTGACAAGCTCTGGTGCGGGTACATTTGCTGCCGTGTACATTTCGTGTAGAACTTTTGGGTTAAAGAAAGGGCCTCCACTTAGATCTTCGAACATTTTTTTGAAAACCAAAAAAGCTGCCGCCGAAATTTCAGTGTTTACCGGGCTTGGGACATATGTTATCTTCGTTTTCTTTCCAGAAAAAAGCGAAGAAGTAAAATCCTCAGGTATAACGACTACGGCGTTCAAGTTTCCATTTTTTAGTTCCTCTTCATAGTTTTCATCAACGTAGCCTATAGTTCCTCCTTTAAAGAGCGAAAGGACAACACCAACCGTAAATCTAGAAAGTGGTGATTTGTCTTTACTATAAACACCTATCTTTAGTTCGGACTCACTAACAGATTTGAAAAACAAAATCCCAAATAAAACAAAAATCAAAGGAATTGCGATGAGTGTCATGTAAGTTAATGGTCTTGAAAAAATCCTCTTGAATTCGAATTTTATTAAGTTCAATCTTTTCACCCCGTACATTGCATTAGAATTTTACTTTCAGTAAAAAACTATGGTTAAAAGTGTTAAATACCTTGCTTTGACTAACGGGTACAGTAGTAAAATCGGGCAAGAAAGGTCCATACAAAGTTATCCCTACCCCATAGGTTAATACATACATGATAGACGGAAAGTTTGTAGAACCTGAAGGAATCTCAACATATGCGCCTATATTTCCGAGAAGATTGAAGTTTGATAATGTGTTGTAATGCTTAAAATCTACCTTGTTAAAATCATCGTAATCTGTTGAAGCCCCAACTAACAAGCTAACACTTTCCAAATTAAAGCCAACACAACCTGCGAAACCGAGGATCAACTCGGAATGTGAATTACCAAAGTGAATTCCCATGAGTTTTGCTGAGAGATTGTAATTAATTCCAGAAGAATTGTATTTAAACTGTGTTGGAAACATATCAAAGAACGTTCTGTAGATTGAAAACCCAGCTGTTAGCACGGAAGAGTATCTTGGATTAGCGTTCATCTCAAAAGTATACATTAGTGATATTTGCTTCAAAAGATCAATGTTATTTCCCGTTCTTGCAGAAATGTCAATAGCTATTGCCGATGGTGTTAAAACATGAAATCCATACATATCCGCATACGAATTCGTATAACTGAATGCATAAACGAACATACAGCTTAAGAGTAGTGTAATGTAAAATTTAAGCCTCATTTAAACATTCCTCCTTTCTTACACGATTTGTGTTAATGCACTGAGGTATTGATTATAAATTATTTCTACACACTTCTTGATTATATCATAGATTTTCCTATACAAGTATACTTGCCTACTTGAAATTTTTGGAGTATATGGTACAATCATTAATCGGAGCATCCGGAATAACCAGATCCTGCTAACGGAGAGATGGCCGAGTGGTCGAAGGCGCTTGCCTGCTAAGCAAGTGTGGAGGTTTCTCCACCGAGGGTTCGAATCCCTCTCTCTCCGCCAAAAATTTAGGTAGTAGTTTGGGTGGTAGATGGTAGTATTGCAATCGTGTTTAGCCATCTACCATTTATTATTAAAAAGTTAAACTGAAAAGTCAAATTAAATGTGCAATTAAATGTAATAACTACGCACGTGCCCGTAGCTCAACTGGATAGAGCGTCAGACTGCGGATCTGGAGGTTGTGGGTTCAAGTCCCGCCGGGCACGCCAAGATTTTTCAGAGAGCTGGTATTTTTCTCATGAAGCTACACAAAAAATTGTGTAGCTTTTGTTTTTCTTTGTGGTATAATTTTAATGACTCCAATTCTTTACTTCGCGTTTTTCTTCGATAACTCCTTGGGAGGTCTACCTTGTGAAAAAAGCGATTATACTTGCTATAGGCAACGAATTAGTTGAAGGAATAATTGTCGATACGAATTCAAAATACTTAAGTCAGAAGCTGAAAAACATAGGTTATTATGTTATCAGAACAGAAACGGTTCCTGATGACTTTAATTTAGTTGTTCAGCGGGTCTCAATTGCTCTTACAGATGCTGATCTGGTTATTACAAGTGGCGGACTTGGACCTACTGAAGATGATTTAACAAGAGAAGCTGTTGCTTCTGCCTTTGGTAGAAAGCTTGTAAAAGACGATATGTTAGCACAAAAACTTGTTCAAAGGGCTTTAAATTACTACAAAAAGGCCCCAGAGAGTGTTACGAAGCAAGCGATGGTTATAGAAGGCGCCGAGATTATCGATAATCCAGTTGGAACAGCACCAGGTCAAATTGTTATTTACAATAACAAATACTTAATACTCCTGCCTGGTCCCCCTGCCGAATTAATTCCAACTTTTGAAAACGTTTTAAATAAAATAAAAACAGATGATGCGCTCTATACAAGAAGAGTAAAAACGATAGGTATTCCCGAAGCTGTATTAATGGATGAGAATAAGAACATCATATATTCAAACCCCAATATTAATGTTGCAACGATGGCTTCGTATGAAAGGGGCGTTGAAGTACGTTTTACTGGTGCGTTGACTTTGAAAGAAGAAATAGACAAGATTGTTGATAATCTTCTAAAAAAACTTGGCGAGAACGTTTATGCTTTGGATGACGAAGAAATGAGCGATGTTGTTTACAAACTACTTTTAAATAATAAGTTAACCGCCTCGTTTGCAGAATCTTGTACAGGAGGTATGTTATCTTCAGCGCTTGTGGATATCCCGGGTGTTTCTACTGTCTTCAAAGGAAGTGTGGTGGCGTATTCAAATGAATCAAAGATAAACATTCTTGGAGTAAAACGTGAAACTTTGGAGCGTTTTGGGGCTGTGAGTGAAGAGTGCGTGATAGAGATGGCTCAAAATGCTAAAAGAATCTTTAACTCAGACTTTTCTGTTGCAGTTTCAGGGATTGCAGGTCCTTCTGGTGGAAGTAAAGAAAAGCCCATAGGAACAGTTTGTGTCGCTATCTGTGGCCCAAAAGGTACTTCTGCCTATACACATTACCTAAGAGGCGATAGGTATATTATTAGAAGAAGGTCAACCTTACTTGCTCTCGATTTGCTAAGGAGAGGGATCATTGAATGCCAAGGTTAAAACACAAGTCTATGAGAGTAACGATAAAAGACGTAGCAGAGCTAGCTGGAGTAGGCGTAGGAACCGTATCAAGAGTTTTGAATAACAGTCCGCATGTTGACACGTTGACGCGTCAAAAGGTTATAGAAGCTATAAAAGCACTGGGTTACGTGCCAAATCCACATGCACGGCGGTTATCAACTGGCGAGAGTAACCTTGTTACTGTGATAACACCTGAGATGAAAGGCGATTTTTATCAGATTCTGATTTCAGCCATCGACGAAGTACTTATAAAGTATGATTATTCCTCTTTACTTTACCCACTATATAATGAGAAAAAGTACGAAACCCTTAGAAGATCTTCCGACATATTACTTTCAACGGATGGGATTATAGTTGACGGTGTGAGTGTAGATAAGATACTTAAAACGATAATTAATCCACAAACACCTATTGTCTGTATAGAGCAAGATTCAGAGGAGTACGATTCCGTTGTTGTTGACAATTACTACGGAGGCATATTAGCTGGAGATTACTTTTCGGACCTTGATATGGAGATTTTTGTTGTTACGCATAGAAAATCACATGAACTTGAAAGCACTGTCTTTGACGAAAGACTGGAAGGATTTCAAGAATCACTTGAGAGAAAAGGTAGAAGTATAGATAAAATATACTATGTATCACTTGACTGGGAAAGTACATTTGAAGTTGCAAGAAGGATATTTTCAAGATACAAAAGGTGTGCAATATTTACAACCACAGATTACTTAGCAGTTCCAATTATAGAAGTTGCAAGAACTATGGAATTGAAAGTTGGACAAGATATCAAAGTTTGTGGTTTTGACGATTTACCAATTGCTCAGGTTTTGGAAATAACAACGATAAAACAACCAATATTCGAAATGGGTAAACTTGCGGCGGAATTACTTGTGAAGAGAATGAAGGGTAAGCTCAAAGATAAAGTAAAAAAGTATATACTAAAGCCAGAGCTTATTGTTAGGTCAACGTAAGACCAAAAGAAAGGCGTTATAAAATCAAAACTAATTCAATACAAGTTATCAACAGGGGGAAAAGCAATGTACATTGCAGTATTACTTGGTGGAATTTCAAAAGAGAGAGCAATATCGCTTAGGAGTGGAAAAAGAATAGCACAAGCGCTTAGAATTAAGGGCCACGTAGTAGATGAAATCGATGTGGGTCACGATTTTTTGCACCGTATTAATGAGATGAAGAAATACGATGCAATATTCAACATACTTCATGGTACGTTTGGAGAGGATGGTAGGATCCAATCACTCTTGGATTTTATAGGTGTACCCTACACCGGAGCCGGTGTTGAAGCGAGTGTAATTGCCTTCGATAAGTACTTGTGTAACCTTTTTGTGGAGAACATAACCATTAAACAGTATGCTGATCAGGAAATCAAGAATATACTCAAGGTTCCTGAGTACATACTAATTAAAAAAGAAACTTACGATGTATCTACGCTAATTAATATACGTGAAGATATAGGGTTACCGTGTGTTGTAAAACCGCGTAAGGAAGGCTCAAGTATCGGTACACATATTTGCTTTACCGAGGATGAACTTATAGCAGCGTTAAGTACGGAGTTAAATAACTATGGTGAGGTTATTGTGCAAAAATATATCAAAGGTAGAGAGATCACCGTTTCAATAATAGATATAGATGGTCTTCCCACGGTACTTCCAATTTTAGAATTGAGACCCAAAAAGCTTTTTTACGATTACGAAGCAAAGTACACAGATGGAATGACTGAATTTATAATACCCGCTGAAATAGATAGGCAATTGACTGAGAAAATTGAGAAAGCTTCACTTGCGATTTATAAGTCACTTGGTTGCAGGCATTTTTCAAGAGTGGATGGAATCGCTAAGGATAACACTTTTTACTTTTTGGAAGTCAACACTCTACCTGGTATGACGGAATTAAGCGATTTGCCTATGTCGGCGAAAGCTTATGGAATATCTTTTGAAGACTTAGTTGATTTAATAATAAAATCCGCTGTGCTAAATAAATGAGGTGTGGTTATGATTCATATCGATGATAAAGAGCTTCAAGTAAGACAAAAAACAAACAGAATATCGATGTATATTTTAATTTCAATATTCATTGTTTTTTCGGTTCTTCTGGGAGTCATACTTGATTTGGTTATTGGAACGAAAGTTTTATTTACGATACTTTTTTCACTTTTTTCTCTTACACAGTTATTATTTGGGCTTTCTATAACAGGTAGTTTCATAGTAAGGATAATCGATGCAAAAAAATTGGATGATGATCACCTAAACCGTATACTTGAAGAGATTAAAGAGGAAACACAATATAGAAGTGATATAGCTTTGTTTGCCATAAAATCTCCGTCGATTAACGCTCTTACATTTGGAAGGTCGGAACATGGTCATAAACTCTGTATAACCACGGGTGCCATTGAGAAACTTCAATACGATGAACTAAAGGCAATATTGGCTCACGAAGTCTTTCATATAATTTCAAAGGATACTGACTATCTAACTACTGTCAGTGGCACATTTGGAAGTCCAATGCTTCTTTTTAAATTGTCAACAGCAGCTATAGAAAAAGTTGTAGAAAATAAAGGGAAAATTTCTCCAAGGGAATTCTACAAAGAACTTGGCTTATTTTCTTCCATTGCGATTGCCACAATCTTTCTTCTACCAATTTCAATTTTAACCAACGTATTTGTGAGCGTTAGAAAAGAATTTGATGCGGATGTTTTTGCGGCCGTCAAGACATCCAACGAGAGTGTTGTAAAGTTACTCCTTAAGACGAGAGAAAATTGCAAAAGCCTTGGCACAAACTATTTTTTCATGAGACACCTTTTCTTTGCAGATCCCAGTTGTAAAGATACGTTTAGAAAGATGAACAAAATCTTCGATGCTTATCCAACTATAGAAGAACGAATCTCATTCATTGAAGGTATTAATTCTAAAAAATAGGGGTGTTTTGAGTTGCCAAATTTGGTATTTCATCTAAGGTTTGGAATGATTTCATATCCGTTCTATTTAGCAATTTATTCTTTTTTATCAAAGTTGCTCAACAAGACATTTTCACCATCGATCCTTGATGTTGCTATAAGTTATCTACTCTACATCGTTGGAAGTGATTTACCAGACTTTGATAGTAATAACGCACCATTACGGAGTTTTACAAAAGCACTATCCCTTGGATTTTCCATATACATATTTACTAATTTTTTAAGCGAAAAGCTTACCTCTTTACCGCAAATAAGCATACCTGAAGTACTGTTATTGCCGTTTTCAGTTTCAATATCTATGCTAATTGGTGCAGGATTAATAAACCTTTTTTTATCTATGCCGATATTTTCGCACAGAGGTTTTGCACACTCAATAACCTTTGCTTCCATTTATGGGCTTTTGGTTTATCTGTTTTCAACAAGTAAAAGCAAAAATGCGTTATTTTTAGGAATAAGCGCTTTTGCTGGTGTCATGAGTCACATGATAGCTGATTACAAAGACAAGCCGAGTAAGATTTTCAAGTTATGGTAGTCTGAAGAAATTTTGAAAACTTGAGGAGGGATTTATGTGAAGTTTCTTGATGGTGTAAATGTTACATATATTAGAAAAAGCGAAAAATCGAATTATTCAAAAATATTGAAAGAAATATCAAAAATGACAACAAACCTTGATTTTGAAGCTGTTAATGGTAAACATTTTGGGCGTTATAGGATAGAATTTTACGAACCAACGGACAAAATTCCAACGATGAAAGTTATAGGTTTCATCACACATGAAAATCCATTGGATTGGTTAATGGAGCAAGACAATCAGTCAGAAATAAAATTTGATGAATCTATCCATGTTGTAGATACGGAGGTTCTTGAAGTATCAAAAGATGATGTTATTACAACAGTTATAGTTGAGCAATTTAAAGTTTACTCCATAGTTAATAAAGAAAAATCCAAAGACCTTACAATAAATGAGCTTGTTAAAATTACGTTGAAAAAAGTTTTTGAGGTGTACTTTGATATGGAGTTCAACGAAGGGGAATATGAGATAGAAATACAGCCAGAACTGACGGACTATTTTATGTAAGGAAAAAATAATTCCCACGTATGTACATGCGTGGGAACTATTTTTTAACTTCGATTAATCGGGAATTATCTTTGCTACTTCGGGTATTATCTCTACGCTAACTTGTTTACCCTCAAATAATCCTCTGTCAAACGGTGGTAACATTTTTACCATGATTTCACCGTACTCTGTATCTAAGTAGTATTCAGTGTAATTACCAAGATACACGATAGTTTTTATGGTTCCAACAATGGGTCCGTCTGTAGATATCTTCAACCCTTCTGGTCTACAACCAAGTATATATTTATTTGCAATAGAAGTTGGCACGGATGGAATTTTGTATACTTTCTCCCTAAGCTTAATCACTGTTTGATCAGATCTAGTTTCTACGATATCTATTGGGAAGAAATTTATTTTTCCCATAAACTCTGCGGTAAATTTACTAACGGGTTTTTCATATATTTCTTCAGGGGTCCCAATTTGTTCTATCTTCCCTTTATTCATTAAAACGATTCTATCTGAAAGTGTTAGTGCTTCTGTTCGATCATGGGTAACGTATATTGCGGTGATACCAACTTCTTTTTGTATTCTTTTTATCTCAACTCTCATTTGTTCCCTCAAAAGCACATCAAGGTTAGACAACGGTTCATCAAATAAAAGTACCGAAGGTTCAACGACGAGAGCTCTTGCCAAAGCTACTCTTTGTTGTTGACCACCAGACAAACTTGATGGTGATCTTTCTCCGTAACCTTCCAAACCCACAGTTTTTAGTATTCTTTCGACCTTTCTCTCGATTTCTTCTTTTGGTACTTTTCTCATCTTCAAACCATATGCAATGTTTTCTTTAACATTCATATGTGGAAAGAGACCATAACTTTGAAATACCATCGCCGTGTCTCTTTTCCATGGTGGTATTTCAACAACGTTTACATCATTTATCAATATGTGTCCGTAAGTAGGTTTCTCGAAACCTGCTATCATTCTCAAAGTGGTTGTTTTTCCACACCCTGAAGGTCCGAGCAAAGTAACAAACTCCCCGGGCTTTACATCAAAAGTCACGTTGTCAACAGCTCTTATTTCTCTTCCCTTGTGATCTTTAAATGTTTTAGATACGTGCTCAAACTTCAAGGAAACTTGCTTCACTTACGAATCACCTCAACTTATTGAACAATTGTTTTTTCTAAATATTCGCTCTTTTTCACAAGTAATCTGAGTAATCCAAATATCGTAAGTATTATTATTATCAACGTTGATGAGAGAACACTTGCTAGTCCAAATCTTAAATTTTCTGAAAAATTATAAATTAGCATTGTTATGTGATACCATTTTGCAGATATGAGAAATACAACAGCACTAACAGCAGTCATTGATCTTACGAACGTATACGAAAGGCTCGAAATGAATGCTGGTCTTATGAGTGGTAAGATTATTGTAGAGAACACAGTTTGTGGATTTGCGCCAAGGTTTTGTGCTGCCTCCTCAATTGATGCATCTATCTGCTTTAGCGTTGCGACACCCCCCTCGACCCCCACGGGTAATTCCCTTATAACATAGTTGATAACGATAATAGCAGCCGTTCCAACTAAGATAATAGGAGGCTTGTTAAAAGCAATTACATAGCTAATTCCTATCAATGTGCCAGGTATGGAGAATGGTAGTAGCACGAGTCCTTGAAGAAGTTTTTTCCCGGGAAATTTTTTTCTGACAATCAAAAATGCAACTACCATAGAAAAGACTCCGGCTATTGGCATAGCTACAATTGCAAGTAATGTTGTATCCATAAGTGCATCTTTTCCACGTTGCAATGCTTCCTTTATATTTGCGGTAGTAAAGGTGTAGTCAATTCCCCAGTTTTTGACGAAGCATCCCATAAATATCGTTGAGTAAAGTCCTAATAAGAATATCGATATCAAATACACTAATACGGTAAGGATAGCCCTTGTTTTAGGACTAACTATTTCAACTATTCTACCGCTTGGTTTACCCGTTACGGTTACATAAGATTTTTTGTTGACTACATACCTTTGTAAATAGAAAGCAGTCAGTGTGGGAAGCAACAAAAGAAGTGACAGAGCAGCTCCTCTGTCCAATCTATTCATACCGGTGACTTCTAGGTAAGACGTGACAGAAAGCACGTTGAACTTCCCGCCAAGCATTAACGGGTTTGCGAAGTCTGCTATAGAATTTGTAAAAACTAAAAGCCAAGAGCTAAGTAATCCAGGTATAGAAAGTGGTAAAGTAACAGTAGAAAAGACTTTCAATCTGCTTGCACCAAGGTTCATGGAAGCTTCTTCCAAAGTGCTATCTATTGATTCCAGCACACCAACCATAGTTAGGTATGCTATTGGAAACATTCCCATTGTTTGAGCTATGACAAGCCCATCAAGGCCGTAAATGTCCCAGTTGATTTTTAGAAGTTGCTTTGTAATCAAACCATTTGATCCAAAAAGAAGAATCAAAGATAGGGTTAACGAGAATGGTGGTGATATGACAGGTAATGTAGCCAAAGTTGAAATGAACCGTTTGCCTTTGATACTTGTCCTGGTTACAATAAAAGCGAACAAAAACCCAATTATTGTTGAGATTGTAGCTGTTAAAGTACCAAGTAGAATGCTGTTCAAAAATGCCGTTATATAACTTTTTTCGATTAAAATTGATTTCCAAACATCGAGTGTAAATCTACCTTCCTTTATTAATGTCAACCGTGCGGCTTCGTACAAAGGATAGGCAACAAATACAAGAACTACGACAAACGTTACGATTATAGCATAAGTGGTTACTGAATCAACCGAAAATGTTGCTATTGAAAACCCAGTTATAAGTAATAGAAAAATTAAGACAAACATTATGTCTATTGTTTGTGCTAGCTTTATTATGTCTGAAGCATCGTGAAGTTGAACCATCACGGCTTTAACTTCGTAATCTTTGACAATAGGTGTGAAGATAGCAAAATATTTTTTACCATTAATAGTTAACATTTTTGATGATGTATATATTTCCTCATAAATTGCATGCTCTTCTCCGTAAGAAAAGTCTGGCAATTGCCTTACAAGTTTTCCGATACCATTAGCGCTTTCTTTTTGGTTTCCTTCAAAATCGTAAATATAATATTCCATATCAGGATAAGTTTTTTCAGGAACTTGGAGACCCATACTGGCTATTGAATTTGCAAGCTTAGTCAAATTCTCCCGCGTAATGCGGGAGAATTCGTTTTTTATAGTTGTTCTAACCCAAAAGAGAATTACAAAGAGTATTAGTCCAATCGCCATGAGCTTAACTATTTTCCAATTTCTTTGTTCCATCTTTCAACTAACCTCTCTCTATTTTGAGCTTCCCAAAGTAAATCTTGTTGTATCAGGTTTATATCTTCTATTTTGTACACAAGCTTATTCTTGGGAGCTTTTGGTGAAAGTGGTATAACATACCAACTTGCAATTATTGCCTGTGCTTTATCACTGAGTATCCAATTGTAAAGTTTTTTTGCTTCAAGAGGTTCTTTACCTCCTTTTATAAGAGACATAGCAGCAATTTCATATCCGGTCCCCTCTTTTGGAAGAGTAATGACTATTGGAGCCCCTTCTTTCTGGAGTTTTATTAAATCATGAAGGTATCCAATAGCTATTGCTGTTTCGCCGATAGCACAATCTTTGCCTGGTGCTGAACCAGACTTAGTGTACATATTAACGTTTGCATCAAGTCTTTTTAGATAATCAAAGACTCTGTCTTCATCTTTTTTGTAAATGTTAACAAGTGTTGTAATAACATTGTAAGCTGTTCCAGACGTATTTGGATTTGCCATTCTTATCAAGCCTTTATATTCTGGTTTAAGTAGATCGGCCCAACTTGTTGGTGGATTGATGCCAAGTTCTTTAGCTTTGTTTTTGTTTGTCGCAAATGCAAGAGGTCCAACGTACAGTCCAATCCAGTAGCCATCAGGATCTTTGAATTTTGGATCGATAAACTGGCTATAGGGAGCTTTGTATGGAGTTGTTAAACCTTTCAACTTGGCTTCAACATGGAAAACTCCTACGCCACCAACCCATATAGATGCTTGAGGATTGTTCTTTTCTGCCTCTAGTCTTGCTATTACTTCACCGGTGGATAACCTAACCCAATTAACTTTGATACCTGTTTCCTTTTCAAATTCCGCAAATAAGACTTTTGCCAAAGGTTCTTCAAGTGTTGTGTATGCGTTTACGTAATTGGCCGCAAAGACGACCAATGCTGAGAGAAATAATACTGCTAAAATCACATATTTTCTCATACCCCACACCTCCTACTCGTAGGATTATAGGTTTAGTAAAATCTAAACACTGTAAAAAGGTACATCAACTTTATACTTTCCTCTGAATGTTTCTTCCTTTAGCATCAGAGGGCTGTCAAGATCATGGAAATCGAAAGCACCTGTTCCAAGCGCAAAGTGTACGCTCTGATTCACTCCTAAACTTGATTCAGCCATACAACCCAGCATTAGTCTAAGATTTGCAGCTTTAACTATTTCAACAATTGCAAGTGCATCACTTATACCTGATTTCATAAGCTTTATATTGATGTAATCTACCGCCTCTTCTTTTATCAATCTTAGAACATCGTACTTAGTTTTTGCACTTTCATCGGCGGCAACGGGGAATGGTGAGTTCCACCTGATGTACTTCAGACCTTCAATATCGGTCATTGCAACAGGTTGCTCAAAAACAGCTATGTCTATGCCTGCTTTATAAATTTCTGTGACGAATTGAACGGCTTGTTTAGGTGTGTACCCAGTGTTTGCATCAATTATGTACTTACATCCTTTGCTTACCTCATAAATTGCAATTAGTGCTTCGATATCTTCCTTGAGGTTCTCCCCCACTTTTATCTTTATTATTCTGTGTCCTCTTGCGACAATTTCTTTTGCATCATTTACCCTTTCCTCGATCGATCCGATACTTATCGTATAATCCGTTTCCAACTGCTTTTTTGCACCACCAAATATCTGATAGACCGGCACACCAATTTCCTCACTGAAAGCATCCAGCACAGCGTATTGAACGGCTGCTTTTATACTTGTGGCTGACTTTAATGAGTCAGTAACGTCGAAAATTTTCCTATACTCTTTAACATCCATTCCGACTACCATGTCATTTACAGCATTTTCAAGTCCCAACAAAGCATCTACTTTTTCGCCGTTAACTCTAAATGATGGAGAGGCTTCACCGTGACCAATCACACCATTTTCTAGTTCTAAAATAACCTCAATATTTTGAGCACTATAAGAAATGTTGTTGGTTATGTGGAAAGGTTTTACGTACTCAAAAGTGTTTAATTTGAACTTTACTGATTTAATTTTAGCCATACCAATGCCTCCCGTTTTTAGCTTTTTACTTTTTTAAACTCGATAACTTCAATTTTACTCTCAAGGTCAATAACATAGCCATCTTCTTCTTTTGTGATGACTTCCATTTCACCGGATTGATTATCGTAAGGATCCAAACGCCATGATAATTTGTTTGGAACAAAATCACTTTGGAATTCAGTATTAGCAATCATTCTGAAACCATCAAGGTTCGTGAAGTAAAACAACCTTAGGCCTTCGTTTTCTCTTCTACCACCACCAAAGGATAAATCAACAGGTACCCAACCGTATTTTTCAAGGTATATAATTGCCCAATCGTGCGGCGAGGCAATAAGAGGTGTTATGCTCCAACCAGATTGCCATCTTGCAGGTACTCCAACCATTCTGCACAGTGTGATAAACAAAAGCGCTTGAAACCCACAGTCACCTTTGAATACCGTGGCAACGTATTCTGGAATGTTATCATACAGCGCATATGGGAGAACATATGAATAATTTACATTAAGTGTTATAAAATCGTATATCCGCCTCGCTTTTGTTATATCGTCTATATTTTTTAGATCTTCACCGTGAAATATCAAGTCGATGAGGTTCCAAAGGTAAGGAGTGAATCTGATGTGTGGTAATTTTTCGGATAAATCCTCCTTGGTAGGATTATCTCTGTACAGTCCTTCAAAACCGATCCAGTCTTGAATTTTGTAAACGAATTCAACGTAAAAATTTTCTGAATCAAAACCTTCCATATAGACGGTCCTTTGACCTACGTTATTTGGAGCAATTTCAACATCGTGGCTTGATAATATTAACTCAACATCCGATTGTTGATATGCTTCTTTCGGAAATGGGAGCCAAACTCTAACCTTTGATTGTGTAGGATTTTCTCGCTTTAAAGTTATTTTCGCCCTTATTTGAAACTTTGTTGGCTTTCCGCCATCTATCAATTTTGTGATAGATTTATTTATAATAGCTCTTCTTTTGTTTGCTAATCTGAAATCGTAATCCATCTTCTGTCTATCTTTGAACTTCGGATGATTGAAAAACAAATTACTATCAAATCGGTTCTCAAAGTACGGCACATCATCTATGTACATCCACTCTAAGACATTTTCAGACATCATCATCTCAAACTCGCTCTTTTTCAAATTTCTAAGTCTTTTCTTGAGTATTTGAAATGCTCTCTCTTTTGTGATGCTGTAAGTCTTTCTTAATAGTAATATTCTGTACAATTCAAAGTGTAGCTTTTTATTCAGACCGTGCGGGATTTTATGCTCTAATCGCTCTTTTATCTTCATTTTTGCTCTTTTCAGTTTTCCACTAAGTATGTCTCTTTTTATATCTTCCGGTGTTGGAAACACAAGAAAATCCAAGCTCATCCCTCCAATCTTGAAATCTTTCATCTTTACAAATATATTTTACATGTTTTTAATTAAATTAACAAGCAGGATTTTTAAGAAAAGTTTTTGAGATTGACTTTAATGGAAAAATAATGTATACTTTATGTAAAAATCAAGGAGGTGATTTTATGGTCTTCCAAGGACAATGCGGTGAAATTGAAGTGTCTGAAAAGGCGATGAAAAAGATGGTGCTTCTTTCCATAGGAGAGCTTAGTGAAATGGTGAATATGTCAGCAAAAAACTGGTTCCAAAAACTTATGGTTTCATTAACTTCGGAAGAAAATAACATCAAGCTAACAGAGGGAGATAAGTTTGTTATAGATCTCAATATTTCTGTCGAATTTGGAGTCAATATTCCTCAGATATATTCAAAAGTTGTTGAGAGTGTGAAAGAGACATTTAGAAAACATATCGGTTTTGATAATATCGATGTAAATTTGCATGTTGTTGATTTTAAACAATAATGTACGGGAGGTGACAAAATGGGATATGTTGATATAAAGGAGAATGTTTATCAAGAGATAGCCTTTAGAAGTATATGTGAACTGCTTGGTATAGACAAAGATGATAAGAATGCAAAGAACCTGAAAAAAGGTATAGTCGTAGAGAAAAAACTTTTGGAGAATAGTGAAGTAAATCCAAACACACTTCTAAATTATAATATCCAATTACTCTTACAACTTTCTGCAACATTTGGCACAAACCTAATCGATTTAGCTAACAGAATCGCATACAAAGTTCGAGATGATGTGAAAAGCATGACAGCTACTGACATCGTTGCTGTGAATGTCAAATTCGTTGATATTGAGTCACCAAATCAAGTCTAGAAATGAGAAAGCATGGCTCGCAAGAGCCATGCTTTTGTTTTGGTGCATTTTTATATTTTTTCACTAATAGCTTTTGCTTGCAAGAACAAACCGAGGTAATCTCTTCCACCGGCTTTGCTATCTGTACCAGACATGTTAAACCCGCCGAATGGATGCACACCGACAAGTGCACCTGTACATTTTCTATTGAAGTACAAATTACCTACATGGAATTCTTCCTTAGCCCTTTCGATTCGTGTTCTGTCCCTACTGTAAAGAGATCCTGTCAGTCCGTACTCAGTTGCATTTGCTATTTTTAGTGCATCATCGAAATCTTCAGCTTTAATTATGGCAAGAACTGGTCCGAAAATTTCTTCTTGTGCGATTCTTGCATTCCAAGAAACATCTTTGAATATCGTTGGTTCGATAAAGTACCCGCCAAGCTCTTCTCTGCCGTTTCCACCCCAGATAAGTTGCCCTTCTTTCTTGCCTATCTCTATGTATGCTAGTATCTTTTCCATTGAGCTTTTATTTACGACAGGTCCAAGCCAATTTTCTTTGTACCTAACATCGCCCATCTTTATTTTGGAGACCCTTTCTAAAACTTTTTCGATAACTTTGTCGTATACTTCTTTAACAATTATTGCACGGCTTCCTGCACTACATTTTTGTCCTTGGTAACCAAATGCACTGACAACAATACCTTCAGCAGCTGCGTCAAGGTCTGCTGTTTCATCAACAATGACTGCATCCTTTCCTCCCATCTCAAGTACTGTACGTTTGATCCATATCTGACCTGGTTGTGGTTTTGCAGCTAATTCGTGGATCCTAAGTCCAACATCTTTAGAACCAGTGAAACTTATGAACCGAGTTTTTGGATGCTTGACCAGGAATTCACCGGCAAGTGCTCCACTTCCAGGTAATAAGTTTACAACGCCATCAGGTAAGCCTACCTCTTGAAGTACTTCAAAGAATTTTTCGGCGATAATTGGACTATCACTTGCAGGTTTAAGAACAACGGTATTCCCTGTTACAATCGCTGCACTTGTCATACCAACTAATATTGCAAGTGGAAAATTCCATGGTGGAATAACAACCCCCGCACCAAGTGGTAAATACCTAAGTTCGTTGTACTCTCCGGGAATTCTCACAAGTGGTTGCTCCGATGAGTATCTTAACATTTCTCTGGCGTAGTATTCAAGAAAGTCTATTGCTTCTGAAACATCGGCATCAGCTTCAACCCAGTTTTTTCCAACTTCATAAACAAGCCATGCATCGAATTCAAATTTTTTCTCCCTAATTCTTTTTGCGGCTTTTAACAAATACTCTGCTCGAATGTGAGCAGGAACTTTGCTCCATGTTTTAAAAGTTTCCCAACCATTTTCAAGAGCCTTTTGTGCAAGTTCTTCGTTTGCACTATTGACGTATCCAACAACCTCTTCAAATTTGCTTGGATTTATTGATTTAATTTTTTTCTCTGTTTTGTAAGGTTTTCCTCCTATAAAGATATCGTACTCCCTACCGAACTCTTGGTAAACTTTCTCAAGAGCTTGTTTCATATTTTCTTCATTCTGTGGTTGTGAGAAATCTGTTACGGGTTCGTTTTTGAATGGCGGAATAACTGTCCAGTCTGTAGCTTCGTAACCCATAAATATCCCCCCTTGTTTTGTCTAAGTTTGGGAAAACTTAGAAATATTATTTGTTTTCTTTCTCTTTCAATTTTTTAACGATAAACGATGCCACATGTATGCCTTTTGTTCCACGACCAAAACCAGCATCCACACCATTTTCTATTGCCATGTCGTTTGTTATCTGCGTTCCACCTACGATTATCAAAACTTTGTCCCTGATGCCCTTTTCTATCGCTAGCTCGTTTAATCTTCTCATATTTTTAATGTGTACATCGTTATGTGTAATGATCATCGAAGCTAGTATCGCATCTGCACCGGTTTCTATGGCAGCATCTATGAGTTTTTCAGGAGGTACACTTGTTCCCAAATAAACGTATTTTATACCGTATTTTTCAATTCCTCCGTGCTTAATGTCAAGTATTTCCCTTAAACCAACGGAGTGTTCATCTTCGCCAACAGTGGCAGCTACGACTTTAATTGAGCGTTTTTCTACAAAGCTGAATAATTCCTCTTCTGGTAGCGTTTCTGGTTTCTTTGGAAGTTCCAGTTCATCTATTTTTATTTCAAATGGAACTTTAGCCTTCAGTTCTATATATGTTCCTTCAACAGGATGTAGGACTGTTTTTGCGATTATTGTTGGTTCTTCAAGTCCCAATTTTTCACAAACTGCAAGTGCCGCAGCTTCTGCGTATTCTTCAGGAAGCGCAAAAGTCATGTCGAGTTGGATCCAACCATCCGCGTACCATTCAACTTCTGGCTTGATAACATTGCGTTTTTTTAAATCTTTGATTCGTTCAAGTCTTAAATTTACATTATCTGTTTCATCAAGCTCATCTATAAATTGAATCTTTTCAGGTTTATGGAATGTGCACCCACCAATGAGATCGCATGGTTTTTCCAAATCATCTGGTAAATTGTTGTAACCAAAGTGTTCACAAACAGGTGCCATGTAATCTGGATCTCTTGGAACAACTGTACCAGCTGCAAGTTCACCGTCTTTTTTCCTTGCTATCCCATCTCCGAAACGTTCAGGGTAATAGCCATTATCAACAAACATGCCAGCTTCAAGTGCTTCAAAATAGCCACCCATTTCTAATATTTCTTCAAGCATTAAGATTGCTCTCATTTTTAATTCTCTTACCTTTTCCCTTATTGCTTCTTGATCTATCTTTACGTATTTTTTTATACCGTCCAGGGCGAGTAACGTATGTTTGGCAGTTTCCACACCACGTATAGAATTTATGTGCCATGGAACATTTCTACCTTCATCGGGGGTAATCGTTGATTGCAAATCGGCACTTGTCAATCTCGAGAGCACAGCGTTGAGGACGTGTACTCTTGTAGCATCAAATAGATCAGATTCGATGTATCTTGTATTCATCTGTGCTCTGAATCTGTAACCTTGAAATAGCTCTCTAAGCGCTACTGCATAAGGTAAATCGATGCGCATTTCTGGAAGAGGAGCAATTACAGGAGGTACCGTTGAGAGAGCTATATTTTCCTTTGGCATTCCAACTTTGACAGAGAACATACAATTGATTCCATGTTGAACTAAAAGCTCTGGCATCACTGTCCAAGCAAGTTTTGCAGATGCATTCGCGTTGTGAGCGCCATCTATTTGAAGCATGTTCGCCCATGCCATTATCTTTTTCGCAACAGCAGCATCAACAAACGAACGAACTGGATTTACTCCCCGGTAAAGTATATTGTACTGTGGGTCTTGGTGAGCGCCGTTAACTCCCTCTTCGGCAAACAATACAGCAATTTCAGGACCTGCAACACCGGAGACATAACTGTGGAAGTTAATTGATCTTCCAACTTCTTCTTCAATCATGTCAAGAGCTTTCCTCGTTGCTCTTACTTGCTTTCTCGTTATGGGGATTCCACCAACGCCTTCCGGCGTACCTTCGATCAAACCATCGAAATGTGATTGACCAAGCGTACGGATAACCATTATGTGATCTGCACCGTGCCATGCGGCCATTCTCATACGCCTGATATCATCTTCAAACCTTCCTGAAGCAATCTCAGAGGTTATAACAACATCTGGTTGTGGGTCAATGTTATTGAAGTAATGTGCTGCTGGCAGTGGAATACTATTTTTCAATGGCTCACTTATCTGATAGTATTCATACTTATCTATCTTCGTACCTTCCGGTAATTTCTTTCTCCATGTCCAACCTCTTCTCTTTGGTCTATACTTATCAAGATCTTTTAATATTTCATCTACATCTATTGACTTACTTGGGTCAAGTTTGTACATTATTTACTCACCTCTTTTCTTACACCCTTGAATATCCTATCCACGTCATCCCAATATTCTCCGTTAATCATCCTTCTGCCGGCTTCTATATAATCTATGTGGTGTTCTTGCGCTATCCTCCAGACGATGTGGCCAGCACCTTTTCCGAGTAGTCCCCTTTCAAATATCATATCGACAAGTTTTTTAGCCTCAAGGCTGTTAAATCCCATCCTAAGTAAGACAGACCTTTCAATGGAAGGAGAAGTATGTGTTTTTGCAAGTTCAACGAGTGGATCAACTACCTTTTCAACGAGATTCCAAAAGTATGCATTTAGTTCTTCGTCTGTCATATTCTGTAGATGCTTAGACCGTTCTTTGAAATCATCTGGTCTTGGTCTCATATTTGCACCTCCGCAATCCATCTTCTGATCTCATCTTCAGAAGCTCTTAAGTCTTCTTTCAAAAATTCCATTTCTTCCTTAGAAAACTCTTTCCTACTTTCGCGTTTGATAAGTTCCTTTAAATAACTTTTCTTCATCTCTTCGATGGGGTACTCTATATACGCAATCTGAGACGGATGTTCTGGAATTACAATCACTTTTCCAGGTTTATCTTCCTTTATCGGATCTCCCCTTTTCACTACCATTCCCATTTTTTTGGCAAATGTTAGTTGAGCGGAAGGTAATTTTCCCGCACCTGTGTATTCAGTTTCGTTTACTACGATTGTCTGATCTTCATCCATTTCAAGCGCAAGTGCAAATGCAGCTGCAAGAGATGTATTTCCCGCAGGTCCTCTTTGCAATCCTTCGAGTTGCGCAAGCATTTCCGTTACGTAAAAGACCTCTCCCTGCGTTACTAAGACGTACCTATCCATATATCTTAATGGCCTTGCAGCGTTTTTCGGTACATCTGATCTGTCTGGATATACGGCGAATGGTATACCAAAGCCCGTATGACCCGTTGTGAAGTATTTCCTGTTGAAATCACTATCGCTTGCCATGTGTAAGCCTCTCAGGTCAACACTTGCTCCTATAACTTTCGTATTCGTAGCACCTGCTTTTATTAATCCACGTGCAGTACCTGTTATTAGTCCACCACCAGCATGTGTCACAACGACTGCGTCTGGGAATTTACCTGTTAATTCCTTCATTTGATGTGCAATTTCGTATCCTAAAGTTTCTATACCGGCAATAGCATATGGGGAATAGAGAGAAGCGTTGAAATACCCTGTTTCCTCGAGGAGTCTAAGTGTGTAATAAAAGAGTTCAGGGCCAACGGTAAGTTGTACAACCTCAGCACCGTAAGCTTCACAGGCTCTACCTTTTTCCAAAATCTCAGGTTGCCCGCGCCATTGACTATCGTAACATTCCTGCACTATTATGCATTTTAGCCCCCTTTTCGCTGCTTGTGAAGCAACAGCTGCACCATAATTTCCACTTGTCGCTGCTATTACTCCCTTATATCCAAGTTTTTGAGCGTGGTAAACGCTTATGGCAGCTCTTCTATCTTTAAAACTACCAGATGGGTTCGCTGCTTCATCTTTCAAGAATATCCTTGCCCCTTTACCTTTTGGAACTAGCTTCTTGATAAGTCTATTTATATTTTTCAATTCAACGAGTGGTGTGTTTCCAACGCATGTTTCAGCTTGAATATTTCTTACCTCTTCTATCGTGTATCCGACTTCCTTCATCATTCTTTCGTAGTCAAATGCAAAACCTTTTACAATGAACTTTTCATAATCTATTCCAACAGCTCTTTTCATTATCTCAGCACGTCTTGACATTACTGCTTCGTAAGAGTAATCTTTTTGAATCATAATTCATCACCGCCAAAAAGTAGCTCTCTTAGCTCTCTTCCTATGGTAATTAGCTCTGGTACAGGTTCTCCAAAATCATGTTCGTACCTTGGATTAATCGATACCAACTTTCCAGTTACCGTTCTTCCAGTCATAGTACGTATACTTACTGTAGCACCAAGAGATGCCACTTCGTCTAAAAGAAAACCTTTTACTCTCATCTGCAAAGGTAATTTCTTTGTATCATCTGGTACTTGCGGCGCTCTTTCTTCTGGGGTCAGTATCGTAACTTCGATCTGAACCCAATCTCCTTTTTTAGCAAGCATAATAACCTACCCCCGTTATTATTTTGTAATTTGTGATAAGATTGATCGTGGGACGGGGAGATCTGCCATACATTTGAGACCTGGTTGAGCACCTATAACTATTGGAATCATATTTGTTGCAATAGCAACCGTTGCCTTACCTCCAGGAATTTCCGGTTTTATCGAAAGGTTAATATTGATATCACCGTAAATTTCTATGTAATCACCTGTCTCAACACCTTCAAGGTGCGGTTGTATCTGTTGCGGATGGTAAAGTTCGATAACGCATCTATCACCCACAAACGCCCTAGCTGAGTGATTACAACCAGCAACCATACCAGGCTGAACCTTTACAACAGGTGTTTCCCTGTATGCGTTTGAGATTATCGGTTTTCTTTCTTCCTCAACTTTCGTAATCTCCCAACCAAGGACTCTTGATATCATTGCAATACTTTGTGGAAATCCGATGTGACCAACAATTGTTCCCTTTTTCAAACCTTCTTCAAATTGCTCAGGAGATGTTCCAACACCTTGTGTTTCCATAACAGTTTTGCCGAAAGGCGAAAGGTCGTTAACTCTCTTTGCAACAATTTTATCTACCCTCGTACAAACACCTGTGAGAGCTATGATAAGGGTATCTAATACGAAACCTGGATTAACACCTGTACCAAGTATGGTAACACCATATCTTTTGGCAAGGCTATCCATGTAAAGTGATTCTTCCGGATGGGAATCAAACGGGAAAGCCATCTCCTCAGCAATTGTTATTACATTGGCGTGATTTTTGACAGCATACTCGACTTGGGGAAGCACATCTTTTACAAACGAACTTGTTGCGATAACTACAATATCCGGATTTGTTTCTTCGATTACATCTATGGAGTCTCTAACTCTCACACCGTACGTATCGATCCCTAATAATATACCAACATCCTTTCCTATATATTCAGGGTTTTTATCAATTACACCAACTAGTTTCATGAACTTGCTAACAGCCACATTTTTTGCTATCCCTCTTCCCATAGCACCAAAACCCCAGATGACGACTCTCATTCAAAAACCCTCCCTTTGTATTTTTGTGTTTTTTGAATATCTGCTAGAGTTTTCAACTATTAATATCACCAGTAATTTTACACTCAATTCAATATAATTTTCAAACCTGTAACGCTCCATACTTTACATTCTAATTGGAATAATTTGATTGTATGTTTTTTATACTCATTTTCTCATTATTTTGCGATGATATGCTCTTTTTCGTGGTTTGATACGGAAAGTATGAAAAAGAATAAACTCACGATTGAAACATAAAACTGCATAAAATCAATGGAACACGTGATTATTAATCTTTATGTAACAAATAATTTTCACTAATTATCCATTGAAAGTAACTTTTAAAATGGTATAATAACCTTCGAAAGGTATTAGAATATCGGCAACTCAATTATATTTGCAGGGAGGTTGGAGTTATGGCATCTAAAAAAGGCTTGACAGTAACACTTATAGTTATCGCTATCATCGTTGTTGCTATTATCTGGGCGGTAGCTGCAAATAAGAGCAAAGCAGCCGCAACAACACAAGAAGCAACAACAACACAAGAAGCAACAACAACACAAGAACCAACAACAACACAAGAAGTAACAACAACACAAGAAGCAACAACACAAGAAGCAACAACAGAAGAAGCAACAACAACACAAGAAGCAACAACAGAAGAAGCAACAACAACACAAGAAGCAACATATTGATCTTTCTTAGGTAAGAACAATAAACGCGGGCTAAACGCCCGCGTTTTCATTTTTCAAAGCGTTTGTATATTTCGTCTATGTTTCTTAAGTAGTAATCAGGTTTAAACAATTCATCTAGTTTTTCACCTAAATGCTGCATGATTTTTTCGTCTTTTTTCAGTAGCTGCTGGAAGTCCTCCCCACTTTCCCAACAATGCAGTGCGTATTTTTGGATTAACGTGTAAGCTTCCTCCCTACTTATGCCTGCATCAACGAGTGCAAGCATAACCCTTTGTGAGTAAATAAGACCTCTTGTGATCTCCATGTTCTTCTTAACGTTTTTTTCGAAGATTACCATATTTTCAATCAAATACTTTGTTTTTTCAAGCATATAATAAATAGTCATCGTCGCGTCTGGTATGATGTAACGCTCGTTCGAAGAATGTGATATATCTCGTTCGTGCCACAGAGCCATATTTTCAAATCCAACTTGTGTGTAACTTCTAATCAGTCTCGCCATACCAGTAAGTCTTTCGCAGAGGATAGGATTTTTCTTGTGCGGCATAGCGGAAGAACCTCTTTGCCCTTCTTTAAATGGCTCCATCACTTCAAGAACTTCTGTTCGCTGCAAGTGTCTTATTTCAATTACAATTCGTTCTATTAGACCAGCTAGCAAGGCAAGCAGTGATAACATATGAGCTATGTAATCTCTTGGAATAACTTGTGTGGCTACTGGTGTTGGCTTTAACCCAAGTTTACCAAGTGCGATTTTTTCGATTTCTGGATCTATATTTGCGTAATTTCCAACTGCACCACTCAGTTTGCCAACAGCGATTTCTTCGCGAAGGTACCTTAACCTATCAATATTTCTTTGCAGTTCCGCATACCATGAAAGAAACCTTAGCCCGAAAGAGGTTGGTTCTGCGTGTACTCCGTGTGTTCTACCTATTGTAGGCATATCTTTGTATTCCAAAGCTTTCTCGTACAAGACATTACCTAAGTTTTTACAAGATTCCATTATTGTATCAAGTGCTCGAATTATGGCAAGCGAGTTTGCTGTATCAACAACATCAGACGAAGTTAAACCGTAGTGGAAAAACCTTGCTTCATCTCCCATATTCTTTGTCACAGCTTTGATGAACGCAATAACATCGTGGTCAACAACCTTTTCAATTTCGAGAATCTCATCAACATCTATAACCGCTTTATAACTTATACTTTTTGCGGTTCCTTTTGGCGCGATACCTTTTTCTTCGTAAGCTTCAACAACGGCAAGCTCAACTTCAAGCCATCGTTTATATTGTTCCTTCAACGTCCAAAGACTTTTCAAAGGTTCCAAAGCATACCTTTCTACCACTTTCTTATCCCCCCCACTGCGGTGAATCAACGATAACTTCGTATCCTCCGTTTTTTCTTCCTCTTAGAGCAACTAATTTTGCTTTTTTCTCCGGAGTTCCATGTAAAAAGCACATTCTTTGAACTATCAATTTATTCTTAGATAGTAGATCCATCACGGGAACTAATAATTTTGGTGAGAAAACAAAAACGAATGTTCCTTTATTTCTCAAAAGATAGGCGCTTGAATTAATAAAATGCTCTATGAGTTCCAAACTTGCGTTTCTTGAAATTTTTCTAACTTCGTCAGGGCTTTCTTTTCCGACGTGAAAAGGAAAATTTGAAACTACCATATCGAAACTTTCGGGTTTGAAAAATTTTCTGATGTATCTCACATCACAGCACGTAAAGTGAACCTTTCCTTCAAGGTGGTTTAATTGAATCCCCTGGATGGCAAGCTCGTAGAGTTGTTCTTGAATTTCCACTCCTTCTACATATAAATTATACAATGTGGCTAGGGCAAATGCAACTACACCTGTTCCACTACCAAGTTCGATAGCTTTTCTGATATCGCTTGTAGGCCTAGAGTACCAAACTAAAAAAGCCGACGCGTGCGTCGGCTTATGTGAATCATTATGCAATATTTTTATATTCTTTATGATATCGCTTGAAAACTTTCCAAATTCAATCGGCATTTTATCCACCAACGAAGTCAACGAGAGATTTTTGAATGGCCATAGCAGCTGATTTCAATGCGGCCTCTAGCACCGACTGCTGCATTGATAAGTGTGTCAAGACTTGCGTTAAGTCTGTATCCTGCTCTTTTGATAAGTATTCTGTATTAAACAATTTTAAATCTTCAATCCTTGATGAAACCATTTCTGCCATTCTTGAGGTTGAACCTACGTTTGCAAAATGCTCCATAACAGACTTTTCGAGCGTATCGATCTCTTTGAGAGAAATATTCGAAAGTTTCTCTTCTTCTCCTTTGTAAAGTGATTGGATAGCATCATCTATGGTTGAAAATACAGTTTTGCCATTATTTAACGTAAACACGTCGTAAACGGTCACACCGTAAGTTATACTGTAGCCAAGTACGTTTGCTTTTCTGCGAACATTTGCTTCGATAGGTGTTACTATATTGCCATTCTCATCGACAGGTCTAAGCTCAGATCTTGCACCACCAAATATGTATTCATCGCCGACACGTGTGTTGGCTATTTCTATTAAATGTTCTTTTATGGCTTTTAACTCAGCTGCAATAGAGTTTCTTTCGTCGACGGTGTTAGTTCCATTTGCACCTCTAACCATCAACTCGCGAACTCTGTGGTAAAGGTCTGACAACTCCTGCAATGTAGTATCATAAGATTGAACAAAATTATTTACGTGATCAACATTCCTTTTGAACTGCTCAAGTTCTCTAAGCCTACTTGTTATATTCGACGCTCTTGTTGCAATAACAGAATCGTCACTGGGGTATTGAACTTCTTTTCCTGACGAAAGTTTATCGTGTAACCTTGCTATTCTGTACAAGTTTTGTTGTATATTAAATAGTGAGCGATCATTTATCATGTTATTTGTGATGCGCATATTTTCGCCTCCTTTGGTTAAGTGTTTTCAATTATCTACCAACCAATCCTAATTTATCGATAACTCTTGAAATCATATCATCAACGGCTGTCATAACCCTTGCAGCGGCATTGAAAGCTTGCTGATATTTAATCATGTTAGCCATCTCTTCGTCCAGCGAAACACCTTTTACTCTTTCCCTTTCACCATCGATCTCTTGTTTCATTAAATCGGTGTTGCTCTTTATCTTCATTGCTGTTTCACTTTCAACACCGAGTTCCGCAACAATACTTCCAAGGTACTCGTTAAATGATTCCAATCCATCGTTCAGTACCTTTTTGTTTCTCAGAGAAGATAACATCTCTGCAATCTTTGTATTTGCCCTACCTGAAGGTTTAAATACCTTTGCATCCCAATTTGGATTTTCTTCGGTGTATCCAATGTCAACTGCTATAGTCTCAGGATTGCTCTGTATCGTTGAATTAACTTTTAGCTTTTCTATAAATCTGTAGGGTTCTTTAGGCAGTTGTTTATCGATAAACAATGCATCAGCTTTTATATATCTCATGCGTTGGTCTTCTGGCTTTTCATATGGGTTAACAAATACAAAGCCTTCATCCCAATCGTTTAACGTACTACCATCTGGGTCGATAAATCCTAATGAACTCCACAATGCTTCGGGGCCTTGTATCACTTTTTTCAGCTCAAAGCCAAGTGATCTGGAACCTCTAAGGACAAATTTACTATGCGGTGTAACTTCTGCTATAATACCAGTATTTGCTTCATTTATCCTGTCTGCGAGATCTCTTAGCGTCATTTTTGTTGGATCAATTCGTATCTCTGTTGCACCAATTCTTATTGAAAATGCCTGATTTCTTTTTAGGATATTCTCGAGTGTCTCCTTGCCTGTATCAAGTGCTTTGTAAGTTTCAACATGCAAATTTGCTTGTGTGAATAATCCGTCAGGGTCTGATAATCTGAGATTTTTAATGTTAAAGTCATTTGACTTTGTAGGCATTATAAGTAATTTATCATCATGAACATACGCGTTTATATGTGCACCAAAGTGTGTGTTCAGCTGACTTGCTAAGTCTTCGATGGTTGTGGAATTTGTAATATTAATAATTTCCTCTACGCCGTTAATCGATATTTTGTACTGTCCGGCTTTAACTTTGAAATCATTTCTATTAATGGCAAATATATCAACATTTTTCGTTGCAAAACCCATAGTATTAAACATATTACCATTGAAATCCAGTGCCAGAGTGTTTCTTAAATTCTCGGAAGATTCAAAATAAAGCCTGTAACTGCCATCACCATGCGCCCCCACCTTTAGGTCAAACCATCTCTCCGCTATTCCTGATAGACTTGATTGGAAATCTCCAACGTCATCGTACGGATTAACCCTTGCTGCGAATGTTGTGTTAGTTCCGTTGAAAAACACAACTGATCCCTTTTCAATAAATGGTTTTGTAATTATATCAGAGACGTTTATTCGATCACTCATACCAGAAATGAAGTTTATTGGGCCATTTTCAACCCTTTTCGCACCTGCAAGTCTGTAGAGAACAGCATCTTTTATTCTATCAGCCTCGACATCGCTGAAAAATTTTAGCCCAGTAACGCTCCCATCACCGTTGAAACCATCTTGATGCACTAAATTGAATTCATCAGAAAGGGAAAGTGCGAATTCGTCCAATCGGTTCATGTATTTAACAAGTGTTTCATCTCTTAAATCAAATAAACTTTTCAATTTTCCATCGTTTATTTGTACAATTGAATTTCCAGCGAAGATCTCCTTAAAACCTTTTCCGTAAGGTCGTTCAAGAGCTCTTAGTTCAACGGCATCCTGACCGGCGAGAACTATCTGATTACCGATTCTCAATGTGATTTGCCCAGCATTGTCTTCGTAATAATAAATGTCTGCGAGGTTAGAAAGTTCGTCCAAAATTCTGTCCCTTTCATCAAGCAGATCATTAGGTGTATATTTTAAACTAACTGCAGTTCTAACTTTTGAATTTATATCTGCAAGTCGTTTAACCATAGCGTTTATCTGTTGTGTTCTTTGAGCAATCTCGTTATCTATATCTACTCGCAATTGTTCTAACCTTGTATAAAGATCTTTAATATGTTGAACGAGTTCTTCTGACCTGTTTACAAGCCCTCTTTTAGCTGCAGTGTTCGTTGGGTCCGTAATTACTTCTTCTACTCCAGACCAGAACGAATCAAAAAGTGAACGGATACCAGCTTCTGAAGGTTCGGCGAAAAGTTGTTCTACAAAGTGTAGGTTTGATGTTGTCGTATCCCAGTAATTGTATTTGTTGTTTGTTTGGCGGTACTGTATATCTAAGAACGCATCCCTTACTCTTTTTATGTCTCTGACGTAAACACCTGTACCAATTTGGAGTGGGATAGATGGCTGGGTGAGTGAAGAAAGTGGTATTGGAGGCATTGTTAATAGCTCCGGCCTTTGCCTTGAAAAGCCTGGCGTGTTGGCATTTGATATGTTATGAGCTACTACGTTCATTGCAAGTTTGCTTGCGTAAACTCCGAGTAGACCTGTATTTAAAGTTCCAAAAAGACTTATATCTGGCATGTCTTCACCTGCCTTTTGTTTATCTGTTTTCTTGACGGCAGTTTACTTTAAGTTATCGTATCTTGCTGTTCCCTGTGTCTGTGTATAGCCGATATTTCTATTTGGTGAGATGTTATACGTTGGTGAGTGAACGCCTTTGATAAGGTTGTTAAGAAACCCAGCGTACTGATTTTCAAATTCAATCAACTGCCTTATCCCATCCATTACTATCGTCAGTTCGTTGAGCTTCTCAACAACCTCGGCTGATAATAACGCGATTTCATCATTTTCTGGTGTTTGGTACTTTTCCAAATAGTCTCGTAAAGTACTAGCTTGGAATTGGCTGAGTAACTTTTCTCTTTCTTCTTCTATTTTTAAAAGCTCTAAGCTTAATTCTTCAATATTTACTGCGTATTTAGATAGCTGATCCAAGTCTTTCTTAACAAGACATATTTCAAGCCCTTTGAAAGCTTGAACCATACTATTTAAAATATTTATTTGTTTCTTGAGGTTTTCTTTAATCAACTATCATCCCTCCAAAAGTTTTTTTGCAATTTTCTCGGGGTTCACAGAAAACGCGTTATTTTCAATAGCTTTTTTAATTTTTTCAACTAGTTCGACTCTTACCTCAGGATAACTTTTGGCCATTTCAATGTATTGAGCAACCTTTTTACCTTCTTCGATAACAAGCTTATCTGCCTCTTGTGCTCCATTTGATTTTTCTACGCGTTTGTCTTCTTTTCCTTGTTTTTTTAACTCAGGAATGTTCTGCGTACCTTGAAGTTGGTTTAATTTGTTGATTTTATCGATCACAACCTTCACCCTCCTTTCTTTTTCCTTCTTCTTTTTTTATTATCGACTTTTATTTGTTTTTTTTAATAATGGTACCTTTCGTTATTCAATATTTTATAAGATCTAAAGATTTGTTCCAAAAGTAAAACTAAGCACATTTCGTGGGTAAATGTCATCTTAGAAAACGAGATTCGCAATTGCGCTTTCTGTTTTAACGATTCATCAACGCCAAGTGGACCGCCTATAACGAAAATCAATTCAGATGAAAAGTTTATAGAAGATTTTATAAAGTCAGCAAATTCTGTACTTGTATATTGTTTCCCCCACAGATCAATAAGAATGTACTTGCGCCCTTTTAACCTCTTTTCTATCTGTTGTGCCTCACGCTTGAGGATAACTTTCTCATCTTCCTTATTTAGATCTCCACCAAGTTCTACAAACGATACATGAACTTTTGTAAACCTATCGAGCTTTTCTAGATAATAATCAAAAGCAGGTTGTAGATGTTTGGATAATTTTCCAGGAATAATTATCTCCACTTTCAATTTTATAACCCCTTTTCTTAACGATGCCTTTTACAAAGGTGTGTAAAAGTACACACCTCCTATTTCCGTTATCTCACCAGTAGCGATAAGAGAATTTATACACTTTTCAAAGAGCTTTTCGTCGTTATAGAAGATTAGTTCTTTTAAATAATCCAATTCTTCTTTAAAGATGAATGTTACTGAAAGTATCCTTTTCAAATAATAATTAAAGGTTGATATAATAAGATTTTCAAGGTCTGTAACTATTTTCGCAGGTGTGGAATAAGAAATATAGTCACTGTCATCTAATCCTTTCAAACAACCACTTCTTTTGATAGCTTCAAGGTAGCTTTTGAATTCAGATGTTGAAACTTTGAATTCACTTTGAAGTAAGTTATTAAGAGATTTTACTCTTCCAGAAAAGAACGCTTTGTAAGTTTTTTCTACGAATTCTAAAAGATGGTAGTAGTTCACTGGATATTTTTCGAGTATAGTCGAAAAAAACGCTTTTGATCTGTTGATTTCATACACACCGTCTTTTACTATCACAATATTGTCACTTATTAGGTAATCGAGGGCCGTTTTTACATCACTTAAATCTAAGTTGCGCTCTTTTATAAATGTTGGTAAAGTTAATTCCCGAAGATTTTCAAATATAATTGCCTTTAAGAGTGCTAGTTTTATGTTTTTTAATCGCTCTGGTTTTTGTACCCGTCTTTCGTATATAGCCTCACTAAGTTCATGAATCGTTTGTAATCCATACTTTGTTGGATTTACACTGAATGCAGCCAAAAATCTTGACAAATTCTCTAATGTGAATTCCTTTCCGGAGCGCTTCAAAAAAACTTCAATTTCTTCCGACAATCTGTCTATAGGATCGGTAAGTTTTTCATTTTTTACTATATCTTCGTAGGGAATAAAAAGGTCCACCGCAGATATTAATTCGTAGCTTGCTGATTTTGTTCTTGCAAGTGCAATTACTTTCTTGCCGTAAGATTTCAATTTATAAACCAATGCTGTGAAATCAGCATCGCCTGTAACAAGGAAAAACGTATCAATTGCACTGTTGCGTAAAGCTATCTCTGTGCAATCGACAGCAAGACGTATATCATTCCCTTTCTTATTTGGTAGGAATTCTGCTTCTGGAATTTCCACAAGTTCTATTCCGTAATTGTATAGAACAAATGAAGCCATTTTGTGTTTTGACCATGAGCCATACGCTTTTCCTCCTACGATCTTTCCATACGTTTGTATTTCCTTATACACGAGCTGAACGTCAACAGGTTGGTTCTGAAAATCAAATAGGGCAAATATGTTGTTTACACCCTCCACAGTTATCCCCCCTGGAGAATTAAAAAAGAATAAAAAGCATTACCTTTCATCTTTGAAGACTTTGCATATTTCTGTTTTGCATTCTTTATTGTCAATTAACTCGTACACTTCTTTACCAACCGGATTGTCAATACCAGCAAGATAATCTGCAAGATGGAGATGGAGGCATTTTACACTTGTAAGATTTCTAATTCCGCCTGTTCCTAAGTTTTCAAAATACTTATTCCATTTTTTATCCCCGTTTTTTAATAATTTTCGCCTTTTATGCGAAACTTGAAAATTAGCGTTGACGTACTTATTTGCAAAATCTTTATCGTTAAGGATTTTCTCTTCAAATTTAGATATGAATCTCTTTTCCTCAAGGCGAGAGACTTCTTTTACCAAGTAGGGACAGGTTAGATAATGGATCGTGGGAAATGGCTGGTTGTCTTTTACAGGATAGCTTAAAATAACAATTGGGTAGCCAAAAGAACAGTACTTAATGACAGCGACCACATTAGTAACATTTCTTTGGAGTTGACCCCTAACAATTTCTAAATCTTTATCACTAATGCGTTCCATTCATCCATCACCATTTTTTCCAGAATGTTGTAGCTTTCAAATAAATTCACCTTTGGTAGAATAATCCCGGAAATTATCAACAAACCGTCTTCTTTTAAATAGTCTTTTGCATTTTTCAACATTTTCACAAGTATTTCAGCGATTATATTTGAAACTATGATATCGAATTTTCCATCGACATTCGAAAAGAGATCGGACCATCTCACTTCTATGTCAACACCATTCCTAATGGCATTTTCTTGTGCAACTTCAACCGCCAAGGGGTCGTTATCAACACCTAAAACTCTATTTGCCCCCAATTTCTTAGCAAGAATAGCAAGAATACCACTTCCACATCCTAAGTCAAGAACGTCCATGCCGGGTTTTAGATACTTTTTTAAGAACATTGCTGACATCTTTGTTGTTTGGTGGAGTCCAGTACCAAAGGCAAGACCCTGAGGTATACGTAGTACTACTGTGTCCTTAAGGTGGCTTAAATCATGTTCCAATGGATCTATCCACACACCTTCGATCATTTCGAATGGATCTGTAATAATGTTTTTCAACCAATCTTCGGGTTTACTCTCGCGCATTCCCACATAACCTAGCCCAAGCTGTAAGAGTTTGTTTTTCAGCTCTTCTAAATCTTCTTCATAAGGCGAAACAACAGCGAGGAACTTTCCCTCGCTGCTATCTATAGTGTAATAGTCATATTCTCCATACAGTAAATCATCGATAAGATCAAGAGAGATCTCATTTAACGTAAATACTAATTCTTTGAAAATCTTACTCAGATTCGATCCTCCTCATAACGTACGTATTTGTCCTTGGTAAATATGCAACTGGATCGTTTGGCTCACCATATTTTCTAACTTCAAAATGAAGATGTGGACCTGTCGATGTACCGGTGGAACCTGACCTTGCTATAAAGTCGCCTTTTTCAACCTTAAGGCCCACATACACATTTATTCTTGAAAGATGTGCATAATATGTTTCAAAACTTCCGTGATCAATTATAACTATGTTTCCATATCCACTCATCCATCCAGCATACTTGACGGTTCCTGAACGAGCTGCAAAAACGGGTGTTCCCTCAGGTACCTTAATGTCGATTCCTGTATGAAACATGTTTTTACCATATATTGGGTGTATTCTCCAACCAAATTCTGACGTAATCGTCCCATATACCGGCCAAATAAAATCCGCTAACTGAACAAACGATGTGTTGGATTTTCCAAGAGGAACAAATATTTCTTTTCCCGCAGGTATCGTTGAACTTAGCGAAGGATTGATATCAAGTATTTCGCTTGCATCGACAAAGAAATATCTTGCAAGCTCTGATAAACTGATTGTTGTAGAAGGCTTGTACATAATACCGGGAATGAGTGGAACTTTTATTGTTGTACCAACCTTAAGTTTAGAAGTACTTATGCCCGGATTCCAGTCAAGAAGAACAGGGAGTGGAACTCCAAATCCATTCGATATACTATAGAGTGTGTCTCCACTCTGAATTTTATAATTTATATAGTAAGGAAACACTAGTGCTACCATTGTTATCATCACTAAAGCTAGTATTTTTCGCAATTTCCCCACCCCTTATTTTATTTGTTACAAAAAATCCTTTTATATTTTACCACAAAAGTTTTTTATGTCAAAATAGTATACTAAAGTAAAGAATTTTTGACTCCAGTTGTCGAAAAGCCTTATTTTTTCTTTATGTACGTCAACAAAGCGAGGATATCAGCAGGTGTCACACCTGATATCCTCGAGGCTTGTCCAAGTGACAAAGGCCTGATTTTTTCGAGCTTTTCTCGAGCCTCCGTTGATAAGTTAGGAACTTGTGTAAAATTTACATTAACAAGTGGTAATTTTTCGTATTCTTCAAAGACTTGCACTTGTTCGAGCATGGAATTTATGTAACCTTCGTATTTTAATTGTATCTCTATTTGTTGTACAACTTCCGGATCCTCTATCGGTTCAGGGTCGAATTGTCTGAAATGTTCGTAATTAACTTCCGGTCTTCTAAGAAGTTTTGCAAGTCTCGTTCCTTCCGCTAATGGTGTACTTCCAAGTGAGTGCAACACTTCGTTTACCTGGGGCAATGCGGGTATTTTAACATTTTCGAGCCTTTCAAGATGGTATTTCACATTTTGTTCAAGTTTTACAACTTTATCGTAGAACCACCTTGGTATTAAGCCTACTTCATATCCATACTTTGCGAGTCTTAAATGAGCATTATCGTGCCTCAAAAGTAATCTATACTCTGCCCTTGATGAAAGTAATCTGTAAGGCTCATCTACGCCTTTTGTTACCAAATCATCTATAAGTACTCCGATGTAGCTTTCCGAACGCTTTAGCACGAGTGGTTTTTCTCCTCTAAGTTTCAACCCTGCGTTTATGCCTGCAATTAGTCCTTGCGCTGCGGCTTCTTCATAACCACTTGTACCGTTAATTTGACCTGCAAAGTAAAGGTTTTCAACAATTTTTGATTCAAGTGTAGGGTACAATTGAGTTGGGTCTATGTAATCGTATTCTACCGCGTAGGCGGGTCTAACGATAACTACATTTTCCAAACCTGGAACCGTTCTAAGCATCTTTATTTGAGCAGCATATGGAAGACTTGTTGAAAGTCCATTCAGGTAGTACTCTTGTGTATCTCTTCCTTCAGGTTCGACAAAAACTTGGTGACTTTCACGATTGAATTTTACGACTTTATCTTCTATTGAAGGGCAATACCTTGGTCCCTTTGCCTCAATCAGTTTTACTTCACCATAAAGAGGCGAGAACATAAGATAGTCTCTTATGATTTTATGGGTTTTAGGAACAGTGTGTGTTAACCAACATGGATAATCCTTTTCAAGAATGCGAGGTTCATTAAAATGCGAAAATGCCCATGGCTTGTCATCCGTGTCTTGCCTTATCATTTTTGAGAAATCTATACTCTTCTTCAGCACTCTTGCGGGAGTACCAGTCTTAAACCTTCCGACTGTGAATCCAAGTTTTATTAAAGACGCGGTAAGCCCTTTTGCTGAAAAGTCCCCCATTCTTCCTGCATCCATTGTTTCTCGACCAATAAATATCCTTCCTCTGAGGAAAGTACCGGTAGTTAGAATAACTGCCCTTGCCAGATATTCTATTCCAAAGCTGTCGATCACTCCTTTAACTTTATTGTTTTCCACCAAAATTTCTTCAACAACTCCGTACCTAAGTAGTAAATTTTCCTGCTCTTCTAATTTTCGTTTCATAGTTCTTGAGTAAGAGTATTTATCTATTTGAGCTCTTAGTGCTTGGACAGCGGGTCCTTTGCTTGTATTTAGCATTCTTACATTTATCATGGTTTCATCGGTTGTTTTCGCCATTTCTCCACCGAGAGCATCTATTTCCCGTACAACAATGCCTTTTGCTGAACCGCCAATCGCAGGGTTACACGATGCCCAGCCTACATTGTCCGGATTGCCAGTTAAAAGCAACGTCTTAAATCCCATTCTCGCACACGCAAGAACAGCTTCTATTCCGGCATGTCCACCACCGACAACTATAACATCAAATTTGTAATCATCTTCCGGTCTTGCAAAAAAGTTCATTGCTTATACCTCCTGTGTTTCGCCTTTAAGTTATCTTCCCTTTTTCAAATACTAGCTCTCCGTTGACAAACGTCTGTATTGGGTCATTTTCGAATGGATCACTTGCGTAAAGACAAAAATCGGCAAGGTATCCTTCTTCTATTTTTCCTGCATTAAATTTTGACATTTTTGCGCCGGCTTCCGTGTAGAGATGAATTGCATCCGATCTTGAAAATCCCATTTTCAGCGCGTGCTCAATTACGTACTTTGGATCCGCGGGTGATACAGGCGAATCTGTCGAAAATGCAACTTCAAAACCTGCGTTATACATCTCAAAGAACGGATATGCTAAGTCACATCTTACATGTTTTAGCATATCCAGATCTTCAAAGTAAAAGTGTGGTTGTACAGATATATAGAAACTTTTCAACTTTTCAAAATCTTGTTTTCTGATAAACTGGACGTGTATAAGCCTGTGTCTTCGTTTTAATGTATTTTTAGTAAGTATTTCTATAACTTCATGTACGGCTCTGTCACCTATCGTATGTATATTCAATTGCAATCCATTATTTTCTGCATATGTGATAATTTCGTTCATATTTTCAGGTATTGTAAACAACCCATTTGTACCATTATCTAAATATGATTCAAACATGTAGGCCGTTCTACCGCCTAAGGAACCATCCGCGTAAATCTTTATTCCACCGATTTTCGAAATACCAAAATTTCCGAATTCGTAATTCCACGGCTCATTTGTACACAATTTTTCAAATACCCTTATTTTACTATTGTTCAAAAGATTTTTTAGCAACTTGAACGAGATGCCATGAAAATCATCCGAGTGAACTTGTGTGACACCGTGCTTTAAAAATTCCATCTGCCCATATTCGAAAGCCTTTTGATAAAATTCGTCACCGAGAAAATTCCAAACTTTGTCAAGTTGACTTTCGTAAATAAAATTATCGCTCAAATTTAGTTTTGATTTCAAAAAGTTGTTAACAAACGCAACATGTCCGCACTTTCTAATCAAAAATACAGGTTTTGATAAACTGTTTGCAAAATTCACAGTTTGGTTATCGGGTACATTCTCCCAGCCCCGTGCTATTATGAATTCCTCCGATGATTTTAAAACATCTTCTAATTTTTCTTTTACCAGGTCATGTGTTAGTATTTTCATTCCTGTGCCTACCACATGTGCATGAGAATCAATGAAACCAGGCATGAGAAATAAACCTGTGGCATTCACCACAGGTCCATTCTCTGTGTAATCACTTTTACGCACAAACTTGCCGTCTTTAATGAACAAATCACGTTTCTCAAAAAACATGCCGTTCCAAACCCAAGCGTTTTTGATTATCAAAATTACCACCTTTTTTACTCCAGTAGTCATTAAGATAACAAACCGGCGAGTTTAACGAGTTCCATATCAAGTTTCTTCTTTTCTTTTAATACTGCGTCAAGCTTTACTGTTACTATTTTACCACCCTGAAGTGCTGTCATAACAAAACTTTCACCACTCATCAGTGCGTCTACTGCGGTAACACCCATCCTTGAAGCAAGAAGTCTGTCGAATGCTGTTGGCGAACCTCCTCTTTGAATGTGGCCAAGGATCGTTATTCTTGTTTCGTAACCTATTCTGTATTCAAGGTGTCTTGCGACAGTATATGCACTTGCAGCACCTTCAGCAACAACAACAATACAGTTAATCTTCCCTCTTTCTCTTTCTTCCAATAGTTTATTGCCTAGTTCCTCATAATTTACTGGTACTTCCGGGATAATAACGGCTTCAGCTCCGGTAACGAGTCCACTTACAGCAGCTATATAACCCGATGTTCTTCCCATTACCTCTATAATAAACGCCCTCTCGTGAGAACTAGCTGTATCTTTCAATTTTTGAATGGCATCGACAACGGTGTTCAGACATGTATCTACGCCAATACTCATGTCTGTCATTGCTATGTCATTGTCTATTGTCCCTGGGATACCGACTACAGGTATCTTTTGCTCCTCTTCAAGAAACATTGCACCGTGTAAACTACCTTCTCCGCCTATGACAACAAGTCCATCGATGCCATGCTTTTTCAATATCTTTGCTGCTTCAGCTCTTGTTTCCTTTCGAACAAACTCCGGACATCTGCTGGACCTGAGTATAGTTCCGCCTTTTTCCATAATTCCACCGACGGAAGCGAACGTCATAGGTTCAATTGCTTCATCCAGAAGACCAGCGTAACCTCTCTTGATACCGTAAACTTCAAGACCTTGCTTAATACCATACCTAACAACAGCTCTTATAGCGGCATTCATACCAGGAGAATCCCCACCACTTGTCATCACAGCTATTCTCTTCAAGTCGACCGCCTCCTTGCAAAATATAAATTTAAAGACCGTAAGAACCGTTCAATGCAATCAGTAGCGATTATACCATATTTTAATTGTACAGTCTACAACTTACTTTTTATTCTCGCTATTTCGCTTTTTTCCTTGATTTTGCTTTTCCTTCCGACAGATCGTGTGAGCGCTTAAGTGCTTGAACAACGTAGTAGTTAACAGTTCCACGCGGATATTCATAGTTTTTATTCATATCACCAGCAGGTTTATCTGTCATCAGTTCAATGGCCTCGTCTACCTCATCTACTGTCCATATGTGGAATTTTCCATCTTTTATATCTTGAGTTATTTCGTCGATAAGTACAAGGTTTCTGATATTTGCACGTGGGATTATGACTCCTTGCGTACCATTTAGTCCCTTCAATTTGCATATTCTGTAAAAGCCCTCCACTTTTTGGGTAACACCACCCACTGGCTGTACGTGTCCATGTTGGTTTATTGAACCCGTCACAGCAATGTTTTGCTTCAACGGAACTTTTGAGAGTGCGGAGATAATTGCTAACACTTCTGCCAAAGAAGCGCTATCTCCTTCAACGTAACTGTAAACTTGCTCAAAAGAAATGGAAACACCCATTGAAAACGGTACCTTCCTTGCGTATTTGCTCCCGAGATAGCCTGTTAAGATCATCACTGCCTTGCTGTGAATTTGTCCACTTAAATCAGCTTCTCTTTGAATATCTAATATCCCGGAACTTCCGAGGTAGGTTTTGGCAGTTATTCTTACAGGTAGACCAAATTCATAGTCTCCAAAATTAACAACGGTGAGTCCATTTACTTGCCCAACAACTTTACCACCAATATCTATCATTATATCTTCTTTTTTGAACATTTCATCGTACTTTTCGACAATTAATTTCATGCGTTCTTCTCTTTCCTTTAGTGCTTTCAATATATCTTCGTATTCTATATACTTTGAGTCTCTTTCACTTGCAAAATAGTTAGCCTCTTCTATAAGGTCAATTATCGAGCCTAGTTTCATCGAAAGTTTTGTTCTATCACCGGACAGACGCATTGAGTACCAAACCACTTTTTCGAGAGCACTTCTCTTCAGTGGCAATATTTCTTTTTCCTTTGCGTAATCAGCAATAAATGAAAAAAGATCGTGTACGTTTTCGACAGTAGTGTCAATTTCCCAATCGAGTTCCACTTTCACCTTAAAGAGTTTTTCGAAATCTGGATCGTATTCAAAAAGTACTTCGTAAATCTCTGGGCTGCCAATGAGAATGACTTTAACTTTCAGTGGGATTGGATCGGTTTTCAGCGAAGCTATTACGGAATATCCATAAGCAGTATCGATGTTTTCTATTTCCAATTGTTTTGCAAAAAGTACCTTTTTGAGTCTGTCCCATACAAATGGGTGTACTAGCAATTCTTGAGCATCTACGATCAGATACCCACCGTTAGCTGAATGGAGTACCCCAGGTTTAATGAGACTGAAGTCTGTGTACAGCATTCCTTCTCTTTCAATGTACTCTATCTTACCGAACAAATTGTGATACGTCGGTGTATCTTCAAACACAACAGGTGCGCCATTTAATGAAGAGTTATCAACTATTAAATTAATTGAATAAGCCCTCTTAAAATAATACTCAAGCTCTTGGATCTTCTTAGCCAAAGTTACCTTTTCAATTATGTCTTCCTTTATCCTATGAATGAATTCCAGTACATCACTGTAAGGATAATTTTTCTCAACAACAAAGAAGAGTTCTTCAGTAGCAAATAACAAAGCGTATCTGTTTAAATCTCTTATCTGTTCTTTATAACGTGCTTCAAGTCTCCTTACATTTTCAACAGCAGCTTCTATTAAAAGCTGCACTTTTTTTTCATTTTCTTCGTAGTAACGTTTTTCTTCATCTCCTAACTTTTCAAATTCTTCGTCTTTGAGCACCTTACCATCTTTTGCTGGATAGTAATTTACACCTGTTTGCGTTATTTTTATCAAATAACCAAGTGCACCTGCTTTTTCCACCAATTCTCGCGTGAAAAGATCTTGTTGGTGTTCGAAATCTTCATCGATCTCTCTACGTCGTGTTTTGTAGTCATCGCTTTCAAAAACTTTCAGTATTCTTTCCGTCAAATTGTCAACGAGTTTTTCCATGTCTTTCTTTAAGTCAACTCCTTTTCCAGCCGGCAGAAATATAACCTTAGCTCTCATAGGATCTTCGAAATCCATAACGTATGCAACATCCGAAGGTGTAGGTCTTTTCTGGGCGTACTGATTGACAAAGTGCTTTACAAAAGTTTTTCTCCCCGTTCCAGAAGGTCCAACCACGAATATATTGTAACCGTCTCTATCCATGTCCAGCCCGAATTTTAGAGCCTTTATGGCTCTTGACCTTCCAATAAAAGATTGGGTTTCCTTTATATCCTCCGTTGATTTTATATCTCCCAGTAGTGTTTGATCAACACTAAGTTCCTCGGCTCTAAGCTTCTTCAAAGGCATATATTTCGACCCCCTTATCAATGAAGTGATACTCTCCATCATTTCTTAATGCAAAGTACGTACTTCCAGAACCTGTTAATGCTGCTGGGTATTTAGTTCTGAGATTTTGAATTTCATTGAATAATTTCTTTGGAATGATATATTCAAACACATTGTAAGTTCCTTTCCCTATTTTAACAATATTTCCCTCTTTATAAGCTTCGTAAAGTTCTAACGAACTCATTGGAGCTTTCCCAAACCATTCCAACTTAAGCTTAGAATACGCCTCTTTTGTAGATATTGGAAAATCTGGAAAGTACAATTTCACTTTAAAATCATACCAATTTGTTAAAGGTGGAAGCGGAGTAACAATTTCTCCTCTTCCTCTTACAATTGCTGTCCCACCGTATATAAAAAATGGAACATCACTTCCAACGCTTTGGGCAATCTCAGGTATTTCTTCTCTCGATATGATCCCAGCTTTGGAGAGTGCTACTATGAAACCTGCCGCGTTACTACTCCCTCCACCAAGCCCGCCGCCAATTGGAATGTTTTTTTCGAGTTTTATGTAAACATCCTTGTCTTTGCAACCAATTACCTTCCAAACTTTGTAAAGAATATTGTCTTCAATGTTAACATTCGAACTGATATTCACATTTCCATCTCCGGCTTTAAGAACGATCTCCATCTCGTCGTAAAGTGAAATATTTTGGAAAAGAGAATCTATCTCGTGAAAACCGTCGGATCTTTTATAAAGAATGTCTAAACACAAATTCAGCTTTGCAAACGTTCTAAGTACAAGGCGACAACCTTTGCCCATCCTTCCATCTCCTCAATATAATCAGCTAACTTTTTTGAGCGTATCTCAATAAAGTTTTCAGACTCGGTGATACCATAGTACACAACATGTGCGATGTACAAAACACCGACGTGCACCCTGCTGACGGAATTTTCTACTTCATTTATTAATCCCACATACTTCAAACTTTTCACATCAACCTTAACTTCTTCGTTCAACTCTCTCCAAAGACCTTTCTTCAGACATTCAATTGGGTCTTTGGAATCTTCCTCGTTTAAGTGCCCTCCTACTCCCAAAGTTATGAGGTTATGCAGTCGTTTTTCCGTTTGATGTGCAGTTCTTCTGAAGAAGATGTATTCGTCGCCTTGTGTTAGAACGACGTAAGGAATAACCTGCCTTATCGATTCATCATATTCAGCTATTGAACGCTCAACAAAAAATCCATCCTTCAAAACCTCAAGAAATTCTTCCTCAGGTACTTCTACAACACCTGTTCTTCCCCGACACAATGTTTCCACTCGCTTTGTTTTAATCACCAAGACTTTTTCATCCAGACTTCCCATTCACTTTCCTCCTATAATCAGTATTCTTCTATATCTGCCATTAGTAATTCACGTGCTATAGCATTATCTACTTTACTTGCAATCAAACCAATTGCTGCGAATATATAATATTTATCTTTCATAAATTTTATTTCCTCTGGTGGCAATAATTCCATGGGGTGTAACTTTGAAAGGTGTTTTACACTTTCTAGTACCTCCTTTGCGTATTTTGAGCGTGAAAGAAATCCACCAGTTCCGAAAATGACTTTAACAGCCGTTAGATCTTTGCCTTCAGCAATTGTTCTCCTACCTGTTGGAGTATAAAGGTGCTTTTTACTACCGGCGTGCCTTCTTACCCCTTGCTGCACACAAAACATCGCAAGTTTGCTGACAAAATATTCATCTTTATCTGATTGTGGGTAAGGACTAATCCTTGTTATCAATTCATCGTAATCTTCAAATTGTTTTCGTAAATTTTCCTCTCCAATCATTTCAATAACGTTGTGTGCATTTACGAAAAGTCCGAGGTCTCCCTCAACGGTTCTTTTTGCGAATGGCTCTGGAGAAACCAACATTTCCTGAATCTCCGGTGAACCATCTGTAACTGAATCAACATCCGTTGTTGCACCACCAATATCTATTGTTAAACAATCTCCGTAAAGTTCGTAAGCAAGTTCCGTTGTTCTCATAACAGCGGCGGGAGTCGGTATAATCTCATAGTTTACCATATCTTTAATTTTCTCCATCCCGGGTGCTTTTATTATATGCTCGGCAAACACTTCTTTGATCACATTTCTCGTTGGTTCCACATTAAGGTAATCTATCCTTGGATAGACATTCTCTGTTACGTAAACTTTTTTTCCTGCGCTAGTCAAAATGTACTCCACATGTTCTGCTGCTGCCACATTTCCTGAGTAGATTATTGGAACGTCCAATTCAAGTTTTGCAATCATCTTCGCATTGTGAATGACCGTCTCGCTCTCGCCGTAATCAACGCCACCAGCCAGTAATATTAACTTCGGTTGTATAGATACAATCTTTTTCAAATGAAAATCGTCCATTTTTCCAGCCGTTACATACTTTATAACTGCTCCCGCACCGAGCGCAGCTTCACGTGCTGCACGAACGGTCATATCGTACACAAGACCGTGGACGGTCATTTTCAGTCCTCCGGCGGCACTACTTGTCGCAGCAAACTTCTCCCATACAATCTTTCCTTGCAATTTTTCTTCCAATTTTTTCAGAGCGTACTCTATACCTATAGTTACATCTCCTTCATTCACTGTTGTCCAATGTTCTGCTTGAGCAACCACTTTTGGCTTGTGACCAAAACAAAATGCCGTTAATACAGTTGTGGTTGAACCAATTTCTGCAAAAAGTAAGTCAACTTTCTCTTTTTTCATTCTGCCCCACTCCCTACACTGGTAAATATCAAGTTTATCATCAAGTCTATTATACAACAAATGTTAACCAAGGCTATATCAATTTAGATGAAAAGGTAAACTAATAATTATTTAAGAGCGTTTTAAAACCATACGGTGAAAACTTATGAAAGAGTAAGGAAAAGTAAGGATTTTCAATATCTTTATTATTTTTTTCTTTCTGAAAGAAATATTTTAAAGATCAGTATATTTAGTTTCACAATGGGTAGTGTGGTATATTTCAATTAGTCACGTGGAGTGACATGTTGGTCGCCCACACTAAGTTAAGGGAGGTTGAGTTTTTATGAAAAGGTTGGTACTTTTGGGATTGTTTACGGTGTTGATTCTTTCGGCTGTATTGAACTTCGCCGTTGATATTGGTATTGTACTTCCAACAAATGTTGAACCACGCTGGATTCAAGATGAAACGAGGTTTAGAGAATTGCTAAAAAACACAAAGTATTCTGTTGAAATTCTTTTCAGCCAAGGTACTCCTGCGAAGGAAAGAGAAAATGTCGAAGCATTACTTTCAAAAGGTGCAAAGGTTATTATCATTTGTCCACACGACGCAGTTGCTGCAGCAGTTTCAGCGGAATTGGCTAAAAAATCCGGCGCATATGTGATTTCTTACGACAGACTTATCATGAACACAGCAGCGGTAGATTACTATGTGACATTTGACAGTATTGAAGTCGGCAGAGCAATGGGAAGATTTCTCGTACAAAATGTAAAACCAGGAACCAAGAATAACCCACTCTACCTATATGCAGGTGCCCTTTCCGACAACAATTCGTTCCTTTTCTTCCAAGGTGCATGGGAGATACTCCAACCAAAGATAGCAGATGGTACGTTCAGGATAATTAACTCAAGCGAAGCTGAAAAAGTTAAGAACAAAAAAGATCTTACAAGAGATGAAATGTCAAAAATAATCGGACAAGTTACAACAAACTGGGATTTCAATGTTGCGAAGAAAAAAGCTGAGGATGACCTTACGAAAGCAAAGAACACAGACAAGGGTGTAGTCTATATTCTTGCTCCAAATGATGGTACAGCAAGAGCCATTGCTGATGCATTCAGAGCCGACAAAGCTGTTAAAGAGTATTTCATAACAGGTCAAGATGCCGAAAAGGCTTCCGTACAATACATAATTGATGGTAAACAGTCGATGACAGTTTTCAAGGACACAAGAGTTCTTGCTGGTGACGCTATTAAAGTTGCTCAGTTACTTCTTGAAGGTAAAAAACCAACAACAACTGCAACGTATGATAACGGAAAGATAAAAGTTCCCGCTATTCAATCAGAAATCCAAGTTGTAACTAAAGACAATGTGAAGAAGATTCTCATTGAATCAGGATACTACAAAGAATCAGATTTCAAATGGTAAAACATCGAGATAAATTAGAAAAGTAACCTTTTAATTTAAATAAGGTGGATAAGGTGGCGTGAAAGACCGCCACCTTATTCAAAGAATGAAAATGTATTAATTCACTAAAGTATAGCTAAAAGGTATAATTTGAGTGTAAAAAGGCATAAAAGAGAGGTGAAATACCGAGATGAGTGATTACATACTGCAGATGAGAGGTATTACCAAAACATTTCCAGGTGTAAAAGCTCTTGATAATGTTGACTTCAAGGTAAAGCGTGGAGAAATTCACTGTCTTGTTGGAGAAAATGGTTCTGGTAAGTCAACACTAATGAAAGTACTAAGTGGCTTTTACTCTTACGGGGAATACGAAGGGGAAATTATCTTCGAGGGAAAAGTTCAAAAATTTAGGCATATACATGACAGTGAAAAAGTTGGAATTGTTACGATATATCAAGAGCTAGCTCTTATTCCTGAATTAACGGTACACGAGAATATATTTCTTGGTCATGAAATTAAAGATGGAATGTTTGTCAATTGGAATGAAACGATAAGGAAGGCCAAAGAAGTACTCCAAAAACTGAAACCTGACTTGGATACTTCCAGGAAGATCAAAGACCTTGGTGTAGGCCATCAGCAGATTGTAGAAATAGCAAAGGCGTTGACTAAAAATGTAAAGTTACTTGTCTTGGATGAACCGACATCTTCATTGAACGAAGATGACAGCGAAAATCTGCTGCGGATTATAAGAGAGTTAAAAAAGCAGGGGATAACATCTATACTTATATCCCACAAATTAAAAGAGGTTATAGAAGTTGCGGATTCAATAACAGTTCTCAGAGATGGGAAGATGGTAGCTTACATTGATAAGAAGGAAGATTTTACGGAAAGAAATATAATTAAATACATGGTTGGAAGAGAAATTGAAGATATTTATCCAAAAAGGCAGAAGAGAGAGTACGGTGACAAGATTTTTGAAATAAGAAACTGGAAAGCTTTTGATCCAAAACTTGATAGGTATGTTGTCAAAAATGCAAATATGTACGTTCGAAAAGGTGAGATAGTTGGTATAGCCGGTCTTATGGGAGCGGGAAGAACAGAACTTGCGCTTAGCTTGTTTGGAAACGCGAAAGGTTACAAAGTTGAAGGTGAAATGTATTTTGATGGATCTTGGAGGAGATTTAAATCCCCAAGTGAAGCGATTAAGGAAGGATTTACATACCTCTCAGAGGACAGAAAAGTGCTTGGATTGATACTTGATTTCGATGTAAAAACAAATATTACACTTGCAGGTTTAAAACAACTGAAAAAAGGGCTTTTTGTAAACGAGAATGAAGAGATAGTTGTTTCGGAAAAATATAAGCATTCTTTGAAAATTAAGACTCCAACAGTTGAGCAAAAAGTAATGAATCTTAGCGGTGGTAACCAGCAAAAGGTTGCTATTGCAAAGTGGCTTTTTGTTAAGCCTAAACTCCTTGTTCTTGACGAGCCAACAAGAGGTATAGATGTCGGCGCAAAATATGAAATATATACACTCATGAATAGGATAGTTGAAGAGTATGGTATGAGTATAATAATGATTTCTTCTGAACTTCCAGAGGTGCTTGGAATGAGCGACAGAATCTATGTAATGTCTGGCGGAAAAATCGTGGGTGAACTTGAGAGATCGGAAGCTACTCAAGAAAAAATAATGGCCATGGCTGTTGAATACTAAGGAGGGTTGTAAAATGGGGTTTTTTGGTGAGTTGAAAGAGCTTTTGAAAAAGAACATTCGTGAGTACGGTATGTACATAGCTCTTGGTGTTATAATGGCCATCTTTACCATTCTTACGAATGGATTGTTTTTCTCTTCAAGGAATATCAGCAACTTATTCAATCAAATGGGGTATATAGCTGTTCTTGCCGTTGGCATGACGCTTGTTATTGTTATAAGGCACATAGACCTTTCTGTTGGTTTTATGGCGGGTTTCTTGGGAGCAATTGCGGCAAGACTTCTTAGAGACGGAATGCCCGTTTTACCTACTATTTTAATTGTTTTAGGTCTCGGAACTGTGTTCGGACTGGCAAATGGTTTCTTGGTTGCAAACGTTGGACTTCCTGCTTTTGTTGCAACGCTTGCCGGTATGATGATTTTTAGAGGAGCGCTTTTGTTGTTTACACAAAGTACTGGTACGATTATCGTCATGGAAGATCATTTCAATGCTATCGGAAATGGATACATACCGGATTTGTTTAAGATAGGAGATATTCATGGCCTAACGCTTTTAATCGGAATAGTTATCGTTGGATTGTATGTATTCAATGAGGTAAAAACGAGAAACAATAAACTTAAGTACAACTTTGAAGTTCTCTCTATTAGGATGTTCATCTTAAAATTATTTTTCGTTTCTGCTATCATATTCTATGTATTTTGGATTCTCGCGAATTATAACGGCCTTTCATGGACATTTGTTATTACACTATTGATAACTTTCGTTTATCATGTATTGACAACCAAAACGGTTCTTGGAAGACACATATACGCAGTCGGTGGTAACCCCGAAGCTGCAAACCTCAGTGGTATAGATGTTAATAAAATAACGCTTTTTGTATTCAGTTCTATGGGGTTCTTGACAGCTGTCTCTGGGATTTTGTACACATCAAGACTACAATCAGCAACTCCGGATGCGGGAACACTTTTTGAACTCGACGCTATAGCCGCTGCGTACGTAGGTGGTGTTTCAGCTGCTGGTGGTGTTGGAAAAGTAGCGAACTCTCTCATTGGAGCACTCGTTATGGCTTCACTCATCAACGGAATGAATCTATTAGGAGTTGGAATATCTTTGCAGTACATCATAAGAGGCCTAGTTTTAGTGGTTGCTGTTGTTTTCGATATTAAAACAAGAAGTAAAGTCAGTTGATACATAAGGATATGATTAGCTACATTCAGGGGGAGTCTACTTTGAAAAAAATCTTGCATTCTATGATGAAAGAGAACAATTATTCCTTACTATTGAGAACAATCTTTCACAATAAATCGATTGAACGTGTGAATTTAGTTAGACAGACAGGACTCTCTCCAAGTACTGTCACTCGATGTGTTTCACAACTTGTTGAAAATAAAATCATTATAGAGACAGGGCCCCTGGTTGAACGATCTGGCGTTGGAAGAAAAGCTATAAGCTTAAAGATAAATCCTGAATCGATGAAAGTACTACTTGTGGACATTGGTGCTGAAAGAACAAATTATGCACTTGGTTTTCCAGATGGTGAATTTGAAAAGCTCGAATCTTCGAAAACACCTGAAAGATTTGAAGATATCTTGGAAAATGTCAACGGATTACTAAAAAATTATCCCAAGGTGCAAGTTGTTGCCTTTTCCATTCCTGGAATGGTCGACACTGATAATGCCACAATATTGTTCGTACCAAGTCGTGGATGGAAAAATATAAAAATCGAAATTCCCGAGAAAATTGTCTATGCAGATAATGAAGCCAACTTAGCGATGATCGCAGAAGCATTTCAACATGAAAACATCAGAAAGTCCAAATGCTCAGTTTTTGTAACAGTTAGAGAAGGTGTTGGAACTGGATTGTGGATAAACGGTGTAATTTTCCGTGGACCTTCGTTCACTGCAGGTGAATTCGGCCATACCATATTTGATCTTAGTAGCAATGTTAAGTGTAGATCAGGAAACAAAGGATGTTTGGAGAGTTATATATCGATTTCATCGTACTTTGGAAAGGTAACTAAAGAATGGACCAAGTATTTAAATGAGCTTTACTCAAGGAAAGATAAGAAAATGGATTCATATATTGAGCTTCTTTCCAAAGGTCTTGTAAATATAGTTAATGCACTTAATCCGGAATACCTCATAATCGGTGGTGAGTTGTCCGGACTTCCGAGGGAATTTTATAATGATATAGAAAAAAGAGTAAAAAAACAAGCCTTAGAGCATTCAGCTAAGATTTTAAAGGTGCTTCCATCAACCTTTACACATGATACCTACTTGTATGGTGCATTGTATGCAGTGATAGAAGAAATATTTATTCCAGAAGCCATCTCCTCTATAAGCTAGACGACAAAAATTCATAACAAAAATGCAGGCTTTCGCCTGTATTTTTGTTGTGGTGCATTTTTAAAATTTTGGAATTTTCAGAATTTTACTTCCGGTGGATTTTCCGTACCCGGTTTTGCTTCAAAGTATTGTCTTTCTGTAAATCTGGTACCGGCTATCAAGAAATACGGGAATTTCTTTATAAGGGTGTTGTACTCCCTCACTGATTCGTTGTAATCTTTCCTTGCAACGGCGATTCTATTCTCAGTTCCGGCAAGTTCATCCATTAATTGCCTGAAGTTAGCGTCCGATTTCAAAGTTGGATAGTTTTCTACAATGACTAGTAACCTTGAGAGCACACCGGAGAGTTCGGCATCAGCCGTTGCTTGTTCTTGTGGAGTTTGAGCACCAGCGAGTTTTGCACGCGCATTTGCAAGAGCTTCAAAAATCTCACGTTCTTGCGCTGCATATCCTTTTACTGTCTCAACAAGATTTGGTATAAGATCTGCTCTTCGTTGCAACTGATTTTGAATTTGGCTATAAGCCTCGTTTACTTTCTGTTCCAGGGCAACCATTTTGTTGTAAGCACCGATAAACCATAATGCGAAAGCTAAGATGATAACTACAATCCCAACCAAAGCTATAACACCTTTTTTCATTGATTTCACCTCCGTATGTTCGTATATTCGTAGATAATTTATTATAACTCTTTTTTCAAACAATTTCTATCTTTGTATTTTCATCAACATGCCCAATTATATGTCCGGAAAGTTTTTCTGCAAGTTTTTGTGCTTGTTCTCTACTGGTTATTACTAACATCCCATAACCCATGTTAAATGTTTTAAGTGCTTCTTGGATTTCGACGTACTGTAATATCCATCTCATGTAGTCTGGTAATTTTATAGTTATATCCCAACCTTTGTCTTTTAAAATTCTTTTCAGTGCACGAAGTATTCCGCCACCGGTTACGTGAGCTAGTGCTTTGATCTTGTCGAAATTCACTGGAACTTCACTGTATATCTTTGTGCCTGTTAGTAAATCAAACGGCAATTCGTGAATATTTATTTTTTCTTGTTCAATTATCTTCCTTATCAAAGACCATCCGTTCGAATGAAAGCCGCTTGCCGGTAAGCCGATTATTACATCGCCGTGTTCTACACATTCGATTGGTAATCTTTTTTGGAGTACTCCAACACAAAAACCTGCGACGTCCCAATCACTTTCTGTGTAAATAGAGGGTATTTCAGCGGTTTCGCCTGCAACTAAAGACATATTTACACTTTCAAGTTCATAAATCAAAGCCTTTATGAATTCATAGTGTTGCCTGTCTATGTGGTGCACTCCAAGGTAGTCGACGAAGGCTTTTGGAACCGCTCCTGCGCATATTATATCGTTGTAATTCATACCAATTAAATCTTTAGCTGCATCATGCCATCTTTCGAACTGAACGTGCAATAACAACTTTGAACCGATCCCGTCGGCAGTCACGACAACTGGTGGATCTGTGAAGGTTAATATAGTTGCGTATCCTGTTGGTTCTCTTAAAACCCAATCTGGAAGTTTGAGAATTGATTGGATATAATCTGTAAACTCATCGTTTCTCAACACGTCGACACCTGATGAAGAGTAGGTGTAATTCATACTCATTCCTCCATCCATGCAATATCGCTTCTGTAGTGCATACCTTCGAAATGAATGTTTTTGATATTTTCATATGCGTACGCTCGTGCTTGCTCTAGTGTTTGCCCCACGCCGACAGAGTGCAACACCCTACCACCGCTGACAATAAATTTTCCGTCTTTTTCACTTACACCGGCGTAGAATATATGTGAGTTCCCATTTGCATTTTCTCTTTCATCTATTGTTATTTCTTGTCCTTTCCTAGGATTTTCCGGATATCCTTCGGATGCTATTACAACGTCGACAGCAAATTTCTGGGGAGTATATTCATTACAATTCTCATTAGTGTAGGCTTTTAAGATATTCTCCACGAAGTGCTCTGGATCCATCGCAACTATTACCTCAGTCTCCGGATCGCCAAGTCTTACATTGTACTCAAGTACGTAAGGCTCGTTATTAACAACCATTAGCCCAATGTACAAAAATCCACGGTATCTTATTTTTTCCTTTATCAAACCATTCAAAGTCTTTGAAAATATTTCTCTGATCCTTTCTTTTAACTTTTCATCTATACTGATAGGGCCAAAAGCTCCCATCCCGCCTGTGTTGGGGCCTTTGTTTCCCGTCAAGGCGCGTTTGTAATCTTTCGTGAATGGTAGGAGCACAAATTGATGACCGTTTATGATACTTATTGCAGATAATTCCCAACCATCTAAAAATTCATCTATAAGTACAGGTCCTTTTACGTTAGAGATCAGCTCTCCGTCAATTAACTTCTTACCTACTTGCATAGCTTCTTCGAAAGTATTGCATATAACAACGCCTTTACCTTGGGCAAGTCCATCAGCTTTAATAACGTACGGAGGACTAAACCCTTTGAGTGCATCATTTAGTGAGTGGGAGTCGGTAGCTATCATAAACCTTGCAGTTGGTATATCGTATTTTTTCATGAACCTTTTTGCGAAGATCTTTGAACCTTCTAATTGTGCACCTTCCGAATCTGGTCCAAAAACATTTGAAAGTTTGTCAGCTACCCCTTTAACAAGGTATTCTTCAGAACCGGGTATCACTAAATCGTAATTGCTCAGTTCATCAAAAGTTTTTAGCTTTATATTCTTCCCAAGGTATTTCGTACCGGCGTTTCCCGGGTAAAAGTAAACATCGTAACCAATTTTTTTAAATGCCCAACCTATTGCGTGCTCTCTTCCCCCACTTCCAAGGATACACACACTTTTAATGCCGGATTTACACATATTCTTCATCCTCCGCATTTAATGTCGGAAAACTCTTATTGGAGATTTATAGAAAGTTATTCCTTTTTTCTTAGCAAATTCTAGCACTTCTTGGTCTCTTATCGAGCCCAGCGGTGCTACAACACAATTGACACCCGCATTTATCAAAATTTCCAGACCATCTGTGAATGGAAAGAACGCGTCGGACGCAGCTATTGAATTTTTTGCTTTTTGACCGGCAAGAGTTGTTGCTATCCAGCATGATCTTTTTCTTGATGGCTGGCCTCCGCCAATTCCGACCGTAACTCCGTCTTTGACTAAAACGATCGCATTTGACTTAACTGCCTCAGTAACAATAAGAGAGAATTTTACATCATTAACATTGTAAGGTTCACCAAATAAAAGTTCAGGCTCACCTTCAAATTTTCTTTCGGAAATTACAAGGCCACCAAATGCAATTTTTCCAACAAGCTTTTTGTACTCCTTTGGCTTGATTAACCTAATTTTCTTTTTTGATAAATATTCGATAGCTTCTTTATCAAAATTCGGGGCAACGATAACTTCTAAGTATGTTTTTAAAAATTTCGCCATTTCAATGGTGAATTCAAAACTGGTCGCAAGTATACCGCCGTACGCCGATTCGCTATCTGATTCTAATGCATTTGTTATGCATCTCATTTTTTCTTCTAAACTGTCGTTTTTCAAGTAAGCTGCACCACATGGGGTTTGGTGTTTGATTACACAAGCACCTCCGCCAACTAATTGGAGGTTTTGGGCAAGAACCCATGCAGCCTCTGCATCTAAGATATTGTTAAATGAAAGCTGTTTACCTTCGTGAAGTAGTTCAAAGGCAAGATCTCCGTATACGCAAGCATTCTCATGTGAGTTTTCGCCATAACGCAATTCGAAAGGATTTTTTAAAAGTTCGACTTTTTCCATCTGCACATCAATAGTCTTTAAGTTATCTCTCATCACTTATCCCCCCACGAACTCTACTTTTCTGCCCTTTATCTTGAATGGTGTATGCAGCAATTTATCGATAATCTGCCAATAGTACTCGTGTTCAAGTTTGTGGATATGCTCCTCGAGTTCCTCCAAGTTCCAATTATCTTGAACATCTAATGCCTTTTGAAAAATTATAGGCCCAGTATCAACTCCTGCATCAACAAAGTGAATAGTTATTCCGGTTACCTTAACACCGTAATTGTAAACTTGTTTTATTGCATCTTTCCCAGGGAATGAGGGTAAAAGCGATGGGTGGATGTTTACAATCTTTGGAAAATATTTATCTACCAGCCTTTGAGGGATTATTCTCATAAATCCTGCAAGTACAATGAGATCTGGGTTTATATCATCAATCACGCGCTCGAAATAGGCATCCCAAGGTTTTTCAAGTTTAACGACCGGTATACTGAATTTATAAGCACGATTAATTGCATAACATGTTCTGTCAACAATAAGAGCGGATATCTTCGCTTTTAGCTTTCCCTCATTGCAAGATTGTGCGAGTTTTTCAAAGTTGCTACCGCTACCAGACGCACATACAACTATTTTGGGTAATCCAGATTGAAGCACCCCATGCATACGCCTTTTACCCCGCTTTCTTCGAAAACAGCTTTGTAATTTTCAATGGACAGATAAAAGAGCACATCTGCTCCGACATAATCTTGGAGTTTTTCCAAGTCGTTTTGAGAAGCTATTAACTCACTCCTTCTTGATGTGTCAATCCCATAATTGCAAGGACCCAAAACGGGTGGTGAATGGATACCAACATATACTTTCTTTGCTCCTGCTTCTTTTATCATATCGACTATTACTTTCATAGTGGTTCCTCTTACAATCGAATCGTCGATAAGAATTACCTCTTTCTTCTCAACTACCGAAGAAAGTGGGGCTAATTTTCTTCTTACAATATTCTGTCTGTCTTTTGGCATGATGAAGCTTCTACCTATATAATGATTTCTAATAAGCCCGTAATCTAGTGGTATTTTGGATTTTAGACTGTAACCGAGTGCTCCCGAGAAACCACTGTCAAGAACTGGTACAACAACATCGCCAACTACTTTATGCTCTTCGAATAACTTCATTCCAAGCTTTTTTCTTACTTCGTGGACATTCACACCATAGAAGTTACTGTCAGGCCTAGCAAAATAAACAAATTCGAAAGAACAAAATCTATCTTTTTTCTCTGCGAATCTAACAATCTTTGGTTTTTCATCACTTGTAAAAAATACGATCGTACCTGGTTCAATTTCGACAATATCCGTACAGCCAACGGATTTCAAAGCGCAATCTTCCGATGCCACTATGTATCCGTTGGCAAATTTTCCATAAAATAGCGGTCGTATACCATACGAATCACGTGCGGCAGCAAGAAATGTATCGTGCAAAACAACGAGGGAGTAAGCTGTTTTTATACGTGAAAGCGCCCACTGGAGGGAATCTTTTGGATTACCGTACGGTGCTGTTGAAAAATAATGAATGAAAATCTCAGAATCTAGTGTTGTTGAAAATACGCTACCATTTTCCATTATGAACTTTCTTTTTTCATCGGCATCAACAATATTCCCGTTATGGGCAATTGCAACCGTACCTTTGTAAGTGTGAGCGACGAGGGGTTGGATTTCGTGAATCGATCCGTAAGTTGAGTACCTGACATGTCCGATTGCACAGTTACCTTCAATGAATCTTTCGTCTGTTAGTACATGTTCGACTAATCCTTCTCCTTTAACTTCTCGAAATCCATTTACAACAATTCCTGCAGACTGCTGACCACGATGCTGAAGTGCCAGCAATATATCATGAACAACATTGTAGGACGCTTCAATATTCCAAGTACCTGCTACTCCACACATATTGTTTCCCCCCACGGATGATTTGTTCTCTTTTTTTCTTTTTAAAGTAGCAGAGGAACCTCTCGGTCCCTCTGCAAGCTCACTTTACATTTGGTGCAAGTATTTTCAGTATATCTTCGTTTTTAATACGCAGGTATCCTTCTTGTAACTCTTTGAATGCTATACTCACTGAATATTCGTCTGGTGTGGTCACAAAAGGTTTGGCAAAATCATTTATTGCCTCAGCCCTTTTGGCAACAACAACAGGTATAGCATATTTGTAAGGGATTTTTTGGAGTAATTTATCGTATTGAATGACAAGTTTGCTCAATCTATGCCACCTCCTTATTATTCTTTACTCTTAATTTCAACAAGCTTTTTAACTTTTGAAAGGTACTTTTGTCTCTCGTATTTTAAACGCTCAGCATGTATAATTGAAGAAAGATTTCGTATAGACTCCTCAAGGTCTTCGTTTATTATAAGATATTCGAATTCGGGAATATACGCTAATTCCTTTTTGGCTGTTTCAAGTCTTTTTTGGATCTTTTCCTCAGTTTCCGTACCACGCTTTCTCAGACGTTCACTGAGAACTTCGTAACTCGGTGGTGCAACAAATATGAACTTTGCATTATTCCAATTTTTTTTTACCGTTAAAGCTCCTTGGACATCTATATCAAGTATGACATCGTAACCTTCATTTATATTTTCCCACACGAAATCGGCGGGAGTTCCGTAAAAATTATCGTGTACTTGAGCCCATTCAATAAATTTATTCTCATCAATCATCTTTTTGAACTTTTCGTGACTGATAAAGAAGTAATCGACTCCGTGTATTTCACCAGGTCTTTGCTTACGTGTCGTACATGATACGGAAAAAACAACACGCTCTACACGTTCCAAAACAGATCGTATTATGCTTGTCTTACCAACTCCGCTGGGGCCACTTATCACGAAGAGTATACCTTTCGGATGCTGCAAATGCTCAAACGAGCTATCCATGGTTTATTAACCCTTTCTTATCCTTTCAAGTTGTTTTTCAATTTCGGCCATGGATTCTATGAATCTTTGAGCAATTGTTTCAGGTTGAATAGCGCTAAGAATAATATGGTTAGAGTCTGTTATAAGGATCGATCTTGTTTTTCTTCCATAAGTTGCATCTATGAGCTTTCCTTCTTCTTTCGCATCTTCTTTCAATCTTTTAAGTGGTGCACTTTCGGGATTAACAATTGCGATAACTCTGTCACCTGCAATCACATTTCCAAATCCTATGTTTATTAAGCCAAACATAAAACACACCTCCCGAATTATGGTGAAATTTTTGTAATACGATTACTCTATGTTCATTATTTGCTCTCTGAATTGAGAAATAACGTATTTACCTTCCAGTGCTAAATTGCTGATAATCAATGACCTGCTTTTTGAAAGTATAGTGTTGAATTCGCGTTGTATCTCTTGCGACAAAAAGTTAAGCATATCTCCTACAGGCTCATCTTTATCCAAAAGCTCATCAACACGTTGCAGGTGACTTTCCAAACGTGTTATCTCTTCTCTTATGTCAGCCCTGTCCGCTATTAGAGCAGCTGCATTCTCGAAAAGTTCCTTATTTATTTCCACGTCCTCCGGTAGTATCTCACGTATATTCGTTCTGATTCTTTCCGCCACATATTTTGGAACTTCATCTGCTCTTTCCCGAATACTTGATAAAATCGTCTTCATCTTTTCATTCATACTGAGTAAGTCTTTTGTTAACTTTTCTCCTTCAATCTTTCTTTCACCTACAACTTTTTTCAGTGCTTCTTCGAGGACCTTCACCACAACATTCCAAGTAGATTCTATCTCTTCGGTAGAGAATTCGAATTGGAAAATATCGCGGAAATTCAGCAGATGACTTAACTCAACAGGTACAGGAATACCTAGGTTCTCCCTGATTTCCGATAGCATATCGTAGTATGTTTTAACTAGCGAGTAATCTATAGAAAGTTGCACAGGTTTTATGAATTTAACCCAAATTCTAACAGAAACTTTTCCCCTACTTATATACTCTCTAACTTTTGCTATTGTATCGAGTTCTTTTGAATTCAGAAAGTATGGCAAAGATACATCAACGTTAAATCCCTTTGAATTAAGTGATTTAACCTCGCACGTAATTTTGTAATCTTCTAAGATTTTTTGAATTTTTGCGTATCCAGTCATACTTTTTGGCATATAATGAGCCTCCTAGGTTTTCCTTAGTTATATTATACATGAAATTTCCAAAAATTCCAAGTATTTCACAAAAAATTAAAAATATGTGCGGAAGAAACTCTTCCGCACGTTAATACTATTATTTACAACTTAATTTATCATATATCGTTTCTGCAATCTTTTCTCCACTGAGATTATAAATTTCGAACAGCAATTTTGAATCACCTGAGACGGGGAACTCAGATAGCCCAAATCTTATGAATTTACCTGGTAAAATTCCCAGATCAAAATACTTCTGAGCAATTAAACTTCCAAGCCCGTTAAAAATATTGTGATCTTCAACAGTTACGACAAAGTTTGAGTATTTTTTCAATATCTCTTCATCCAAATCGTAAGGGCAACTAACATTTATCACTGCGAAGTTTACACCTTTTGATTTTAGAATTTCTTGAGCCTTCAGCACATTTGGTACAACGGAACCTAAACAGTAAATTACGCCATCTTCTCCATTCCGCAATATATCCATTTTCCCATACTCGAATTTGTAATTTTCATCATAAAATAAACTTCCGTCTTCTTTTCTTATAGGTTCAAGTTTACTTCTACCCATTGCAACTACATAATTTCCGTACAGGCTCGCTACGTATCTTACCACTCTATCTGTTTGATTAGGATCGGCCGGTACGATTACTTTGAATCCATACCATGCAAGTGGTGCACCAATGTAGTTCAGAGCATGGTGTGTCTTCCCATCTTCCCCAACATCGATGCCACAGTGCGTTACAACAACTTTCAAGTTCGTATTGTTAATCGCATTTAACCTATGTTGGTTAAATGTTTCATCAATTCCGAAAACGCCAAAATCGGCGAAGAATGTTATTATGCCATCGGAAGACATCGCGCCAGCTATTGCAGCTGCGTTATGCTCTTGAACACCTAACTCAACGATCCTGTCTGGCCTTTCTTTATCGAGAAAATCGAGTTTTACAGAACCTTTTAAATCGCAGTCCACCGCAACTACGTTATCGTTGATTACCGCAAGGTCCGCGATAGCTCTTCCAAGTGCGCTTCTATTATCCGCTGGCTTATCGTAAATTCTAACATTACCCGTGTTTATATTAACCTCGTACCATAATTTGATTTTTTCGTGAGTTTTGATAGGTAGTTTTTTTCTCATTTCGATGTATTTCTCAACATCGTTTTCTATACCAAGCTGTTTTAAAGCATTTTCAAGTTCTTCCTTGTTTAAAGGCTTTCCATGATAATCTGGCTTATCTTCCATAAAATCTACACCTTTACCCATTATCGTGTGGGCGATTATAGCAGTTGGATGTTGATCTCTTTTGGCAACTTTCAAAGCTGCAACTATCTGCTCATAATCATGACCGTCGATTTCAATTACCCTCCATCCTGCTGCTTCGAATTCTGACTTTATATCCACGTACATAACATCGTGTGCATGTCCACTTATCTGTATATCGTTGTAATCAACAATGACGGTAAGATTATCTAGATTGTATTTTCTTGCCGTTCTTCTTGCCTCTTGAACTTGACCTTTTGCACTTTCACCGTCGCTCATGACGACGTAAACATGATAATTTTTCTTTTTGTACTTTGCTGCCAAAGCAAATCCGACACCAGCACTTAATCCTTGACCAAGGTTACCAGTTGTCCATTCAATTCCTGGAATACCACGCGTTATGTGACCTTCAAATACCGAAGCAGGATGCCTAAAGCCTGAGATAACATCATCTCTGTTGACAAACCCATACGCTGCAAGCGTCGAATATACACCAGGTGAGATGTGTCCGTGGCTTACTATAATTCTATCTCTATCCTCATTCCACGGATCCTTTGGATCAACGTTAGCAAATGCGTACAAGGTCACCAATATATCTATTGAAGACATCGAACCACCAGGATGACCGGAATTTGCTACGTAAGTCATTTTCAAAATGTCTCCACGACACTCTTTGGCGATCTTTTGCAGTGTTGCTACATCGACTTTCATAGAATTTTCCATCTTTCTTCCCTCCATTTGATGAACAGCTTTAGTTATTCTAGATTTATCTAAATCTATATGAATTTATTCCAATGCGATCTCGTAAATCTTTCTAATATCTTCTTCCTTTAATTCCATTACGGTTCCAAATGGTGCATGCTTAATAGCATGTTGAACGAGTTTGTCTATATCTTCTCTTGCTATACCTACCTCCTTTAAAGTGACCGGGGCTCCCATTGATGAATACCATTTTTTTAATTCTTCGATTGCTTTCTCCGGTGTGATAGGTTCTTCCAATCCAAAAATATTTTTACCAAATCTGATTAATTTATCAGCAATTTTGTCTTTCACATACATCATCCAGGCAGGGAATACGATGGCAAGTCCTGCCCCATGGGCAACTTCAGGCTTCAGTGCACTCAGTGAATGTTCAAGCTCGTGTGAAGACCAATCACCACCATTTGTCCCCATACCAGTTAGTCCATTGAGCGCTAGTGTTGTTGAAAGACAGAAGTTCGCTCTTGCTTCATAATCTTCGGGGTTATTAGATATTTTTTGGGTTGTATCCATTAGGGTTCTTATTATGGCTTCATCTATTCTGTCTATTAATGAACTCCCTGATGTGTCAAAATAATATTCCATAACATGACTTATCGCATCGATTGCACCGTAGACCACTTGCTCTTTTGGCAAAGAGTACTGGGTTGTTGGATCTACTATAGAAAGTACTGGATATGTATGTTTTGATCCAAAATAAAACTTTTCACCAGTTTGTTCATTGGTTACTACGGCATTTCCGTTCATCTCTGTACCGGTTGCAGACATTGTTAATATCACGTATAAAGGTAAAGCTTTTTTTATTGTATACTTTCCGATGAATGCATCCCATATATCACCATCGTAATAAAAACCAGCTGCGACGGCTTTTGCACTATCTACTACACTTCCACCGCCGACTGCAAGGATAGCCTGTACTTCTTCTTTTTTAGCTAATTCGATTGCTTCATGGACCTTCGATAGTACAGGATTTGGTCTAACACCTGAAACTTCAACCTTTTTTATACCATTTTCAGTAATGGATCTTACAACCCTCTCGTACACACCGTTCCTTTTTATTGAACCACTGCCGTAGAGCAGAAGTATCTTTTTTATACCATCCTTTTTTAAATATTCACCTATCTTTTCGACCGTATTTTTACCAAAAACGAGTTTTGTCGGGTTATGGAAAACAAAGTTCTCCATGAAACTCACCTCCAAAGTATAAAAAGTTTGAAAATTCAAAGGGTTTGTAAGTTAACCAACTCATATTATACCACATGCTATGTTCGAATTCTATGTTAAAAGAATTGGTATATAATATAACTCGGAGGTGAATTCATGATAAGCAGATTTGGAACTTTTATCATCTTTATAACGATTCTGATAATTGTTCAAGGTTTTAGTATCACAATCCAACAGTACATAGCAAACTCTGGTGTTCCATCCTACAGTGTGGTAAGCGAAAGTAAGAGTATCTTTGACGGGAATATATTCATATTAGACTTGAAAAGCCAAGTGTGGAGAGGGATAGAATGGAATCATAAAGTTGCGGTATATATTCCTAAGAGATTGCTTTACAAGTCCCATGCGATTTTGTTTGTTACAGGTTCTGCACCAAAAAGTCTTGCTGATAATTTAAATCAGTACATAAATTTTGCAGAACTAACAGGCGCACCATTTGTAATTCTTTGGGATGTGCCAAATCAACCACTTTTCGGCTTAAAAGAGGATGCGCTTATAGCGTATACACTGGCAAAGTACTTTGAAAGTGGTGAAGAAGATTGGCCCATCTTATTGCCGATGGTAAAGAGCGTTGTTTCCACGATGGATTGTGTACAAGACCTTCTCAGAAAATTTGGTGTCGATGTTAAGAAGTTTTTCGTAACGGGTGCTTCAAAAAGAGGCTGGACCACGTACTTGGTTGGAGCAGTTGATAAAAGAGCTTTTGCTATAGCTCCTATTGTTTACGACAATTTAAACATGAGAGAACAGATGAAAAAACAATTACAATATTATGGGAATTTTAGTGAGCAGATTAAAGATTACACTAAGTACGGCTTTACGGAGATGGTTGCATTTTCGCACGAAGTACCCGGGATAGTCAAAATAATTGACCCTTATTATTACGAGATTGAAAGTCCTAAACTCATAATAGCTGCGACAAATGATCCGTACTGGGTTGTAGATTCTTCTGAATTGTATTTTTACGATTTGAAAGATCCAAAATACGTACGGTTCATTCCGAACGAAGGACATAATATATCTAATGTATGGGAAGTATTGAATGCTATAAGGATTTTCTTCTGGCTTTCCATAAACGAAAAATTCCCCGACTTTACCTGGGAAATTAATGAAAATGGAATAGAAGTGATAACAAAAGAAGAGGTTGATTACGCAAAAGGTTGGTACGCGCTTTCGGATAACTTAGATTTTAGGAAATCTCCATGGAAGAGCTTAAACCTGGATATATTAAACCGAGATGGTAAGAATGTAGCTCATTTCTACAAATCCCACATAGATAATACAAACAAAAATATTGCGATGATGGTGGAAATCGGACTTGTTGTAGATGGCTATAAAATAACACTAACAACTATTCCAAAAGTTTATAAAAATAGCAATGTGAAATAAAAAAGGTCACCTTAAAGGTGACCTTCGGTGAATTTCTTTTAAAATAAGCAATCAGATTTATTTAATTTCCAACCAACAATCGTCCATAATAAGAGGATCCGCTGGACTTCCACCACCCATAATGTAGGCTTTTGCCTCTTGCTGCAAAGGTCTAAATTTGCTTTCTATGCCATCGTAATCCCAACTTGTTATATAAATCGTCCAGTTTGCGAAATCGCTCGGATTACCAAGCCACTCACCCTTAATTATTATTTTCACCCAGCCATCCTCAACGAAAACCTCTGGAGAGCCAATTTGAGTACCGAACTTATCTTTTGTAGCTCCTTGTGAAACATAGATAGCACTTTGCCAACCAGTTGCAAAAACTTCGTAATCCCAATCCCAGTCTGAGAATTCATAGTTCTGCAATGGCAAATACCCTACACCTTTTTTATTTGGATCATCTACGAAGATCTGATATGTAACATGGTCAAATCCAAGAGGAGGGCCCCAGCTCTTTGTAAGATCACGTGGTTTAATAGATATAACTAACGTACTACCTATACTTTCTGCCCTTGCTTCAAGAATGTCCATTTGACGTTTGAACGTTGCATCAGTTGGATAAACGTACGTGTAATTAGGTCCGCAATCATCGTCCGATGGGTCTTTGGTTTCTGCAAGTATTTTCTTTTCGAGTTCGATGTTAATTTTAATCTCATCCGTGTAAACTGTGTCTTTCAACGATTTACCAACAGCCCTAATAAGTATTATATGTTCACCAGGATCTAACCTCATCGGATCGATAATGAAAGAGAATTTACCATCTTTTGGTTCAATCTTTTGCTCGCTTTCAACTTTCCTATCAATATAAACGTACACAGTCTTTGCATTTGTTTCGCCTTTTATTTGGCGAATTTGTTTTATTTTTTCACCTGGTTGTATATCTACACTGATATTAATTTGGGCCCTATAGGCATCTGATTTTTCAGGTGAGATGGCAAATACAGTGAGACTTCTTCCGGGAATCCTTAAAGTTATATATCCACTGTCTTTAACTACGATTGGAGTACTTGTCCCGCCTACGACGTTATAAATAGGTTCAAGTGTTGTACCAGGTTCGTACGTTGATTTGAAATTCGCTATCCTCGGGTCACTTGAAGTGTTCAGCACAACGAGAAGTTCCTCTTGGGAACACTTAAGTGTGTAAATTAGTAATCCTGACGATCTTTTTTCCGACAATAGTACTTTAACTTCGCCATACCTTGTTGCAGGATGAGTTTTTCTGAATTCTATTGCTTGTCTTATGAATTTATACATATTGCTATCTGTGTTAAAGTGATCTTCTCTATACGAGCCCCACCCGTTTTTAAACATAGATGCTCTTGTTTCGTAAAAATATTGTTCTGTTCCGTAATATATCACAGGAAGGCCTGGAAGTGTTAATATTAATCCAAGAGCTTGCTGTGTGATATTTGGAGTAACACCCTTTCCAAATCGTTCCATATCGTGATTGTCGACGAATGTTACAAGTAAGCCTTTCTTTAAAATCTCATTCCTTAATTCGAGTCTGTACGCAAGAAAATCCGTTGGTTGACCACCTTTGATGACTCTTTTGATCTCCTCCATAAGTGTAAAGTCGAGCATAGCATTGAATCCGTGTTCAAAGTAAGATGCGATTTCGTAGTCTGATATAGATTCATAAGGTTTAGACGAGAGCCATGTCTCGCCGAACGCGATGAAATCATTTTTTAAACTAAAAATTCCGTCTGGCGATTTCAAAAAGTCATCGAAAAATGTCTTTGGAACGTACATTGCCGTGTCTACACGGAAACCATCGATGCCAACTTCCTTAATCCAGTAAGCGTACGAGTCTTTAAGCGCCTTCACAACTTCAGGATTTTCTGTATTCAAGTCATCAAGTCCACTCATTTGGTAGTTGAGTTTTTGTTCCAAGTCAGCGTAGTTATTTATATCTTGTGTCCAGTGATAAATGGCACGTTTTTGTTGTTCTGGATCGTTGTAATTATTTAAATTAAATGGATATTGTGTTGGAGCAGACGTTGGTATACTTGCTGTATTTAATTCAAATTTTCCATTTTTGAACCTAAAATAGTTTCCAACATGATTGACTACAATATCTTGTATGAGGTACATATTGTTTTTGTGGAGCACGTCAGCTAAAGCTTTGTAATCTTGCAAAGTACCGAAATGTTCATCAACTTTCTTAAAATCTCTCGCCCAATATCCGTGGTATCCACTGTAATTCACCCAAGGATCCCACCATTGATTAGCAATAGGTGGTGTAATCCAAATACCGTCTATACCAAGCCCTTTGATGTAATCAATTTTATCAATGATACCTTTTAAATCTCCACCGCTGTATTTAGCTCCGTTGCTTGGATCGTACTCTACATTCGCCTGATTGTTATTAGTAGGGTCTCCGTCATTGAACCTATCGATCATTATCATGTACAAAACCCTGTCTGCCCAACTATCTTTGAAAAGAGTTGCAACATCTGCAAACAAAAGAGCAAGTGCAAACAAAAACACAAAAGAAAAAACTTTTCTCAAAGAAATTTTTTCCACACAATCGCCTCCATTTTTTAAAGTGACACACCTATTATACTCGATCCATATATCATTGTAACAAAAGTGTGGTATAATTTCCAAAAGAAGGAGGCGGTTTAGAATGATAGAAGTTTTGGTAGTTGATGATGAAAAACATGTAAGAAACCTACTAGTAAAGATGATTTCAAGCGCGTTTGAATGTTCTCCTATGGAAGCTGAGAACGCGGAGGTTGCACTAAGCATATGTGAAAAGAAAAAATTTGACATAATTACCGCGGATATAAAACTAGGTGAAAATGATGAGATAAACGGAATTGATTTTGTTAAAAGGTTGAGGTTGAGAGGCATATTCACGCCCGTACTTATCATTTCAGCTCTTGCTACGGCTGAAGATATAGCTGAACTTTGCAAATATTCACCGATAGATTATCTCGCTAAACCTTTTACTCAAGATGAACTGAAAAGAAAGATAAAAGGACTTTTAGATTTGAAAAAAGATAGTTTTGAGCGATATCTCAGAGAGGCGGAAGGTTTCATTCACTCAAACTTTCCAGGTGATCTTGATAAAGCAGAGCAGATAGTAAGAGCGATGTTTTCAATTATGCCTTCCTCGCCTATCCCGCATTATCTAATGGCTGAGATCCTTGAAAAAAGAGGCAATAGCGAACTTGCTCAACGACACAGAGAAGCGGGTATGGCACTGGATGCGAATAAAAAAGGTTACAAAAGGGGTGAAGGTATTGAGATCGATTAATTACAAGTTTTACGTTATCGTTGTTGGCTGTGGAAAAGTCGGTTTTGAAGTTGCTTATAGATTATCGAGCATCGGATTTAATGTTACCGTAATTGACAAAGATCCAAATACGTTATCAACGCTTCCGGAAGATTACGGTGGGTTTACAATTATAGGTGATGCAACGGAACGTGAAATAATGGAAAGAGCAAAGGCAATGAAAGCAGATATGCTTATCGCAACAACTGACGACGATACAACAAATTATTTTGTTTGCTTAGTTGGTGCGAAGATCTTTGGAATACCAAGCGTGTTATCGCTTGTTAATAACCGTGAGAATTTAGCACTTTTTGAACGAAGTGGTATTAGTGTAATATCACCGTTAAGCCTTGCTGTAGAAAGTTTCGAAAGAATCATCCTCGAAGGTATTGAGCACTCATCGTTTTATTTGGATGGTGAGAGAAGATGAAAGTCGTTATCATCGGTGGTGAACGCGTTCCTTACTTTTTAGCTAAGAAATTGATAATGCAAGGGTATAATGTTTATTTTGTTAACAAGAACCGTGAACTTTGCGAGGAATATTCAAGAACTTTAAATGCAGAAATCATACACGGCGATGGTACTGCTAAATCTACCTTAGACCAGATAGAGATAGAACCAGACGATATAGTCGTACTTTTAATGGAAAGAGATAGAAAAAACTTCTTTGCTGCGCGTCTTGTTCAAGAGTATTACAACGTTAAGAATGTAGTGACGCTACTTAACAATACGGAGAATGAAGATTTGTTTGAAAAGTATGGGATTCGAACATTAAAAGTTACCGATCTAATCATGAATTATATCGAACCATTGTTATTCGAAAATGAAGTAATTAGTGAACTCTCTGAAAACGTGGAGGGAAAGGGTGCAACTGTTATTAAGGTAGACATTGATTGGGATTCGAAAATTTCAAGGAAAGGTATAAAAGAGCTCAACGTTCCAGAAGATGTCGTTATAGTAGGTATAATCAGGGCAAACAAGTATATTATTCCAAGAGGCGATACGATTATCGAGCCGGGTGATAAATTAATCGTAATTTGTAGCGAAGATAAAAGAGAAAGTGTGCAAGAATTTTTCTCTATTTAATGAAGTGGGAGGGAATCAAAGATTGATGAAAAGATATCTTAAAATATATAGAGCTTTTTCTATGATAATGATTCAGTATGCCTTTATTTCGCTTGTACCGTTGCTATTTTGTTTCTTTTATCCAAATGAGTTGAGGCATATCAATGGTTTTGTTATAACATCTATAGTGGCGCTTATTCTATACGTATCCGGGTACCTAATAAAAATTGAAGATTTAGGAACCATAACATACCGGGACGGTGCTGTACTAACTGTATTTACATGGCTTGTTGTTGCCTTGCTTTCGTCAATACCACACATGTTAGAAGGTCATTTAAATTTTTCGCAGGCAATATTTGAATCGGTGAGTGGACTTACGACAACAGGTTTGACGATGTATTCAGATGTTACAAAAGTTTCAAAACTTGTACTTTTCTGGCGCTCATGGACACAATACATAGGTGGAGCAGGATTTGCACTTTTAATGCTATCGATGGTTATTGGTCCTAAGGGTGTTGGATTTTACAAAGCGGAAGGTAGAGTGGATAACTTAGTGCCCAACATAAGGCGTTCAACTCAGATTATAATTCAGATATACGTTGCTTACACTGTTGCGGGTACAATCTCTTTACGGATAGCAGGTATTGGTTGGTTTGATGCTTTGAATCATACGATGACGGCCCTTGCCACGGGAGGCTTTTCTACAAAAAATGGTAGTATTGGAGAATTTCACAATCTTGCTGCAGAAATAATAATTATGATATTAATGTTTCTTGGCGCAACAGGTTTTGCGATCCATTACGCTTTTTGGAAAGGAAATTGGAGGGCGGTTTTAAGAAACGGCGAACCTTGGCTTATGATATCTTCAATTTTAGTTTTTGGAATATCTACGGCTCTTAGTGGTGTTGGTAAGTATTTTCCAAACTTTTTGAATGCACTGAGGTACACCACATTTCAGGTAATATCTGCGATTTCAGGGACCGGATTTCAAACACTTCCACTGAACGAACAAAAGTGGTTTTCTTTCTCACCACTCATCTTATCGCTCATTGTTCTAATGGTTGCGGGCGGCGATATGGACTCCACGGCAGGTGGTATTAAACAATTTCGTATATGGATTATACTAAACACTATTTGGGAATCAACTAAAAACTTCTTATTGCCGAAAAGCAGGGTAAAAACAAGGATTATATACAAAGGTGAACAACAATTGGTTCTATCATCTGATAGTATGAGAGAAGCTTTGATCATTCTTTTCTTGTACATCTTTGCATTGATAATCGGTTCATTCATCTTGACGTTGCATGGTTACGATATGGGGCATTCGATCTTTGAGTTTGCCTCTGCTATGGACGGCGTGGGACTTTCTTCGGGGCTGACCTCTCCTGATATGCCTTTAACTGCTATGTGGACGTTGACTTTGGGAATGTTCACAGGAAGGTTTGAATTTTTGATAATTATTTACGCGTTATCGAAAGTTATCTCAGATGTTAGAATATCTTTAAAGGACAAATTAAGGTCAAATAATTATCCACAGAGGTGATACTTTTGTCAAACCGTGCGATGCTTTACATTTTGATATTCATTGTTCTATTTTTCTTATTAATCGATCTGACAACTCTATTTTTTAGAGGACCTAACTTTGATGTAGTTTTCTACAATTCAGATGTCTTTTTTGATTATTCAGAAGTAGCAACGATTACAACGGTGAGTGGATTGAAGTTCAAATCCAATAAGAAAAAAGACGACTACTTGAAGGTTTATAAGGACACTTCAAGACAGACCTTTGAGAAATATTTTTCAGAAGTGTCAAAAGAAATAAACAAGAATATCCAAGTAGTGGATGTTAAGTACTCTTGGAAAGATAGGGAAGGTATACTTGAAATAACCGAGAGTGTTACTTTAAAAGGTCTGGTAAGCTCAAAGGAGGAAAACGGAACCAAGGTGTATACAGTTGGAATGGGAAGAATAAAGATGAACGCAGTTGGAAATGCCAATTTGAAATTACATATACCTCAAGGTTCAATAGTCCTAAGTGTTGAACCAACACCGACGGTTCAAAATGGCGATTTTCTTCTGTGGTCAAACGAAGATATAATCTTTTTCCCAGAAGTATCGTTCAAAAGGAGCGAGGGTTGATGAGTGTAATTAATTGGTTAGTTGTATTATCCACTCTTGGAACATTGCTGTTGCTTTGGGCACTGTTCATTGTTCAAAATTTCAATAAAAACCATGAAAAAACTCCTATTGATGAGGAAGAAGAAAGACTTGTTGAATTAATGGGAAAAGTTAGAATATTTGTTGATTCAAAAATTGAGCAGTTAGACGAAAAGATGGAGGAGGTTAGAAATTTAATCAAAGAACTTAATGATCAGTATATAATGATTTCTACACTGAGTCTGGAAAAAGTTAGTAATATTGAACAACGTATGCAAGATTTTAACCCGGGAGATAACGAAAAAGAAAAGCAAGTAAAATTTGAAAAATCAACCGAAGCTAATGGTTTTAACCTTATTGAAGAAAAAATCGAAGATAAAGATCATAAAAACAATGAAAGCTTGGAAAGCAAAATATACGACATGTACCTTTCAGGTATGGAACCTATCGAGATAGCCAAGTCACTGAAAATGGGTCTAGGAGAAGTGCAACTCGTTCTTGATTTGATGAAAAGGCAAAAAAGTTAATCTCTTTAGTTATTTTGAGGAGGTGTTCATATGCATGGTGAACATCCGTACGTAAAGTGGGCAATTGAGGTTATTGAGAGCTATGTACGATACAGAAAGGTGATTGAACCACATAAAGATCTTCCAAAGGAGCTTTTCGAACGTAGAGCTGGTACGTTCGTAACGCTGCATAACCTTGATGGATCTTTGAGAGGCTGCATTGGGACCTTTATTCCCATTAGGGAAAACCTAGCTTACGAAATTCGTGATAACGCGATATCGTCGGCCACAAAAGATCCAAGATTTCCACCTGTCAGTCCAGATGAATTGGAAAACATTGTAGTTAATGTTGATGTGCTCAGCCCTTTTGAACCAGTTAAGAGTATCGATGAGCTTGATCCCAAAAAATACGGAATAATAGTTCAAAGGGGATTTAGGCGTGGATTACTTTTGCCAGACATTGAAGGCGTTGATAGTGTTGAAGAACAAATACGTATTGCTAAGTTAAAAGCCGGGATTTTTGATGACAATTTTGAAATTTTTAAATTCACCGTGGAAAGGTATAGGTGATAAGTGTGAGTGGTGAGCTCAACGGTAAGGTATCGAAGTTTACTTTTGAGAATGTAAAAGACATAATTTTGCTTTCTTTTGGTTCATTTGGCCTGTGTTTTATGCTAAGTGTATACATAGTCAAAATATCGAGAATATTTGTTGAAAACAATTTTGCTCTTTCCGTAGGAATTCCGACTTTATTTTCTGAAGTTCTGTTTCTCGTTATTTTTGCTCCTTTTTTTGCGTACATGTACGGGATTACAAGAACTAAAATTGGACGACGTACGCCTTACTTACTTACTTTTGGTGTTTTGTCGTCATTCTTTATGGCTTTGGTAGAGAAAATAGGAGTTAAATCTTTATTTGAAGCAACGTTGTCAGTGCTTTTACTCAACTTTGCTTTGTTTTCGTATACTCTGGCATTCGTAGGACTTTTAAAAGACAAATCGACCTATTATGTGAAAGATATATTGATATTTCAGGTTAGGTTGTGGGGCTTTATTGGCACGTTTTTGGGTTTTACATATTTAATAAAATATAATTACACTGGTAACGAAATGATTGTTGCAAGTTTTGTTTTTATCATATCGGTGATTGTAGTATCGCTTTTCGTGGTAGAAGATAAAAAGTACAAAGTAAAAATGTTAAAAAGTGAGAAACCTGAAAGTAATTACCGCTTAAGTATGCTATTTAGACATTTTGTAATGACGAAGAAAGATGTGGAAAGAGCCTTGGTGTTTTCCTTAATAGCTGTCCAAGAAACTTTTATCATTTACTTTTTAAAAGATTTTCCCTTCAGACACAGCGTTTATGCACTCATCTTGTTCATGGCAGGGACTATTTCGTATTATATGATTTATATTTTTTCAAAAAAATTGAGAGATACTATGACTAAAAGCTGGTTAGAAATCTTCTCGATTCTTCTTGTTGCACTTTTTTATATACTTTTTTACACACTTCACCAATATAAGGCGATAAATGCAATCGTTGGTATTCAATTTATTGTGGGAACACTTTTTGGTATTGTAATTGAGAAATATCTTGGGTTTGTAATACCTGGAAGGTGTGAATGGTTTATTATATATTCACACTTGACCGAAAATGACACACTGAAATTTGATGTAAAAAAATTGCAATTTCTACTATTTTCGTTTATACTTATTATAGCTTTCGCCGTCATATTTGATTTCGTCGGTTCAAAGAACGTAAGCCTGATTTACGCAAGTTTTCTTATATCTTTATTGTTACTAAGGATCAACAAAACATAGACGAACACAGACAAAACACAGAGAAATATATTATGCGAGGTGACCGTTTTGATAAAACCTGGGGATAGAGTTGTATTATACGGGGAAGATGGGAAGAAGTTTATAATTAGAGTTGAAGAAGGTGGTAAAAAAGGTACGCATCTTGGTGTTATAGAGTTTAACGAGATTATAGGTAAAGAGTTTGGAGATATAGTGATGATTGGAAAAACGAAAAAATCTTATTATATTCTACCACCGACATACATAGATGACATATTCTCAATGAAAAGAAAAACGCAGATCATTTATCCCAAAGACTCGAGCTATATTCTAATGAAATTAGACATAAAACCTGGAAGTAAGGTTATAGATACAGGTGTTGGAAGTGGAGCTATGTGTGCAGCAATGGCAAGACTAGTTGGCGAAAACGGGAAGGTTTACGCTTACGAAAGAAGAGAAGATTTTTATAACCTTGCTCTCAATAATCTTAATGAGTGGGGGCTTGCTGGAAGGGTAGAGCTTATACTAAAAGATATATCGATTGGATTTGACCATTCCAATGTTGATGCACTACTACTTGATGTTCCAGATCCGGAAAATTATGTTCACCTGTGCTGGGAAGCACTTGCGGGTGGCGGAAGGCTTGGAATAATTTGTCCAACCACGAACCAAGTTTCAATGGTTCTTGAAAGACTTTACGAGTACCCATTCATCGATGTTGAAGTATGGGAATCATTGATGAGACAATACAAACCGTATCCGAATAGATTGAGGCCAGTTGATAGGATGGTTGCACATACAACATTCATGGTTTTTGCTAGAAAGGTAAATAAATTTATTCCCAAAATATGTGATGCGCAGAATATTAAAAATCAAAATGACACCGAAAAGGAGTGAGAACGTATGAAGAATGTTTTTAAGGGTATCTTATCGTACATATTTGTAGCAATTGTTGTTATTATTTCAAGTGTAATATTATCTGGTGCTACCGATACTCAGCTACTTAATTATATAACTCCCTTATATGAAACTCTTTACAGGATAAATGCTAACTATTATGAGATCGACAAGGTAGATTACAATAAATTAATTGACTCCGCAATCGATGGTATGGTGAAGGGACTCGGTGATGATTTCAGTTATTATTACCCAGCTAGTCAGATGGAAGAACAACAAATTGAAATGGAAGGGCAATACGGAGGACTTGGTATAGAGGTAACATACGATAGCGAAAATCGTGCAGTGAAAATTATCAGCCCGATGTATGGAACACCTGCGTGGAGGGCTGGGTTGCAAGCAGGAGATCTAATAATTGGTATAAATGATGAACCAGTGAGTGAAATGGAATATATGGAAGCGATAAACAAAATGCGCGGAAAACCTGGAACGGAAGTTAAGTTAACTATAAAAAGAGGAAAAGATATAATTGAAGTAAAACTCGTCAGAGAAATCATTCAGATAGTGCCGGTGAAATCTGGGATAACGACTTACAATGGTAAGAAAGTAGGATACATCTTACTAACGAAATTTAATGAACCAGTACCAACGGAACTACAAAGGGCGTTGCGAAAGCTGTACGATCAAAATATACAAGCTCTGATACTTGATCTTAGAAATAACCCGGGCGGGCTACTTGATGTTGCAATACAGGTTTCCAATTATTTCTTAGATGCGGGTAAGGTGATTGTATCTGTTAAAGACAGGAATGGAAAGATAACAGATAGATACATAAGTCAAGGTAACAATTACCCAAATGTTCCGATGGCTGTACTTATTAACAATGGTTCAGCTTCAGCTTCTGAAATAGTTTCCGCGGCTTTGAAAGAAAATGGAAGAGCTACTTTAATAGGTCAAAAAACATTTGGGAAAGGTTCCGTTCAAAGAGGTTTTCCACTAAGTAATGGTGGAACAGTCTTCCTTACGATCGCACATTATCTTACCCCGTCTGGTAAGGATATTCATAAAGTTGGTATAGAGCCTAATGTAGTAGTTCAGGAAGCAACATCCACATCGAGAAAAGTTGAAGCAAAAGTGTACACATTGACAGACATAGAGGTCGACAAGGACGATCCGGTAATAAAAGCGGCACTTGAAAAGTTAACTGGTGCAACTAAGTGATGATCTAAGGGATGAAAGCTGAATTTTACGCTGTAATTCTGTTTTTTGTTTCGGCGATTTTTGTACTTGTTCTTTTTTCTGGAAAGAAATTATCAGTTGAGGAGGAGGTATTGCCTTCTCCCTTTCTTTCTGTAGAAAATCCATATGAAAATGATATAAGAAAAAAGGTTAATGAAATCAACAGACAGTTATTTTTTTTAGAATACGGAAAAACAATTCCTCAAAATGTCGGTCCAGAAGAAATCGAAAAAATAATTTTTAGTATAGAAGACATAAGGGCAAAGAAAGAGGTTATAAAACGGATAAGAAAATATTGGTGGGGTTCCGGAATAGAGGAAATAACGTTCAGAATAAAACATATAGAAATCAAATGGTATCCCATTGTAAGAGTATCTGAAAATGTTAAGACGACATTTGCTGAAGCTTTGTATGATGCATTGAATGGTAAAATATCTGCTTTCTATGTTGGTAATTCAGATATGCACGTAATAAAAGAAGTCGCAAAAAAGTATAAAGTAGCAGTGGAATATTAACTTTTATTAACTTTTAGTGACCTTTAATAATACTTAATGACACGTAAATTATGCGCGTAGCGAGGTGCAGCCAATTGAAAAATAAGATATCTTCGGAAATGATCAAGTCGATATTGGCATTACTAATCACTGTCTTTGTATACATTTGGTCGGCTGAAAAACTTCACCTTGGTATATTCTTGTTGGATAATTACATTTTCAACTTTTTCATACTTTACGTTCCGACGCTTGTATTTTTTTCGAGTATGTTTTTAACTTTAGATGATGTTTTCAAAGAAGTTCAAAGGATAATAGCGTATTCGTTTGTACCGATCCTAGCATTTCGGATTGGTTGGTATGGTTACTCTTTTTACTTTTCATTTGTTGTATGCTATGTACTTTCCAACATTGTTTTTCCAAAATTTTCAAAACGGTACCCAATAATAATATTCAACGGAATTGCTCTGATACTATTTTTAATCTGGAGGGTTTAGAAGTTGGAAAAGTTCGCAGAATTATATGTGAAATTCATTCTCAGGCATGCAAACAAAGTTCTTATATTTTTAGTAATTATCTCCGCATTTTTGGGGATCTATGCGGCGTTTCGATTAAGGATAAACGCCGATATAACTGGTCTTGCGCCAAAAGATGATCAGAGGTTTCAAGATCTTATCAAGTATACAAGTGAGAAAGTGACTTCAAATACATTGCTTGTTGCTGTTTTCGGTATAAGAAAGCAAAATCCTGATGCAATAGTGAAAGACTTAAAAGAGCTCTTTGAAAGGTCTACGTATGTAAACAAAGCTGAGGCTTTTGATAATCCAGAAACATTGGTTAAGTATGGAATGTTGTCGATAAACGAAAGCTCGATTTCGGAAAGTGTTAATTACTATCAAAGCTTGATTAGCGTAGAACCGCGCACACTTGTGGATTTTAGATTTTGGAGAAACCTAGGAACGACGCTATACGATCTAAACAATTACATTGAAGAATTGGTCAAGAAAAGTGGAATAAAAAAATATTATTTGATTTCCCCCGACAATGATTTGATAGTTATGAACTTTTCTATGTCTAAGCCAATGTCTAATGTTAGATTTGTGACCGAAGCAGTGGAATACTTGAAAACAGAAAGTAAAAAAATCGAAAAAAAGTACGACGTAGAGATTAAATTTTCCGGTGGAGTGATGAGTACTTACGAGGCAAACAAACAAGCTTCGAAAGATTTCACGCTAACAACTATAATTTCTATCGTTGGTATAGTGATAATTCTTATACTCGGTTTTGGAAGCTTGTTGGAACTCTTTATTCTGTTCACGGGACTCATCGTAGCTATGGTGATAAGCTTGGGAATAATAGCATTACTTTTGAGAGAACTTAACATCGTCACAACATTTGTCAATGCAATGTTGCTTGGACTAGGGATAGATTACGCTATGTACATAGTTACAAGAATCCAGGAAAGGTTTCACGTTGAGGGTGTTAGTGAAGAAAGTATTGTGAAGGCTTTTGTAGAAAATTTCCGCCCATCTTTTATTTCCATGTTGACAACAGCCCTCGCATTTTTCACAATGCTTTTCAGCCCATCGAATGCTATTAAACAGATGGGGATATCTGTTTCAATCGGTATAGCAATCTACTTCTTTGTATTCAACTCAATTGTACCAGTATCCCATCAAAAGCTTTTAAACAAGTTTAAAAGAAGAGAGCGTGATACATACGTACGATTTGTTGATATAATAAGACGCAGCAAAGTACCATATATTTTCACAATCTTTGCAACTATCATTTTCACGCTTTTTGGTGTGTACTCTATAATGAATTTTTCATACACCACATCCAGCTTAATCGCAAGCAATTCCGAATCGCAAACAGTTGCTGATATGGTTTCTAAGAAATTTGGATCTGTAGGTACAAGTGATGTTGTAATTGCATTGCCAAGTGCTCAAGAATTAGAAAAAGCAATCGCAGACTTAAAAAAGAAAGGTATAATAACTTCAGATTTTTCGATACTTTCATTTATCCATGACCCGGAAAGGATCGCCCAAGAAAAGTCGAATATCTATATTCAAGTTTTGCAATTAACACATGTACCTATTCTTGAAATCATCTTTAAAAAATATGGTCTGTATGAGAGCTTTGTATCAACAGTTGATGTAATAAAAAACATCTCAACAACGCAAGATTTGTTTAATTTGATGCAAAAAGATGTACCAAGTCTGTTTTACAAAGATATAAATGGTAAGATGTATTTATTATCGTACATTACACCTTCAATTCCAATTTGGGAAGGCAATAACATTAAGAAATTTTTCAATTCTCTTCGAAATTACAGGACGTACGGCTATACTGCGCTATTTTACAATATAATTGAGGAACTTATCTCCTCAACTGTCTGGGTCTTTGGATTGGTCTTCCTTGTAGAATTAATAGTTCTTTACATAGACTTTAGAAATTTCAAAAAGTCACTTAATATAATGTTGTTAACGATATTAAACGCACTTGCAGCGTTTGGTATTTCCTACCTGGTAGGAATCAAGACAACGTTTATAACATTCATTGTTTTGCCGATATTTTTAGGTATCGGTGTAGATAGCTTAGTGGAGATAGACCACAGTGTAAAATTTGGAAGGGAAAGTATCATAAAAACCGAGAAGGCCGTTATCATGAGCATTCTGACAACTGTCGTATCGTTTGCAAGCTTTTTACTTGCAGGGGGAAAATTACTCAGGGAATTTGGATTCGTAACCTCGGCTGGATTAGTTGGAGCTTTGTTTATTTCAATATTTTGGTATTTGAATGTCATCGATCCACGCCCAGGAATAAACCAAAGAAAAAGGAATAGGGTTGATAAAGTATGAGGATATTAATGGTGTCGGACACTTATCTACCGCAGATAAACGGTGTTGCTACATCTGTTTATTTATCGAAGAAGTATCTTGAAATGAGAGGCCATGAAGTTTTTGTAGTTGCGCCAGTTTCGCCTAATGATGATGAAAAAGTACTCGTGCTTCGTGGTCTCACTTTTCCGCTTGAGAAACAACACAAGATAGTCTTCGCTAACCATATAAGAATATTGGAATTTGTGAAGAAAAACGAAGTAGAGATTATACATAGCCATGATCCATTTGCTCTTGGTATAAGGGCCTTAAAAATACAGCGTGATATGAAAATTCCGCATGTTCATACTTACCATACCTTGTTAACTGAGTATCGACATTATTTACCGCCCCCATTTACACCGGATCGAAAGACAGTAGAGGAATTCTCACGATGGTTTTGCGACAGAGTAAACATCGTGATCGCACCTACACAGGAGATTAAAGAAGAACTTTTAAGATACAAAATTCAAAGGCCTGTGGAGGTTATACCGACGGGAATAGATACGATAGAATTTTCAAAGCCCCCGGTAGTTGATATAAGGAAGAAATACAATATACCGAGATATGCGGTAGTTTTGATGTACGCTGGTAGACTTGCTAAAGAAAAGAATCTTGGATTTCTTTTTAATGTGGTGGCAAAGTACATGAAAGCACATCACGAAGTGTGGTTTTTGGTTGTTGGCGACGGTCCAGAGAGAAAAAGCTTGGAAGGGTTTGTTCAAGAAAATGGATTAAGTTCAAGAGCGGTATTCACAGGTTACGTACCACATAAAGAGATAAAAGATTACTATAAAGCATCAGATTTATTTGTTTTTGCTTCACTCACTGAAACACAAGGGCTCGTCGTACTTGAAGCACTTGCCAGTGGAACACCGGTGGTTGCCATTGCATACAAAGGTGTTGCAGACGTACTTGCTAACGGTGAGGGAGCTATAACAACCCAAATCGACGAAGAAGAATTTTATAACGCGATTGATAAAGCGATATCTTTGAAAGATGAGCTAAGTTTGAAAGGCGTGGAGTATGTTGAAAAAAATTGGTCGATGAACACGATGGTTAGAAGGTTGGAAGATGTCTACACAAAAGCTTTAAACGAGGGATACATAGATTTTTACATGCCCTCAATAATAAACACGTCTATTCAGCTGAAAATAAGTCAACTCTTCCGAAAGATTATCGAATAAAAAAAGATTATCAAAAAAATACAAAAAAGTTTGGCTATTTTCCTTTTATCTTTTCAAATTCTAAGATCTCTTCAAGCAACTTTCGATAACTTTCGTACCGAGAGTATGGAATTTTACCTTTTGACACTTGTTCTTTTACAAAACAACCCGGCTCATCGACATGAAAACAATCCGGGAAACAACAGCGGTCATTTTCGAACTCTAAGAATAGTTCTCTTAGCTTGAGCGCAGGGATGTGATCAATCTCCAAACTTGCGAATCCGGGGGTGTCAACGACCCAACCTCCAAGAGACAATTTTAATAACTCAGCTGCTGTTGTCGTATGTTTTCCACGACCAAGCTTTTCGGAAACACCATCGGTTCTTAGTTCCAAATTACTTTCGATGGAATTAAGCAAACTACTCTTCCCAACCCCCGACATGCCTGCAAAGACTGATACTTTTCCGTAAAGTTGCATTTTCAAATCTTCAATACCGTATCCTTTTAGTGCACTTGTCTTAACTATAGGATACAATTTTCCGTAGATGTGTTCAAATTCTTCTATTTTGACTCTGTCAATCAAATCGACTTTGTTGAGAACAAGCACTATCGGAAGATTCTCATATTCTACAAGAACAATAAATCTATCAAGAATATCGAAAGGTACTTGAGGTCTTTCCAGAGTCGTTACTATAACAACCTGATCTATGTTAGCAACGCTCGGCTTTTTCAACTCCGATTTTCTATTTAGGATATTTTCGACGACACCCTCGTTACCTATAACTTTTGTGTACTCAACGATATCGCCCGTTATAGGTCTTATTTTTTGTTTCTTAAACTTGCCACGGAGTCTGCACAAAAATCGCTCGCCACTAGCCACATCTTCTACCACAAGTAGATTCGAATAAAATTTAACAACGAGTCCTTGTCTTCTTGTGCCTTGACTACTCACTAAAATTGCCCTCCCTCAACTGCTGTACTGTTTTGAGTTTCAGGTGTGCTAGTTGAATTTTCAATTTGTGTATTACTACCGCCTGTTGGTTCATTTTGTAATTGTTTGCTTTGAAGATCGACACTTGGCGGTACAATTTCGATGGGTCCTGATGGTTCAGTTACTGATGATGGTTGGGTTTGTAAAGTCCCTGATTCCGGTAAGGTATCTGATGAAATATTTGAATTTCCAGAAGCATTTCCAGAACTGATAAATAATGTTACATTATCCCAACTTCTAACAACACTCTTTGAAGTTGGCGCGGTTGATATCACTGTACCTGGAAATTCGGAAGCTGAAACGGTTTTAATTGTTGTACTCACATTGATTTCTTGTAGGATCTTCTGAACACTTTTGTACCAAGAGTACTTAAAGTCAGGAAGTATAATGCTAATGTTTTTAACGTTTTCTGTGAACAACTTAACTTCTCTTCCAAGTTTAACCCTTGTATTTGGTTCGGGATCCATTTTTATAACACGGCCTTTATCACCGATTATTGTTACATGAAATCCCTTAGCCTTCAATTGCTCGGCAGCTACGTCAACATCCTGGTTTATATAACTTTCCAAAATTACAGTACCACGTTTTGCTTCAACGTACATAGAAAGGTAGAAAGTGAGCAAGCCCACTATTACTCCGACAAATAATCCAATTATTGTTAAAGTAACACTTATAGTCATGCGTGATAGAACACCTAGAATGTTTTTACTTTTGTGCATATTTTTTCTATTTCCTCTTTTATCTATCAAGACCTTCCCTCCTTTTGAATTACATTAGTTCTTTTTTATGTATCTTCTTCTGAGCTGACCACATGCAGCGTCGATGTCTGTACCTTTTTCACGTCTAATTTCATTCTCAATATTGTGTTTATCTAATACTTCCTTAAACCGTTCGATAGCCCAGTGATGTGGCCTTTCAAATGTTAATCCGTTTGATGGGGGAACCGGGTTTACAGGTATCAGATTTACATAGGCACTCATGCCTTTCAGCAATTCAGCCAATTTTTCGGCATCATCAACAAAATCGTTGAATTCCCGGATGAGTATGTATTCAAACGTGACCCTGTTTTTTGTCAACTTTTGATATTCTTTAGCGGCATGAATTATCTCTTCGACGGAGTATTTTTTATTCATTGGTACGATTATATCCCTCTTATAATTACTTGGTGCGTGCAGTGATATCGCAAGTTTCACTTCTGGTAAATCGTGCCCAAGCTGGACGATCTTCTCCACAATACCAACGGTAGATATTGAGATCCTCCTCATACTTATGTTTTTACCCTTCTTATGATTTAATATCTTTACACTCTTCACTACTTCACTGTAATTGAGCAAAGGTTCGCCCATGCCCATGTAGACAATGTTACCTATATTTACTTTCCTATGCTTTTCCATAGCGATTATCTGCGAAACAATTTCACCGGCTGTTAGGTTTCTCACAAATCCACTCTGACCAGTTGCACAAAATGCACATTTTGCAGGACATCCTACTTGCGTTGAAATGCATGCAGTTACCCTATCTGGGTGGAACAAAAGGACAGATTCGATCGTGTTATTGTCTTCAAGTTTCCAAAGGAATTTTGTTGTTTTATCGATCTGTGAAACTTGCACATCTATTAATTCTGGGATGTATATGTAAAACTTTTCAGATAGTGTTTTTCTCTGCTCTTTGGAGAGATTTGTCATCTGTTCAAAATCAAAGATTCTCTTTTTGTAAATCCAATCCCAAACTTGATCAACTCTGAATTTTTCTAAACCGATTTCCGAAAATACTTCCACTAGTTCTTCGTAACTGAAATCAAGTAAATTTCTGCGCACAACTTGCACCTCCAATGATTTATCAAGTCACATGTGAAACGCACAACATCCGGAAAGAACGTAATTCTTATTCACAGGTTTAACGATAAAATTAGCGTAGTTTGCTACAATTTCTTGCAATTTCTGTCTGTATTCACCTTTTGGTTGCATACACCCTAATGTTACACTTTCGAAACTTTTCGAAGCCAATTCAAATACCAGTTCCACGTCACCGATATCTGGTGGATTACAATTTTCGTATTTCGTATTTTTAGTAGGGACAAAGACGTTCAAAACGATTGAATCAAAATGTTCTGACAACATTTCAATTGCCTTTGGCTCATGAGTAATTTTACCGCAAATCACACCGATAGTTACATGTGGTACTTTCTTAACCTTTAGAGGGCAAACAGAATTCAAAATCTGCTCCGCGGTTCTCTCTATTCCGTAAAGCTCTCTAAGCACCTGTCTATCTGCGAAAAAGTCAAAACTGATAACATCTGCAACATTTTCAAGTTCTAATGGTGGATTGATCGGGAAACCAATGTGAAAATTATACTTTAGCTCATACTTTTCTTTTAGATCTCTGAGCTTTCCAAGGTAGGGTTTGAATGGTATCTCTCCATTGGGAAACATACCACCACTGATTAGGAAAGATTTGTACTTATCCACGTACTTTTCAATATCATCAACATGAATCATGTGAGTAATGTAATGACCACCGCAGTGACTACAGTTCATCGAGCACGATTTTGTGACAGAGATCGGTAATGTACCTGAGGGATCTATGCCTACTATCTTACCACTTATCACTTTTTACATCTCCAATCCAACGGGAATGTTGTAACTCTTTCTTTTTCATCAAGTTGCATCCAGCCGTCCAAGCCAAGAGCAATTAATTTTTCTAGGGCATTTTCGTACTCTTCTTTACTGATTTTTCTACCGATCAGTGGATCACCTTTTGCTCCAAAGTGCGGTATGTATTGAGACATCAGAGCAATAGGGATGTTTTTATCAAGGTTTGCGATAAATTCGAGTGCTTTATTGTGTCCACTTACATTGTTAGGTAAAACTAATATCCTGACGATCAATCCTCTCATCGTGTCTTCATTAAAAGGGCCTACTTGTTTGTACATCTCGACTATTGCATCTTGAGCAATGTTCCAGTAATCTGGTACCTTTGAATACCTCTGACCATATTCATTTTCTGTGTAACGTATGTCGGCCAAATATATATCAACGTATCCTTCAAGTTCTTTTAGCACTTCCACTCTTTCATAACTTGAAGTATTGTAAACTACTGGTAAATTGAAGCCATTTTTCTTTGCAATATCCAACGCTTTCACAATCCAAGGTACGTGTGGTGTTGGCGTTACTAAATCGAGTGTTTTTGCATCATTTTCTTTGACCTTCAGAAACGCACACGCAAGTTCTTCAACGTCGATTTCAAATCCAACACCTTTTTGGGAAAATCCCATGTTTTGACAATAGATACACTTCATAGGGCATCCTGAGAAAAAGACAGCACCCGCGCCTTTATCACCGGAGAGGGGGGGCTCTTCACCTTTGTGAAGAACGATATTAGATATCTTTGGAAGATAGCCTACACCACATACACCTATATGCCTTCTTCTATCTATTTTACACATCCTTGGACATAGCGTACACTCGTCTAACATCTCTATGGTAATCACAAAAATTCCCCCGATCACTTAGTTTATCGATTTTATTATACCATTTTCTGGAAATTTGTGGTTTAACCTATGTATACATTAGATTGCAGCTGGAGAAACTTTTTTATATTTGTTGTTTGCGCTGCAAAGTGTGATATAATTACAATTAGCTAGAAAAAACGAATGGAGGTGCTTTGGAAATGGCAAAGTCTGGAAATTTAACAGATCTAGTAAAGAGACTTACAATGGCGAGAAGCCCAAGTGGAAGAGAATCTGAAATCACAGGTGTTATCCTCGAGGAATTGGAAGGATACGTCGATGGCTACAAGATAGACAAGGTTGGAAATTTAATCGTGTGGAAGAGTGGCAAGACAGACAAAAAGATACTACTCGATGCGCACATGGACGAGATAGGTGTTGTGGTAACAAACATTGATGACAATGGTTTTTTAAAGATAGACAGAGTTGGTGGTGTCTCGCCATACACGATTTATCAAAATCGTATCAAGTTCGGTGATGTCATCGGTATAGTCGGAATCGAAGGTGAAACAGCAGATGAACTCCAAAACAATATTCAGAAAATGTCTTTTGAGAAGTTATTCGTTGATATCGGTGCAAAGTCGAGGCAAGAAGCGGAAAAAATGTGTCCAATTGGTACATTCGGTACATTTGACAGCTATTTTTACGAGCAAGGGGATTACATGGTAAGTAAATCAATGGATGATAGGATAGGCTGCGCTGTTATTATAGAAGTATTCAGAAGGCTTTCTTCACCCAGTAACACAATCTACGGTGTTTTCGCAGTACAAGAAGAAGTAGGTTTAATAGGTGCGCATGTTGCTGGATACGATATCAATCCTGATGTTGCTATAGCAATAGATGTGACAGCCGTAGGAGATACTCCGAAAGGCATGAAGAGAATACCGATGGAACTCGGCAAAGGTGCATGTATAAAAGTCAAGGATATGGCATCTATTAGCAATAGACACATAGTGGATGAACTAAAAGAAGTAGCACAAAGACATAATATACCGCATCAGATGGAAGTACTCATATTTGGTGGTACAGATGCAGCAGGTTACCAAGCAACGAAATCTGGCATCCCAAGTGCTACAATCTCGATTCCAACAAGGTACATCCACACACCAAGTGAAATGGTCTACCAACCCGATGTGGAAGCAGCAATACAGCTAACGATAAGATACTGCGAAGAGGGGCTTGAGTAAATGTGAAGAGGCGTACACCAATTAGTTCAAGGAAATGGCGTGAAATCACAGACTTTGACTTGAAAGTTCTCTCGATCGTCATAATTGCTCTTAGTTTATCCACCATAACGCTTGCTTTGTATACGTTTTATCTCAAACTCCAAAAATCACAGGTGGATGTTGTTGTGCGTGAAATAACACCTCAAGAAAGTAAGGCAGTGGAAAAAATTACTAAGACTGCTACTCAAACGACAATAATTTTGGAAAGCACTCCGGAAACGCTTACTATGCTAAATTCAACGAATACGTTAAATACGTCAAGCGAAAGGGCCTTAGCTGTGGATGAAAATGGGCTTAAAACTGATCAAAAAAGCATAAACAACGAAACACAAATAAGAATTCTTTCACAATCTGACAAAAACCAGGCTGGCCAAGAGCAGGAAACAACATCAACAAGAGTATCTGTACAAGTAACGCAGCAAGCTACGCAAAACGCATCTATTACATCTACTATATCCACTACACAAAGTGAAAATAAATATCTAAAAGATTTAACAAAGTTTGATTACAATATATTGGTTTCTCGTATGGCTGAAAACCTACCGGCGCGTGCTTTAAACGAGGTATATGTATACGTAGTAGACAGTGAAAATGCGCTAAGGTTAGCAAAATCTACACAAAATTACGTTATAGATCAAGCAGGCAGCGGGAAGTACCTTGTATTAACAATTGATAACATATTGCCAGATTTAAAACCAGTCAATAGAGTATACACAGTAATTACGGAACCTACGAGAGATTCAAAAGAAGCATTCAAGTCCGTTGTGAATTTCCGTACATTTGGAATTAGTGCTTTCACCATAAGCACAAGTAATGGATATGTTGTCTGTATGGGACTTTTCACTTCTGAGAGTGTAGCTAAGAACTTTTATTATTCCCAGGACTGGATGGAACTTTCAAAATACGGCTATGTGAAAGGTGCAAAAGTTACAAAGATTGGAGGATAATTGATCTGATTGGTGTAACTAGTTTATTTGCAATGTATTTGGGGGGATAGGGTGGGCTTTCTTAGAAAAATATTTGAGAAAGTCAAAGAGGAGAAATATTTTTTCTTGCTTTTTGCTTTATTGGTGGTACTTACGAGTGCTTTGTATAGACCGTTGCAGTATGTCCAAAATTTTTCTCAAGTAAGTCAAAGCAGTAATCAAGGTGAAAAGTCGAGCCAAAAAAGAAATTACGAATCACCGATTGTTGATATAAACACGGCAAGTATAGAAACACTCCAAACACTTCCCGGTATAGGGCCTTCTAAAGCGAAGGCGATAATCGATAGCAGAAGCAAAAAACCTTTCACAAAGCCTGAAGATTTGAAGAATGTGCCTGGCATAGGTGACAAAACTTACGAGAAACTGAAAGATAGAATCAAAGTAACCGTGAACTTAGTGAATGCGGCACAAAACACTGATGGTAAGCAAATACAACAAATGCAATGCAACACAACTATTGATGCAGATCGAGGCCAACTAGCCGAAGAACAAAAAATCGAAAAGATTAACATTAATACAGCAAACGAGGAGGAACTTCAAACACTTCCAGGAATTGGTCCCGCGAAAGCTCAGGCAATCATTGATTATCGAAAAAATTCAGGCGGATTCAAATCAATCGAAGAGTTAAAAAACGTCAAAGGTATCGGTGAAAAAACTTATGAAAAATTGAAAAACTTAATTACAATCAACGGTAATTAAACTGGCTAAGCCGACTAATTCAACTAATTAACTGATCTAGCTGTTGTAGATGAGATTTAAAAGTACAATTTTCTTACATCATCGTAAACATCAAAGAAGACTTTTACAACCGTTGGATCAAATTTAACACCTATATTTTTCCTGATATATTCGATTACGTCTTCTTCTTTCCATGCGGGTCGGTAAACTCTATTGGATAGCAGTGCATCATAAACATCTATCAAACTAACTATCCTTGCTTCCAATGGAATCTCCTCACTTTTTAGTCCGTTCGGGTAGCCGCTCCCATCCCAATTTTCATGATGATTAAGTGCCACACTAGCGGCAAGTTGGAAAATTGGATGTTTAACTGTAGATAATATCTTGTAGCCAATTAAGGTATGCTCTTTCATAATTTCAAATTCTTCATTTGTTAATTGACCTGGTTTTGAAAGTATTGCATCGGGAATACCTATTTTCCCAACATCGTGCAGCATTGCAGCTATTTCAAACATGTTTACAAATTCTGAACTGTAGCCGAAAAATTGCGCCAAGAATTTCGATAATCTTCCCATCCTTTTGACATGTTCACCTGTTTCAACAGAACGAGTTTCGGTAACTTCTGAAATGATGTAAACGATCTCGTAAAGTGTATCTATCAAATCCTGGGTTAGAAGGTGGTTTTCCACCACCAACGCAAAACGTTCGAAGAATGTTTCAACTAGTGATCGATGAAAATCATCTAAAGACTGGGAAAAGTTTACATTTATCAAAGAATATTCATTTATCTTGTTTCTAAACCTTATCCTTAATTGATTTTCAGATTCCCAATGCAAGTGTGAATTTGAATTTTGGACGTGGTTTTCGTAAGCTGTTGTTTGATGAGTAAAGCTGAGACTGTTACTAAGAATGATGGATATATTGTCCAGTGCCTCAGTCAGAAGATCTATGTACTTTATTTCTGTTAGTTTATTTGAGACCATCGATGTGTAAAAATTCAACCTTTCAAGTAATTTTCTTTGTGTTTCGATCATCGTTATGTATTTGTACTCTCTCAACTTTGCAACTAAGAGTGTGAATAAACCGTTGCTTGAAAGTTCGGATTTTTCCCTGTAATCGTTTATATCGTATTTGAGAATGACCTCTCTTGGTGGAGCGTAACCTGGTTGACCTGTTCTAATGACAAGTCGAATCTTCGTGTTTCCTAGTTTTTCCCTGATGTAGCTTACCAAATCCAGACCTGAGTTGTCCTTTTCCATAACAACATCGATTAGTGCAACGGCAATGTCTGGAACATTTTCAAGTATTTCCATTGCTTCATTCGAAGAATACGCACTGTAAACCTTCACTGGTTTGTTCTCAAAGATTATATCTTTTGCTATTATTGATGTAACAGCATGTACGTCGGGTTCATCATCGACTACAAGCACTTTCCAAGGTTTGCCAAAAATATTTTTTTCTTGCCCTTTCTTCAAAAAATCTGGAGTCATAAGCACACCTACCTTAAAAAAGATACTTTTACTCTTCGATGGGCACCGTTATTTTGAATTTTGTACCTCTCATCTTTTCACTTTCCAGTTCTATATCTCCTTTGAGTACATCCACCACTAACTGATAAACTATACTAAGCCCAAGCCCACTGCCAGAATACGTGTTAGTACTATAAAATGGTTCGAATGCACGTCTTTTTGTTTCTTCATCCATTCCTTTTCCGTCATCGGAAAATTCCATAACCATAGACGAACCCACTTTTTTAAAAGTGATATTTATTGTTCCTTGGTTATCGTAATCAAAGGCATGCACAATTGCATTATCAATTAAATTCATAATTATCTGAGCCCATGCACCTGGAACGGTCTTAACTTCCAAATCATCCGGTACATCCACTTTTACATTTATCTTTGTTTTCCTAAGTTTTGGATGCATTATATTTAGGATATCTTGAACGATGCCTTTCATTTTTACCATTGAATAGCTTTGGTTCACTTCGTTTACAACTACTTTCTTTAAACTTTGGACAAGTTCTTTTATTCTCTGAGTATTTCTAATCATAATGTTTGTTAAATCATCGCAAATGGCAAGGCAATCTCTGAGCTCTTCCTCCGTAAGTTCGTTGTTATCCAATTGGTTCTTTACGTATGTTAGTCTGTCCCTCATATCTGTGAGTGATGAGTATATGATGCCTGTTGGTGTGTTCACATCGTGGGCTATGTTCATCATCAACTTTCCAAGTGCGGCCATTTTTTCGGAGTTAATGACTTTTTGTTGAGTTTCCTCCAATTCGGTGAGCGTACTTTCCAATTCACTGTTAATGTCGTTAAGTTCGCCGATGAGTTCGTTGAGTTTCTGGTTTTTTTGGAAATTTTTTAGCAGCAACAGAAACATAAAATAAAGTGTTGTAAAAATTAAAGATAACGTGAACAAAAATTTTGTACGTTCAAAGTACGAATATTCGAAAACAACGCGTCCGGCAAGGAAGCCCTTGTACATCATACGGTATTCTTTGAACTTTGTTCTAAGACCGAATATAGAATGAAATATTGTAATTTTCTCCTCTTTTGATACGTTTCCAAGCTCTTCACCTTTATCATCATAAACTTTGATAGATATAATCGCTTTCTTTTCAATCATTGGACTCAAAACCTTCAGAACAAGTTCTTTGTTAAGCGTCCAGGAAGGGTAAGTGAGGGATTCTGTAAAAGATTTGAATACCGTATCAAGCTCATCTTCCAATTTTTTTAAGTAGCTATTTGAAAGTAGTACAAATGATAGAATTAAAACGCCAGCAAATATGGTGTGTACAACGTTGTAGAGATTTTTAATATTTAATATTTTTTTCATTAATCTCACCTCGTAAAAAAGTATACTGAGTCCAATAACATTTTACCACAAATCATTGTAATCTATTCCATACGACTTTAATATGCTTTTGTATTCATTGGTTTTTTTAAACTTTTTTAGTTCGCTTGAAAAAATCTCGGCCAAATACGCTCCGTGGTAATTTTTTGAGAACGCAAGGTAGTATATCATTTTACCATTAAAATTTTTCGAATATACCACATCTTTTTGGATTCCCAGTTCTTTTGTTAGTTCTTTTCCTACAAGTAGGTTGCAGACGAACAAATCGATACGTCCATCTTTCAATAACCTAAATCCCGTTACATCATCTGGTACCGGTTCTTTTCTGAACGGTCCATTCCAAAACCAATCTCCGTAAGCGTATCCTACAGTATACGCACAAATAGTATCCTTTGGGATTTTATATAATGCTGAAAGATCTATATTCTTATTTTTCATCTTCCAAAGCACATCTACGCCTGTGCTAAGCGGTTCTTTTGGATAAATCAAATACTCTTCTCTTTCCTTTGTAATTCTCAAAGACATTATTCCATCGTAAGCTCCAACCTTCATAGCTTCCAAACAGCGTTCCCATGGCAAATTTATGTAAGACACTTCAAATCCTAAATTAGAAAAGACTGCTTTTACAGTATCTACATCTATCCCTTTCCATTTACTGTCTTTAGGGTCAAACCATTCGTAAGGTTTCCAATCAATTGACAGTACCTCAACAACATTTCCAGCAAGTACATACCCTTGAATATTGTATCTCTCCAAAATCTTTCTAATAGTATTTTTCAAATACAAGTTTTTTATAGCTTGCTCTATCTTCGTAGATAATGATTTATCTACTTTGTTGCTCAGTACTATGTAATGGTAATACTTCTCAGTGAGTGATTTAACAGCTTCGTATTTTTCAGGATTGTGATTTATCACATAACCAAGTGAAAGTGACGAGTAAAATATCGTATCGATTTGATTCTTATCAAGAGCACTGAGTGCTTCTGGTAGATTCTTAAAATTTACAACGTTGGTTCTACCAAACAATTTTGGCAAACGTTGTGAAGTGAGGGTCCCTTCAATTGCACCAACTTTAACGACAGGTAGTGACAAAAGCTTATCAGAAAATCCTTTTTTCGTGATAAACATCTCTCTGAGCCCGTAGAGCGGCAAAGGTATATACTTTGCTGACTTTTCTCGTTCCTGCGAATAACCTGCGCCAACGAATATCTGAATTTCATTCTTTTCAAGAGCGTTGAATATTTCCTTTACTGTGTATAAATTATTCGATTTATACACTATCTGTATATCGTCTTTTCTTAGCTCTTTATTCAACTCGGATATCAGATCATTACAAAAGCCGATTACATCACTGCCAACTTTCATATACTTAGGCATTACATCTTGCGGGTATGTGTAAAGTATTGCCGCGTACGGTGAAGAAACTAGTATGAAAATCAACATGTAGAGAAAGAAAATCTTTGATTTCATTGGATCACCCTCTTTCCTTTACTCTATCATTAATCCAGCGAAAAATCCAACTTCGAAATCTCAGCACCATGACAACGATACTCAACAAAAAGGTAACAAAAAAAGCACCAGAAATGTCGATTATAACATCGTTAAGTGGAGAACTTCAATTGTAAAAAAGCTGGTTGTACTCATCAAGCACAGCAATAAATGCAGTAAGAAAAGTGCCAACAATTACAGAAATAATCCCGTCTTTCTTCCATAAAAAATAAGCATGGTTGAGATACTTCCCAAGACGGAGTATAAACCAAAATGTGCACTTATTCTAATAAACATTTCTGCCGGTACACTTGTGATATTGAACCAAACATTAAACAAATCCATCACCACTTTATGGGGTTGTTAATATTATTATACTACTTAAATTATAGATTGAGAAAGTACATCTCGATAATAAATATAAAAAATCCCACAGGAAAATCCAAAAAAGATCAGAAAGTTTAGAAAAAATTATGTAATTAATTTTACAGCCTAAATTTTACTATTCTAACGGCTTCATTCTATCCAATGTTGTATGGTAAAATGAAGGGAAAAGAATGACGGTAACGTTACCAATGATAACCTTAATACCGATCAATGCACTTATGGGGGGAGTTTATGCATAAAAGATTCTGGAATTATCTTTGGTTCACAGTAGTTATCATGATTGTCTTTGTGCTATTTAGTTGCAGTAGTTATCACATCAAAAGTGGAGCAAGCGAAGGTAATATCTCAGAACTTGAGGGTGCGGTTATTATTCAGCCAAACATGAAAGATACGAATGCAGAAATCCTTGCAACTAATCTTCCGGAATACGATGTTTCTGTAATCTTTGGAGTGAATTTTGGAAAAGCAATTGCGAGCACAGATCTCTCTACTTTTGTCAAGTTGATAAAAAGTGACACAAGTGAAAATCTTGAAATCCAAGTGTATTTGTCAGATGATAAGAAAACACTTTTCATCAAACCGATTTTCAGATTTATACCAGGGAGTTCGGAAGTGATAACCAACGGGTTGAAGCCAGGATATGCTTACAGAATCGTTGTGAGTAGGTATCTTAAATTCTTAGATGGAAGCATCCTTGGGTATGATTATTTCTATGATTTCAAAACAAAAGATCTTGATTACGGTATATATTGGTGTGCATCAGACGGTAGAGCGGAAAAATTTATTGCGGGCAGAAAAAATTCATACTTCGATCCGACTAAACCATCGGTGATATACATACACGGTTGGCAAAAAGATACAACGTTAAGAGATTATTTTAGAGAATATCCATACTTTATTATCACTTCCAGTGTGAAAAATATTGATACTGGCAGGTTTTGGATTAACAAAGGTTTCAATATTGGTGTATTTTTTTGGAATCAATTTGCCGATGAATCAGAAGTGAAAGATGCGGAAGCCAAAATTTGGTTTTACAACAACGGATACAAAAATATGAGATACAGACTTTACGATGGATCATACAAAGATTTTGCGCTTCCGAAAAGTGTCGGAGATTTAGCATTCGAAGAGTTTGTTAAAAACTTCTCTAATTATAATGGATCAGAAATCAGAATTGTTGGACATTCTTTGGGTAACCAACTCGCGACACTTCTTACCTATAAGGTTCATCAAGCAATAAAGTCAGGGCAATTGCCACAGAATGTTATGCCAAAAAGACTTGTATTGTTGGATCCATTCTGGAGTAAATATGGAAAGTCATATCTCGGGGGAAAGACAACAAGTGAAATTTCGTCAAATTATGTGAGAGAAATGATAGAGCAAAGGGGCTTAGCTGTAGAAATGTACAAAAGTAGTATGCTCGGAGGTTACCTTGTTGGTGACGAAAATGCAGCTATGAAGAGTATAGTTGCATTTTACAGGTTATGGCCAGATTTTATTGCGCTTAATCCCGTTGAACAGCATGGATACGCGGTTGTGTGGTATTTTTGGTCGATGGCAGGGTTAGTTAATGGTTATGGATACAAATTTGGTGCAGCAACAAGTGCTGATTCTGTAAAAGCAATGATGAATTGGGATTGGTCAAAAAATTTACCTCTTTCGAAAGACAAGCTGAAGATGTGGTATACAGAAGGCGATGGGAACAAGACCCCTACACCACTTGATGATTATTTCGTTTTGAAATCCGGTGTGAGTACCTGGAATGACGAAATAGACACAAATTACTAAATTAAAAAATAAAAACCCCGCACTATTATGTGCGGGTTTTTTTCTTAACAATGTGAACTTAAACATTTCCAGCTATATCGAGCTCACTTATCAAGATAGAAGGAACCACCATACCATTCAGACCTATGAAACCTCTTAAATCAGAGCCAACTTCTTCTATCATATTAAGCAATTCAAGGAAGTTTCCAGATATTGTTATCTGCTCAACACCATGTACTATCTCTCCATTTTCAACCTTCAGACCTTTAGCGCCAAGTGAGAAATTGCCGGATATTGGGTTCGCACCTGAGTGCATACCTTCAACTTCGATTATAACAATTCCATCGCCAAGTGCTTTGAGAAGCTTTTGGAAATCCTTCTCACCAGGTTTTACGAACAAATTGATAGGTGATATGGTCGTACCGTAAGCGTTACCTGTAGGTTCTACACCGTCTTTCTTTGCCGTTTTTAAATTATGCAAGAAGGTTCTTAGTACTCCTTTTTCGATAATCACTTTTTCCTTTGTTGGTACACCTTGACTATCAAATGGCGTAGCAATGATACTTAGCGGGTGCGAGGGTAGATCTTCTATCGTAAGCTTTTCAGAAGCTATTATCTCTTCTAACTTCCCTTTAAGTGGTGAGAGATTTTTATGTACATTATCGGCATTTATCATCGACACAAGCATACCAAGTATGTCGGAAAAGACATCGTTCCTTAATATAACGCGGTACTTTCCGCTCTTAACTGATTTCGAACCTATCAATGCGATTGCTTCGTCTTTCGCTTTTGAACCGACGCGTTCTGGGTTTATTTCGGTTGGTTTTTTAGCGACTGCAAATTCGAAACCGGATCTTGGTGAAGTATCTTTTGCAACCGCCATTGCGTACATGAAACCTCCGCCATTTGTGAAGGACACATCAAGCCCAAGTGTGTTGACAATCTTAGATTCGCTCATCTGATCTGAATACACAGCCATGTCGTTAATTATCCTTTCATCTTCTCTAATTTTCTTATGCACTATTTCGACAAAACTTAATCTTTGCTTGACTGAGAGATTTTCAAAACATCCACTGTACGGCTCAATCTTTGGATAATCTCCACTGCCATCGTGAAAATACTCAACATCTTCTGTGTCCACGATGGATATATTTTCATACGCATCCATGAAAACTTTTTCCGGATCTTCGATCGTCTCCGTGTAAGAAACACCTAACTTCCCTGCTTTAATCACTTGGACATTGATACGGAACTTCTCTGCATCCGTATATTGATCCATTGAACCATTTTGGTATCTCACTTGAAAATTTCTGCTTTTTGAATAGCTGATTTGGACTTCGACATTCTTTTCCTTTGCAAGAGCAAATATTTTGTCTTTGAATTCTTCAAAACTTGTTGGCCTCATTTGCTTCGCCCCCCAACGATGATTTCACGCACCTTTATTGTTGGTTGTCCGACATCGGCAGGTATGGAACCACTGTAAGAACCGCACATTCCTTGTCCCCTTGCAACATCATTTCCAACCATTTCTATCTTTTGGATGATTTCGTAACCTTTTCCAATAAGTGTTGCCCCTTTAACAGGTTTGGTGATTTTGCCATGCTCAATCAGATACCCTTCGTTTACTGCAAAGTTAAATTCGCCGGTAGCAGGATTAACAGAACCTCCTCCCATCGTCTTTGCGTACAATCCGTAATCAACGGAAGCAATGATTTCCTCTGGGTGATAATCACCTGGGAGAATGAATGTATTGCTCATCCTTGATGTTGGTGCAAAAGTATAATCTTGTCTTCTTCCACTACCTGTTGATGGCATACCCATTCTTCTGGAACCGAGCTTATCTATCATATAACCTTTAAGAATACCTTTTTCGATCAGAACGATCCTTTGCGTTGGTGTACCTTCATCATCTATATTTGCGCTTCCCCAGGCATTCGGTATAGTCGCATCATCTACTGCACTCACGCACTCTGCGGCAACTTGCTGTCCAAGTTTACCAGCGAAAACGGACATTCCCCTGGCGACAGAGCTTGCCTCAAGTGCATGTCCAACTGCTTCATGGAAGATAACTCCACCGAATTCATTTGAAATAACCACCGTCATTTTTCCGGCGGGAGCGGGTTCTGCATCCACCATCCTTGCAGCAATTCTTGCAGCTCTAACACCAGCCTGTTCAACATTAATCCGTTCCAAAAATTCAGGTCCCATAGCCGCTCCAGGTCCGTAAAATCCAGATTCCATCTGACCATCTTTTGTGGCAACGGCGTTTATCATAAGTCTTGTTCTAACACGGTTGTCCGTAACGTACACACCTTCCGAATTCGCTATTAAAACGTATTGATCGTAGTCCCAATAATTAACAACAACTTGAGCAATAAGAGGAGAGTAATTCTTGGCAGCTTCGTAAGCTCTCTTCATGTACCCGACTTTTGCTTCTTTCTTTACTTGTTCAGGTTTTAGCAATATGAAATGTCTGTTTTCTAACTCTTTCTTGCGTAAATTCAAAGTAAGTTCCCTAATCTTAACCTCACCAAGTGCTTCCCCCACTCTTTTTGCAACAGCCAAAATATTTTCTCTTGACAAATCGTTTGTGTAAGCATATATTGCTTTGTCACCTAAGAACCCTCGTATTCCAACACCAAACATCCTACCAGTTTGTGCGTTTTCAACTCTACCGTTTTTTAATGAAATATTCGTTGAGTACCTATCCTCAACAAAAACTTCCGCAAAGTCACCACCGTATTTTAATACCGTGGCTATGATCTCCTCAACAAAACTCTTATCAAACCTGTCAAGCACCATGAATCACCCCCAACAGTCGCATTGATACACAGTGGTTTCGTATACGTGAAATAATTCGTATACCGAACTTTTAATTATCTTACAGGTACGTGTGAAAAAAGTCAAGCGCTTTTGGATCAAAAAATTGGTCAAAAACGGCTAAATTCTTTCAAAAAAGCTATCCAATTGAGAGTATGTTAACTTCATCATAATAGGCCTTCCATGAGGACAGGTAAGTAAACTTTTTCTTTTTATTTCTTCAATCAATTTTATTACTTCATCTTTAGAAAGTTTATCCCCTGTTTTTACCGCGGCTTTGCAAGATTTCGATGCGAGAACGTAAGTTAGCCCCTTCGGTTTTTCGAAAGGAATTCTGTACTCATCAAGTACTTCCAAAAATACATCCGATGCATCTGTAACCTTCAGTATAGAGGGTATCTGTTTTAAAATAACACTACCTGAGCCGTCTTCGTTTTCTTTCACTTCAAAATCAAATCCGAGTTCTTGAAATTCATTTTTCATCTGCTGAGTAAGTTGAAGCATGCTTTTACTAATCTTAATTTCGATGGGTAAGAGTAGAGGCACGCTTTCAAAATTCCTTTCTTTCAGTTGTTCAAATATTATCCTCTCGTGTGCCGCATGGAAATCTACTACAGTTAATCCATCACGATCTTCGAAAACTATATACCTGTTACGTATAATTAAATATTCAGCAGGCAAATAAAAATCTTTTTCTTCTGTGAGGAAGACAGGTTGGAAAATTTTTGACGCTTCAGACACTACTTGCATATCTTGTTTGCCCGGGTTATATGTTAAATTTTTGAGAAGATTTTCAGAATAAGATTGGTAATTTGATGTAGTTTGATCGAAAGTTCCTTCATCTATTTTTTTACCAATTACCAGGTTGTATGAGCTGAATTTTCTAAGATTTTCACGAATCGTTCTTGCAAGCTTATTGTAAACCACTTGCGGGTCTGAGAATTTCACCTGTAATTTCTGTGGATGAATATTTACATCGATCTTATCCGGTGAGAGATCCAAGAAAATTACAGCGTACGGATGACTTCCTTGGGTTATTGATTCGCCGTACCCTCTTTCAAGTGCAAGATTCAAAAGATTATCCAGAACAAATCGTTTGTTAACGAAAAAAACTTGACCAGATCGATTCTTTCTTACGTACTGCGGTGATGAAATAACACCAGAGATCAGAACATTTTCGCTAAGATCATGATCGATTGGCTTGAACTCTTTGACTTCCGGAAATATGATTGAGAACCTGTCTTGTAAGGTTCCAGGATGTGCGTTGTATACCGTTTCATCTTCAACTTTAAATAAAAACTTTACATCCGGCCTTATAAGCATGAACTTTTCAATGATCTCCGTTACCATACGTGTTTCTACCCTTTCGGAAGACAAAAATTTTCTTCTCGCTGGTATATTGTAAAGTAGATCGTAAACCTCCACTGTCGTACCCTTATCTCTGTGTGTTTCAGAAATCTTCGCGATTTTTCCACCTACAACTTCAAGTTTGTAGGCTGCATTGCCATCGCAAGATGTGATAACTGTTCTTGAGACCTCAACAATGGAAGCGAGTGCTTCACCGCGAAATCCATACGAATAGATGCTATATATATCTTCAATGGTTGAAATCTTACTCGTGGTAAATCGTTGTACAGCCAAGAGGATATCTTCTTTTGACATCCCCGATCCATTATCCGATACCTTGATGTAAGATTTTCCACCATTTTTTATAACGACTTCAATGCTACTCGCGCCTGCGTCTAAACTGTTCTCTATAAGCTCCTTTACAACGGAAGCAGGATTCACAACAACTTCGCCTGCAGCGATTTTTGAAACCACTTCCTGTGGAAGTTTCTTTATGATAGGCAACAAATATCACTCCTCTAAACTACCTTATAATGTAACACGACTTGCTGTAAAATATTATACTATACTAAATACCATAATGAAATGAAAAAAAGGCATCCCAAATGGGATGCCTTTGATATTCTTAAATATTATAGTCCACCGGAGAGCGTCAAAGCAACACCTACACCTGGTGTCGTCTGACCTACTGGAATTATTTGATTTGTCGTTGCGGTCAATTTAAGATCTGCATTAACAAAGAACAAGTTAACTCCAAGCCCAAGCGTGTGCGAATAGCCAGCTGAATTCATTCCAAGCATGTAGTATATCTTCGTAATACCAAGGTTGAAACCTGCAAATCCTTTTGCCATCCAATTTCCGTCCATCCAATAACTTCCAGCGATTCCCCACATCAGAAAACTTCCACCTTTTAGGTACGCTGAAATTTGCATTGGTGGTATGGCTTCAGCAGGCTCAATTAAGTAAGAAACAGACGGTTCGGCAAAATTATACGTTGCATCGTACGTTATATTTGTCCCATCACCTGTATAAACAATCTTTCCATCTGCTGCAACATCTATAGCATAAGTTGCTTTAGCTGGTAAGATAACAAAGTTCTTAATAGCAATCCCGAAATTATCCCAACCAAGTCCAAAGTCCAACGAAACGCCTGCGTAATTTTGGATAAATGAATTGATTGAACCCGTTTCCAAAGCGTTTTTTGCATCATTTATTAATGTGTCTATAGCATAGTTTATGTCTGTGAGTAAGTAGCTGCTTAACAGCCTTGCATTTGCACTCACATTAAGTTCTGCATATGCCGGACTAGCAGAGGATGTGTAAGAAGCACTAGCAATTGTATGATCCTTATCACTAATTGCAACTGGAGAATATAAATTTGCACCTATATACAAGGGTCCAAGTACGACGGCCCCACCAACATTCATAACAATGTTTGCTTTCAGGAACTCTTGTACTTCGTCTTCATATGTTTGTCCGGTTTTTGTTTCATCGAAAAGTAAACTTGAGAACGTTTTAGGAATCTTAATCCCTATATTTCCATCAATTTTTGCGTACGGAATGAGCCTAAAACCAAACAAATTAAAATGACCGTACATTCCCATGTTTGCGTTGACAAATATATTTAGACCTTCATTTACAACTGCGCTCATAGCATCTTTGTCGATAACTATCTCTTCTTCGTTAAGAAACGCATTCAGGTTGTCTATATTGAGCAGATTTTGTGAAATTTCTATATCGGCAAATGGAACGACCTTAAAAAGTGCAGTCATATCCTCTTTTACAAGAGAGATATTACCGTACGGTCCAAATGGTTGTATAACCATTGGGTATGAAACAATCGACGTGAAAATAAATATCAATGCGATGAATTTTATTCTCATAAGTATCACCTCACTTCAGTTTGATCGGAGATTAACGCTAGTTGCAACTTCAAGGTCTACCGCCAGGAATGGTGCTATGTTTAGAGTACCGTTGTAATTTAAACCAATAGTTTTACCTGCAGGAACAATTATTTCCCACGGTGTGGCATTGCTGGCAAGCAATTCTAACTTATCTTTTGGTATTTCAACAACGGTATTACTATTATCACCACTGTTTATATCAACTTGCACAATCGGTTGCCCGTTGGGATACTTACCCAAATTCAACCGAGCTTGAAGACCTGTAGTATTGTTAAATACTGAGAATTTCAATTTTGCCACTTTAACTATGTCTTTTAAATTTTCCAATGATGAAAGGTCAATTGTACCATCTTTTACTTTCACGTCTGTGGGCGCATGCAGTTGTAAAGGTATATTACTTTCCAATGTAAAAATAATCTCACTATCGGTAGCTAATGTTCCTCCGCCTGTATCCATCTCTATCGACATCGTAAGCTGTTCTTTATTTTTAATTAGCCGCTTTATTATGTTGCCAATGTCAACTCGTGTACCTTTTGTTAAATACACCTTATCGCCACTGATTGTCAGCGTTGCATCTGGCGAGAGCGTTGAATTTGTAACATCAAACCCCACAAGAGCTTCAATGTTGAAGTCAAAGCTGCTTAAGAAGTCAAAATCTTCTGGGAAAAGGTTTCCAAAGTCGTAAATCGTACCGAAATCTTGGGTAAATGTTGCATTCTTTAATGAAACTTCGGTAATTTCAAACTTCTCGAATTTCGGGCTGATTGAGAGATTTATTCCATCTTTTAGTAGCACATTTTCAACGATTATTGGAACTGAAAGTGTAGGTGTTATCGTCATATTAAACGCTTGGAATGTTGCGAAGTCAATAGTTTTATTTTCAGCTTTTAATGAAATTGTCCCTGTTCCATTTAGATTATGCTGACCTTCACCACTCGTTAGGAAATTGGATGCAATTGTCAACTGGACTGCTGATGTGATATTTGAGACGTCGTAATTCAAATCTATTTGTAAATCAATTGTTGCACTATTTGCTAAATCTTTTACAAAATCTGGAATTGGTTGGTTTACCACGATTGGTTGGACTGCTGTTGCACTCATCAATTTTGCCATACTAATTTTTGCGTCGTTTGAAGCTGAAGATGAGTATGTTATCGAGGGGCTACTGACATCAGCATCAATATGAACGTTTAAACTTGCCGGTAAACTTACATTGGTAAGTGGTAAAGCCAAACTTTCGTCTTCTAAAACCACTGAATTACCACCAAATGTACCACTCACGTTTGTTAACGACAAACCGTTGAAGGACAGGTAAATTTTCCCCTGACTGAAAGTAAGTTCTTGTACATTTTCTGGTAGAGGGATATTTATTGCTAATGGATAATCCTTTATCGAAATCACATTAACACTTGGGGTTACTCTAATCTTTGGCATTTGAGTTCTAAAATCTGCACTGACCGTACCTGTGAGTGTGATTACTCCTTCTATTGTAATTCCATCACTAAGTGTGAAAAATTTTGTATTATCGATACTTATAGTCGCTGTTTTGCCACTTCCACTCCCCGTTCCTATCGTTGTTGATCCTGATTTCAAAGTAAATTGTTGACTTATATTTCCCGTTATGTTGGCTATAATTTCGGTGGGTATAGTACCTGAGAGCTTCATTTGCCAGTTTTCAGACGACGTAAATATCTGATTGTTAATGTTTATTTCAATTTTTCCATTACTAAGCTGTGATGTATCAAGGTCTTTGAAGTAGTTCAAAGCGGGATTTTTGAATTCAAGTGATATTTGGGCATACCCTGATGTTGAAGCATTGAATTTAATTTGAACGTTTGATGATTTTTTTACCAAAAGGTTTGTTACAGGTACCTCTGCCCCGTTGTTTAAGTTGACGTTTCTTCCATCGACTGCTAATTGAACATTAGAAACACTCACGCCTGTTATATTTATGTACACATTGACTGTGTAAAAGTTGGCCTCGCTAAAATATAGAGAATCAAGTATTGAGCTTGGTATTGTAATTGAATTTGCACCGATATTTATTGGAACACCTTGATTTTCCAAAAGTGTTAAATTATCTACAGGTATCGCTGCACTTCCCAAAAACGGTGATAATTCCGTTACCACAAAGGAAGGAAGTGTTACACTACCAGACAACTGGCTTAAAAATTGTGACGCATCGATTCTGATGTTAAAATTATTGGACAAATTTCCCAGTTCTTGCTGTATCTGCTTTTGTACCTCTTTAAGCAACGTTGCTGGGCTGTATTCTACCTGTGTTGCAAAACTTAATACGATTGGATCTTCTTTCCTCAATGTTAGATAATTTGGCATATTATTTTCGAATTGCGATGTGAGATCTTTAACTTTGAGATCATAGGTGGTAATTGGAAATTCCAAGTATTTTGTGTATTTCACACTAACTTTCTCTGGAGCCTTCTGCGGAATTCTCAAACCACATGAAAATACAAATATTAAGACAAAAGCCGTAGATAAGATCAAATATACTCTCTTTGAACCTTTCATACAACCACCACCTCCAAATAGATTAATCGGAAAATCAACTCAAATTTAACTCGCTACTCATTAGACCATACAACAGAATATTTCGTTCAGGAAAAATAAAAATTAACTTTGAATACACTTGTAGGAATTCAGATCTATGTGGTAGAATATTATAGTAGAATATTGTGCTAAAATACATATGTAACCCTAAAAAGGCTATATCATGGGGGCAGATTATATGAGTAATTCAATTTTTAATTCAAATTTTGACACACTTAAAACGGCTCTCGACGTGCAGATGAAACGTCAAGAGTTGCATGCACAAAACATAGCAAATGTAGAAACACCAGGATACAAAAGAAAATACATTGCATTTGAGGAATACTTACAGGATTCAAAAATGAAATTGCAGATAACAAGAACAAACGAAAAACACCTTTCCACGCTACCAAAAGTTGTCAACGCGAAAGAAGTAACTCAAACAAACACATCATTAACAAACGACAGAAACAACGTAGATATCGACATGGAAGTTACAGAAATGGTAAAGGATGCATTGCGTTATCAAGTTCTTTCGAGACTTATGAGTGCAAATATTGACAGGTACAACACAGTTATTAGAAACACAAGATAAGATATTGAAAATTTAAAGTACATTTAAGAGGTGAGAAATGTGCAAAGCGAATTCAACATTATGAACATTTCCTCAACAGGACTATCTGCGCAAAGGTTAAGGATAGAAATTATCTCAACTAACATTGCGAACTCTGAGACAACAAGAACGGAAAACGGAGGTCCATACAGAAGAAAAGTACCAGTTTTTCAAGAGTTAATAAGGAATGTAAACGGTGAAAAGGAAAATGGCGGAGTGATAGTGAAGAGTATATACGAAGACCCATCAGAGTTTCGGATAGTATACGATCCGACGCACCCAGATGCCGATGAAAACGGTTACGTTAGACTGCCCAATGTCAATATTGTTCGCGAGATGGTTGATATGATAAATGCACAAAGAGCTTATGAAGCAAATGCAACTGCAATAAATACGACAAAGGCTATGATCAATGCTGCCCTTCAGATAGGGAGGTGATGGCAAATGATAGATAAAATTAGTGGAGTTAATAATCAAATCCAAAGTACCACAAAAGTTCAGCAAAAAAATGATAATAGCGAGTTTAGTCAGATACTCTCGCAAGCTTTAAAAACGGTAAACGAGCAGCAGAAAAATGTTGAACAGATGTCAGACGATTATGCGAAAGGGAAGATAAGCAATATCCACGAGCTTATCGTAGAAGCTGAGAAAGCATCAATTTCTTTGCGCCTTACCGTCGAGGTTAGAAACAGAATAGTCGATGCTTATAGGGAAATAATGAGAATGCAATTTTAAATACAACAGAGTCTAATAATTAAAAAAAGCGGGGGAATTGTCCCCGCTTTTTTATTGGCGTTTTTTATTACGGCCTTACAAATGGTATTATAATTCCCAAAATACCAGCGATAACTCCAAGCCATGCAATCATATTTATGTTGTCCACTTTTTCATTGAGCGCATTTATCTTTGATGTTGTTTCGCTTGAGATATTCGTTACATCCGCTTTTGTTGCGTAGTCGGCGAGTTTTGTATTGATATTCTTCTCAAGATCATTAATTTGTTTTCTGAGTAAGTAATCTGTGTCGCCAATTTGTGCGGCCAGTCCTGTGAGTATATCGTTCAAACTGGAGACACTATCGAACAACTCTGTTAAAGATGCTTCAAGCATATCAACTTGTTCCCTATCAGCTTTTGCGGACAAATTATCGTAGATATTTACTATATCTTGGTCGTGCATGTCAAGCTTTAAAGCAATTGGTTCAAGCTCGTCGAGCATTCCTATCTTTTCTTGAATTGCTGCAACTTGCTCGGAAAGTGTACCAAGCGTTTCGTAAATCTTTAAAATATCGGAATCATGAATGTCAAGTGTAACTTTCAAATCTTCCAAAGCTGTTTGAAATTCGGTTGAGGATGCTAATTGTTCTTGAAGCGAAGACACCGAAATCTCAACATACGAAGTGAGTCTTTCTTCCAACGCGGCTAGGTTTGATGAAAGTTCGTATAGCATGTCCCTAAGAGCTGGTAAACCGGTGTCGACGGTATTCTTAACATTTAGTAAATCAGTTTCAATATTTGAAAGCCTTAACTCCACGTCTGATGCGTATGCTTCAAAATCATCGACACTGAGTTTTGTTCCAACAGTGTCATATATCATGTTCGTGTACTCTTCAAGAAGTTCAATCCTGTTTAAAAGAGCGTTGATATCCACTGTTTCATCTTGTGCGAAAACCATTAAACCAAAAAACAAGACCGCAAGAATAATCCCCAGTTTTCTCATAATGTTCCCTCCTTCTTTCAAAAGTGTGATGTGAAAAAACAATCAAACCTACCAAAAAATTATACCACCGAAATTTTGTTACAGCAAAGGATCGCAATTACTAACCAAAATCTATTATATCACTTTAAAACATGTTTTTGCAAATATTTTTTTATTTTCTGCGAAAATCACATAACAAGTTCAAATTTAACAAATTCAGCAAATGAAAATTGAACTTGCTTAAGTACGCCAAGTATCTTCCAATCCTCTCCAAAAAAATCGAAGGTTGTCAACACTATTGTAACTTGACACACCGCTATTTTTATTGTATCATACTTTTGCCCTTGCTCGGTTGGAGGCATAAGCCACTTCTTGGCAAGTGGACAGCGTTTATCGGAGGTGTAGAAAGATGAACAAAGAGGATATCATCAAGGAATTTCAGATCCATGACACAGACACAGGTAGCACAGCAGTCCAGATAGCGCTATTGACAGCGCGCATTAGGCACCTTACAGAACACCTTAAGAACCATCCAAAAGATTATCACTCAAGACGCGGACTCATGAAGATGGTTGGAAGACGAAGAAAAATGCTTAAGTACCTTATGAAAAAAGATCCAGAGCTCTACAAACAACTCCTTGAAAAACTTTCACTTAGAAAGTAAGAAAGTAATTAAAAAATCATGACAACAGGGCGGGAAACCGCCCGTTGTTTTTAAATGACACGTTTAATGGCTTGTTTTTGAAATTATTTGGAGGTGCTTTCATGGCTACCAATATCAATCTCCACAGATTGGATGCATACGATTACGAATTACCAGAAGAACTTATTGCACAAGTGCCGGTCGAACCTCGGGACCATTCAAGACTGATGGTGGTCAACAAAAATACTGGTGAGATTGAACATAGGATATTCAAGGATATAAAAGACTATCTTGAACCAGGTGACCTGCTTGTTTTTAACACAAGCAAAGTTATTCCTGCAAGATTATTAGGCAGAAAAACGACAGGTGCACAGGTAGAATTGCTGTTACTTGAGAAGTTAAAACCGGGCATCTGGAAATGCCTTGTTAAACCTGGAAAAGCAGTTAAAGAAGGCACAGAAATTGTATTTCAAAATAATAACTCTAAATTGTTTGGAAAATGTATTGGACGAGCAGAAGAAGGAACAAGGATAATCGAGTTTTCCGAAAATGAAGATAGCATCATATTTTCATTCGGTGTTGTTCCGCTTCCTCATTACATAAAGAACGAAAATGTGAGCATAGATAGGTATCAAACGGTTTACGCGAAGCACGAAGGAAGTGTAGCGGCACCAACTGCGGGACTGCATTTCACAAAAGAGCTTCTTGAAGAGTTGAAAAACAAAGGAGTAATTACAACTGAGGTTGTACTACATGTTGGCATTGGTACATTCAGACCTGTAAAATCTGAAGATATAAGGCAACACAAAATGCACGAAGAATACTACATTGTCCCAGAAGAGACTGTAAAGCTCATAAACGAAACGAAACTATTGGGAAAAAGAGTAATCGCCGTTGGTACAACGAGTGTAAGAACACTTGAGACAATGGCAAAACTTGAAAAGCAATCTTCTTATTCGGGCAAAACAGATATTTTCATATTCCCACCTTTCGAATTCAAAATCGTCGATGCGTTAATAACCAATTTTCACTTACCCAAATCATCTTTAATAATGCTTGTTAGTGCGTTTGCTGGTTATGACTTAACGATGAAAGCTTACAATATAGCAGTTCAACAACGGTATCGCTTTTTCTCATTTGGAGATGCTATGTTCATTTTCTAAGTTAACAATGTTAACAAAATCAATTGTAACAGAAAAAAATTGGTACTTGATATATAATAATCCTTTGGTGTAAAAAGTGATAGGGGTGTTCTATGCGTATCCTTGGTATTGATCCAGGTTATGGTATTGTTGGTTATGGAATCATTGAAAAACAGGGTAATAGGATAATTTATATAACACACGGAGCAATTACAACGCAAAAAGGTGAGCATTTCGAAGACAGGCTTGATTACATCTACAATCAAACCAAAGAGCTTATAGAGACGTACAAACCTGAGCTTATATCAATTGAAAGTTTGTACTTTTACAAGAACATCAAAACTGCCATATACGTGGGAGAAGCCCGTGGGGTAATACTCCTTGCTATCAAGCATTCAAAAACCCCGTTTGTTGAATTCACACCTCATCAGGTAAAGCTGACCGTAACTGGCTATGGGAGAGCTGATAAATCGCAAGTACAAAAAGTTATGAAAATACTTCTCAAGCTAAGCGAAGTACCAAAACCAGATGATGCAGCAGATGCGCTTGCTATCGCGTGGTGCGCGGCTGTTACGCATCGGTAATTGAAGAGGTAGTTGAAAAACGTCAGAAATTAGAACATGTTTTACTACCTTTGGAGGTGTCTGCATGATACACGTCTTTGAAGTTCAGCGATCTATAAAATCAATAGCTCAAAAGATAGGTATAAATGCCGATGGACAATTGAAAAAAGTTGTCTATGACAAACAGAGGGAAGTTGTCACATTCGTTGTTGAGAATTTTCAAGGTGAAATCGAGCATTTCAAAAATGTACTCGGTGATTTCATTGGCGTACATATAGACGTTGTGCTGGAAAAGGAAAATGATGTAGAAAAGATAGATCAATTCATCTATCAGCAACTTAACGGTTCTGGTAAGTACATTGAAAAAATAGAAATTAGTGGAAAGACTTTAAAAATTTATGCACTCGGTGAATTTGCAAAAGCGCAAATAACGAAAAAGCTTAAAAGGATAAAATCCACACTACCATTTGACGAGTACGTAATTGAAGTCATTGAAAATACACATATTCCAAGACAAGGTCAAGAACCTTTTGGTGCGAACATTGAAAAAAGTACACAAACAAGCAAAGAAACAGCTGTACGCGAAAGTGCAAGTGTGACAGTTGAAAAACTAGCAGATGAGAAGCATGAGGCGGTTAAAGGTAGTGAAAAAGAGGAAAAAATTGGCGAACCGAAAGAAATCATCGAAGTTGAGAAAATCCTTAAATCCATTTATTCACTTTCAAACATGCCTCGTAAAAATGGCAAAGAAAGGCTAAAGATTTATGGGAAAGTTTTTAAAATCGATAAGGTTGTCAACGATGTTTTGAACGTTTACATAACGGATAAGAAAGATTCGATGATGTTGAAAGCCTTTAACTCAAAGGTCCAGCTCGTTGAGGAGAAGATCGAAATTGGTAATTGGTACATATTCTCAGGTACTATGCAAGTTGACAAAAACAACACCCCCTTTTTGAGGATTGAGAATCTCACGCCGATACCATCACTTGATAGAAATGATAATTCAGTGGAAAAAAGAGTCGAGCTTCACGCGCATACCAAGATGAGTGACCTTGACAGTGTTATGGATGTTTCAGAGTACGTTCAAACGGCTAAGAGATGGGGTTGGGAAGCTATTGCAATAACAGACCACGGTAATGTTCAATCCATACCAGAATTTTACGAGCTGGCGAAGTCTTCCGGGATAAAACCGATATTCGGATGCGAGCTTTACGTTGCAAATGACCCAAAGAAGATAATAATTAATGGAATAGAAAGTAAATTTGAAGAAGCGACGTACGTTGTTATAGATCTCGAAACAACGGGCTTAAATCCAAGAAGCGATGAAATAATGGAAATTGGTGCAGTAAAAACTAAAGATGGCCAAATTCTTGAAGAATTCCACACGTTCGTCAGACCAGAGAAATTAAAACAAAAAAGTCTTGACATAACGGGAATAACCCAGGAAATGCTCAAAGACGCGCCTAGTATCTCACAGGTTCTTCCGAACCTTTTAACCTTCTTAAAAGATTCCGTAATTGTTGCGCACAATGCGGATTTCGATATTACATTTTTGAGAAATACTTTTTCCAGATATTCAATTGATTTTAATCCCACTTACATTGATACATTGAGATTCTCTCAGGCACTTTTAAGAAACAAATTGAAATCTTTTTCACTTGATAAGTTAGTGGATCATTTTGACTTAGGTACTTTCCAACACCACAGAGCACTCGACGATGCAAGGGTTACCACGCAAGTTTTCTGGAAACTTCTAGAATTGGCCAAGAAAAAATCGATAAATACATTAGACAAGATAAATAAATTAGTTGAGAATATAAATCCACTAACAAAACATCCGCAACATATTACCGTAATTGTTCAAAACAGGACGGGGCTTAAAAATCTTTACAAACTAATTTCAAAAGCTCATACAGAAACTTTCTTTTCCGTTCCTCAAGTTTTAAAATCTGAACTTGAGAAACATCGTGAAGGTTTGTTGATAGGAACTGGTTGTGTGAATTCAGAGATATTTGAACTTGCACTCCAGAAAGATAAAGAAGCTCTTATGGAAGCTTTAAAATTTTACGATTACGTTGAAGTGATGCCACTTGATACGATTGTTTCGGAAGAGTTCACACAAGAGGAAGCAAAAGAGGCTTACAAACTACTTTACGAGGTAGCGAGAGAAATAAATATTCCCGTTATCATGGTCTCCAATGCGCACTTTATAGATCCTGAGGACATAAAAGCAAGAAAAGTGCTCTTAGCTCCGCAAAGCAACATAGAAGATGCAGATGCAAATTATTACCTAAGAACCACGGAGGAGATGCTGAATGCAGCAGTTGAAATCTTTGAAGATGACCATATAGCAAGAGAGGTTGTAATTACTAATCCGAAGAAAATTGTGGAAGCGATAGAAGTAATTCAACCACTTGAGAAAAAGCTCCACCCACCGAAGATAGAAGGTGCCGACGAAAAATTAAGAACAATGGCGTACGAACGTGCGTACGAACTTTACGGTAATCCGCTCCCAGAACTTGTTGAAAAACGAGTTGAACGAGAGTTAAACAGTATAATAGGTCATGGGTATGCTGTACTTTACATGATCGCACATTTAATAGTGAAAAAAGCAGGTGAAGATGGTTACGTTGTTGGTTCGCGTGGTTCTGTTGGTTCATCTCTTGTTGCCCACCTTGTTGGAATAACGGAGGTTAACCCTCTACCAGCTCATTACAGATGTCCAGAGTGTAGATACTTTGAAATCCACGAAGAGTATGGCTCTGGTTACGACTTACCAGATAAACGATGTCCTCGATGTGGGGCCAAACTTGAAAAAGTCGGGCAGGATATACCATTTGAAGTGTTCATGGGATTTGAGGGAGATAAGGTACCTGATATAGATTTAAACTTTTCAGGAGAATACCAAGATCGTGCTCACAGATTCATTGAAGAATTATTCGGAAAATCTAAGGTTTTTCGTGCTGGTACGATAAGCACGATAGCGGACAGAAGCGCTATTGGTTACGTCAGAGCTTACATGGAAGATAAAAATGGCAATATCGTTAATCCACTCAGTCAAGCTGAACAAGAAAGACTTGCAATGTATGTCACGGGTGTTAAACGTACTACGGGACAGCACCCGGGGGGGTTAATGATAGTTCCGGATGGTTACGATATTCATGATTTCACACCGTTCCAACACCCTGCAAACGATAAAAAATCAGGTGTTTATACGACACACTTTGCGTACGAATCTATCCACGACGATTTGGTGAAATTGGACGCGCTTGGTCATGATGATCCAACCATGATTAAGCTACTTTACGAATACAGTGGTATAGATCCGATGACTGTACCAATGGACGACAAAAAGACTATGAGTATATTCTCTTCGACGAAATCTCTTGGAATCGATCCAGAGGAACTTGGTACCGACGTGGGGACAATCGGCATACCCGAGTTTGGTACAGACTTTGTCATGGGAATGCTCAGAGAAACAAGGCCAAAAACATTCGCAGAACTTGTAAGAATCTCCGGTTTATCGCATGGTACCGATGTGTGGCTTGGAAATGCACAGACTTTGATAAGCAGAGGAATGGCTACACTATCCGATGTCATATCCTGTCGTGATGATATCATGATCTACCTTATCCATAAGGGCGTACCACCTTCGAGTGCATTTAAAATCATGGAAAATGTAAGAAAAGGTAAAGGTTTAAAGGAAGAAGAAATTAAAATAATGAGGGAACATAATGTGCCTGAGTGGTTCATAGAATCTTGTCAAAAGATAAAATATCTTTTCCCTAAAGCTCATGCAGTTGCGTACGTCAGCATGGCATTTAGAATAGCATACTTCAAGGTTCATTATCCTTTGGCGTTTTACGCAGCTTATTTTTCAACGAAGGGTGATGAGTTCGATGCTGAATTGATCCTCAATGGTAAGGAAGCAATTAAAAGAAGACTTTCCGAACTATCTTCAAATGCAAAAAAAGACGTTAAGGAAAAGAACGAAGAAAAAGTTTTACAAGCTGCCCTTGAAATGATGCTGAGGGGCTTCGGATTTAAAAGACCAGATTTGGAAAGAAGTGACGCTAAAAGATTCATAATTGATGGTAACAGTCTGATCATACCATTCAATAAGATACACGGCATTGGTGACAATGTAGCTGTTGCTATTGTCGAAAAACGCAAAGAAAAGCCGTACACATCCGTAGAGGATCTGATGAGTAGAGCACGAGTTACAAAAGCCCAAGTGGAAGTATTAAAACGCTTAGGTGTTTTAACGAAACTACCGGAAACAGACCAAGCTATGCTATTTTAGGTTAATTTAAATCACCCCAGGCATTTCAGATGAAATGGTTTTACTTAACCAAAATATTGCATAAATCCAGAAATATATGATATAATAGTTCTCAGCAAAATAAAATGTACGGTCGCGATCACTTATAATTACGTGTGAACATAAATAACCGCATATAAACACATGTAACTACCGAAGTAGTATTCTAATAGATAAAGGAGTGGAGGTGCAAGGATGTTGGCAGCTGTCTTAATTATCATTCATACGATCGTAGCAGCCGGTCTTATTTGGATGGTACTTCACGAAATGAGCAAGTTTGCGGAGCTTGGTGGGGCATTTGGTAGTGGAGCAGCTTACACGATGTTTGGAAGGAAAAAGGGGTTGGACACATCTGGAAAAATAACCGTTGCTCTCGCCGTTGCGTTTTTTGCTTTGTGCTTCTTAACATCTTGGGTTTTATCAAGGTAATAACTAACGCATGATAAAGTGGAGGGTTATTGATGAAACTTAGCCCCGAAAAGCAGTTTGAGATACTCAAAAAAAATGTCGTAGATTTAATTTCCGAAGAAGAATTTTTGGAGCGGTTAAAAGAAGGTAGGCCTCTTAGGGTCAAACTTGGTGTTGACCCTTCGAGGCCTGATTTACATTTAGGACATGCCGTTGTACTGAAAAAACTCAAACAATTTCAAGATCTTGGTCACCAGGTTGTGTTGATTATAGGCGATTTCACAGCTATGATAGGAGATCCATCTGGAAGGAACACCACCAGACCTATGCTCTCACGCGAAGAAGTTGTAGAAAATGCAAAAAGTTACGCGCAGCAAGCTTTTATGATTCTTGATAAGGATAAGACAGAAATCAGGTACAACAACGAATGGCTTGGTAGCATGACATTTGCAGACGTAGTCAAACTTGCGGGAAAATACACAGTTGCGAGGATGCTTGAAAGGGAAGATTTTGCAAAAAGGTACGCGGAGGGGATTTCAATAAGCATTTCGGAATTTTTGTATCCACTTGCCCAAGCGTACGACTCTGTGGCCATTCAAGCCGATGTAGAGCTTGGTGGTACTGACCAACTCTTCAATTTGATGGTGGGTAGAAAAATTCAAGAAGAGTACGGATTAAAGCCGCAGATAGTTATGACAATGCCCATCATCGAGGGTACTGATGGGAAATTGAAAATGAGTAAAAGTTACAACAACTACATTGGATTTACAGACGAACCAAAGGATATGTACGGGAAAGTTATGTCCATTCCCGACGAATTAATTGTAAAGTACACGCGACTACTTACTGATTTAGATGAGGAAAGCATAGCGAAAATGGAAAAGCAAATAAACGAAAAGTCAGTGAACCCAAGAGACTACAAAATGTGGCTTGCAAGGGAGATTGTTAAGCAATTTTACGGTGAAGAAAAAGCGAAAGAAGCAGAGGAATACTTCATTACCGTATTCCAAAAGAAAGAAGTACCCGATGACATGCCTGTGGAAAAAATGGAAAAGAGAGTTTACAACATAGTTGATTTACTTGACAGCCTCAAAGTTGGTACGCGAAGCGAAATAAAAAGATTAATAACGCAAGGGGGAGTGTATTTCGACAACATTAGGATCGACAACTTCAAAGCAAGTGTGGAAATAAAAGATGAACACATCTTAAGAATTGGAAAGCGTCAATTTATAAAGATTTTAGCCCAATAATGAACGTTTAGTTTCTGAAATTCTTGGAAAATAAAGACATTACATTTTGATCTGAGCGGAAAATATGGTATAATCTTCTTTGGTAGATTTTTGACAGATGGAGTTCTTGGATTCAATCAATTCAATTTAAGTTCAACGAGTTTTCTGGGTTCTTTGAAAATTTAATAATCTGCAGCAAATATTGAGATTAATATTATTGAGAAGGGGGTAGATAAGTATGAGAAAGACATTAACGCTGCTTAGCTTATTGGTTTTAATAATCACAGTCACGGCGGCTTTCAGAGATATTCCAAAAGGGCACTGGGCACAAACTTACGTGGAAAGGCTTGAACAAATTGGGATTATCACTGGCTTTCCCGATGGTACATACCGTGGAGATGAAGCACTAACCAGATACCAAACCGCACTTTTCATATCAAGAACACTCGATTACCTTGAGCAATTACTTGCCGAAAAGCAACAGCAACTCGATGAACTGAAGAAAATTCTCCAAGATGCTAACCAGCAACTCGACGAAAAAATTGCGGAAGTACAAACGCAAGTAGAAGACATAAAACTTACGGTAGAATTGCATGATCAAGACATCATCAAACTTTACGATCTTGTGAACCAACTTAACGACAAATTTGTTTATACGTACGAAGATGGAAGTGTTCAAGAGATAAGTTTGGTGGAATTGAAAAACGATATAGTGAGCTTGAGTGATATACTAAACGGACTTGCCGCACAACTTGGTGATGTTGATTACTTACTTAGAAAACAGATCGGGGATCTTGATAAGAAAACAACAAGTAAAGCAGATGAGCTTTCCAATGCCTTAACAAATTTATCAGCTAAGGTTGACGAGTTGAACACTCAATTTGAGATGTTACAATCAAAGTTGGATGATGTGAACGATAAGATTGCAAACCTTTACGATACACTCTCAGAAGCGATCATTGGTTTGCAAGAAAACTTAACGTCATTAGAGGCTTCATTAACATCGAAAATAGATGATCTTGAAACGAGGGTGCTCAACATAGAAAGCACACTTAACACAGGACTTCCAGCGATAAGGGACATGCTCTATGGGCTTTCGCAGGACCTTGCGAATGCACAAGAATCTATGAAAGCGTACACAGACGTTGTTGCCGAATCGTTGCAAGCTTCAATTGATGAATATAACGCAAAGTGCGATGAACACATGCAGGCAAGTAAAGAAAAATTTGATGATGTTTACCAGGCGATGGCAAGTCTTCAAGACATGTTGTCGAGTGCGATAGTCGGACAACAGGAAGAATTGGCTAATCTGAGCGAAAAACTTGACAAGTTAAACGATTTTGTGGTAAACTTTACTAGCGAAACTAGCGATAAAATTAGTGTGATTGGCGATAGATTGAGCTTGTTGGAAAATCAAGTTGCCAGTTTAAGTCAAGTTGTTGACGACGTAAAAGCCGACAAATCCGAAGTTGAAGAACTTAAAAGCAACAGTGCGAAAGAAATTGAAAATGCTAGGAATATAGCAACATGGGGAGCAGTTTTTGGAGTTAGTGGAACATTAATTGGAATAATTGCTTTAGCTAAAGCTTTAGGCTGGTTTTAATTTCTAATCTTACATTCAGTTATAAGGGGGGGATAGTTAAAAAATTTGGGAAAGGTTTTTATCTAATGTTTTGTAAATAACCTAAACTCACAGGAGGAGGGAGAAGGATTATGAAGAAGTTTTTAACAGTTTTGGTGGCACTCTTTGTATTTGTTAGCCTATTTGCAGTTGAAAAACCATTCACACTTGGACCAGTAACTTACACAGGTAAAGTTAGCTTTTCTCTTGTAGTAACAAAGGACGGGGTTGACATTTCTGGTGCATTATTAAATGTTAAAGCATCTCTCAGCGTTAGCCCAACAAGTGACACACAAGCGGGCGCAACGTTTAGCATTTCTTACTCAACCATAGGCGAAGATCCAGAGCTAACACTCAAATCCATAACATTCTCAACACCATACTTTGCAGCATACTACTCAACAGATAAACAATTTGTTAGTAAGTATTTCACAGGTCTAGACAGCGATGATAAGTTTACACCAATGAGTGATTTTGCCGACTCTCTCAAAGTGACATTCCCATCGATTGCCGGCTTGGAAGTGTACTACTTTGATAAAACATCAGAAGGTGCTGCAACATGGTTTAGTGATATGGTTCTTGCAAAATACGTTCTTTCCGGCTGGGAAGTTGTCGGTGGTTTTTACAATGTGGGTAATACTTACGAATTTGGTGGAGCGCTCAACGGATCAGTTGATCTGGGTATCTTCAAACCAAATGTGACGATTTTCGCAGGTATGGTTAACGATTCAGGCATGGCGTACGACTTTAGTCTCTCGGGAAGCTTTAAACCAATAGCTGAGTTAACACTTACACCAACTGTAAAATTTGCAGAAAATCTTGATAAACTTGATTACGCAAGTACAGACGGCAGTGTAGCCAACGGTAAATACGTAAGTTTGGGTGTTAAATACGAACAAACATTTGCACCAGTTTCTCTTGTAGCTCAAGTAAAGCCAAAATACGACTTTGTTGCATCAAAATTTACCCTTCCACTCAACGAACTTTCAGCAAAAGTTGCTGTCACACCAGTTACACTTTTTGTAAAGACAACAAACGCTGATGTGCTCGATAACACTAAGAAATACACACTCTACGTACAAGGCGACTTAGTAGCTGACATGTTCAGCTTAACAGCAAAAGCAATGTGGAATGACGTTACAGCGCCTAATAACTACAACTACATCCACGCAGTGGCGAATGCAACCGTTGATATGTTAAAACTTACAGCAAATTACAGAATGACAACGTCAAATTCTGGATACAACGCATCAGCCTGCTACAGACTTACAGAAAATACAAAGGTAACAGCCTTCTTTGGAACACTCACGGGAAACGATACAGATGGTTGGAAAGTCCTTACCGAACCAACATGGAATGTGAAACTTACATACACAGCAAGCTTCTAATGTAAACTTTGTAAACTTAAAAAGGGAGGCTTTTAAGCCTCCCTTTTTTGTTTTGTTTATCTTTTTATCTTTTTATACTGTAAAACGCATTCAGGCCCTTGTATATTGCAGCATCTTTCAGTTCTTCCTCGATTCTGAGCAGCTGGTTGTATTTTGCTATCCTTTCACTTCTTGAAAGTGAACCTGTCTTTATCATTCCGGCGTTTGTTGCAACCGCAAGGTCTGCGATGAAAGTGTCTTCTGTTTCACCACTTCTGTGGCTAATAACATTCGTCATACCGGCTGTTTTGGCCATTTCTATCGCATCAAGCGTTTCTGTAACGGAACCAATCTGGTTGAGTTTGATGAGTATGGAATTTGTTGCGAATAATTCGATACCCTTCGAAAGCCTTTTTACGTTTGTTACGTACAGATCGTCACCAACGATCTGAACCTTTCCACCAACTTTTTGTGTAAACTTCACGTAGCTATCCCAATCTTCTTGTTCGAATGGGTCTTCGATCGAGATGATCACTGGCCAGTATTTGTCAATGAGCATTGAGTAGTATTCAATGAGTTCTTCACCACTTTTTTCCGTTCCATCAATGAGATATTTTCCCGTATCCTCGTTGTAAAATTCACTTGCCGCACAATCAAGTGCGATGTATATGTCTTTTCCAGGCTCATATCCGGCTTTTTTGATCGCTTCGATAAGTACTTGTATAGCTTCTTCGTTGGACTTGAGATTTGGAGCGAATCCTCCCTCATCACCTACTGCCGTAACGTGGCCCGCATCTTTGAGTATCTTTTTAAGTGTGTGGAATACTTCAGCACCGTACCTGAGAGCTTCCCTGAATGACGGCGCTCCAGCAGGAACAAGCATGAATTCTTGTATGTCCAAGCTGTTGTCCGCATGCGCTCCACCATTGATCACGTTCATAAAAGGAACTGGTAACACCTTAGCGTTTGCTCCTCCGAGATACCTGTAAAGCGGCAAACCAGCGCTTTCCGCTGCGGCCCTTGCCACCGCCATCGAAACACCAAGTATGGCATTGGCACCCAATTTCGATTTGTTTTCAGTACCATCGAGTTCGAGAAGAACTTTATCAAGGTACACTTGATCGAATGCATTTAAACCAACAACTCTTGGTGCTATGATTTCGTTGACATGTTCAGCTGCCTTCGTAACACCTTTACCTTGGTATCTTTTTTTGTCACCATCTCTTAGCTCAAGTGCTTCGAATTTACCAGTCGAAGCTCCACTGGGGACTATAGCCCTTCCAAAACTACCATCTTCAAGCAACACTTCAACTTCAACGGTTGGATTTCCGCGGGAATCGAGAACCTCTCTTGCTCTTACATCAACGATCTCTACGTACATCTTCACACCTCCGTTTTCAAATAATGTAGGAAATTTCAGATAAGCTCATACTGGTACCTCAATACTTAACGTATCTACCATCTAATTATACCACATTCGCGAACTGGTTTATCAGATTGTTACATTTTTCTCTTGTGATTTACACTACCTATACATCACTGTCCCTCACTACAGTACCTTCACTTCGTAAGGTTTCAAATTTACACCTTCGAACTGTTCGCTGTGGCCGGAGGTATTTGCGTACACTCTGAAACCATTAAATCCATCAGTTACGTTGTAAGCTAGTATGAATGTGTTGTGTGTCACTTTTTCTACCCACGCATGTTCGATCCAAGAGTTTTCTTTTCTGAACTTTGTCCAGTTAATTACTTCCCTTAATAGGCTACCTTCTCTCACCATCTGCTCTTCAACAGAAGTACCTGTGAATGCTCTGTTGAATCTTACCGCCTTCCAAAAAGTTTGACCATCGCCTGAGAGCGATGCGTACCAGGGGAACGGTTCAATAACGTCCTCTGTAAATGTTGAGTCGTATACGCCTTTCATTCCCAGCTCATCGCCGTAGTAAATGAACGGCACACCGGGTGTTGTCATAAGAAGGCCATAGAAAACTTTTCTTTGGTCCTCTTGAGGCAATAGTTGAGCCAATCGGTTCATATCATGGTTTCCCGTGAAATTACTTGGTTTGTACGATTTCTTTGCGAGTGTTCTTTGGAAACAATCGGCGATCTTGTAAACAGTGCCATGTTGCATAGATTCTCTTATTGACTCAGTAAAGTAAAAGTTAAAAGAACAACCGATCGTTTGTGCGTATCTATCGACAATTTCAGGGTCATCCCATACTTCCGTCACAGCGAAGACATCTTGACCTTTCACTGCTTTTGCTTTGCCCATGACCAGATGCCAATAATTCACGTTTTTATCGTGATTGTATCTGAACTTGCCTTCATTCGTGTCGTAATCGTATATGTGCTTTGCCGCATCGAATCTAAAACCATCAACGCCTTGTTTGAGCCAAAATTCCACTATTTCAAGAGATTTTTCAACAACTTCTGGATTTTCATAATTCAGATCTGGCGAAGAGCCACCGAAAACACCGTAGTACCACTTGCCGTTCCTGTTGTGCCAAAGTAATTCCTCGTCCCAATGTCTTTTTTCTGACAAATTAAAATGAGGCTGCGCCCACAAAAAATAATCAACATAAGGTTTTTCACCGCTTAAAGCGGCTTTAAACCATGGATGCCTATCAGACACGTGATTCAGCGGTAAGTCTATAACGACTTTTATACCATTGCTATGTAAAACATCGACCATGTACCTAAAATCTTCCAATGTACCAAATGAGGTGTTTGTGTCAAAATAATCAATGATATCGTAGCCATGATAGCTCGGCGATTTAAAATGTGGTGTGAGCCAGATAAGGTCCACTCCCAACATTTTGAAATAATCAACTTTTTGTGCTATTCCACTGAAATCACCTATACCATCTTCGTTTGAGTCGGCAAAGGACCTAATAAAAATCTCATAGCCTATCATTCTGTAATCCTCCCTGATCAAGGATTTTTGCTTTTCAGCTTCTCAACAATTTTTTTGAAATGTTCGCCACGTTCTTCAAAGTTTTTATACGCATCGTAACTTGCCCCTGCTGGTCCCAGAAGTACGAAATCTCCTTTACCAGCCATCTTACTTATTTCCACAACAGCCTCTTCTATATTTTCATATCTTTTGTAATTCACATTGCGCTCTTTCAAATACGGTTCTATCGCATCACTGATGGGACCCACGATTGCCACATGCTTGCACTTTTTCTGTATCTCGTTGGCAAGTGTGGTGTAATCTTCATTCTTGCCTTTACCTGCGATTATCAAGAAAAGATTACTATCAAAATTTTCAAGTGCCTTCACAACAGCTGCCGCATTCGTAGCTTTTGAATCGTTGTAATAATGTGCACCGTTTATTGTTCCACAGTACTCCATTCTGTGCGGTAGCGGTACAAAATCTTCGAACATATCCATTGAGAAGGGCAATCGTAGTATTTTAACAACTGTCTTTGCGGCTGCAATGTTTTCAACGTTTTGCTTTGTTCTGATGTGGAACGGGATCGATTCGAAGTTGAAATCTACGGTGAAAGGAACCCTTTTTGCTTGTGTTTTTGATAATCTTTTAATTATTTCTAAATCCTTCGGATTGTACACAAAATGATCTTCGTTGTCTTGGAATTTTGTAATTTTAAATTTCGACTCGACGTAATGTTCCATACTTGGATGCCAATCAAGATGATTAGGATAAATGTTGGTTATAACGGCGATACTTGGTTTAAAAAACGTAGCCCAGTAAAGCTGGAAACTACTTATTTCAACAACGATAAATTGTGGTTTTCTACCTTCCAGAAGTACCTGGGCAATGGGTATTCCAAAGTTACCAAATATTTGAGAAGTTGAGGATTTTGAAATTATGTGGTTTATCATCGCTACTGTGGTACTTTTTCCAACAGATCCGGTAACTGCAATAACTGTTGGGTTCCAATCCAAGAATTTAGTAAAATAAGTTATCTCCGTGTCAACTCGTCTCCCCATCTGTTGAGCCTTCATCAAAATCGGGTGGTCGTATGGGACACTTGGACTAGTCAAAATTACATCGGCCTCAAGGATCTTTTCTGAATTTTTCCCTTCCTCGTATGGTATGTGATTTTCTTCCAAAAAGAGCATATCTTCCCTGGAAAGCTTTCCGCTTTCGCTGACAAAGATATCTTCTCCAAGTTGCTTGAGGTACCTTGCGGCATACCGATTGCTCAAACCAAAGCCTACGAGTGCATAACGCATAAACGTTCCTCCCTTTTAACATTTCTATTTAATTATAGCACAGCACTTTTTCTCATAGTTTAATTCAGTGTTATTTTTCCAAGTTATTCTTATAAAAGTATAAAAAATGCAAAAAAATACAAAAAAGCGACATCCTTTTCGGATGCCGCTCTTTTTAAAATTGGTCGGGGTGACTGGACTTGAACCAGCGACCTCTTGCGCCCCATGCAAGCGCGCTAGCCACCTGCGCTACACCCCGAACCTTTACAATCTTTCACAATTTTTCACAATATTTCACGCTTTTCGATAAACCACTTAGGTAAGTATTATGATCGTGCAATAAAATTTTACCACGCACGGTGAAAAAAATCAAGTGATATGTATGTTATAACACATATTGGCAATATTGCCGACATTCACTGTCATTCACTGTGCTGGTTACATTTATTAAAGGTCAACAACTTTTCATCATTTTTGACAATATTTGACAAATATTACAAACATTATTTGGAGTGTGACTATTAAATTTGGAAATTTTTCAAAACTGTGATATAATACAACATAGCATCTTATGCACGGGGAGGGATTAGGATGGTGAAAAGATTTTTGGTTGTGTTTTTTACGGTTGCTGCGATCCTAAGTTTTGCAGATTTTGATCCAACAACGTACGTTTCATCCGGTGTTGGTGAACCGGACACGCTCGATATACATCAAGCTTACGACACAGTTAGTGGCGAGGTTATTTACAATGTTTATGAAAGCCTTATAGCTTACAAAAAAAGTAGCCTTACGGAATTTGAACCAAGGTTAGCAACGGAAGTCCCGTCGGTAAAGAATGGACTTATAAAAGACGGTGGTAAGACGTACGTATTCCCGATTAGAAAGGGAGTAAAATTTCACAACGGATCTTTGCTAACACCAGAAGACGTTGAGTACTCATTCGAAAGAGGTTTACTCTACGATCCGGCAGGTGGACCTATGTGGATGCTCTGGAATGCAATATTTGGTGTTAATTCATTAAACGAAATGATCGAAAAATACGTGGGAAAACCTGTATCTGAAATTTTCAAAGATGGCGAACCTTTGCCACAATACAAAGATAAACTTGTTGAACTGTACAAAAATGTTATTGATCCTGCTATAGAAGTTGATGGAGATAACGTCGTCTTTAAACTTGTCAGACCTTACGGACCATTCTTGACTATAATGGCTCACACGGTGGGGTGGTCTGCCGTTCTGGACAAAGAAACGTCTATAAAACTTGGCTTGTGGGATGGAAAACCTGATACGTGGTGGAAATACAGAAATATAGCGAAAGAAAAATCACCCATTTACGCTACAGCAATTGGAACAGGTCCATTCAAACTTGTTGAATGGGATAGAACGAATAAAAAGGTGGTTCTTGAAGCGAATAAGGACTATTGGCGTGGTGAACCAAAACTCAAAAAGGTCGTTCTTTTAACTGTTAGTGAATGGGGAACAAGAAAATTGATGCTTGAAAAAGGTGATGTGGACGATATAGCTGTTGTTCTTGAGTATCTTGATCAAATAAGAGGTAACAAAGATATACAAATTATCGATAACATTCCAACACTTTCCGTTACGGTTGTTGGTTTTTCTTGGTCTGTTTCGCCAAATAGCAAATACATAGGCAGTGGAAAATGGGACGGAAATGGGATGCCTCCCGACTTTTTCAGTGATATAAACGCAAGAAAGGCTATATCTTATATAATTAACTACGATTCAATTATTAGAGATGTTGCAAAAGGTTACGCGATACGTGTACCTTCTGCCTTACCAAATACACTACTTGGTTTTGACCCAACTCTTCCACTTTACAAGTTTAACATTACCGAGGCAAGAAAAGCTCTTGAAAAAGCTTGGGATGGTAAGGTTTTAAAGATTGGTCTAAAGTTTGCAGTCGCCTACAACACAGGTAACGTTATGAGACAAAGAATAGCGGAGATGATAAAAACATACTTAGAAATGGTCGCTCCGGGCAAGATTAAGGTCGATATAGTTGCGTTGAACTGGCCAAGTTACCTCGATGCAATGAGAAAATCAGAACTTCCAATGCCTATTTTCAACTGGCTTGCGGATTTCCCAGATCCAGATAATTTCATCTTCACATTCTACCATTCCGCCGGTACTTACGCACCAAGGCAGGGTGATAACTTCAAGAAATTCGTGAGCACACCAAGAAAAGAGCTTGGTGGTAAGAGCCTTGATGAATTAATTGAAGCTGCGAGAAATTCATCGGATCCGGACGAAAGAAAGAAATTGTACGTGCAAATTCAAAAATTTGCTATCGATAATTATATAAGCGTTCCGATTTATCAACCGGTCGGTGTTAGGGTACAGCGCGCATGGGTAAAGGGTTGGTATCAAAATCCAATGAGACCTGGTAACGATTACTTTGAATTGTACAAACAGCAATAATTGAGTGGGCATGCCATACACCTGGGAATGTTCCGACAATAGATCTTGCAATGCTCTACGATAAGTCCGTGGAATTCTTGATAGAGTTCCACGGATTTTTTGTACTTTTCTTCGAAGAATGTTCTGTACTCGTCGTATTCTTTGAATTCTATATCAAGTACCCTCTTTACCAACCTTTTAGTGTACGCATCCACAACGAATATCGGCTTTTCAAAAGCGTAAAGCAATATGGAATCCGCACTTTCCTTACCGATACCATTTATTGAAATTAATTCGTTTCTCAATTCGTATAAATCTTTCTTTACAATTCCATCGAGTGAAAAATCGTACTTTTTAATCCATTCTATTAGTGATTTTATTCTTTTTGCTTTCACATTGTGAAAACCGGCAGGGCGAATTAACATGGCTAATTCTTCTGTACTTAGTTTTGAAAGACAAATGAGAATATTTTCCTTACAAATGCTCTTTACGTTTTTCAGAGCTTTTTCAACATTCTTCCAATTTGTATTCTGTGTCAATATCACTGATACGATAATCTCTTCTTGGCTACCAGGCCACCATTTACCCTGCGGGCCATGTGATGTTTTGAGTTTTTCGTAAAGTTCTTCGAATCCCATTGCCTCCCCCCTTTCGGTTTTTCACTGGTTTTTATATTATTTCTATAAAAATTATAACACACAAAAGCTTGGTAAAAAAAGTATTGACATTTTCTGAAAGGGGAGTATAATCAATCATCACGTTGCGAGTGGAAAAGCAATGTGAAGAAAAAATAGCGTTTAGGAGGCAGTTACTATGAAAGGTACAGTTAAGTGGTTTGATTCATCGAAAGGTTACGGATTCATCACAGGAGAAAACGGACAGGACGTCTTTGTTCACTTCAGCGCTATCCAGATGGATGGTTTTAAGACACTCAAAGAAGGCGACGTAGTCGAATTCGAAATTCAAAACGGGCAAAAAGGTCCTCAAGCAGCTAATGTCAAGCTTGCAAAATAAATTTTAAGAGGATACTAAAAATCCCCCGCAATTCAATGCGGGGGATTTTTGTTTATTTTCGTTCTACTTGGATTTCACCCACCTAAGTAGGCTTTTTTAACTCTTTCATCTTCGAGCAACTCTTTACCAGTGCCTTCAAGCACTATTCTTCCTGTTTCCAAAACATACGCGTAATCTGCCAGTTTAAGAGCTTCGAAAGCGTTTTGCTCCACCAAAAAGATTGTGACTCCTTCACTGTGGATTCTTTTAATTAATTTAAAGACTTCTTTTACTATAACTGGAGCTAAACCGAGTGATGGTTCGTCAAAAAGCAACAGTTTCGGCCTTGACATAAGGGCTCGTCCAATAGCAAGCATCTGTTGTTCACCACCTGAAAGTGTTCCTGCCCTTTGGTTAATTCTTTCTTTCAGTCTTGGAAAAAGATCAAATACATATTCTAAGTCTTTTTTTATACCTTCTTTATCATTGCGCAGGTATGCACCTGCAAGTAAGTTTTCGTAGACTGTAAGATTTGAAAAAACTCTTCTCCCCTCTGGTACCATAGTTATTCCTAACCTTACAATCTCACTTGTGTCGAGCTTTGTTAATTCTGTACCTTTATATTTAATACTTCCCCTTGTTGCTTCTTTTAAACCGCAAATAGTCCTCAGTGTTGTTGACTTACCTGCACCATTAGCACCAATCAATGATATAATCTTTCCTTCGTCAACTTTCATTGTTATACCCTTGATTGCATGTATACCACCGTAGTAGACATGTAAATCGTTAATCTCAAGCATCTTCATCACCTGCACCTAGGTAAGCTCTTATAACCTCTGGGTTCTTTTGTATTTCTTGAGGCGTTCCCTCTGCTATTGTTACACCGTGGTCAAGGACAATTATTCTTTCACAAATGTTCATGATGACTTTCATGTCATGCTCAATCACTATTATTGTTAACTTGTACTTCTCTCTAATTCTCAGAATGAGATTGTTCAACTCAAAAGTTTCATCCGGGTTCATTCCAGCAGCAGGTTCATCAAGTAGTAGTAACTTTGGATTAGTTGCAAGTGCTCGTGCTATTTCAAGTTTCCTTTGCAAACCATATGGCAAGGAACTGGACTTGTAATCTGATAGATGTTCAATTCCAACTTCTTTCATTAATTCATACGTTTTTTGCTGAATGTATTCCTCCTCTTTTTGATACTTTGGTAAGAACCCCACTGCTGTGAATAGGTCTGATTTTAAATGAGCATGAAATGCGGTCATAATATTTTCTTTTACAGTCATATTTACGAAAAGTCTTATATTTTGAAATGTTCTAGCAATACCAAGTCTTATGATTTTATCAGTCGAGAGGTTTGTTATATCTTTACCCAGAAATTGTATCCTGCCTTCGCTCACAGGAGTAACATGGGTAATAAGGTTAAAGATCGTCGTTTTACCCGCACCATTCGGACCTATTAATCCTAAAAGCTCGCCATCTTTCAGATCGAGATTGAAATCAGAAACAGCAACCAAACCACCAAATCTTTTTGTAACATGCTCCATTTTCAGCACGGTGTTTTTCATTGCTTATTCACCTTCTTTTTGCTCAAAAGGCGAGCTAACCCTTCCCAACTAAATTCCCTTGTGCCAAATAGACCCTGCCTGAAGAATAATATTGTAATCATAAGTAATATCGAGAATATCAACATACGCATGCCAAGGATTCCGGGTATCTTTATTCCAAATATGTTCATTGGCATTTCAACAAATCTGAGAGCCTCCATCAAAAATGCAAATCCTATGGCAACTATAACACTACCGGTAATATTTCCAAGTCCACCAAGAAGTATTATGGTTATTATTTGGTATGTGAAGAGAATACTAAAGGAATTTGGGTCAATAGTCATGAGTAAACTTCCAAGTAAGCCGCCAGCTATTCCAGCAAAAAATGCACCCACAACAAAGGCAAGAACTTTATGTTTGAACAAGTTTATACCAAGATTTTCTGCAGCTACTTCGTCGTCGCGTATTGCTTTTAAAGCCCTTCCATAAGAACTATCAACAATCCTCTTAATCACCACAACTGTAATTATTGCCCAACTAACCGTCCACCAAAGATTTGTATGAGTCGGCAAGCCCTTTAACCCAAGAGGACCGTTTGTAATATTTTGAAGGTTATTAAAAAGCGATCTGATAATTTCAGAAAAACCGTACGTGACTATGGCAAGATAATCACCCTTAACTCTCAAACATGGTGCTCCAACTATAAAACCAGCTAATGCTGCCATCAATCCACCAACAATAATGGCCCAGAAGAATGGTATCTGAATTTGGTCAAGAGGTGAGATTAGAGGCTCCATAAAGAAATTTGATAATTTATTCTCAGGTGACATATAAAGCAAAGCTGATGTATAAGCTCCAATTGCCATGAAGCCAGCGTGACCAAGAGAGAACTGCCCTGTGAAACCGTTAATAAGGTTTAAGCTAACCGCTAGGATAACGTATATAAATCCCGTGTTAAGTATCCTTTTTATGAATGGATCCATATACTTCTCAGCAAGACCTACGAAAATGTATATTACAACTATGAAAAGAAGACTAAGTAAGATTCTTTTTTTTCTAATCATGCTTTTTCACCTGCCTCCTGACCAAAGAGGCCATTAGGTTTAAATATAAGCACAAGAACCAACAAGGCAAATATGAATGCTTCTCTGTACCCAGAATATTCTGGGAAAAATGCGGGTAAAAGAACAGTTAGCATTCCAAGTAAAAATCCTCCTATCAAGGCCCCCTTCAAACTACCAATACCACCAACAACAGCGGCAATAAAAGCTCGGCTGCCTGGATATTGACCCATGAATGGGAATATCTGAGGATAACGCAACGCCCAAAAAACGGCACTAACAGCGGCCAAAGCAGAACCGAGTGCAAATGTGAATGAAATGGTTTTATTAACATTTATTCCCATGAGTCTCGCTGTGTCGAAGTCCCTTGAGAGTATTCGCATAGCAAGGCCTATTTTTGTCTTTTGTAAGATAAATGTTAACAAAATTACGAAGATAATCGAGAAGATTATTGTATAAATCGAAACTGCTTGCACCCGCACTTCACCGAAGATTAAGGTCTTTTTCATCAACTCAGGTACAGGAAAAGAGCGCTGTATTCCTCCAAACACAACTACAGCAAAGTTTTGGAGCAAAAAAGACATACCGATTGATGAAACAAGAGAATTAATTCTTGGGTATTTTCGAAGCGGCTTGTAAGCAACTTTCTCTATTCCAACTCCAAGAAGTGATGTCAGCACTAAACCAATTATAACTGCACTTAGCCATGGTACTCCGAATATTAAAGAAGTATAAAACATAAAATACGCAGCCATCATAAACACGTCACCATGAGCAAAATTAACAAGTTTAACAACGCCGTACACAAGAGCATAACCTACCGCGACAAGTCCAAAGACAAACCCAAGAGAGATTGCATTGACCATATGCTGCATAAAAAGACTCCAATCCATTACAACACCTCCAACTATCAAATTAACTAGGTACTAAACCTCTGTATTTTCTCGTTTATTAGCTCTGGTTTTATAAAGTGTGGACTGTGAAATCCTCCACAGCCCACACTTTGAAATGGTAAGGTATTAATCTCCCTTAATTACCGTAACAAATTCAAATTTTCCGTTCTTTATAGTCTTTATAACAGCATCCTTTATAGCATCTCTGTTTTGATCGAATTTGATTCTCCCAGAAACTCCCACATAATCTGTCGTAAGTAGCGCTCTTCTTATATCTTCTGGGTTATCAGACTTTGCTCTTTGAATCGCATCTATAAGTACCATGTATGCATCGTAAGCAAGAGCTGGCAGATAACCAGGATCTTCGTTGTATTTCTTTCTGTACTTTTCAACAAATGGTACTGTCTTGTCTGATAACTTTGCTTTTGCATCAAACATTGTACTGTAATACGCTCCTTCAACCGCACTTCCTCCAATTTCGATAAGTTGAGGCAAATCCCATGTGTCGCCACCAAGTAAAGGTTGTTTAAGACCTAATTCCCTTGCTTGTTTCGCTATCAAGGCTGCATCACCAACTATACCTGCCGGTATGAATATAACATCTGGATTTGCTTTTTTAACGGCTGTAAGCTGGGCTGTGAAGTCTTGGTCACCGCCTTGGTACGCTATGTATGTAACAACTGCTTTCGGATTCCCCGTGAGTTTTACAAATGCATCTCTGAAATAGTATGCAAGACCAACAGAATAGTCGTTTGAAACGTCGTATATTACTGCCGCCGTTTTTGCTTTCAAATATTGTACAGCAAATTTGGCCATAACCGTTCCTTGGAATGGATCGATGAAACATACCCTGAAAACATATGGTTTATCTTTTGTAACGAGAGGATTCGTGTTGGACGGAGCTATGTATACAACTTTATTTTTGTTCGCAATCTCTGCACCAGGAATACCCAAAGCGCTTGAGTACGTCCCAAGAATAGCGGAAACTTTATACTGCTCGATGAGCCTTGTTACAACGTTTGCGGCCTCGATTTTATCGCTTTTGTTATCTAAAGTGATTAGTTTAATAGGTTTACCAAGGACACTTGGTACCTCCTCATAGGCCATTTCAATGCCTCTCAATCCGAGTTGACCGCCCATTGCGTAGTTTCCAGTTAATGGCTGTGTCACCCCAATCACAATTTCATTTGCTGCAAAGAGTGCTGATACCGAAAAAAGTAGTAAAATAACAACAAAATACATCTGTTTTTTCATACATTTTTCACCCCTTTATCAAAGTTTTTTATTTCATTATCTACGGTCGTATTTACGGTTTGACAACTGTAACAAATTTAAATTCACCTTTTTCAATTTTCTTCACAATAGCGTCCTTAATTGCGTCTCCATTTTCGTCCAGCGTAATTACACCTGTAGCCCCTTGGAACCCTTTTGTTACTGTCAATGCATTTTTGATGTCCTCCGGTTTCCAAGAATTTGCTCTTTTAATTGCATCAAGGATAAGCAAATATGCATCAAAGCCGAGCGCTGCGAATGCGTTTGGATCTTGGTTATATTTCTTTCGATAAGCGTCGATAAATTTCTTAGTCATTTCTGTTGTCATCGCCTTTTCATCGAAATGCGTGCTAAAATATGCCCCTTCAGCTGCATCTCCAGCGACATCTATAATTTCAGGTACTTCCCACGTGTCCCCACCTAGGAAAATGGACTTAATACCTATTTCTCGCGCCTGTTTCATTATAAGTGCCGCATCACCATAAGAACCAGCAGGTATGAATAGAACATCTGGATTTTTTGCTTTTGCAAGTGTGAGTTGAGCTGTGAAATCTTGGTCTCCACCTTGGTATGAAGCGAGACCAACCACAGATTTGCTGTTACCAGTGAACTCTATGAAAGCGTTTCTGAAGTAATGCGCAAGTCCAACTGAGTAGTCAGAAGAAATGTCTTGTATTATGAAAGCGGTCTTTGCTTTCAACGTCTCAACTGCGAATTTTGCCATAACTCTACCTTGGAATGGATCGATGAAGCATACCCTGAAAACATATGGTTTGTCTTTTGTCACAAGAGGGTTAGTTGGAGAACACCCCACCATAGGTACCTTCATTTTGTTTGCTACTTCGCTTCCAGGTATAGCCAGCGAGCTACCATAGCTCCCTATAATCGCACTGACGTTGTATACCTGAATAAGACGTGTAACAGCATTCGCTGCTTCGACCTTGTCCGTTTTGTTGTCCAAGATAATCAGATCTACCTTTTGACCTAGGACATTTGGATAGAGTTCGTTTGCAAGTTTGATACCATTGACTGTTAGTTGTCCTCCGGCTGCGAATGCACCAGTTAGTGGTTCAAAAACACCTATCCTAATAGCCGAAAAGCTGAGTGTGACCATCAGTAGAAACACTATCAATAGATACTTCTTCACAGCGATCCCTCCCTTACCAAAAGTGTACTGCGCTAAGTAAAATAAACACTTAGAGAATTTTACAATGGGGACAATTTTTTTCGAATAACTATATCTTTCAAAACAGGGAAAAGTGTGTTTTTAAAGTTTTTTATTTGTAATAATGTGGAAGTTTTTTTAAATTTTATAACACACAATTCATTATTTCCAAGTGCATTTTTTAGTATTTTTTAGTAATTAAACCCTTTAATAAATGAATGTTTGCTTAGTACGGATACTATAGTATGATTTTCTCGTCATTTCATCTAATGTTATGTTTTAAAACGAAAAATCAACATAAGTAAGGTATTATCAAATTTTGTCGGACAAGATTTGAATGTCGACAAAAAGTTGTGATATAATATACAAAAATTTAAGTTAATTCAAGTTACGGGTTTGGGAGTGGAGTGAATGACGGAAGCGGAAGTTGTGTCCTTACTTGAAAATATGAAGAAAGCATCTCATCTTTTGTCAACACTGAACACTGAAACAAAGGACAATGTTATCTTATCAATAGCTGAACAGCTTGATGTAATGCAAAATGAGATCTTGATTTAAAGTGAAAAAGATGTCAAGTTTGGCGATTGATTAAGGAGTAAAAAAATCCTTAATTGATAGACTAATTTTAAATGAAAAGTGGATCGATGAAATGATTTTAGTCTACGAGGTCGTTTCAAAGCTAAAAGATTTCGTAGGTGAAGTTGTTGATTTGTACGTTAGAGGCGATGGCCTAACGATTTACAAAATCAGGGTGCCCATAGGTCCAATAGCTGTGATTTATGAATTACGACTAAATGTGACTGTAGAAGCTACTGTTCTTGCGTTAAAATCAGGGAGCGCCATATTGTTAAAGGGAGGCTCAGATGCTATTAATTCAAACAAGGCTATAATCAAGGCTATAAATGGAGCATTGATAAAAAACTCTTTACCTGAGAATTCTGTTGATCTTGTTGAATCTTCTGATAGAGCTGTTGTTGATATAATAATCAAGCAAAAAGATTTTATTGATTTGGTAGTGCCCCGTGGATGGAAGCCTTTGATAGATTACATAGTAAAAAACTCAACTGTTCCAGTTTTGGAAACAGATGCCGGTCTATGCCATATCTTTGTTGACGAAAGTGCAAATATAGAAAAATTTCTTGAGGTTGTCGACAACGCGAAGACACAAAGGTCAGGAACTTGCAATGCTGTTGAAACCTTACTGGTACACGAAAATGTAACAGAAGTCTTTTTACCCAAATTGAAGGAGGTTTTCTAAAGAAAAGGTGTCAAGATAAGGAGTTGCGAAAGAACAAGACAGATTATCGAGTGCAAACCCGCCACAGAAGATGACTGGGGCACTGAATATCTCGATTTAATTATCTCAGTGAAGATTGTAAGTTCAATGGAGGAAGCTATAAGTCACATTAGAAAATATTTTGCAGGTCATTCCGAAGCAATATTAACGGAAAACTACACGAACGCCATGAAGTTTTTTAAATCTATCGATTCTATGACGGTGTACGTCAATGCTTCAACAAGATTTACTGATGGTGGGCAGTTTGGAATGGGAGCAGAACTTGGTATTAGCACGCAAAAACTGCAGGCACGGGGTACTGTCGGACTTCGAGAGCTAACAAGTACGAAATTCATCGTGTTTGGCAACCACCACATTAGAAAGTAACAGTATATATGTTGAACGGAGGAAAGGAACAATGGCAAAAATAGTAATTAAGGTGGGCAGCATTTTATTGGTTGGTAAAGATGGCGTAAGGAAAGATTACATTATAGAACTTGTTTCTACTGTCTCTAAACTTATTAACAATAACCACAAAGTTGCACTTGTAGCTTCTGGTGCCACAGCGAATAGTGTGTTAGATGAAAATGGTGATGTTATAAAAGAATATGGGCTTAAAGAATCAAAACCAATTTTAGCAAAAATAAGCAAAACTTCTTTTGGGACGGGTGGTATTGATTGAAAGATACAAGCAGGTATAATGGCATCTGAAAGCGGTGTAGATACATATATAATAAATGGTAAAAAATTGGAAAACGTAATGAAAGTTCTAACTGGGGAAAATCCGGGAATAAAGTTTATATTACCTCATCAAAAAGGCTTTCCAAGAAGCTCTCTTGGTAAAAATATCTGAGTAAGTCCAAGGGTAAATCATACATCAATGATGGAGCGTATAATGCTATACTTAAAAGGAAAAGTTTTCTCCCTGTTGGTATAACCAAAGTGGAAGGTAACTTCAACAGAGGAGAAGTGGTACTTATACTTTACAATGGTAAAATAGTTGGAAGAGGGATCAGTAACTACTCAAATGAAGAATTATAAAAAGTTAAAGGTCTGAGAACTGCTGAGATACCGCCAGATTTATTGTACTATGAAAAAGTTATACATGCGGATAATTTAGTTTTGGAGGGTTAACCATGCGACTAGGCATCGTTAGTGTTGGGAACATTGGAAGCATGATACATGAGGTGTTAAACAAAAATGTCGAGCGTGAATTTTTTATATTTAACAGATCTAATGATAAAATAAGAAAATACGAAGGTTTAGAAAATGTTAAGGTATGTTCATCTGTGCGGGAAGGTTTATGAATCTTCCGATTTTAAGTTTCTGTATGTAAAGCCACAGCAGACAAGTGCTGTTGAGCTTTCAAAGATTCAAGAAGTGGGTATCTTAGTAAGTACTGCCGCTGGAAAAAGTATCAAAGACATATCGTTGGCGACTAATAAAGCTCGCGTGATAAGAATAATGCCTACGATCACTTCCAGAATTTCAATTGGTATAACTGCGGTATGCTATTCAGATACGATAAGTGAAAAAGAACGACATTTATTTGAAGAAGCTATGAAACCGCTTAGGGAACTTATGGAGCTTGAAGAGAAGAATTTTGATGCATTTACTGTTTTAAATAGTAGTGGTCCTGCATTTGTAGCGTTCGTACTCGAGAGTTTCATCAAGGGGGCAAATAAATATCGGCGTTAACCCAGATTACGCGAGGGATATTGTTTTAAGGACTTTTGAGGGGTCAATAAAGTTACTAGAACACATAAATATGGAGCCATCAAGACTGAAATATCTCGTTTTATCTCCAGGTGATGTGACGATACGTGGCCTTTACGAACTTGAGAAAAATGGCGTCCAAGGTGCTGTCATGTCTGCCATTTATGAAGCGTTTAAAAAGCCAGGAATTATGAGAAATTGTGAGGAAGAGGAACTGAAGTTAACATCCCCCGCAATTCAATGCGGGGGATTTTTGTTTTCAAAATGGATAAAAGCCTAATTCGAGGTGATTTTTCTCGATGAGATAACTTATTTGTTCTTCTATTATTTTTTTGTGACCTTCTTCCCACTTTTCTAATGTTGTCAAGATTTCTTTCACTTTTTCATTTTTTTCATTCGATGCAGCCTTTGCGTAAAATTCCATAAAATCTTTCTCTATTAAGTATGCCATTCTTAGTACTGATATATCAGCGATATCATCTTCCATAGTTGTCTCTGAAACTTTTTGCCCTTCGTATCGATCTTTAAAGAACTTTACATCCTGAGTTGGTGGCTGTATTTCCTTACCTTCTTGCAATAACTTCATAAGATTTCTGATAAATTCTGTATGTTCTTTTTCCATCTGGGCAAGATATTCAAATATATCGGCTACGGTTTTATTCTTTACCTCGTTCTTCTTCTGAGTATAAAATTTGTATCCCTCGATCTCAAAATTTTCCGCTAATTTCAATACATCGTACATATAATCACCTCCTAATTGGTAGTTGTAATGAACTTATAAGTTATTTAAGTATTGATCGATACCTCTTGCAGCCCAATAACCATCCGCTACGGCATGTATGATGTCAGGACCGTTGACGATATCTCCACCAGCAAAGAGCCATGGTATCTGTGTTTGCCTTAAATTGTTGGTAAGGATTCTCGGACCAACAAATTGGAGCTTTGATTTCCATTCCTCTGGAAGGTAAGAATAATCCGGTGCTTGGCCTATCGCTTCGATGATCATATCACCATCGTAATAACAGATCTGTGCTTCGTCAAATTTGGGGTTGAACCTTTTGTTCTCATCAAATACTTCCGTACATTTGACGCATTTTAATCCCTTTATCTTATCTTCATTTGGATAAAAGACAACTTCTCTTGGACCCCAACCCGGGTAGATTTTAACACCTTCTTCTTGAGCCTCTTCTATTTCTTCCATATCGGCTGGCATCTCGTCGAATGTTCTTTCAAGACATGTTACTGTCACATTGACCTCACCGTATTTCAATTTTTGTAACCTTGCCATACTTCTGGCGATATCCATAGCAACGTTTCCACCGCCAACGACAACTACCCTTCTGGCTATCTTTGGTTCTGGACCTTCTCCTCTAAGGTAATCTCTAATTTCTCTTAGAAGTGGTAAGGCTTGAACGACATCTTGGTGGTCTGAACCAGGTATTCTTGTCGATCGCCCAAGCGTGAGACCTGTTGAAACGAATATTGCATCGTACTTAGATCTGAGTTCTTCAAACGAGATATCTTTTCCAACGGTCACACCTGTGTATATTCGAACGCCCAAAGATTCGATGAATGCTATGTCTTTATCGAGTGCTTCGTCAGGTAGTCTGTACCTTGGAATTCCATACCTCATAACCCCGCCCGGTCTGTTGAGAGATTCGTAGATATCCACTTCGTAACCCATCGATGCAAGAAAGTAAGCTGCCGAAAGTCCAGCAGGTCCACTTCCGACAATGCATACTTTTTTGTTTTTCTTCAGGGAGTCAAATTTTATAATTTCACTCCATTTTTCAGCTGGAACGTTGTCAACAATGTAGCGTTTTAACCATCTTATAGCTATTGCTTCTCCACGGTGTGAAATTGCACAGACTTCCTCACATCTGTGCGTACATACTCTACCACATACACCAGATAGTGGGTTAGCACCAAGGTTATTTTCACTTTCCACACCTTTCAAAAGCCATTTGAGTGCGTCTTGCAGATCGTCTTTCCATATCGCCTTTATGTATTGTGGTATTTGCATATGTTCTGGACATCTATCCACACAAATGGCACATTCAACACACCTTGCCGCTTCTTTCATGGCTTCTTCTTTGCTATAAGCTTTTACAAACTCTACAAAAGAGTCAACGCGCTCTTTTGCTGGAATGTGCTCCGGGATAACGCGATCAAGATCAAGTAGGTCGTTTGTTTCTTCCCTTGTCCATCCTATTTTTATCTCGGCGGGATCTTTTTTAAGAATCCCTTTTTCCGTAGGTGCGTAGTAAAAGTCTTCCGGTTCTGGTGAGACAAATATGTACTCTCTCGTCATTTGCAGAGAGCCCGTTGTACAGATGTCAACACACATTGCGCAAAAACTACACCTTCCGTAATCTATCGCAGGTCTTTGTGGCTTCATTCCGTATTCTTGTTTCATGTCTGGTACTTCGACCATTGTTATTGCGTCCGTTGGACATATTTTCGCACAGGTACCACAGCCGATACATTTATCCCAATCGTTTATATGAAAACCTCTGTATCTTTGAGCAGCTTCTCTTTTCTCTTTTGGTACTTTTATTGTAACTGGCTTTTCAAACAAGTTCTTCCAACCTACCAACGGTGCGAAAAAGCTTTTATCAACCATTTGAACACCTCCCGATTACCTATCAATTTCCGGTGCGCAGACACCCATCGTGTCAAGCCATATAGGAACGTCATCGATTCTTGTGCCTGGTAATAAATGCTCAACTCCGTATAGTCCCTGAGGGTATGAAGCGCCTCTCACGGCTACTCTGTATGGTGTCTCGCCACCATCTGATACAACGAGGTAACCGTATTCTCCACGGGTTGATTCAACGCGGGCATATGCCATACCTTTTGGCACTCTAATCCTCAGTCCATTTCCATCCGATATTCTAACGTTAACAGGGCCTAATGGCATTTTTTCAAGTATTTGACGTATGATTCTTATGCTTTGTCTTATTTCCTTCGGCTTCAAACTGATTCTTGCGTACGCATCGCCCTCTGTTGCCGTTGGTACATCGAATTCAACTTTATCATAGAATAGATATGGATCGACTTTTCGTATATCGTATGCTACACCAGTTGCCCGCAGACCGATTCCCGTTACCCCAAGCTTTAAACAAGTCTCAGTATCGATTTTTGCGATACCTTTCAACCTTGTGTGGAGTATTCTGTTTTTCAAAATGAACGTCTCGTATTCTGGTAATTTTTCTTCGAAGTAATCCATCAACTTGCTTATCTTTTCTTCCAAGCCGGGGGTTAAATCTTTCCTAACACCGCCTGGTATTATGTACATATGGTAGATTCTTGCTCCCGTGAGTTCTTCAAAAATATCCAAAACTTTGTCCCTATCGCTAACAGACCAGAACATACTTGTGTACATGCCAAGAGCCCCACCAATACCGCCGAAACTCCACATATGATTAGCTATCCTTGCAAGTTCAAGAACGAGCATTCTGATCCACTGTGCCCTTTCTGGTACATCAACTTTTGCAATTTTTTCTATAGCCATAGCGTAACACGCTTCATTTATATCTGGCTCTGGAACACATATTCTTGGAATAAGAGCCAAATTTTGGTACCAAAGCCTTCTTTCCATTAATTTTTCAAATCCCCTGTGTAAAAACCCAGGGAGTGGTCTTGCACGCACGACGATATCGCCTTCAACGTACATATGCACGCTGAAATTTCCATGCATTCCAGGGTGATTTGGCCCGAAGAACAATTTTATTTCACCCATTTATATCACCTCTTGTTTTATCCTCAATATTCGATCTGATGATCTTTGCTTCGTGAATAACATCCTTTTCGTATTCTCTATCTGGATAGTGCTCTTTCGAGTATTTCAACGGGTCGAAATCTTTTCTGAGTGGTGGCAAATCATTCCAAAGTTCAAGAATCATAGGTTTCTTACAATTTTCATTGCCTTCGAATTCTACACCAAAGAATTCGTGTACATCTCTCTCGTAATATTCTGCGGTAGGCCACATGTCCTTTACCGTCGTGAAAGTTGGTTTGTCTCGGTCGATGAATGTAGATACAAGGAATGTTACACCGTTTGACCAATTCATGAGTATGTAGACAAGTTCGAATTTCTTTTGCTCTATCCAGTCGACGCATGTTAATAACGATAAGTGAAAGTATCCTGCTTCTTTTAAATACGTCAACAAGGCGATAGTTTTATCGGGAAGAGAGATAATTTTGTACTGTCTTTGATCAACCTGGGATATGTTAGCACCGTAGGTGTCTTTTATTTTTTCTAGAAGTTCAACCACATTACTCATTGAATTACTCGTGGAATTCATCATGCACAATCACCTCACCAAGGCTTCTTAACTGGTTCTGTTTGTACCACTCATAATTTTCTTTATACCTTTTCCAACCATTTGCCTCGCCTTTTCTTATCATTTCCATAAGCTGGTTAAATGCGGTTAGTATTGCTTCTGGTCTTGGCATACATCCTGCAATGTACAGATCCACAGGTATGTAATAATCAAGCCTATTTATCGTTGAGTAAGAATCATAGTAGATTCCTCCGTTTATTGTACAAGAACCAAAGCCAATGACATACTTTGGATCTGCCATTTTTTCATATGTGTAGATAACTCTTCTTAACGTTTTAGCACTTAGATAACCCGTTATGAGAAAAATATCCGCTTGTCGTGGTGTTGCCATCGGCCCCATTCCAAGCCTTTCCATATCGAACCTAGAAGTCATTGATGGCGGTAGCTCGACCGCACCACAACCTGTACAATAGTGCAACATCCACATAGAACGACTACGCAATTGATCCGCTATTTTCTCCCACACGCTTCTTTCATCTATCTTCGACATTATTACACCTCCTAGAAATTTATTGCATCATTTGGAATTAACAACTATGAATGCTTGTAAGAACGCAAGTATTATAGGAACTGTCCAATAAAATGTCACAGCTTGTTCAATTCTGAATCTTGGCAGAACCGCTGAGATCATAACTGCCAAAATCCATACGATTAAGTACTTTAATAGAAACACAAAGTACGTTCCACCACCGAGGAAGAAGTCTACAAAAAGGCTTATCTCAACAAACTCCATAAAGGAATTCATAAGCATAAGAAGACCCATGTATTTTGCGGATAGTTCAACCATTGGACCTGACGCGATCTCAGATGGTGCGATGGGGGATTCAAATGGTTCTTTACCAAGCATACCTTGTAACGATATGAAAGCAACAAGCGCTCCCACTGGAAATTTAATGATGTTCCAGCCATTGGCCTGAGCTTGAATGATGGATGTGATATTCGATGTTCTGTAATAGTACAAGAGAGAAGTAATTGTGATCAAATAAGGTACCTCATAGCCAAGCATTAGGGTTAACGCCCTTGCCACACCTATAGATGCCCATGGGTTACCAGTACCAACCATACCCATTGCCATACCAAGTGCGCCTACCGCGAATAAGTAAACTATAACAAAGAAATTATCAAGGCCTGGAAACGCAACGAGATTTCCAAGAGGTACAAATGAAAGTGTTGCAATAACACCACCAAGTGCCATTAAAACACCGAAATCAAATATCCACCCATGTGTCCAACCGTGTTTTGTTAGTGTCTTGAAAAGATCAATAAAGTTCTGATACCATGGAGGACCGTATCGTTTTTGGATTCTTGCGGTAACCTTCCTTCCAATACCTTCGAAAGTTATTCCAAAGAAAAAAGCAGTCAATAATACTCCTGCAACTCTTATCGCCGTCATGGTTACCACCTCACCCACAATAATAGTGCCAAAACAACTGCTGTCCAGAACAGATAAGCGGACGCAGTCCTACGCGCAAAGTAATCTATACCTTTTCCTATCGCTTTCAATACGTTAACGAATGATAGATACAAATCTTCAAGCGAAGGATGTCCTTCGTACTCGCGTTCCAAGAAAATATAAAACTTGGATGCATAGTGATAAAGGTCAAAATTATGCAAAAACTCACCAGATGTGTACTGATCTTCAAGAGGTATTTTCTTACCTTTCGGCATCAATGTGTAAATAACCGTTGCAATTATGAAACCAACTGCGAACATCACAAACACAGTCCATGTGTCCCAATATCCCATACTTGTGTAAAGTTTTGTCCCTTCAAAGTGGAATGGTTCCATTCCGAACTCTTTTTGAACGTCTGTGATCCAAACTAATACCTGCTGTGGGAATACACCCCAAAGAACAGTTAAGAACACAAGAACGATCATCGGGATGGTCATAAATGCAGGTGCTTCTTTAACGTCTTTGTGTGCACGTTTCAACTGCCCAAGGAAAACGCCAGCAAGGGGTCTGAAAACATACAAGAACGAACCAATACTTCCAACAAAGACAAACATTTCGGTAACGAACATCCCTTTGGATACAAGAGTTTGGAAAATCATCCACTTTGAGATGAATCCACTTGTTGGCGGTATGCCAGCCAATGAAATTATTCCAACAAGGTAAGTGACAAAAGTTAACGGCATTTTGTGGATAAGTCCACCAAGTTCATCTATCTTAGTTGTTCCTGTTCTGTAAACAACTGCTGCAAATGAAAGGAATATCATAGTCGCTGCAAGCGCATGGTTTATAACATGGAACAAACCACCCGCGTAACCAACTTTATCAAGTGTTGCAAGCCCTATTAGTATGTACCCACTATTCGCAACTGTTGAGTAAGCGATCAACATCTTCATATCGTTTTGCTTTATCGCCATAAGCGTCCCAATAAGTATAGAGATGTTACCGAGCCAGATGAGCACGTAAGACAATAGGTTAACACCATGGTAAAACTCGCTAAACAAAACAGAAATTGGGAAAACTGTAAGAACAAGTGCGATTATATAAGCCCCCATCTTCACAAGCTGACCAGATAGTACGGCACTAAATGTATCAGGTGCATTTCCGTGTACATTCCTAAGCCACGTGTGAAGCGGAAATACACCGCTTTTCGCAATACCTGCACCAAGTAAAAGAATGATTACCGCCCATCTAAAACTAATAGACTCATTTGGTAAGTTCTTAGCAATTTCAAATATGTTGAATGTGCCAAACCTTGTGTAAAGCATAAAGGCCCCGTACAAGAACATGTAACTACCAATGGAACTGATAACTATGTACCAGATCGTAGCTTTCCTTGATTCTTCTTTGCCCATGGGTACAATAAAGAGTGAACCGAGTACAGCTATTTCCCAGAAGATGTACATAACTATAAGATGTGACGAAAAAAACACACCGAGCGTACCAAGCATGGTAAGAATCGAAAAAGCATTAAAAGCATGAGGATTTTGGGCTTTAGAAATCCAAGAAATATTGAAAAATGCAAAAGATGCGTAAACTATCAGCGAAAGAATCGCAAAATATTTTGACATCGCTGTAAATTGTAGAACATTTTCAAAGCCAAAGAGTGGTTCAGATGTACCCGTTGGCATGTTCCATAGCGAAAGTAACGCGTAAATGGAAAGTGTGAACAATACAACAGGACCGAGGCTCTTATTCAATTTAGATAAAAGGTAACTGACGAGTGTACCAAAGGAAAGGTAAATTATAAGTGTTTGCATATCACATACCTCCCAATATGAGGTCCATGTATGTTTTTGTATCGATAATGTGAGACGCTATGATATTCGTCTGGTCTTGAACAATATGTGGTAAGAAACCTACAATTATAAGTACCATCGCAAGTAATAATACAACAAGCTTACCTGCAAGGGGTATGTCACTTTCTTGCCCTTGCGCCTCATCGCTTGACTTCTTGTACCACAGATCAACATTCCATTTAATGAGATATCCTGCTTCGATAATTGTTGCTATCAATAAAACCGCGGGTAATGAATAATTTCCGATTTCAAATAATGCTCTCAAAAGGTTAAGTTTTGCCCAAAATCCGGCAAACATTGGGAAACCTATCAACGATAGTGATGCTATAGTGAACGCAACTCCCACTGTTTTGTTTTCCTTAAAGCCCTTGTGACCTGTATACGCGTAGATGGAGAAGAGGATCAACTTAGCGATTGCATCGTTGAATAGATATAAATATGCTGCAGATATCACATTTTCATCCAACATCGATAAAGCTGCAACGACAACACTTACACCAGCTATCGCGGTATATGAGAGTGCCCTTCCAAGATTTTTCTGTTTTAGAGCGCCAAGTTGTGCAAATATTATGGAAATCATGGCGAGTATGCTAACTAAATTTGAATGACTGAAACCAAGTACGTTAATGAATATTCTTGAGAACAAATAAGCAATAGATACCGTAACGGCACTGCCAAGTACAACGGGAGTGATGGAACTGCCGTTAGAGTAAACGTCAGGAGCCCAAAATCCGAGCGGTAGAACTTTCAATTCTATTAGCAATGCGATCAGGAAAAATACGCTAACTGTGGGAACTACCACTGGATCCATGATGAAACCAACATATGCCATATTGAGTGTACCAGCTTTTACGTAACTTAGTACAGCGCCCAAAAGATACAATGTTCCACCGACACTGCCGAATATCAGGTACTTGAAAGCTCCGTATGAATTATTTTTGTGACTTGCAATTATGTAAGAAACGGCTGCGATAATTTCAAGAAAAACAAATGAATTAAAAAGATCGCCAGTAAGTATCAAGCCGTTCAACGCTGCTGTCAGTACAAGCAGAAGCGTGCCGTACTTTTCTTCAAGATCTGAGAGTAGGGAAACCGCAAGTAAAATTAAATTGACAAAGAGTAAAAACCAATAACTTACATTATCTAACACCAATACTATACCGTACGCAGCAGGCCAACCACCGATTTCAATCACTTGCGTTGGTTTTACATACATCAAAAGTAGAATGTTGAAAAGTGTTACAAAGGGTAGAAAGTAATTACCAAGTTTCTTATGTGGGATTGATGCAAAAGCGAAAACTAGTGGGATTGCAATCGTAAGAGCTATCATTCTATCACTTCCCTTGCAGCGCGAATTTCGTCTGCATCAACGGAGTTGTACTCTTCATGTAAATGTATCAAAAGCATAGCACCAAGGGCTAGTGTACCCACACCGATGACGATGGCTGTGAGAACAAGTGCTTGTGGAAGTGGATCAACAAATTTTGCAACAGGTGTAATAGCAGAATAAATTGGTGCTTCCATACCCTCTAAGTATCCAAGAGATATAATGAATATATTAGCGGCTGTATCTATCAATGAAAGAGAAATGAGTTGTTTAAACATATTTTTTTGCGAAATTATACCGTAGATTCCAATACCCATAATTATAAAAGTAACATAATATATCACATCTCATCCCTCCTTCATTTCGGAAATAATCGCTGAAAGTTCTGCACCAACTTTGAAACCTATCAGCACATATACGATGGGAACTACACCTGCACTGAACAGATCTCCAACGGTACCTGTGGGTAAAAAGTTTTTCAAAAACACACCAGCAATAGCCATTCCTAACAAGCCAACGATAACGTAACCTGCTCCAGCCGATTGCTCAATATGCTTAGCTACATCTGTAACTTTGAATTCATTATTAGCTAACATAAGCAAAAGGACTCCCAAAGTTATAACTGTTCCTCCGGGGAACCCACCACCAGGAGATAAATGGCCGTGTATGAATATGTACGCTCCGAAGATCAATACAAACGGAAGGAGCAATCCAGAAGCGATCTTTAAAACGAAGTGATCTTGAACTTCCAACCTTCTTTTTCTTCTTGATGACGAGCTAAGAATACCAACACCAAGGGCTGCTGTAAAAAGAACAGTGACTTCGCCGAGGGTATCGAAAGATCTGTAGTTGACGACTATAGAGGTAACCACGTTTGCACTCCCATCCTCAAGGTTAGAAGATTTTTTAAACTCAACTGATTTATAAGCGGTTGATGTACTCTTCGATATGTAATCAAATGAAACCCTTGTGAACATATCAAAATTTCCAAAATCTGGGATTATCGGTAAGATCTTACCTATGAGAAAGTAAAGAAAAATCACTGCAATCAATATGGCCCATACGCGTCTCATCTTTTTTCACCTGCCTCTATCTTCCATAGTGCGAATATCATAACCACACTGGCAAGTCCTGAACCAACTGCCGCTTCAGTGATAGCCACGTCAGGTGACTTAAGTACAATGAATATAAATACAGATAACAAACTAACCGCGGATAGAGCTATAAGTGAATCTATAATTTTCTTTGTTTCTACTGCGAATATCGAGAAAATTACCATCATCACTCCAACCAAGAAAGCTGTTGCATTAGTTGTACTAGTAAAAATATTAGAGAAGAATTCTGCAATAATCGTCATTTTACATCACCACCACTAATTTCATCAACAAAGGTTTCTTCACATTTCTTCGCATTGTTCTTATAAGCTGCTCGCGTCGTTAGTGAAGCAGCAACAGGGTTTGTCAGTGCGATAAAGATGATTATCAAAAGTGCTTTTCCAAAAAAGGAAAAGTCCAAGATCCCGACACCAAGTGCGATAGAAAATGTTCCAAGCGTGGTAGCCTTAGTTGAAGCTTGCAATTTTGTATAGATATCTGGCATTTTTAAAAGGCCAAGCCCTGCTAAGAAGTAAAAAAGTGAACCTAAGCCAATTAGTGAATATCCAAACATTTCTCTTATCATTTCAATCATTTACTATCACCACTCTTTTGGGTTTTGCTTTCAAGAAACCTTGCAAAAACGACGGTTTCTATGAAACCAAGCAGACCATACAGAATGGCTATATCCATGTACATGTTGTTCTTAAAGATGTACGAGAGAAGGACAATTACACCTAACAACATTACATTCATCATATCAACAGCGGCGAGTCTTTCAAATGTCGTAGGACCAAGTAAAAACCTTAGAAGTGAGAGGAATACACCCAGTCCCGTAAGTCCAAAAACAATTACATCGATGATAAAAGATCCACTCATTCGTACACCCCCTTTAAAATCTTCTCAAATCGCCCGTAGAACGACTTTTTACTTTCCTCATCTGTTCCTGACACATCTATCCAGTGTACGTGAAGTTCATCTTCCACAACATCAAATGTAATTGTACCAGGTGTGAGCGTAATAGAATTAGCAAGTGTCAACTTCGCAATATCTCCTTTCAGCGTTGTTTTAACTTTCACAAAACCTGGCTTGACGTTCCTTCCGGGAGTCAATACCCTTGACGCAACATCAACGTTCGCTTTAATCATTTCCCATATGAATACAGGAATGTACAGGAAAACAAATCTAAAAAGTCCACTTATAACTTTGCCGTTAAAATGGATACGATAGTACTTTTTAAAAAGCATTGATACAACAAGTGAAACAATGAGACCAATGAGAACTTCTTGCCAATCTAAAGACCAAGTTAGTACAAGCCAAGTGAAAAAACTCACAATGAAAACAGAAAAATTCATCTGAAGCCCTCCCTTCACCTGTGACGCGTTATGCAGTTAATAACGCGTATTTTTGCTAATATAATGATTGTTTAAGATTTCACAAATAGGAAAAAAGAAAAATAGACATGAACAATCCATTTTACGTTTGAATTTTACCACATATTTTTTGAATTCCAAATTTAAAAAAATAGACAATATTGGTCTAAAATTCAAAATAGATGCAAATTTCAATGATAATGTGCTTCTTATAAAATGTTTGAGAATTGTATTCTTATTTTCAATTATACCAGAAATGGTCTTCTGATCCAAATTTCATACACCCAGAAAGTAAAAAGCGGTGCTTTTTGAAAGCACCGCTTTTCGTTAAGTGTTTCCTTTAGTTTTTCCCTACTTTTTATATTCTTGAACCATCTTCAAAAAGTATTCATGTACCCTTGTATCATTTGTCAATTCTGGATGGAATGAAGTAACGAGTACATTATTTTGTCTTAACATGATGGGATGTCCATCCAAAACTGATAATACCTCTACATCTTTGCCCCATTCGTCTACTCTTGGTGCTCTTATGAATATGGCTTTGAAAGGTTTGTCAAAACCTTTTATTTCAACCATCTCATCAAAACTATCAACTTGTCTTCCATAAGCATTTCTCAAGACTTTTATATCTATAACACCCAGGGATTCTTGTGGATAGTTTTCGATTTCTTTCGCAAGAACAATTAATCCTGCACATGTACCATAAACAGGTAAGCCGTTCTGTATTTTTTCTCTCAGCACTTCGAAAAGTTTTATTCTCTTCATTATTCTTATCATGGTTGTTGATTCTCCACCCGGAATTATCAATCCGTCGATCTTTTCCAGATCTTCGGGTGTTCTTACGATAAGTGTCTCATGACCAAGCTTTTCTATCATTAATTTGTGCTCTCTGAAATCTCCTTGTATACCTGAAACCCCTATTATCATCTCTTACCAACCTCTTTCCTGGAGTCTAACCTCGAGTGTATCAATTTCTAAACCTTCCATAGGTTCTCCTATATCCTCTGATATTTTCAGAAGCATCTCTGGATCGTTCCAGTATGTCACGGCCATTACAATCGCTTTTGCCATCTTCATTGGGTCTTTTGATTTGAATATTCCGCTTCCAACGAATACTCCATCCGCACCGAGCATCATCATAAGTGCTGCGTCTGCTGGCGTTGCTACTCCACCCGCTGCAAAATTAACTACTGGTAGTCTACCAAGTTCTTTTACTTGCTGGACAAGCTCTACTGGTGCGCCGATTTCTTTTGCATATGATACTATCTCTTCATATGGCATGTTCTGTACTTTTCTGATTTCTGACATAACTGTTCTCATGTGTTTCACAGCTTCCACAACATTTCCTGTCCCAGCTTCACCTTTTGTCCTTATCATCGCAGCACCTTCTGCGATTCTTCTAAGTGCTTCGCCAAGGTTCCTTGCACCGCAGACAAATGGTACTTTAAATTCGTGTTTATTGATGTGGTACTTATCATCAGCTGGTGTAAGAACTTCCGATTCGTCGATGAAATCTACTCCAAGTGCTTCAAGTATCCTTGCTTCCGCGATGTGACCGATTCTAACCTTTGCCATAACAGGAATTGAAACTGCTTCCATTATTTCTTTTATCTTTGCGATGCTTGCCATTCTTGCAACTCCGCCAGCTTTTCGTATATCCGCGGGAACTCTTTCAAGTGCCATGACAGCAACAGCACCTGCTTCTTCAGCTATCTTTGCCTGTTCTGCAGTGGTTACGTCCATGATTACTCCACCTTTGAACATCTCTGCAAAACCTTTCTTAATTTCAAATGTACCCTTTTCCATGTTGATCGCCTCCTTTTATACGTATTATCCACATTATACGGCATCAATAAATCTCTCAATTGATTAAACGATCACTGTCTCTGTGTATTCGCCGAATACCTCTCTAAGGGCGTTGCTTATTTCACCGACTGTTGCGTACAATTTCACAGCTTCAAGCACATACGGGAAAAGGTTTTCATCTGTCGACGCTACTTCTTTTATTTTGTCAAGCATTTTTTTGACTTTCTCGTTGTCTCTTTCCTCTCTTAATTTTTTGAGTCGTTGCTTTTGCTTCAACTCGAGTTCAGGGTCTACTTTGAGCACTTCTTTGTGTTTTAAATCTTCATTAATTGTGAATTTGTTAACACCTACGATTATTTCTTCTCCCTTTTCAACTGCTAGTTGTTGTTTGTAGGCACTTTCATGGATTTCTTTCTGGACGTATCCCATTTCGATAGCTTTTACCATGCCACCAAGTTGATCAATTTTTTCTATATATTCTATTGCCCTTTTCTCTATCTCGTTTGTCATACTTTCTATAACATAAGAGCCTGCTAATGGATCGATGGTGTCGGCAACTCCTGATTCATACGCTATAATTTGCTGGGTTCTAAGGGCTATTCTTGCCGATTCTTCTGTTGGTAATGCAAGAGCCTCATCGTAACTATTTGTGTGGAGCGATTGTGTGCCACCAAGCACTGCAGCAAGCGCTTGGACTGTTACCCTTACTATGTTATTCATTGGTTGTTGAGCTGTTAGCGTAGAGCCACCGGTTTGTGTATGGAACCTTAATTTCATTGCTTCTGGATCTGTCACACCAAATCTGTTTTTCATTATCTTTGCCCAGAGTCGCCTTGCTGCTCTAAATTTCGCTATTTCTTCTAAGAAATTGTTGTGTGCCGCAAAGAAGAATGAGAGTCTCTTACCGAAGATGTTTGGATCAAGTCCCTTCTTTATAGCAGCTTCAACGTATGTGATACCATCCGCTAATGTAAACGCGACTTCCTGAACTGCTGTTGAGCCTGCTTCTCTGATGTGGTAACCACTAATGCTTATCGGGTTCCACTTTGGCATATATTTTGAACAGTACTCGAATATATCCGTTATCAATCTCATCGACGGTTCGGGTGGGTAAATGTACGTCCCTCGTGCTATATATTCTTTTAGTATATCATTCTGAATCGTACCACTGAGCTGTTCTTGCGATACACCTTGTTTTTCAGCAACAGCAATGTACATCGCGAGCAAAATCATTGCCGTACTGTTGATTGTCATAGAAGTACTTACTTGATCGAGTGGAATACCGTCGAATAGTATTTCCATATCTTTTAATGAATCGATAGCAACACCAACACGTCCAACTTCGCCTTCAGCCATTGGGTCATCGGAGTCGTAGCCGATCTGAGTTGGAAGGTCAAACGCCACCGAAAGCCCAGTTTGCCCTTGCTGTAGTAAGTACTTATACCTTTTGTTTGATTCTTCAGCTGTCCCAAAACCTGCGTACTGTCTCATCGTCCAGTACCTTGCACGGTACATTGTTGGCTGTACGCCACGCGTAAATGGATACTCTCCAGGGAATCCAAGATCGTTGACATAGTTGAGATTTTGAATGTCTTCTACTGTGTACAACCTCTTTATTTCGTATCCTGAAGTAGAGTAAAATGCTTCTTTTCTTTCTGGTACCTTCGATATGGATTTTTTCACTACTTCTTCATACCTTTTCTTCGCTTCTTCAAACCTTTCGTCGATGTGTGACATACTTATCCCCCTTTTTTAGGTTTTATCCTTGACCATTAAGCACATTACCCTTGTCGTTTGGTTGGATGTAGGATTGAATCATTTTCTTACCTTCTTCAAGGTTTTTGCCCATTCTTCTAAATTCTTCACGCTTTTCATTTAATATTTTTTGCCGTTTTAAATCTCTTTCGTAAACTTCGCGAAGTTGATTCTCAGTAAGTGTTGGTAGAATTTTTCCCCTTTCATCGAGTAGTAAGTTGAGTTTTTCGTAATCTTCCTCCTCAATTGCTTTGTCTATTTCAAGTTCTATTTGTATTATATCTTTATTAGCATTGTTAACATTTTCCATTATTTCACCTCATTACGCTTTTCATTACGCTTTCTAAAAATTCTTCATATGTTTTCTCAGCAATGGGTGGACAAAGTCTGGCGATATCTCTTTCATTGGTTCTATGAAAAATGTTCTATTTTCGAAATCATAATGTGGAACCACTAATGTTTCGCTTTCGATTATCAAATTTCCATAAAAAAGTATGTCTAAATCGATTATCCTAGGCCCCCACCTTTCTTTCCTTACGCGTCCAAGCTTTTCCTCAATCTTCAGCAAAACTTTGAGAAGCTCGTCTGGTGTGAGATTTGTGTCTATTTCCACAACACAATTTAAAAAATCTGGTTGGTCTGTTTTACCATAAGCCCTTGTTTCTATTACACTTGATACCTTAAGGATTCTTGCAATTTTTTCAAGCTCTACAATGGCGTTTTCTATGTTTTTTTGCCTATTTCCAAGGTTCGTTCCGATACCTATAAATACTTCCCCTTCTTCCCTTTCAACAATGGTTGTTGCAAATGTAAATTTATCATGCGAAAGTGTAGCGTGTAGAAAATTGTAAGTTCCAAACTTCGAAGGGGTGTAATTATGAATTTTAATGTACAAACTTCCGTCTTGCCTGTTTAAAAATGATATATCTTTGAATGAATGCCCAGAAATGCCTGTACCAAGTGCTTTAAAGTAACTTTCCTTTAATGAGAATCTTCCGGCCAAGTATTGTTGATCGATCTTATCTTTGTTTTTTTTCTCGTTATCTGTAAGGATGCGCTCTGCAAGTTTTAAATCAACTCTTGATATTTCCAATATATCGTTGCCAATTCCGATTATCAAACTGGGTATCCTCCTTCGAATGATTCTACGAGAGTCCAGTCAACTTGAATTTTTTCGTCGTATTTTTTCTTTAGATATTGTTTCCCGATTTCACCTAATATCGCGTATATAAGGAGCTCTTCATCCGTTTCTGCTAAGACACCTATTTCTTTTTTTCTTTTGTCAAGTTCGGGTTCTATGTAGTCTGCTGGTCTTCCTTTGATTGGTTTCTCGTTACCTAATATCTTTTTCACAAGCTCTTCATCAATTGGAGCAGGTGGCTTTCCGTAGAGTCCTTTTACGTAATCTTTTACTTCCCTGGTAACCTTAGCATATCTTTCACCGGTTATAACGTTTAGTACAGCTTGGACGCCAACGATTTGGCTTGTTGGTGTTACAAGTGGTGGGTAACCAAGATCCGCGCGTACTTTTGGAATTTCCTCTAAAACTGCATCAAGCTTGTGAAGCATTTTTTGTTCAGCAAGTTGTTTGACAAGGTTAGAATACATTCCACCAGGTACTTGAGAGGTAATTATCCTGTGATCAATACTGTACATATTAACATCGTAATTTGCGTATTTTTTCCTCACATCCCACAGATATTTTACTATTTTATCGACTTTTTTCCAGTCTATTTCCGGTAGTTTTTTGTATTCCGAAAACGCGTAATATATAGCTTCAAAAGCAGGTTGACTTGTCGTCATGCCGAACGGTGAAATTGCAGTGTCTACAATATCAGCACCCGCAAGGAATGCGGTCACGTAAGCCAGTTCCCCTAACCCAGCCGTTGAGTGCGAGTGCACTTCAACAGGCAAGTCAAAATGATTTTTTAATTGACTTACAAGTTCACCGGCAATCTTTGGTGTGAGTAATCCCGCCATATCCTTTATACAAAGCGAATGAACCCCTCTCTCTACGAGTTGCTTTGCATAGTTGAGATAATATTCAACAGTGTGGACAGGACTTGTTGTGTAGGACATGGCACCTTGCACATGCACACCACATTCCAAGGCCACTTCTATGCTCTTTTCAACGTTTCTAATATCGTTGAGTGCATCGAAGATTCTTATCACTTGTACACCGTTTTCAACAGCTTTTCTGATGAAAAGTTCTACTACATCGTCAGCGTAATGTCTGTATCCAACAAGGTTTTGACCTCTTAAAAGCATCTGAGTTTTTCCATTCTTTAGTCTTTTTCTGATTTCTCTCAGTCTGTCCCATGGGTCTTCATTCAAAAACCTTACGCACACATCAAATGTGGCTCCACCCCAAACTTCGAGAGCTTGAAACCCGAGACTATCAACTTCTTCAATTATTTCAAGTATATCTTTCGTACTCATGCGCGTAGCAATCAATGACTGATGACCATCACGGAATGTTGTATCTGTGAAGATACTAAGCATTGATATACACCTTCCTTTATAGATGTTATCCTTGGCGTTATCTCGATAAAATTATACCACTTTTATAATTTTTGTTAAATTCGCTAAACGATGATGAGAAGCAAATGAACGGTTAAAAAAACGGTTAAAAATTGTACAAATGCTTTTTTGGACAAGTAAGCTTATCGATTTGGGTTTATTATGGTATAATTAATTAAGTTGGAAACTCATGGAGAGAATCATAAAATATAAGGAGGTAGTTTACTCAATGCAAGTTGAAAGAGGATCTGATAAACATTTTGAACGGAAAAATGAAAGATTAACAAGCGTAAGAAACAATCCCATTGGAAAAGGAGAGTACTATTTTCTGATATTGTTAGGATTTATAACGTTTGTTTTCGGGTTTATATCTCTTGCTGTCTATTTTGCTGTACTGTACTTAGCACCAATCGTGTCCAATTTAACGGGGTTGACATTTCTTGACTCAAGATTTCTTTTATTTTCTATTGTAATGCTCACTACAAGTGGTTTTTTCACAGCAACTTATCCTTACTCTAAGGCGATTGGAGGTAATTCATCTTTTCACATAATACTTGCACTTGCAACTTCTGGGGTTAGCCTCGGCGTTCAACTTTACAAACTCGCTGTAACGGGCCCTACTTGGATTGGTATTGACTTACTTCAATCACACGGCAACACAATTGAAATGATGTACCTTTCGGCGGTATATTTTTCTTATACTCTTGTTCTTTTTGTTCTGCAGTTCACAATCATGCGAAAAGAATTTTCGGAGTAGTCTAAATTATTATAGTCCAATTAGCTAATTTAGTCTATTTGTTCAACTTTTAAAAGTTTTTTTTGAAAGGATTGATGGTATAACGTATGAAAGTGTTAGGTGTCGTTGTTGAGTACAATCCATTTCATTTTGGGCATTTACTACATCTTGAGGAAGCTAAAAAACTTGTAAAACCAGACTACGTTATTGCTGTGATGAGTGGTAATTTCTGCCAACGTGGTGAACCTGCTATTGTGAACAAGTTTGCACGCACCGAAATTGCGTTAAGACACGGCGTAGATATTATATTTGAGCTTCCAACAATTTACGCGGTACAAGATGCCGGGGGGTTTGCTCTGGGATCCGTTGGCGTACTTGATCGAACGGGTGTTGTAACTGATATAGTTTTTGGAAGTGAAAGTGGAGATATTGGATTTTTAAATAAAGTGGCTCATTTGCTTATTTATCAAACACCTGAATTTGAAAAAGCTTTCAAAATGCATTTAAAACTTGGTTATTCGTATCCAAACGCGAGAAAGTATGCATTGATGGATGTACTAGATAACGAAGTCGAGAAATTATCAAAGTCAAATGACATATTAGGCATCGAATACTTGAAAGCTTTAATTAAATACAAAAGCAAAATAAACGCTCATGTTATAAAGCGAGTTGGCGCTGATTACAACGACGAAGATTTTAAGGGTAAATATTCATCTGCTAGTGCGATTAGGAAGTTTATAAAGAAAAACACATTTGAAAAATTGAAGGGCTTTATTCCCGAATGGACTTACAAAATCCTCGAACGTGAATTTTCGGAAGGTAGAGGCCCTGTTTTCTGGGAAGCGCTTGATTTTCTTGTATTCATGTTTAGAAAGTTGAAAAGAGAAGATTTTGAAAAAATTTACAGTTTCAGCGAAGGTTTAGATTTAAGATTTTACGAAGCTGCAAGAAGCACAGGTACTATTCAAGACTTTGTGGAAAGAGTTAAGGCTAAACGTTTCACGTATTCACGAATAAGAAGGGCGATACTGCATGTGCTTTTCGAGATGGATAAGTCGATGATAGAGCTGAGTAACGAAAAAGGCCCACAATATTTGAGGCTTCTTGGTTTTAGCAACAGGGGCAGAGAATTGTTAAAGGTAATAAAAAAGAACTCAAAACTGCCAATAATTTCAACTGCTTCCCTTTACAAAAATGTTCTTGAACAAGCGAAAAAGAGAATCTCAGAAGGTAAGGTCAATTGGGAAATTGACGATGAACTGTACATTTGGCAATTTGAAAGGGATCTACTTGCAGGTGATCTGTACACATTTTTGTACCCTGAAAAGTCACAACGCCAGGCTGGAATGGATTTTGATTACACGGTGGTAAGTATCCATGGCGAATGAAATTTTGATTATACCAAGTGAAAAGTGTACAAACTTGGAAGGTTACTACTACATCCCCGATTATGATGTCTTACCATACGAAAACCTAAAACCTTCTTGGTACGTACGTTCAAGAAGAATATTTTCCTTGTATCTTGCACTGCAAGGTAAACTCAAAGGCATTGCCACACTAAGGTCGATTCTTCATTACGTTATGAAGCCGGAGGAATTTAAGAATCACATACATGCCTTCAAACGAGGAGATATCGTATCTTCATGGGAAGATTTATTCATTAAACTTGGTTACGAGCGTGTTTTTAATGTACGTGAGGGTGGAACATTTTCGATACGTGGTGAAATAATCGATTTCCTTGGTCCTGATAATGTTCCTGTAAGAATTGAATTGTACGATCATATGATTGAGGACATTAGAACATTTGACTTGAAAACTCAAAGGAGTTTAGAGAAACTTGAAAGTGCCACTTTGCTGCCGGCAAGAGAGTTCGTTGTAGATTCTGAAAGGTTAGAAAGAGTAAGTTTAGAGCCCATTGAAGAACAGTTAACTGGGAAATATGTAAATGGTACCTTTTTAGACTACGATGTAGCAGTGTTTGTTCAAAATAGGAAATCGTGTTTAGATCATTTTATTTCCTTTGAACGCGAACTCAGAAATTCAATGAGTGTTGAGCGGAAAGAAGATTACAAAAGATACGGAATAATAGATTACGAAGTCGTACTTTCGAAAGCAAAAGAAGCGAATTTAGAAAAGGTTGAAGAAAAAAAATCTGCAAGTGTTGTTCATGCGTCAGAAGATTATCTATCGGCTCCAGTGATATCCGAAGAGGAATTGCAAGTTGGAGATATTGTTGTACACAAGAAATATGGTGTGGCCAAGTTCTCTGAGCTTAAGAAAGTGGAAACTTCAAGCGGTCAAAGAGAATTCTTAGTACTTGCTTTTGCTGATTCAACACTTTATGTGCCCATTGAAAGGATAGACTTGATAGATAAGTATATAGGTGATGACGTAAATGTAAAACTCGACTCGCTCAAAAAAGGTACATGGGCGAAAAAGGTATCGAAAGTAAAGAGAAACATCGAGACAATTGTGAGAGAATTGTTACTCATTCATCACATTAGAAATTCTACAAAAGGGATAACGTTACCTGGGCATGCTGAACTTGAAAGTGAATTTGCGAAAACTTTCCCTTACATTGAAACAGAAGATCAGCTTAAAGCCATAAATGAAGTATTGGAAGATCTTGCTAGTGATAAACCAATGGACAGATTACTTGTTGGTGATGCTGGTTACGGGAAGACGGAAGTTGCCATTCGGGCAATTTTCAGGACTATAGTTTCTGGAAAGCAAGCAGTTTTACTTGCTCCCACAACAGTGCTCGCTAAGCAACACTACGAGAATATTTCGGAGAGATTTAAACCTTTCGGAATAAAAGTAGCACTGCTGGACAGGTTCACAACGAAGAAACAGAAAGACGAGATAATTAAAGGTGTGAGAAGTGGTAAAATAGATCTTCTCATCGGCACACACAGTATTTTAAATAATGTTGTTTTTGCAGATCTTGGACTTGTCGTAGTAGATGAGGAGCAAAAGTTTGGAGTGGAGCAAAAGGAAAGGTTTAAAAAATTCAGAGTGAATGTCAATGTTTTATCTATGAGTGCAACACCCATCCCCAGAACTTTACACATGGCTTTTTCCGAACTCAAAGACCTTTCAGAGATCAAAACACCACCATTTGGAAGAAAGGAGATACAAGTTCATATAGGACCGTACGACGAAAGGATCATTAAGCTTGCCATATTACGTGAAATTGGACGAGGTGGTCAGGTAATATACGTACACAACCGTGTGAATACAATCTACGATGTGTACGATAGATTAAATATGCTACTACCAGATGTGTCGATAGTCGTTGGGCATGGTCAACAATCAAAAAGCGAATTGAAGAAAGCTATCGATATGTTCTTCCATGGGAAAGCCGATGTATTGTTGTGCACAACAATTGTGGAAAATGGTGTAGATGTACCAAACGCGAATACTATAATTGTTGATGATGCTCATAGGTATGGTCTTGCGCAACTTTATCAACTTAGGGGACGTGTAGGTAGAAGCGATAAATTGTCCTTTGCATACTTTTTCCATCCGCGACATGCAAATACTAAAGTTCTTGAAAGACTTTATGCAGTTAAATCTTACGTTGGACCTGGCAGTGGACTGAAGATAGCTATGAGAGATATGGAAATACGTGGTATTGGTGCCGTATTTGGACTTGAACAACATGGGTATATCAACGACGTTGGACTGAATTATTACCTTGAAATGTTGAACGAAGCAATCCAAGAAAGTAAAGGTGTTGTTATAAGTAAGATTGATACTGAGATCGAAGGGATTCCAGGTAGTATAGTGATACCTGAGTTCTACATATACGATCCTTTTGAAAGAATGAGAATTTACAGAAGGATAGCTTCAGTGACAAGTACCGAAGAGTTACTTGGAATAAGAGATGAATTACTCGATAGATTTGGAAAGCTTCCAGAGAGCGTTGAAAACCTTTTGAAGTATGCAATGCTTAGAGTCATTCTTTGGAAGATGGGTGTCAAAAAGGCTATTGTTGGTGATTCAAGCATAGCTGTTGAATTTAAATCAGGATTTTTTGAGAAGCTCTCTGATAAGTACATATACAACGAAAAAGAAAACACCTACATATTCTTAGTTGATGTTGATGAATTAGTGAGTGTACACGAGATTAGAGTTTAATAAAGGGAGAGTAGTGATTTGTACGTATATGGAACCATCGTAGAATCGTACGGAAAATATGTAAAAATAAAAGTTAAGGATGGAGAGTTTGTAATAAGAAGTGACAAAAAAGCTCCAAAAGAAGGAACAAAGATAGAAATAAAAGATTTTGGCAAGGGTGATTATTTGGCAAAGGTTCTGGCAAAGAAACCCGGTGAATTTGAGGAACTACCAAGTGTCCGGTTTATCGATATTTCTGAAAAGCTTCTTTCAGGTGTAAACGTAAAACATCTAGATACTCTTTCCGTTGCACTGGCACTTTTTTTGGAAGAGTTAGCCAAGAGAATAGACTTAACTCATCTTTTGATGCTAAAATTACAAAACATCCTTAGTGGCGACAGTTCAGAAGAAGAGGGAAAATTTTTAAGATACTTGAACTTATTATCTGGCAGATACGGTTTAAAAAGTGAAAAGAATACTGTGGTTTTTATGGATAGAAAACTCAAAACGTTTTTGGTCTTTCTTGAAGATAACAAAATTTTTGGCAAGGTGACGGAAGGTATTCAAGATTCCGTAATTTTGTACTTTGAGAAAGTTCCAGATAACGCGAAATTGCTTGAAGAATCTTTGAAAAGATACTTTCAGGTTGTGTTGATAAAACTTGAAAGTTTTTCGGAAGGAGCGTATGTATAGAAATGTATAAAACAGATGAGAAGATCAAGCACGATTGCACAGAGAAATTAGCGGCAGCTTTGAGATATCAATCAGGAAGAGATTTTGCACCATTTATAGTGGCAAAAGGGAAATGCTATATGGCTGAAGCTATAATCAAAAAAGCTCAGCAGAGTAATGTGCCGATAGTGAAATCACCGGAGCTTGTTGATGAACTTTTTAGGCTCGATGTACTTGAGATGATTCCTTCAAAATTATACGTTGCTGTTGCGGAAGTTCTTGCTTTTGTTCAATTACAAAATATGGAAAAAGGTAGTGAAAAATCGGGACTTTAGGGTAAGGAGGCGACCAATATGAAGAAAAAGTTGATTTTACTGATCACTGTAATTTTCGTAACTTTTGCTTTTACACAAATATCGTTTGAAATTATCATAGGTTTTGGAAATGTTCCTACGTTCAGTTTGGATAATTTACCCGATTACTCTGTGGTGATATACGTTGGCGAACCTTTTGTAGATGTGTACATAGACAGTCTATTTGTCGGAAAAACAGATGCTTTCGGTAGGTTGATTGTGCAATTTTCCTCCGAAGGATACCACGTTGTTTGGGTAGTGAGTTCAAACGAATTTATAAATTATGAAAAAGTGATATTCAAAGTTGAGAAAAAACCAAGTTACGTCTATGTTCGAAACACTGGTCTTGGTAAACTAACGGTATTTTCAAACGCTTACCCTGTCTACGTTTATCTACCAGACGGTAAAGGCGCTGGAATTATAGAGAAGTATGGCGATAGTTTATTGCTACCGGTTGGAAATTACAAGGTAAGATTGAGCTCGCCAGGTTATGAAAGCGTAGAATCCCAGGTCAACATACTATTTAAAAAAGATAATCCTCTATGGGTTGAATTTAAACCTCTCCCGTTCAATTTAGAGCTGATAGTAAAACCTAAAATATTTTCACCAAACGGCGATTGGAAGGATGATGAGTGTTACATAAAGATTTATTCCTCAAGAAAAGCTGACGGAGTACTTCAAATAAGTGATTTTTCTGGTAAAATTGTATACGAAAGAAAAATTTCAGTCCAACCCGGTACAACAGAGATAAAGTGGGATGGTGGAGGAAATAAGGACGGTACTTATACCGTCACTGTTTTGTTATCAGACGGTATTTCTAAAATCGAAAGAAAGGTGAATGTAATAATAGACACAACTACTTATACGTACACAAAAGAAATAACATTGACGATATTGGGGTTATTTTTGGCACTTATGGGATATTTAATTTACACGACCGTAAATCAGTAATCATTTAGAAAAATGTGGAATTAGTACCAAATAAACTTGGAGGTGTAAGTGTGATTACGTACGAAATGAAACAACGAATCGATGAACTTAAGAAGAAATACGATGATATCATTGAGGTTTTCCACCCGGAAGATAAGAAAGAGAAGTTAAAAGAATTAGAGCGAGAAACTTTGGATCCAAATTTTTGGAACGACCAGAAAAAAGCCCAGCAGGTAAATCGAGAGATCCAAAGGATCCGCAAAATAGTTGAAGATATGGAGAAGATCAAAACACTTTTTGAAGATATAGAAGTTGGTATAGAGCTTGCGGAAGAAGATCTATCGATGCAGGAGCACTTAGAAGAAATAATCGATGAAGTTGCTCAAAAAATTAGGGAATTTGAGTTGGCGTTGATACTTAATGGTAAATTCGATAGCTCAAATGCGTATCTTTCTATCCATCCTGGAGCCGGTGGCACTGAGTCACAGGATTGGGCTTCAATGCTTTTGAGAATGTACACGAGGTGGGCAGAGAGGAAAGGTTTTTCTGTAGAGTTAGTTGATTACCAAGAGGGAGAAGAAGCGGGCATTAAGAGTGCAACACTTTACATAAAAGGTGATTTTGCTTATGGATATCTGAAATATGAAAGAGGAGTACATAGGCTTGTACGTATCTCTCCATTCGATGCTAACAAAAGGAGACATACTTCTTTTGCTTCCGTCAATGTTCTGCCTGAAATAGAGGATGATATAGATATAGAAATAAGGCCAGAAGATCTCAGGATTGATACGTACAGAGCAAGCGGTGCGGGTGGTCAGTACGTTAATAAGACCGAATCAGCTATAAGAATAACCCATATACCTACTGGTATTGTAGTCACATGTCAAACTGAACGGTCACAATTACAAAACAGAGAAACAGCGATGAAGATGTTGAAAGCAAGACTTTATCAACTGGAGTTAGAAAAAAGAAGAAGGCAGCTTGAGCAAATTCAAGGAGAGTTAAGAGATATCAGTTGGGGTAATCAGATACGTTCGTACGTGTTCCAACCATACACAATGGTGAAAGACCACAGAACAGATGTGGAAACTGGTAACATTGAAGCTGTTATGGATGGAGAGATCGATATGTTTATAGAAGCTGAATTAGTTTACTATGCGAAGATGGGTATAAATGAATAATTACAAATAATTGAGAATAATTGCGAATAACTATGTGGGGAGTGGGTTCTGATGAATATTAAACCGAAAGTTTTTGTTGTAACATCAGGCAAAGGTGGTGTTGGTAAAACAACATTCACTTCGAATTTGGGATGTACACTTGCGAAGATGGGCGAACGTGTATGCCTTATAGATGCGGACATAGGTTTGAAGAACTTAGATGTTGTTTTAGGTTTGGAAAACAGGATCATATATACATCTTTTGATGTTGTAAACGGTACAGTTTCAGCAAAGGAAGCCTTAGTAAAACACAAACAGTTGAAAAACCTTTACCTTTTAGCTGCTTCGCAGGTGGCAACGAAAGAGATGATGGCACCTGAAGATATGAAAAGGATTGTACAAGAATTGTATGACGATTTTGATTACATACTCATAGATTCGCCAGCTGGTATAGAAAGAGGATTTAGAAACTCCGTGGCACCAGCCGAGGCGGCATTTATAGTTACAACCCCCGAACTTCCTGCTATCTCTGATGCAGACAGAGTGATAGGTTTACTTGAAAACTACGGTTTCACGGAAGATAAAATGTACATAGTGCTTAATAAATTTAAAGTGCACATGGCAAAACGTGGTGATATGCTTGACAAAAGTGATGTTGAAAAAGCTCTTGCAATGAGACTGATAGGTGTTATACCAGATTCCGAGGAAGTTATTGTAGCAACTAACAAAGGTATTCCCGCTGTACTTGAGGATGGTTTAGTAATTGGAAAGAGTTTTGAGAATATCGTCAGAAGAATCAAGGGGGAAGATATACCAATAGACGAAGATCTAAAAGGTGTATCGAAAGGATTTCTTTCTTCGTTACTTTCTATGTTTAAGAAGAGGTGATTGTGATGTGGATTATAGACATATTTAAAAAGAAAAAACATAAAAATACCAAATCACCGAAAGAAGAGGCCGCCGAAAGACTTGAAACGATGCTTACAAGAAGAAGAGAAATTGTGAAAGTGATTCCTGTTGAAGACTTTGAAGCAAATTCTGAAGAAATAAAATATGCGGTTATCGAGACAATTTCGAAGAAGTTCAATATTCCGCCCGAGAAAGTTAGGGTTGATTACCATGAACAGAATGGTTATGTAGTTATCGTAACAAATGTGAATTTCAAATAAGAAAAAGTGTAAATTAAAAAAGAAGGTGTAAAGTTTTACATGCTAAAAAAACAGTTGATATTCTTCTTAATTATTGCGTTTGTTTTATCCATGTTAAGTAGTTGTGCATACCTTTTAAGTCATATAGTTTCTCCTGGTAATCAAAAACAATACACAGCAAACGTGTATATAACAGGCTTACCAAAGGAGATCTTTGACAGAACAGGTGCTAAGACATATCAAGATTTAAAAATCAGTGAAACAACGTTGAGTATAGATTTCTACGTAAGTGGAAACAAATATGTGTACACTGAATCGAAGATTTCATCTATTTCAAACGGCCTAACTTACGACTTTCCTGGTCCAGAATCTAACAAAATCACAATTCAGGCAACGTTTACTATCAGTTATAGTACAGATACATCACTAATTGCTTATCAAAGCGTTGTGAGTATACCAATAAAAGAATACACACTCCCAAACAATGTGAAGAATTTCTACGTTTTTATTGATATACCATACTCGGACAGCTCTACACCGACGGTAAAACTCATCGACTCGGCAAGAGCTTACAAATTTATTTTAAGGACCCAAAACAGTGAGATAGTAAGAATTTTCGGTTCTGAAAATACACATGTCTTACTAACAACAGAATCTGCCGACTATAAGCAATGTACTTTTGTTGTTGATAGAACAATTTCAAATGTATATACTTTTCAATCCGAAAGTGGTGTTACGAAACAAGGAGATCCAAAACCCATAGGAAGTGGACAAGATCAAGAAGTGATAGATTTAAGTAATTAATTGTAATCATTTGTAGTTAATTTCGCAGTTAATTTTAATTAATTTACGGATGAGTCAATCGATAAAATTTTTATTTTCGAGGGGTTGCAAAAGGAGTGCAATGTGAGTGAAAGTTAAAAAGAAGAGAGAAAAAAAGTACAAAATAGATATCTTAGTTCTGTTCTACATTGTTCTTTTCATAGTTTTTTTGAGTTATTTTCTTACAATTTTTCTAAAATATAGCGCTTTGTTAGAAGAATACAAAACAGTTAAAGAGGCATATGAACAGGAGAAAGAAAAGCTAAAAGAGAAAGAGGAACAAGTTAAAAAATTAATAAAAGAACTCGAAAATAGGGAGGCCTCGGATACAAGTGTCAAGTCGCCAAGCACACCAACACAATATGGAATACCTTCGTTTTGAAAATTCAAAAAGGATAGTTGTAACAACATCGCATAATTTTACACAAAAAGCGGTAGAGTTTGCGAAAACACTTTCAAAAGAGTTTTCAATCCCTTATTACAACAGAAGGCACCTATCTGAGAGAGTGAAAAATGGTGAAATAGATTTTTATTATGTTGTAGATAATAATCTAAATTTGGTCATTCATGTTGGAAACCAAAAGCTTTTCTTCCACCCAGGAATTGCGAAGATAAGAATGGAAAATTACAAAAAAGAGGGAAGAGATTATTTACTCGAAGCTATACAACCTGAAAGTTCAGATATCGTCTATGATGGCACCTTTGGACTTGGCATGGATGCTGTATTTGTAGCACATTTTGTTGGTAAAGTTGTGGGGACAGAAGTTTCACCACATATATACAGGGTCGTTTCGCATGGATTGAGGGTATACCATTCAAAGGAAGAGTGGATAAACAACGCCATCAAAAAGATAGAACTCTACAACGAAGATATGAAGGAATTCGTAAAAGGACAGCCAGATAAGTCTTTCGATATTGTATACTGTGATCCGATGTTTGAAAATCCAGTCTTTGAAAGTTCCGCACTTAACCCAATAAGACCGTTGGCAAGTTACGATTCGTTAAACGACGAGATAATACAGCAGTTAATAAGAATAGCAAAAAAACGGGTTGTTATAAAATCGTTGGAAAAAGATAGACTAATTGATAGATTAAGTATAAAATTTACAAGGGTGATTCTTAGTCGAAAGAACGGTCTTTTATTTGCTTGTATAGACTTAAAGTGAGTTTTTGTTGAGTCTTAAAAATGGAGGTGGCAGTGTTGGGATTTTTTGATAAACTAAAAGAGGGGCTTAGAAAAAGCAGGGAAACATTCTTCAATAAAATAGGGCAGATACTTAGACTTGGAAAGTTTGACGCACAAACGAGAGAAGAAATAGAAGAAATGCTCATTCTTGCAGATGTTGGGGTAGAAGCTACTGAGTACATCTTAGAGAAGCTTGAAGCAATGAAACCCGAAGACGCGTTTGGAGCTTTGAAAGAAATACTTGTTCAAATATTAAGTGGAAACAACGCGCTAAGCGTGCCTCAAGAAAAACCATTCGTGATAAATCTTGTTGGTGTGAATGGATCCGGTAAGACAACAACTTGTGGAAAACTAGCATATATGTTTAAAAATGAAGGCAAACAAGTTGTAATCGGAGCATGCGATACCTTTAGAGCAGCAGCAATAGACCAGCTAAAGGTATGGGCAGACAGATCAGGTGCAACGTTCATCGCCCACACAGAAGGAGCAGATGCAGCAGCCGTAGCGTACGATGCCGTCAGCCATGCATTTTCAAAGAGTAAGGATGTTGTAATACTAGACACCGCGGGACGATTGCACAACAAAAAGCATTTGATGGACGAGCTTCAAAAAATAAATAGAGTGATTCAAAAGGTTGTACCAAATGCACCACACGAAGTTTTGCTTGTTATGGACGCGGTGACTGGACAAAATGGTTTACAGCAAGCGAAGATATTTAAAGAAGTGGTTAATGTGACTGGCATCGTTTTGACAAAACTTGATGGTACGGCTAAGGGGGGTATAGCTATAGCGATTGCAAAAGAGCTTGGCATTCCTATTAAATTCATAGGTGTTGGTGAAGGGATCGATGACTTAAAACCATTTGATCCTGTTGCTTTTGTTGAGGCACTTATGTTGGGAGATGAAGATTCAAATGCCGGATCTGTGGGATAAAACTTATAAATGTCCGCTTTGTGGAAGTACTGTGAAAAGTAAGAAGGTTTTTACGGATAAGATAAAAATAAAAAGTTACGACCCGGATATGAAACCAAATTACGAAGGTGTGAATGCCCTACTCTACTCTGTTGTTGTTTGTGAACAATGTTACTATGCAGCACTAGAAAATGATTTTGAAGGTAATATTTCACCTATTTACCTTGATGAAATACACAAGGTCCAGCAAAAGATAAAGGTTCGCACTGAAATAATTTTTTCAAGTGAGCGTGATCATAAAACTGCTATTCTTTCCTACGCACTTGCTTCTTTGTTCTATGAGGCAAAGAAACAGCCCTGTAAATCGGCTGAGATGTTTTTAAGGATGTCATGGCTTTACAGAGAAATTAGCGATAATGATAACGAGTACAAAGCTATGGCAAAAGCCCTCTTAAAATTCGAAGAATGCTTTACGAATTCTTATGTAGATCAAGAAAAAGAGCCAATGGTAATTTTTTACCTTGGTGAGTTATCCCATAGACTTGGCAAGAAAGAGGATGCAAAACGGTGGTTCTCTTTGCTTTTAAACAAGTACAAAGACTCAAAATCATACTACGTTAAGGCAGGTAGGGATAGATGGCAGGAGATAAAAGAGTGAGGACTTTAATAATAATCTTGAGTTTTTCATTGATAGTTCTTTTAACTGGTTGTTTCCCACTTGGGAATTATCTTAGTTTGTCTTTGAATATTGATGAACTAAATCGTAGAGTAGATCAACTTGAAAATGCATACAAGGTAAGTGAAGATGAAAAGGGGCAGACTGATAAAACAATTAGCGATATTAAAAGAAATTTAGCTGAGGTCCAAAATAATCTTAAGATGTTACAAAGTGAGATCGACTATTTGTACACAGCCCAGATTACTTATTCCGCTTCTGGTGTGACAGTTGCAGAAAATCGGTTGAAAGAACTTGAAAATAAAGTTGCGAACTTAAGTGTGCAGATAAGCGATGTTAATAAGAGATTGAATACACTAGTTACGACAGGTAAGAACTATGATGATTTGAATAAGAAGGTATCAGACATTCAAAACGATATAGCAGTTATAAAGCAGAGTATAAACGATGTGAGTAAGGGGCTGAAAACAAATAGTGACGCCATAGCACAGTTGAGTAAAAAAACAAACGATTTAGAAACAAAAACACTGAGCGATCTTACGAAAAGAGTACTGAACCTTGAAAAGAATGTTGTTACAACGGATACAAAACTTGCATCGCTGGAAAATCAGATGAAAAGTTTGTATGACATAAGGAAAGATCTTGATGTTATCAGTGCACAACTTAGGGATGTCAGAAGCAATATGCAGGTTAATATCTCGCAGAGCGATATACAGTTTCTTAAGCAGCTACAGCAACAGATCGAAGAAATAAAAAGTACCGTTCAATCATTATCGATAGAAGAAATGCTGAAACTAAAGGAAAAATATATATACTACGTAGTTAAATCCGGTGATACGTTAAGTAGCATAGCAAATGCGTACGGTGTGAAAGTTTCGGATCTTTCTGCAATAAATAATATATCCGATCCATCGAAATTGTACATTGGGCAGATGATAAAAATACCAATTGGTGACCCTTCACAATACGTCAGGGTACCTTTAAAGATCGATCCATCCGACATTTTAAGTTACCATGGTCAAGAAAAAAATTCTGTAAAGACTATAGGAATGGATATATACGCGAGAGGTAAAGATATATATCCGATATTACCAGGGAAAGTGCTAAATGTGGAAAATAACACTGTGAGTATCGATCATGGGAATATGATTATGGCAATTTATAGCGGTATAAATACTTCGTTGAAAGCCGGTGCTTTTGTTACAAATACAAAACCTCTTGGTCAATGTATTGATGTATTCCATTTTGAATTGTACATTGATGGTGAACCGCGTGATCCGATAAGGTTGTTTACACAGTATAAAGGTATATTTACTGTTACGTTTTACACCGAGTGGGATGACGGTAAAGTATCGACTCATCCAACGTTTAGGATATCAAGAAATGGCAGAATACCGCAGCAGTTTAGAACAATCGCCGTTGATCCAACGGTTATCCCATTGGGTTCGCTTGTGTATATACCAACTTTAAGTAATACTATATTTATAGCTGAAGATACGGGTAGCGCGATAAAAGGCAATAGAATCGATGTGTACGTTAGTGACGTGAGATTAGCACTAAATCAAGGTATCACACCGCATCCAGTTTATATAATCTATCCTGAAAAGAATATTCAATAAAGAATTGGGAGGATTAGTATGGCAATAACAATGAAAAGCGAATACGCAATAAAGATAATGATTCTAATAGGTACTGAAAAGAGGCGAGTTAATGCTCGTGAGATTGTCCAGAAGTGTCAAGAAAGAATGCCTCTTGAATTTGCGGAAAAAATATTAGCTGATCTTGCCAGAAAAGGTATACTATATGCTTACAGGGGACGCAACGGAGGATACGAAATTGCCAAAGACGTAGAGCAAATAACTGTGTACGATATAGTATCTGCTGTTGATAATCCTACTGATGCGATAAGGTGCTTTGTTTACATCGATGAAAAGGGAAATTCACCGGAAACTTGCACGGTTAACAAAATATGGGAGTTAGTACTGCAAAAAATGCAGGATGCTCTGAAATCCATAACATTGAAAAACTTGGTAGATGACTACCTGGCGAGGTGCAAATCTTGAATCAGTCAAACCAGATAAATGAAAAAGTTAAAAAAGTCGGTGTACTTCTAAGTGGAGGAGTAGACAGTGCAGTTGCTCTGTACCTTCTTTTAAAACAGGGATACAATGTAACAGCATATCATATGAAAACAGTAAAGGACGAATTGTACGTAACGAAACAAGTCAAACACAAAGTTTGCTGTAGCCCTTCAGATACGTACGACGCACAACTGATTGCCAAAAAATTAGCTGTACCATTTAAAATTGTTCATATCGAAGATTCTTTTAAGGAGAAGATAATCGATTACTATATTTCCGAAAGTGTAGCTGGAAGAACGCCAAATCCTTGTTTTTTTTGCAACGATTACATAAAATTCGGAGTAGTTATGGATTATGCATTAAATGATGGTATGGATTTTGTCGCTTCTGGTCATTACGCAAGGATAATCGACGGGAAACTCTATAAAGCCATTGATAAAGAAAAAGATCAGTCTTATTTTCTTGCCTCGATTAAAAAGGAAAAGTTAGAAAAAATATTACTACCAAATGGGGATTTTACAAAAGACGAAATTCGTTCTATAGCTCACGAAGTAGGGATACACGTTGCAAAAAAGATTGATTCACAAGATCTGTGCTTTGTTCCAGATAATGATTTTAAAACATTTTTTGAAGAACATGGGGTAAAGATAGAGCCAGGTAATATAATAACAAGCGAAGGAAAAATAATAGGAAAGCATTCAGGGTTGCCATTTTACACAATCGGGCAAAGAAAGTTCGGAATAGCAACTGGAAGTAAGTTGTACGTGAAGGCTAAGAATATAGAGGGGAATTTTATTGTAGTAGCCCCTCTCGAGGAGATCTATTCGAAAGATATGGTCGTGGAATATGTAAATTATTACGAAGATTTACCAAATGAATTCCAGGCAACTGTTAAGATAAGAAAGAAATTTAACGAAATACCATGCACGGTTAAGAAAAACGGGAATGAACTAAAAGTGAAATTTGAAACGCCAACATTTGCTGTGACTCCAGGTCAGATAGCAGTTTTTTACAAGGGTGATCAGGTTCTTTGTTCGGGAGTTATAAAATAAAAGGAGGCGGTTGATTTGATAGAAGTAATGATAACAAGTGATGAATTGAAAAAAAGAATAAGTCAAATGGGCAAAGAAATTACGCGGTACTATAAGGATAAAACAGATACGTTGCATGCAGTATGTGTCTTGAAAGGTTCAATTCACTTTTTTAGTGAGCTTGTTCAGAATATAGATATGAATGTTGAATATTCTTTTATCCAAGTTTCAAGCTATTCTGGAGTATCTTCAACGGGAAGAATAAGGGTAAAAAGCTGGATTGATGAGCCCATCGAAAATAGACATGTCATAGTTGTTGAGGACATTCTTGATACTGGTTTGACACTTTCTTATATTCTCGAATACCTCAGAAGATACCAACCTGCCGATTTAAAGGTTGTTACATTACTTAAAAAGTTAGGTAGGAACCCTCAGGTAATACCAGATTTCGTTGGATTCGAAATAGAAGATAGATTCGTTATAGGTTACGGTTTGGACTATAACGAGAAATATAGAAACCTTCCGTACATAGGTTGGGTTAAAGGGGACATAGAAGGAGATACAATATGAAGAATTTCCTTTACGTCTTAGTTATAATCCTTGGCATAGCAGCCTCACTTGCGATTTCAACTATATGGATAGAGTTGCTCATAAGGTTTTTCTTTACACCTACGGAAAATCCTATAAATATTCTCGTGCTTGGCCTTGACAAAGATATCTCTGGGACAAGGCGAACTGATGTTATCTTAATTGCAAGTGTTGATCTTGATAAGCGAAAAATCCTTTTGTCAAGCATTCCGAGGGACTTAATAATAAATGGTGAGAAGATAAATTCCTATTATCAGAAAGAAGGTATAGATAACTTCAAAAAACGCATACAAAATCTTACCGGGATAGAAATTAAACGGTACTTGATTGTTGACTATGACATATTCCAATTTCTTGGTGATGAGCTTGGCCCTATCGAAGTTTTCGTTGATAGACCCATGCATTACAAAGATGTGGCTCAAAACTTGGAGATAAATTTCTCGCCGGGTTACTACAAAATGAATGGTAAACAGCTTCTTGCTTACTTAAGATTTAGAAAAACAGCCGAAGGAGATATAGGGCGGTTGGATAAACAACGTGTAATTATTGAAAAACTTGCTCAAAAAGCTCTTCAAAAGAACGTACTTTCCCTTACAGCCCTTTACAAAGAAATTCGTAAAAGAACCCAGTTCAACGTAGACATCGGTGAGATGGTGTACATATATTCAAAAATAAGGAAAGGGTTTACTATCGATAATATTAACTTTCCGTTTTACATTGGTAACGATGGAAATTTATACGTTGACGAAGCAAAAATTAACAAATACAGAGAATCGTTAAAGATGGGTGAGAAAAAGATAGAAGAAAGTTACAGATACTATGTGGTAAACAACACTTCAAAAAGAAACGCGAACATGCTACAGTTAATCGAGAAGGCTTTTGAAAATAAAGGTTATAAGCCAAATAAAATATTTTACGATGGAGTTGACGTGGATTTCAAGAAAAACACCGTTTTGATACTACGCAAGAACGAGGGGTTAAAATTGTACGTTGATAAGATGATAAAAACGATCTTTCCAGGGGAAGAATTTGATATCGTTTTCGTAGATGATAGTGTTAACTATGTTGCGAAATACCTATCGTTAATTGGTGAGTTAACGAGAAGTGGCAAGCAGGTTGTATTCCCGATAGACTTTATAATTATATTGATTAATGACAAAACAATTTTCAATCTAAGTAATACATAATAAATCGGTGATAATCGATAAGGAGTGAATTATTTGAGTGTTCGTGGTACTTTATTGATTTTCTCCCTACTTTTAATATTTGCATTTACGTTTATCAGTAGTTCTTACACATATGCGCAAGAAACTAACCCTGATTCTCAAACAACAGGGCAAAGTGTGTATGGGTTTATAGAAAAAATGGCTGGGAAGAGAAATTTTTTCATATCCGTCAGATTAGTATTCGATGTTTTAGATGGAAAGAAAAGGAAGGTCTTCACAGCAGATTTCGATATGAAAGTTAACAACCTTGAAGATTTTACGTTTTCATTCAAAAAACCGGAGACTCTTAATGGAATAGTTGTAAAATACAATGTAATTACCAAAAAAACCGATTATACCTATAAAAACACAAAAATCTCTGAAAGTGTTAGAGCAGATGTGGGGCAGGTGGGTGGCATTTTACAGAACATAACTGATTTTCTCTCGTCACCTCTTTTCGAGGCAAAAGAATACAAAAGTTACACAGAATTCAGACCAAAAAATTTTCAAATTCTTTCAAGATTTGGTGTTCAACCTATAATTGTGCGTCTTTATTTCCTTAATAATCTCCCACAAAAGATAGAGATATCGAATGATAAAACCGATGAGAAAGTTACTTTGTTTTTTGATAAGTTTCTCGTAGAGTAAATACCTTCAAGGAGAGTGAACGCATGAACAAAAGTGCGATAGTTTTTTTGTTTGTCGTTTTTATTTTTTTAACTTCCACATTTTCTTTTGTAAACATTGGTGCAGGGTACAGTTTTTCTAACGATAGTAACAACTGGCTACTGAGGATTGGATATGAAGAACAAATATTTTCTTTAACAGCCGACTATGTTGTTAGTAATCTTTGGTATATAAGTGGTTTGATATCATTTTCAACAGAGATTGGATTAGGTGTAGGGCCGTTTTTTTGTGTCGTAAACGATTTAAAAAATACTTCGATAGCTACCAATTTCGGTGCATTTGTGGGTTACAGCTACAAAGAGCAACTTGAAATTAAGTTAATGCTAACTATAAATCCCCAACAGCCGTTTTCAATTGTGGATGCTACTAGCGCAAAAATTCGATTTTACGTGCCAGATCCACCGGGAATGAAGATGGCAGATAAATTGTACTTGGAAGCTAATTATTCTAAACAAAGATTTTTCATAACAGTTGGTTTTCTTGAACCATTTTGATTATCGATACTTGGTCTAAAGACAATATAGGACCGATTTAAAGATGATTTAGCTCTTGCATGATTAATCGAGTTATGGTATTATACTCAATGATAAAGACATATTTTAACCCAGTTAGCCGAGGTGGCGGAATTGGCAGACGCGCATGACTCAGGATCATGTGGGGTAACCCGTGCGGGTTCAAGTCCCGCCCTCGGCACCAGATCTTAAGGTTGCAAGTTTATCATCGAAAGGGTCGGATATCCGACCCATTTTTTGTAAACCTTTTGCAGGATTAATCACTATAATTAAAAAATGAGAAAATATGATAAACTTTAATAAACTTTGGCGGTGACATTGTGGAAAAGGTTTTCTTTTACTCGTATCCATTGATTTGTGGAAAAGTAGAAGAGCTTCACAAATATCTTCTTACATCCATACAGGAAGGTAAAAAGCTTTTTGTTGTAACGCTGAACAGTCAAATTTTTCTACGTGCTCAACAATTGCCAGATTACGATGAAGCTTTAAAACACGCAACATTACACCTTCCCGATGGTTCGGGAGTCGTTTGGGCTGTTAAAAAACATTGTAAGATAAATACAGATAGAGTACCTGGTATCGATACAATGATATACCTTTGCAATGAATCAAAAAAGCATAATTGGAAAGTATATTTACTTGGTGCGAAGCCTGATGTCGTGAAAAAAGCTGCACAGAGACTTAAAGAAAGTGGAGTTAATATTGTAGGTTACCATCATGGATACTTTGAAGACCAAACGCCAGCAAAAGAGATAACAAAATTGAAGCCCGACTTACTTTTCGTAGGCATGGGCGCGCCAAGACAAGAACTTTGGATATTTCAACATATAGATCTACCGTTTAAGCTTGCAATGGGTGTTGGTGGCAGTTTCGATGTTATAGCAGGTGTTAAGAAAAGGGCACCCACGCTTTTTCAAAAACTCAGACTGGAGTGGTTTTACAGATGGATTACAGAGCCTGTTTCACGTGCTCGAGTTCCAATTGATGTAATGAAATTTTTTTTCAAGGTGGTCATTGATGGAAAAAATGGAAATTGTAAGAAAGTACATTGAGAAGATAATAAATTCGCCTATCAACATGACTGCTTATAAGACAACTGAAGAAGGATATTCTTTTTTGTACCTCGACTCCGTCTTACCTGTTAAAAGAGAAGATCTTGGAGCACTTTTTTTAGATGTTGGTACAGGTGGCGGTGTACCCGGTGTTTTCTTAGCCTTGGAATTTAACACTAATGCAATATTGATAGATAGTATCTGTAAAAAGGTGACCTACGTAGATCAAGTGTGTCGTGAGCTTGGGATAGAGAACGTGAAATTAATATGTACTAGGGCTGAAGAACTCAAGACAAAAGGTGACTTTTTTGAAAAATTTGATAGTGCTACGAGCCGGGCTGTTTCAAAAATAGCAACCGTTCTTGAATTAACGGCACCATATGTGAAAATCGGTGGAAAGATTTTGCTCTATAAAGGTCCAGGTTACGCGGAAGAGCTTGGGCAAGCGGTTAGTGCGATGAAAGAACTCGGTGTTAAATTATCAGATGTGAGAAAGTACTCAATCCTAGGTAAAGATAGATTCTTGCTTGTTTTTCAAAAGGTATCACACACGCCTGAGAAGTATCCAAGAAAAGTGGGTATTCCAGAGAAAAGGCCGATAAGATAGATGGATGTAGAATGGGGAGGTTGGCATTATCATGGATAAACTTAGAGTGGCGTTAATTGGATGTGGTAGAATAGGTTCCTCAAAACACTTAGAAGCAATGATTAAAAATGCGGACGTACTTGAAGTTGTGGCTTTTTGCGATGTTGTTCAGTCAAAAGCCCAATCTTGTGCAGAAAAGCTAGAAAAAACATTGGGATACCGACCAAAGGTGTACAGCGATTACAAAGAAATGCTAGACTTCGAAGGGATTGATTTTGTTGCAATAGCTACGGAAAGTGGTTATCATTATGATATAAGTATGGATGCGTTGCAAAAAGGGATACACGTGCTAGTTGAAAAGCCAATGGCACTCTCTACAAATCATATCGACAAAATGGTAAAGATAGCGAAAGAAAAGAACTTAAAACTAGGTGTGTGTTTTCAAAATAGATTTAACCCACCGATAGTTGAACTGAGAAAGAAAGTAGAACAAAATGCATTTACAAAGATTAACTACGGCGTGGCAAGTATCAGATGGAATAGAGATAGAAACTATTACCATCAGGCACCTTGGAGAGGGACATGGAGGTTAGATGGTGGTTCGCTTATGAACCAATGCACTCACAACATAGACTTACTTCAATGGATGCTTGGCGGTGAAGTTGACGAGGTGTACGGTGTAATTAGGAATTTTCAGCACCCTTACATCGAAGCTGAAGACTTTGGTGGAGCTATCGTAAAGTTTAAAAATGGTAGTATAGGTATAATTGAAGGAACTTCGGCAATCTATCCTAAAAACCTTGAAGAAACACTTTCGATTTTTGGTGAAAGTGGAACAGTTGTGATAGGGGGGCTTGCTGTTAATAGAATAAAAGTCTGGAAATTTCCTGACGAAGATTCACATCCATTTATGGATCTTCCCGATCCTGACACAGTTTATGGTTCAGGACACGTTCCACTTTACAGAGATTTTTATGAAGCTATTGTGAACGATAGAGATCCAAAGATTCCAGGAGAGGAAGGTAGTAAAGCAGTTAAGATAGTTTTGGCAATTTACAAATCAGCTCTTGAGAATAAACCAGTGAAATTTCCATTTGAATTTGGCACCGAAGATATGGAGGGATTTTTCGAGAATACAAAACATCAAACGTCAGATAAACGATAACTAAAGAACAAATAAAATGACGGATGGGGTGAAATAATGCTATGTGTTGTAAAAGAATTTACTTTTGATGCAGCACATAACCTTGTGAAATATCATGGTAAATGTGAAAAGCTCCATGGACACACTTATAAACTACAAGTGGTAGTGTGTGGAGAGAAGGATGAAGAAGGTATGGTAATAGATTTTATCGAAATGAAAAGGATAGTACAAGAAGAAGTGCTAAGCTTTTTGGATCATTCATATATAAACGATATAATTAGCCAGCCAAGTGCGGAAAACATTGCCGAGTGGATTTGGAATAGGCTTGAAGAAAAACTCACAACGGGCAGATACAAACTTTCCGAAATCAGACTTTGGGAAACCCCAACCTCTTTTGTGATATATAGGAAAGATGGAAATATTAAAAAATAAAATAAAGCGCCCTTGGGGGCGCTTTTTATTTTACAGTGTGCATACTTACAGGTAATTATGCGAGCTTTTCTTTTTCTTCTTTTGCTAATCTTGGCGATTCTTCATATTGAACTGCTGCAAAAACATCAAATCCAGTTCCAGCTGGTATAAGTTGTCCAACTATAACGTTTTCTTTCAAACCTTTGAGGTAATCAATTGCACCTTTTATAGCAGCATCTGTTAATACCTGTTGTGTTTGCTGGAAGCTTGCGGCGCTCAACCAACCCTCGTATTCAAGAGATGCTTGCGTGATTCTAAGTAGTCTTCTTCTATACTTTACCGTTTCCTTTGGCAAGATTTGGTATACCTCTTTCTCGTTTCTAGCAACTTTCACAGTAACGTCTTTTATTCCGTGTTCAATTAACTGTTCTAAAAGTTCTTCCGTAATTTCTTCTCCTTCCGCTGCAAGCTCTACAATTTCTCCGTTTTCAGCTTTTACGATTACGTGTTTGGCGAGTTCCCTTCCAATTACTTTCTTCCTGTTCTGTTCAACTTTTGCATTGCCTTCCATTATCTCTTTGTTTATTTTGTTGATCACGTTAATTGGCACGAGTTCACCAGGTAATAAGTGTGTATCCCCAGAATCAACAACCTCGACTTTATTGAGCATCTGTCTTATTATTAACTCAAAATGTTTGTCATGGATATCGACACCTTGTTGTACATAAACTCTCTTTATTTCTTTTAACAAGTACGTTGCTGTTTCTTCCGGCCCAAGTTCTTCCAGTATCTTTCTGACTTTCAAAGAACCACTCGTTAGGGATTGGCCAGGGAGTACTTTTTGTCCAACAGATACGTTGACTCTAACCCTTAATGGAACTTCATACTCGTGAATTGTTCCAAGCTCGTCTTGTATATAAATTTTCTTTGGTTCATCGTTTGATATATCTACAACAACACCTTTAACTTTAGAGAATATTCCCTCTGGATCTTTTGTCTTTTTCCTTGCTTCGAACAACTCTTCTACTCTTGGCAAACCTTGTGTAATGTCTGCTGTTGTTGCGATACCACCTGTATGGAATGTACGCATTGTCAACTGTGTTCCTGGTTCACCTATTGATTGAGCAGCAATAATACCAACGGACTCACCAACGGTAACAATTTTGTGGTTCGATAAATCAAGACCATAGCATTTTGCACATACCCCGTTCTCTGACTCACAAGTAAGTACGGATCTAACATAAATTTCTGGTCTTACATATACGCTCTCAATATTGTTTTCTTCAAGTAATTTTGCAAGTGCGACATCAACTTGTTCCTCTTGTACAGCGATTTGCATTTTCTTATTCTTATCCCATACAACTTCTTCCGATACGACCGCTCCAACGATTGGGTAAAGCTTAATCTTTACTGCGCTTATACCGGCTTCTCTTAATTTTCTTACTACTTCCCAATCTATCTCTGTTTCAGAAGGTATTACTTCACTTCCGGTGTTAACATCTTCTGCAAGTTCTGCGTAGACTTCCGGAATGTTACCTGAATTCAAATTAAGTATACTTTCCTCTACAACATTTACTCTCTTTTTATAGTTTGATAGGAATTTGGCATCTTCATCGAGTATCACAGTATCCCTGATGTATGGCTTATTTGTCTCAGGGTTAACAAGTACATTTCCAGTACCTGGTTCGTAAATATCTTTTGCAAGTACTCTCCCAAAAATAAAATCTTCAAGCTTTTCGACAACAAAATTATCAGAACTCTTGAGTAGTGCTGCTCGTACACCTTCGTGAGTCCCACAGTCAGGTTCCGTTACAATAACACTTTGAACAACATCTACAAGCCTTCTTGTGAGGTATCCAGCAGAACTTGTTCTCAACGCTGTGTCAGCAGAACCTTTTCTTGCACCGTGTGTACTGATGAAAAATTCAAGAACTGACAGACCTTCACGGAAGTTTGACGTAATTGGTATTTCAATCGTTCTTCCCGATGGGTCAGCCATAAGTCCCCTCATACCGGATAACTGCTTCAACTGGTCTTTGTTACCCCTAGCACCTGAGTCTACCATTATGTAAACTGGGTTGAATGGATTTTCACCAAGGTACCGATATGTTTCCTCTTGAACCAAATTCGTTGCTTCAGTCCAGATTTTAATTGTCTCTTTATACTTTTCTTCATCGCTTAATAGACCTTCATCATACAATTTTTCGATGTACTCGATCTTTTTTAACGCATCCGATATGATTTCATTTTTCTTAGGTGAAATCATGAAGTCTTTAAGACTAATAGTAAGCCCAGAGACAGTTGCGTAGTGGAATCCAAGGTCCTTTATACTATCAAGCAAATCAGCTGTTCTATCGATACCGTGTGTTTTAAATGTCTTGTAAACAACATCCTTTATTCCATTCTTTCCGAACGTTTTATTGTAATCTCTTAGTTCTTCTGGTACGATGCTGTTGAATATGACTCTTCCAAACGTAGTTTTAATAGGCTTATCATTAATCTTCACAACTATTGGTTCATGTAATTTAATAAAACCAAATTCGTAAGCAATTTCAGCCTCTTCTGCTGAGGCAAATTTCCATTTTATATCTTCAACCTGAACTTTTTCGTAATTTTTATCCACCATCGTCAGATAGTACACACCCGCTACAATATCTTTTCCAGGCATAGATATTGGCTTACCATGCGCTGGCGATATTATGTTGTATCTTGAAAGCATCAGCAACCTTGCTTCAGCCTGTGCAGCGGGCGATAACGGTAGATGGACGGCCATTTGGTCTCCATCGAAGTCAGCATTGAACGGCGGACAGACTAACGGATGCAATTGTATCGCATTTCCTTCTATAAGTTTTGGTTCAAACGCTTGAATTGACATTCTGTGAAGCGTTGGAGCTCTGTTCAGCAACACAACCCTGCCTTGAATCACCTTTTCAAGCTTTTCCCATGCTTTCGGGTCTTCCCTTTGGAGCTCTTTTCTGTATTTCTTTACCTTTGTCTGTGTTGCTTCAACGTTTTCTTCTTTTGAAAGTTCCGCAATAACGAAGGGCTCGAATAGTTCGAGAGCCATCTTCTTTGGCAAACCACATTCATGTATTTTTAAATGAGGCCCAACAACGATAACTGCACGACCTGAGTAATCCACACGTTTACCAAGGAGGTTTCTTCTAAATCTTCCCTTTTTTCCTCTTATAAGATCAGTTAAAGATTTCAAAGGCCTTCCGTTCCTATCAACATATGCTTTACCAATTTTTCCATTGAATATAAGGTTATCTACAGCTTCTTGTAGCATTCTTTTTTCGTTTCTTATTATAACCTCTGGAGCATTCATTTCTAGGAGCTTTTTAAGCCTATTATTTCTCATTATAACTCTTCTGTAAAGGTCATTTAGGTCCGTTGTTGCAAATCTTCCACCATCTATTTGAATCATTGGTCTTATTTCAGGGGGTACAACTGGTAGTACTTCAAGTACCATCCATTCGGGTTTAGTTTCACTATTTATCATATCTTTGACGATATTCAACTTTTTAAGAAGTTTCTTAGCTTTGACACTACTTTTTGGTATATTTTTTAGTTCCGATTCAATCTCGGCTTTTAATATTTCAAGATCAATCTGTTCAAGCAATTTCTTAACTGCCATTGCACCAGTTTCCGCCTCGATTTTTCCCGGGTATATCATTGAATAAGCTTCGTAATCTTGTTGTGTGATTACTTGACCTTTCATGATTCCTGTTTCTTCCGAAACTTCTGGATCTATGCTCGTTACGACCATTATTGGTTTGTCATTTTCTATTTGCTCCTCAACAATAAACATACCAGGATAATGTTCACTAAATAACTTGTATTCTTCAAGAGTTAATTTCTCTTCCTCGAACAAGAATCTGTCAGCAAGTGTACTACCTTCATTAACTACTTCTCCATCTTGAACGTAAATCCAGGCACCTTCAAAAACTGGATACTGCTTCATTTGTTCGACATTTTCTATATAGATCGAACCTGTTGTCAAAACCTCGTAGAGTCCATTTTCCGTTGGTCGTAAATTAAGTTGTTTACTAAACCTCAATGTACCTGATGAAGGAGCTATTACACTGTGTAGCACCGACTCGGTTGTTAATTGTTGCCCCTTCTTTATCTTTTCACCGTTTCTTACAAGCGCCCTCACACCATATGGTAGTGAAAACGTTATTGGGGTGTTTTTACTTGTTGGAAGTGGATTCACTGTTATAGTCTCGGAGATTTCATCTACTTCTACAGTCCCATCGAATGGAGCAAAAATGGCTTCGATTCTTTTTTCAGAGACTATTTCATCACCTTGGTTGACATAGTCTCCATCTTTGAAATTAAGTATCATACCAGAATAAACTTTAAGCTCCACTCTCTTCACATTTCTAACAATTATCCAATATAAATCTCTATCCGTGTGCGTTTTTTCATGCTTCACATGGACTTCCCCACTAATTTCGGAAACAAGCGGTGTCCTTGGTTCTTTTACAATGTAAGCAGGTGAAACTTCGAAGTTCCATTTTTTTGTGTATATTTCATATTCTGTTTGATTAAGAATAGCACCTTTCATAAAAGGTGTATCTTTTGGATCCGTAACAATGACAACACGTTCGTTAACACGTCTGCTTCCAAAATAAACTATGTTTTCTATATCTTTTACAGTCATGTCCAAAAGAGTTGCTATAACACTCGGTGAATTTTTAAGATACCAAACATGAGTAACTGGGGCGGCAAGTTCAATATGACCGAATCTTCTTCTTCTTGCATCTTTTGATTCAACTCTAACACCACATTTTTCGCATACAGTACCTTCGTGTTTCTTACCGCTATATTTTCCACAAGCACATTCGTAATCTTTTACAGGTCCAAATATCCTTTCACAAAAGAGCCCGTCCCTTTCTGGCTTAAAGGTACGATAATTTATTGTTTCTGCTTTTTTCACTTCACCACTTGACCAACTCCTGATCACCTCAGGTGAAGCTACTCTAACCTTTACATTTGCGATCTTTCTTTTGAAAGAAGAAGCCATTCAGTTTCCCTCCTCTTAACGTCGGGCAATTAACCATTCTATCGGGTTTATAAAAACTTACAGCTTTTCAATATCTATTTCATTGCCGTGTTCATCGTAAACTCTCACGTCTAATGCAAGACCTTTAAGTTCGCGCACGAGCACTTTGAAACTTTCAGGTAATCCAGGTTCGGGCAAGTTTCTCCCTTTCATTATCGCCTTATAAACTTCCGTTCTTCCCTTTATATCGTCACTTTTTACCGTTAACATTTCATTGAGCGTGTACGATGCACCGTATGCTTCAAGAGCCCAAACTTCCATTTCACCAAACCTTTGACCGCCGAATTGTGCTTTACCACCAAGTGGTTGTTGGTGTATTAGTGAGTAAGGACCTGTTGCACGTGCGTGAATCTTATCCCTGGCTATGTGTATAAGTTTCATGATGTACATGTAGCCAACCAACACTGGAAAATCGAATTCCTTACCCGTCCTACCATCTCTAAGTGTTACCTTTCCAGATGAATTCTCTGGGTCATCACCGTAATGCAGATTCACTGACTTTCTAACTCTGTACAATTCCGGCAATATATCCTCCTCTTTTGCACCGTCGAAAACCGGTGTTGCGAAGTATCTGTTTGTTAATTTAGCAAGCCACCCGAGTGATGTTTCGAGTACTTGCCCGATATTCATACGTGACGGGACACCGAGAGGACTAAGGACTACTTGGACAGGTGTACCATCTGGCAAGAATGGCATATCTTCCTTCGGTAGAATCATCGATACAACACCTTTGTTACCATGCCTACCAGCAAGTTTGTCACCAACATCAAGAGGTTTTCTCGTTGCAAGGTAAACTCTGATAAGCGTGTTAACCCCGGGTCCAAGTTCTCCGACCTCTTCCTTATGGAAAACGTGAACACCTATAACTCTTCCTTCAACCCCGTGAGGAACTCTAAGTGACGAATCTTTTACATCTTTACCTTTTTCACCAAATACTGACCTCATAATCTTTTCTTCAGGGCTTGCATCACTTTCACCTTTTGGTGTTACTTTGCCAACAAGTATGTCTTGCGACGTAAAGTATTTTTGCTTACCCACGTATGCACCAACTCTGATTATGCCGTTTTCATCAAGGTTTCTCAAGTTTTCCTTTGAAACATTTGGTATTTCAGACGTAATTTCTTCCGGACCAACTCTTGTTTCTCTAGCCGTGGTTTCATAGACTTCTATGTGAACTGAGGTGAATGTATCTTCTTCAAGAAGTTCTTCGCTAACTAGTATAGCATCTTCAAAGTTGTAACCTTCCCATGGTAAGAAAGCCACTAGGACATTCTTACCAAGCGCTAATTCACCATTGTCGGTAGCTGGACCATCTGCAATTGGCGTACCCTTTTTAACAAAATCCCCGGCATTTACGATAGGTCTTTGATTGATACAGGTATCTTGGTTTGATCTAACATACTTTAAAAGTGCATATTCATCAACGATCGGGTTGCCTTTCTTATCGTACATTGGCTGACCGTTTTCGTCGGTTCTGTGTATTATTATCTTCCTTGCATCCACTTTTTTAACGATACCATCGTATTTAGCTAAGATAACGTGACCCGAGTAAATGGCAGCATAGTATTCCATTCCGGTTCCTACTAATGGCGCTTCGGGTTTTATAACAGGCACAGCTTGTCTTTGCATGTTTGAACCCATTAAGGCACGGTTAGCATCATCGTGTTCCAGGAATGGAATAAGCGATGTTGTTACACTCACAATTTGCTTTGGTGAGATATCTATGAGATCAATTTCTGAGCTATTAACATACAAAATCTTTTCGAGGTATCTAACTGGGACTTTTTCTTGTAAGATCTTTCCATTCTCATCGATCTTTATGGTTGAAGATGCTATTTTATAGTTTTCTTCTTCGTCGGCCGCAAGGTAAACAACTTCGTTAGTCAATTTTCCGTCCACAACTTTTCTATACGGAGTTACCAAAAATCCAAACTTGTCTATTGTGGCGTAAACTGATAAAGATGTTATAAGACCAATGTTACCACCTTCCGGTGTTTCAATAGGACACATTCTTCCATAGTGAGAGTGGTGAACGTCACGTACTTCGAACCTTGCTCTTTCCCTTTTCAAACCGCCAGGTCCAACCGCAGTTAGCCTTCTTTTGTGTGTTAACTCAGCAATTGGGTTAACTTGGTCCATAAATTGAGAAAGTGGGTTTGTTGCAAAAAAGCTATTGAGAGAAGCGATAACATTTCTTAAATTGACTAAACTTGGAATGGATATTTTATCAAGACTTGTATAGGTAGCTAGTTTTTCCTGAATTTGGTGTATTGCTTTGGAAAAAGCTCTCTCGAATTCGGACCCAATTAACTCCCCAACCGTCTTGACTCTTTTATTTGCGAGATGATCTTTTGTATCAAGCGTTTCGGGATGCTTTTCGGTCTCTAATAGCATCCTAACAACGAGTATTACATCCATGGGGGTCAAAGCATTATATTTTTCTTCATACTCAACATTTGCAACACTTTTTTGAGATTGTCCCTCTATTTCAACCAAGTATTTTCTGTAAGCATTTGTAAGTTTCTTATTCATTTTATAGCGTCCGACTTCGGACAATTCAAATCTTTCATCGTTAAAGTAGAGATTATTCCAGTACGACTTAGCAGCGTTGTATCTGAATACCTCACCAGGTCTTAATTCCTTGTATATCTCCATGTACGCTCGTAATTCGCTGATATTTTCCTCCATCGACATTTTCAATCTTTCTTTCAATTTAACATAAGTTTTGAAAACGTATTTATTAACAACTTTTATTTTCTCAACACCATGTTCTCTTAAAATGTCAACTAACGTGCTTGTCAGCACTGAACCTTTCTGAGCAAGCATTTCACCATTTTTCGATACCACATTTTCGAGAATAATTATACCTTCCGCTTGTTTTAGCGAATAGTCATCATCTACATCTAGATATGTTGGAAAGAGCGAGAGTATATCTATGTCATTTTGAAGTCCTAAGGTTTTTAAAACAAGAAAAAGGTTAAGTCTTCTTCTCCTATCGATTCTTGCATATAGTGTCTCATCGTTCAGGTTAAGCATTATTTCAAGCCACACACCACGCACAGGGAGAAAGTGAGCAAGATATATGGGTTTTGCTCCTATGTTTTTAGTGGGTTCCTCAACAAAATACACTCCAGGGCTTCGTACAAGTTGACTCACAACAACTCTTTCAACACCATTGATAACAAAAGTTTGATTTTCAGTCATGATTGGATAATTACCAAGTGAAACCTCTTCTTCCCTCATCTCACCAGTTGAGATGTCTGTAACTCTAACCGTTGCGTAGAATGGAGCAACGTAAGTTAAAAGCCTTTGTTTACATTCTTCAACAGAGTGGAGAGGTTGCCCAACTCTAAAATTAACGAACTCGAGATTAAATCCTTTGTCTCTCCGGCCCTCGACTTTGGTGGAAGTAATGGGACTGAACTTTTTTAATATTCTCAGTATACCGCTACTTAAGAGTTCTTCGAAGGACTTTCTTTGGATTTCAACAAGGTCGGGAACTTCAACGATCTCATCAACCTTACCGAAGGAATATCTTGTCCTCTTACCAACCTGGTAGGTTTTCATCTCATCACCTCTTCCTCTATCATTACACAATGGATGGAAATTTCAATTTGCGGGGAAAAAGAATGGTAAATAATAAGCCAATTATATATTAAACCATAAAAACCCCGCACTGTACAGTATCGTGCGGGGTTTGATACATAATATTATCTATTTTGAAACCTATGTTACTTTATTTCAACTTCTCCACCGACTTCTGTAATCTTTTTCTTAATTTCTTCCGCTTCTTCTTTCTTTACGCCTTGTTTGATGAATGCATCAGCTGCTCCGGCTTTTTCTACAAGATCCTTTGCTTCCTTAAGTCCAAGACCTGTGATTTCTCTTACAACCTTAATAACTTCAACTTTCTTTGCACCAAAGCTCTTGAGGAGAACATCAAATGTGTCCTTTTCTTCTACTGCTGCTGCAGGAGCTGCTGCTGCAACTGGCATTGCTGCCATTACTGGAGCTGCTGCACTAACACCGAATCTTTCTTCTAACATCTTTACGAGCTCTGCAAGTTCTGCAACTGTCAAGCTTTCAATAGCCTTTACAAGTTCTTCCAATGTCATAATATACACCTCCGTTTTAATAGTTAGCTTTAGTAGTTAAATTTCTATTCACTGTTTTTCCTTTTGCTCTTTAATTGCATTAAGAGCGTACAATACGCTTCTAAGAACACCGGCAAGAGAATTAACAAGCCCACGAATGGGACCTTGTATACCACCAACGACCATGGCGAGAAGTTGTTCTCTTGATGGTAGTTTGGAGAGTTCCTCAACTTGTTCCCCAGAGAAGAACTTTCTTTCAAGGAATAGACCTTTGCATACGGGTGTACCCTTGTTCTCTTTAACGAAGTTGTAGTATACTTTTATGGCTTCAACTGGATCTCCCTCGGTAACGTAAAGAACAGCTGTGGGTCCGAAAAATACGCTACTGTGTGTTTCAACCTCGTAACCTGCTTCTTTTAGAGCCATTTTCAAGAGTGTGTTTTTAACAACTGTTAATCTTGCTCCACTTCCAATCTTTTCTCTTAATGCTCTTCTAAGTTTTGTCATCTGGGCAACTGTCAAACCTCTAAAATCTGTGAAAAGAACAAGTGATGAATTTCGAAGTTCTTCTGTCAGCTCTTGCACGAGCTTTTCCTTTTCAGGTCTTCTAAGCACATCTTCACCTCCAATCCGTTATGAAAAGAAAAAAATGCCTCTTGTCGAGGCATACCAAAAGAGAACGTCAATAACTCTTGACAGATCCCTTTTGTGCCTCCTGCAGGCGCTCTTAAGAGCTTTTTTATACCTGCATTCTTCGGCTATATCACTGGTATTTTACCAGATATAAAGGATTGTTGGTGAATAGAATGTAACAAAATAATGAAAACTAATAAACTTTAAGAGAGGGAGGAATATTTGAGAGCCAAAGTGCCAACGTTGTACCTTCCGGTGTTAATTCAAAATCGTACTTATCAACGTATAAACCTTTGTTATATATTTTAACTGGTAAATTGTTCTTTTGTGCGAGGGAATAAACCTGCTTGATTGTCCATCCTCGCAAATTCAAGTTTTGCGTATCGTTTAATATTTTTTGGCTTCGGCTTTCTGATATATAGCTCATCAGCTCTTGAACTACATTTTTAAAAAATGGTGCTGCGACTACACTACTTAATTTTTCTATCTGAGGAGAGTCTACCCATACCAAGATAGAGTATTTTTGATCCAATTCAACTTGACCAACAAACAGAGCGGTTACATCTTTTTTCCGATTTTTCTGGGCGGTCCCGGTCTTACCATATATATTAACCCCGTCCAACTTTGCATTTATTCCTGTTCCAATGTTCACAACATCAAGCAACATATTTTTAACGATCTGTGAGGTGGCTTGTGAAATAATCCGTTTTGATAGAACTTGCTTAGAATCATCTAATGTGGGTGAAACGTAAACGCCGTTATTAACAATTGAATTGAAGGCCGCAAGTAACTGAAGAGGTGTAACCCCAATCGATTGTCCAATTCCTATAAAAGCCCAATCTGCGAGATACCATTTATCTGGCGGATTCAACTTTCCTGGAATTTCACCGGGAAGTTCGATGCCTGTTTCTTTACCGAAACCAAAGCTTGACAATATTTCATAGAGTTTTTCCTTACCGAATGTATCAACAATTTTTTTCGTCGTCAGTATGGAAACAACATTGCAAGAGTGAACTAAACCATGGTAAAGATCGATGTCGCCATGCTTTTCGAGATCTTTAATTGTTAAACTCAGTCCATCAATTGGTTTTATGTATCCTGGGCAATAGAAATGCGTGTCAGTAGTCACCAGTCCAAGTTCGAGGGCAGCAGCAAACAAGATAGGTTTTATCGTTGATCCTGGCTCAAAGTACCCCATATAATACGTGGGCCAACTTTGAGTTGTGAGCGCGACACGTATTTTTCCTGTTTCACTTTCCATAATCAGTATACCAACTTCGCTAGCTTGCTTTTCCCCCAAATAATTTTTTGCAAACTCATACAATTTTTTTTGAAGAGCACTATCTATCGATAACCTAACATCTTTACCGTTTTCTGGATCTATCCTTGTTGTGCCTATTTTACTACCTATGAATCCTGAATACTTCACAGATGTTACACCGTCTCTAATAGGTCGTAGAATCTTGTCAAAGTACATTTCTGCTCCACTGGTGCCTACTCTCTCTTCAGTACGACCGATTATAAAATTCAGTCCAAAGTTTTGAACAGAAACTCTTCGCTCTTCTGGTTCTATACTCACAAACCTCAGGTATTGTGTTGGTATTTTTTTTTGGATCTCATCTCTTTTAGAGAATGATCCTAACTTAACCATATTTTTTTTCTCTATATCTCCGAACTTTTCTACCAGGCCAAAATTTGAAAGCATCTTTATAAAATCCGGATCGCGTTTAAATGCGGTTCCGGCAATTGATTTCAAATATCCTACATCCAGATATGCAGCATAAACGATTTCACTTGTTGCAAGTAAACGGCCTTTTGTATCGTAGATACTGCCACGCAATGCTGGTATCTTAGCTGATATGGCATACTGATTAGTGTATATATTGTTCCAAATTTTGAACACTAATATAGGTAATATTATCAAGAATAATGCAAGAACGATTTTGTATCGACTGTTGTTCAATTTATTACATCACATCCTAATATAACCTTCGAAATTTCAAGGTCTACCACCTGTTCTTGCTGTTGAATAATAATTAAGTTCTTTCTGTATTGTTCCAATTCGGTATTCATCGCAATAATACGCTGATTCAAAATGTACGTTCCAAAGACTATCAATAGCAATAATATAAAAGGAAGCATATACTTTAACAAACCAAGACTAACTTGACTCTCTTTCTCTAATACAACGCTTCTCTGTTTTGATCTGACCAGAGTCATACCTTATCCCCCTCCGCTCCGCTAAATTGATAAGTTACCAATAACTAGTGATATGTTAAATCACTCCGCTAAGCTGTTTAGCAAAAATTGCTAAATGTTGCTTGAAATAGGTTTCAAATTCAAATTCTCTCGGCGATTCTTAGCTTTGCACTCCTTGATCTTGGATTCTCCGCTATTTCATAAGGTGAAGGGCTTATAAAATCACCTATAACTCTTAATCTCCTATCATTTTTAAAAGCGTGTTTGACTAGTCTATCTTCGAGTGAGTGGAAAGAAATTATAACTAACCTACCACCAGGACTCAAATACTCTGGTGCAAATTCAAGAAACTTAGATATATTTTCCAACTCTTTATTGACTTCAATTCTTATTGCCTGAAATGTTTTTGTAGCGAAGTGCCTCTTTCTATTATGCACTTCTTTATAGGGAAGTGCCTTTCTAATGGTTTCAACAAGTTGTTTGGTTGAATGGATAGGGCGATTTTGCACTATACTCTTGGCAATTCTGCGTGCAAAATTCTCCTCACCATAGTTATATATAATCTCTGCTAATTTTCCTTCAGGGTAGGTATTTACAACATGGTAGGCAGTAAGTTCATTTTCCAAATTCATCCTCATATCGAGTTGTTCGTCCTGGTTAAACGAAAAACCTCTACCTTCTGCTTTAAGTTGATAGGTAGAGACCCCTAAATCAACAAGGAGTCCATCGACCTTATGGACTTGTAATAAATTCAGCAAGACGGGTAATTCCACGTAGGAGAATTTGTAGAGCTGCACATTCGGATAGGCTTCAAGATTTCGCTCCGCTATTTGTAATACTTCACTGTCAACATCAATACCGATAACCCTACCACCGCTTGATAATATCCGCTCCGCTATCGCTTGAGTATGTCCACCCTCTCCTACCGTACAATCCACGTACACCCCGTCCGGCTTTACAATCAGATTTTCAACCACTTCATTCAACAGTACCGGGATGTGACGTTCGTTATATACTCTATTCATCTACTCTCCGCTCCGCTAATTTAGAAAAAGACTATTCACATTCTAGAACAAACGATGCGTATTTTGCAATTTTTTTATAAAATTCTTATATGTTTTAAAGTCCTTTATTTATAATATTTTATGGCACTTTTCTAAATTATACTAAAGTATAGTAAAATTTAACATATGCGTAATAAGTAATTAGCCAACAACTTACACCGTAAGAGTGACCAAGTAGGGGAAAAATGAAAAAATAGATGGTAGCTAAGACGCTACCATCTATATTATTCATTTATGGAACAATTCGTGTCCCGGTTTCTCCATTTAAAGCTTTATCAAGAACAGCCATGTCAGTTATAATACATTCTCTTCCAGTCGAGGAAACAAAATCGATAGCTGCTTCTATCTTTGGCCCCATGCTTCCTGCTGGGAATTGTCCTTCTTCAAGGTACTTTTTGGCCTCTTGAACCGTTAATTTATCAACCTCGAATTGATCTGGTTTTTTGTAATTTATGCAAACCTTTTCTACACCCGTGAGAATTATAAGCACATCTGCATCGATTTCTTTCGCGAGAAGAGCACTTGCACGATCTTTATCTATAACTGCTTCGACTCCTCTTATAGTTCCATTTTCTTTTATTACCGGTATTCCACCCCCACCAGCTGCAATGACGATAACATCATTTTTAACCAACATCTTGATAATATCCTTTTCGATTATATCAAGTGGGATAGGCGACGGTACAACCCTTCTGTATCCTCTTCCGGCATCTTCTTTCATAATCCAACCTTTTTCCTGAGTAAGTTTCTCGGCCTCCTGTTGGGAGTAGAATGGCCCAACTGGTTTCGAAGGCTTTTCGAACGCTGGATCATTTTTATCAACCTCTATCTGCGTTACTATTGCGGCTATCTTTCTTTCGATGTTTCTTTTCCTTAATTCGTTTTCAAGAGCTAGTGCTATCATGTAACCGAGGCTACCTTGTGTTTGAGCATCATTTACATCGAGTGGAAATGGTGGTATCACATGTTTAGCAAGGTCTTGCTGAACAAGTAAGTTTCCAACTTGTGGTCCGTTACCATGTGTAATGATTATGTCGTATTCGTCAAGCATAGCAGCAAGATAATGAGCGGTTTCGGACAGATTCTTAATCATATTTTCTGCCGTTGGCTCTTCGCCTGGCCTGTTAACAGCGTTTCCACCGATAGCTACAACTGCGAGTTTTTTCATTTTCCACACCTCTTTTCTATATTCAAGATTTTAAGAAATGGCTATTGCCAAGGCAATTGAAGCAAATTTTGAATCGCTCGTATCCGCGCGAGAGATTACTATAACAGGAACTTTTGCACCAGCGATTATACCAGCTATTCTGCCATTTGCAAAGTACACCGCTGATTTACCAAGAAAGTTGCCACTATGTATATCGGGAACCACTAAAATATCAGCGTGGCCAGCAACTTCGCCCTTTACCCCCTTTACCTCAGCGGCGTATATGCTTAATGCATTGTCTATTCCGAGTGGACCATCGACTTTACAATTTTTTATTTGCCCTCTTTCATTCATCTTGGCCAGAAGTGCTGCTTCTAGTGTTTCAGGCATATCTGGGTTGACTGTTTCTACCGCTGCGATAACACCAACTTTTGGCATTTCGTAACCAAGTCTTCGCGCAACATCTATGGCATTTTGTATGATTTGAACTTTTTGCTCAAGAGTTGGGCGAATCACCATACCACCATCCGTTATAAAGATCAGCCTGTTTAAACCTGGAACTTCCACAACTGCAACATGAGATAGGAGTCTTTCCGTCCTCAGTCCATATTCTTTATCAAGAACAGCTTTTAAAAAAGTTGAGGTTTTTACCAGTCCTTTCATAACTATATGTGCTTTACCTTCAACAACGCTTTTGATAGCTTGTTTCGATGCTTCTTCCTCTGTAGAACAATCTACAATTGGGAATTCAACACCGATTTCTTCCAAATTTTTCTCGATAATTTCCTTCTTTCCAAAGAGTATTGCCGAAACACCAAGCTCACTTGCCTCTTTAACTGCCTTTATTGCCTCTTTATCTTCTGCACCTGCTATGGCGATAACTTTACCTCTTCCCTTTGCTAATTCGATGATATCATCAAGACTTCTAAGCATAATGTACCCTCCTATCGTTGTAGAATGTTTATTGAAGGATTTTCGCAGCAGTGCATATGTAGGTCATTGTAAGTAACGCTTCAAAAATAACTTTATAATCTTCGTGAACAAGCCTTATTTTTCTACCATCTATGCGTTCAACCAAAGGCATCGAGGAGACTAAATCAGCCCTGAGTGTATCTGAAAACTCCACCACCATCTCAACCGGTTTATCAAACCTAAACACATCGAAGTCAGCCTTTTGCATATTAACAAGCCTTTTTGCGATGTCTTCTAATTCATCTAACAACCTTTTCATTGGTTTCATAATCGCGCTATGTCGTCCTATGGAAGTTTTTGTTTTTAAATAAAGTGCTTTTGGAATATAAGGCATAGTTTGTTCAATTAACTTATCGTCACCGATGATACAACCAACGGGTACGTTAAATAAACCGCCAAATGCAGCATTTATAAGTGCTTCATTCATAAGTTTTCCATTGATCCAGATGTTATGTATAGAGGAACTTGAATATGTGTGGTCCATATTTGCCTCGAGAGTACCAATACCAGCGTGATATCCGAAGAATACAATGTAATCAAACGAATTATCAATACCGTAAATCATGTAATACTTTCTTATTCCGCCACTCACTAACTCTACGTTCGGAAATTCATCTGTGATTTCCCATGGAATGTTATCACCAAACGCATGGGAATCCACAAGGAGAATCTGTGAATCTTCTAATCCGTTTAAAAAAGCCTTAAGTTGTAATAACATAGGGTTTCTCTTGTAGTCGGAGGATTTTTTGTCAACATCGGACCAGTTTGTTACACCAGCTAACCCCTCAAAATCGAATGAAATAAATATTCTCGGCATATAACCACCTCGAGTCTGAAAATCTCTAGAGATTCTGAATACTTCCAGATATTTAGTAATGGTAATATTTAGTAATGGTAATATAATTATACAGAACTTTCTAAGAAAAATAAAGTCGCACGTTACTAAAAAACTTCAAGCATAACTATGCATACTAAAGAAATTTCACTTGCTTACATTAAGTTTATAAATCAATCTGCGAGAAATGGATTTTTAATCGTAAAATGTTCTTTTGATTTAACATTGCAATAATATTAACATCTGAATTGAAAAGTTGGTTCAGAAGTTTCTAGTAATCTTAAAAGTAACATAACGTCATAAATCAGTTCATAAAGGCAAACCATCATTCAGATGTTAACATAAAGTTAGACTTGATTTTTAACATTGACCTGTGAGATAATACCTAATGCATAACCGAAAAACCCTAAATTAACTTTGTGATTCTATAAATTATTCTTTAGTTAAAGAGTTCTAAACGCTTTTCAAAACCTTGGGGGCCTTTATGAAAGATATGAAAGAAAAGATTCTCTCCTCACTAAGAGAAAAAATAAACAGGCATCAGTGGGAACATTGGTTTGTTGATTTCACAGTTAAATACGTTCAAGATACCCACGTTGTTTTTGAAGTGGGAAATATGTTTATTAAGGGGTATATCGAAAAAAAATTTGACAAGATAATAAGAAAAATACTTTACGAAGTATTTGGTCAAAACGCAACTTACGAGATTATTTACGCACAGATTCAACAAGAAGAAGAAAATCTTAGCATTCCTGATAACGTAGCGTTAGTTAGAAAAAGACCAGTTCTGATAACACCACTCAACCCAAGATATACTTTCGAGAACTTTGTTGTTGATGAATTTAATCAATTTGCTTACAATCTACTACTGGAAGCTGCAAAAAAATTAGGAACTTACAATCCGATATTTATTTACAGTGAAGCAGGAATGGGAAAAACCCACTTGGTACAAGCCTTTGGAAATTATTTGCTTGAAAATAATCCGGACTTGAGATTTGCTTACCTTACGAGTGAAACATTTATGAACGAACTAATCTCGAAACTGAAGGCAGGAAACGTTGAAGAATTCAGAGAAAAGTATCGAAAGAAAGTCGATGTTTTGGTCATCGACGATATTCAGTTTCTTGCTGGCAAAAAAGGTGTTCAAATTGAGCTTTTTCACACCTTTAACACGTTGTACGAAGCAGGCAAACAAATCATAGTGTGTTCAGATAGATCACCAAAGGAGCTTAAAGAATTTCAAGACAGGGTAATTTCGAGGTTTCAGATGGGCGTAGTTGTTCAGATCAAAACGCCTTCAGTTGACGCTGTCTATCGAATAGCTAAAAAGGTTGTCGAAGACGAAAAGTCGGACATCCCTGATGATATATTATTGTACATAGCGAAGAATTTTAAAGGCAGTATAAGAATACTTAAAGGTGGGATAGTAAAGCTGATTGCTTACAAGAGTATGTACCACTCATTTGATCTTTCAACTGTGCGTATGCTTTTGAAAGACATACTTGTTGAAGAAAGAAGAGATGAGGATATAATAGATATCATTGCAAACTCTGTAGGCGTTACAAAGGATGATTTATTTTCCAACAAAAAAGACAAAAAAATTGTTGCTGCAAGACAACTTGCGATGTACATTCTTAGCAATCGGTATCAGATGTCTGCAAGAAAGATAGCCAACATGTTTGGAAAAAGCCACCCTGCAATCTTATCAAGCTTAAAAACTATGCAAGAAAAGGTACAAAAAGATCCAGAAGTGCAAAAGATGCTGAAAAAAATTGAAGATACTTTAATAAAAAGCGTTGGCAAAGCATTATCTTAATTCAATTAAATACAATGTCTTGTCATTAATTGATGTTTATGTTATAATAGCCGTGAATTTGGATAAGGAGGTGCTAAAACATGAAGGTTAGAGTTGACGAAGCAACATGCATTGGCTGTGGAGTTTGTGAAAATCTCTGTCCAGATGTTTTCAAACTTGGTGATGATATGAAAGCAAAAGTACTCCAGCCAGAAACGGATCTCGAATGTGCAAAAGATGCAGCGGATAGCTGTCCAACAGCTGCCATTACTGTCGAAGAGTAATGTACTTTAAGTAGGTAGAGAGTAAATCAAAGGCAAGGAAACGGGGTTAACCCCCGTTTTTTTGTGTACTATTAAGCTATTTAACGAATTTGAATTTTATATATACGAATTTTGCTTGACTATGGTTAGGTAATTAAAGCTAAGAACAAATTTTCCTTGTTTTTCATTGTTTCCAATTATTTTTCTATGTTAACCGTGTAAAAATTCGATTGATTTTATTTCGTGTGGTATAATATAATTAAAAAGCCAAAAAAATAAACGCTGTTCTGAAATAACGTATACAGCAAATATATAGCAAAGGAAGGTGCAAAGAGGTGGTAAGTAAAGAGCTTATGACAAGAAAAAGAAAAGTTCTCGCTGTTTTACTTTTACTTTGTATTTCTTTTACTTTTTTTGCACTTGATTTGAAACAGGCGGAAGATTATTACAAGTCATTTTTTGAGAGCCCTTCACCTTACGGTTCTTATATTAAAAAGCTCATTTACAATGATCTTCCACTTTACAGGTTCTTCAAAATTTACATGGTAGGATCGACCGAAAAGTCGGAAACAACAAAAAGAACAGGCGACTATTTAATTAATCTAAAACCCTTCGATGGTGTTGGTACGGACGAGGAGAAGCTAGCCAGAGCAATATATTTAACATATTGGGAAGCAAAGCTCAACAATAGGACGATCGATGTTGAAATAATAAAGAACTCCCCAATTTTTAACGAGTTTTTCTCAAATTACCAGATTAGAGTCTCCGATGCGTTTAGAAATTATACACAGGATCTAGTAGCTTATCTTTTAGGTGTTAATGTTCCGCTTGATCTTATCCCAGAAAAACTAAAATCACTTAGAAAAGAAGTGATTAAGAATTTTGAATACCAACCTGTTTACAATAACGAAGAGAAAGAGGCTATATCAATTTTACTCGCAAGACCTGAAGTTATCGATGCTGTGCAAGAGATTATCGTTGATGCGCAAAATAACTCAAGTAGCTTAGATGATGAATCTTTAATATTTAGAACAAGTGCAAGTGTTTTTAGAAGTAGTTTTCAGTATATTGCAGGATTGAAAGACGAAATATCGACAAAATTTGTTGAGATAACACCAAAAGAGAGAAAATACAGTTGGATAAGATGGGCTATCTATGTTCCCTTCTTTGCTTTGTGGTACTTTCTATTCAAAGATATAAGTTTACCTTTCACATTATTTGTAGCTTCTGAAACAGTCTACATTGCTTCATTTATGGATATTCAGTCAACCGTTAACGGTATGCTGTATGGATCTTTATTTGCGGTTGCTACGTTGTTCTCAATCATTCACTTCATTTTGAAAAAGAAGTACACATATGCGTTTATAGCGCTTTTAGCTATCATCACGCTTTTTATTCCATCGTTCTCAACTTCAGATGTCATCATGAACAATACTTTTTCAAACTCTCCATTTTATTCCGCTTTAGTTCAAGATGTCATTAAGGATCCTCTTGGAAAGATTCAAAGATACGCTAAGGATTTCAATACCACAGTGTCCGAGTCAATTCAATCCTTTACTACGCTGCTTTCCGACTTGCAAGAAGATGGCAACGTTTCTGAAGAATACTTCATTCCTGAAAACTTTTCTAAAAGAATAGAGTACGCCAAATCGCTTAAATCAAGACACGAACGTATGGCAAAAGAAATTGACGATTTTGTTTATTTTGAAAGCGTTAGGATGAAGAAAGTAATCTCCATTAGAAAACATATGGAAAAACTTTTAAAAAGTATTTCTTCTATATCTTCGAGTGACTTTAGAAAAGATCTTGGTGATTTCGTATTAAAGAATTTTTCTGAGCAAATATCACAACAACTTCTATCAATTATAAATTCAACTCCACATAGAAATGCAGTGTTTTTGCCAGGATATAAAATCGAAAATTACCTAATTTCCACGATGCTTCTTTCACTTGCTCTGTTCTTAACAGCTCTCAATTTGCAGGAAGCGTTTATACCACTGATGGGTAGTATTGCAGTTTCCGTGCTTAGCTTATTGAAATACCAGACACTTTTTGTACAAGCAGGTGTACCTCCGATAACGATCTTTGTAAATTGGGCAATTCCGTATGTTTTAGTGTTATCCGTTATGTTTGGTTTTCTTTGGCTTAAGGCATACAACACCTTTAGAAGGAGGGAGAAAGTATGAAGAAGTTTTTGGTAGTTTTACTGCTGGCGCTTGTCTTAACACTTGGTTTTTCATTCAAAGCGATTATGGTTACGGACACGGGAGGTCTTGGCGACAAGTCATTCAACGATGGTACATGGGCAGGTGTTCAAAAGGCAGCAAAAGAGTTAGGTGTTGAAGCAAAAGTCATTATGTCACAAGAACAGTCGGACTACATACCAAACCTTACAAAAGCTGCGGAAGAGGTTTCAAAGGAAAAAGATGGTGGTATAGTCTTTGCTGTTGGTTTCATGATGACGGATGCTCTACAAAAAGTTGCTAATCAATATCCAGCGGTTTACTTCGCAGGTATTGACATTGCATTTGATGGTAAAGAACTTCCAAACGTTATAAACTTTTTATTTAAAGAGCAAGAATCAGCGTTCCTCGTTGGCTACATTGCAGCTGCTATGACAAAAACGGGTAAAGTAGGATTCGTCGGTGGAATACCAATTCCCCCAGTTGAGAGATTCAGATACGGCTATGAGGCAGGTATTAAGGCATACCAAGATCTTAAAGGTAAGAAGATAACAGTTATCAGAGGTTACACAAACGAATTTAGCGATCCTAAGAAAGGTAAGGACCTTGCAAATTCACAATTCTCGCAGGGCGCGGATATAATATTTGCTGCGGCTGGTGCGTGCGGTAATGGAGTTATCGAGGCTGCAAAAGAAAGAAGTGAAAAACTTGCTGGAAAGGGTCTCGATAATATTAAAAAGTATGCACTTTCAAATAAACCTCTTTACTACGCAATCGGTGTCGACGTTGACCAAGATTATATGGCACCTGGTGTTGTACTAACAAGTGCGATGAAAGGTGTAGACATGGCTGGTTATTATGGTGTAGTTTGGGCGTACAAAGGACAGTTCAAAGGCGGTGTAAAGAATCTCGGACTCAAAGAAAATGGTGTCAGGATGTCAGAGATGAAATACACAAAAGAAATAATCTCTGCACTTGCACCAAACGCAATCAATGAACTCGAGTACCTGAAACAACTTATAATTGATGGTAAGATCGTTGTACCAGATTCAGAAGACGCACTCAAAGCATTTACGATCAAGGGTATAAAACTTCCAAAATAAAATTGAAGGAAGTCGTTTCATCTAAGGATTGTTTAAAAATCATTCAAGCGGGGGCTCTCGCCCCCGGTTTTAATAGTTAATTGGCAGTCAACTGATATTCAATTGGCAATTGATTGAATAATTAATTAATCAGTAGTCTACAATCATCAGTACTAAAATCTGTTGATTGTAGACTGCTGGTTAAGCGAACGAAAATACCCAATCAACGGAGGTGGCGTGTTGGTGAGTTCAAAAGTTCAGAACAAAGTACATGACTTGGGAAAAGAACAACCCTATGCTGTAGAGATGATGAATATAACAAAAAGATTTCCTGGAGTTTTGGCAAACGATAAGGTTACGATACGTATAAAAAAGGGAGAAATCCATGCTATTGTTGGTGAAAACGGTGCAGGCAAAAGCACTTTGATGAATCAACTCTACGGTTTGTACCATCCAGATAGCGGAGAGATAAGGATCTTCGGTGAGAAAAAAGTTTTTACTGGTCCAAGAGATGCTATTAAAGCTGGTATCGGTATGGTTCACCAGCATTTCATGCTCGTTAATACGTTAACGGTGGCGGAAAATGTTGTATTAGGTAATGAGCCAACGAAAGGGGTTAATTTCGATCTCAGAAAAGCACGAGAACAAGTGAAAGAATTGTCAGAAAAGTACGGACTTTACGTTGATGTTGACGCGAAAATAGAAGATATCCCTGTTGGAATGCAACAAAGAGTTGAGATAATCAAGACCCTTTATCGTGGTGCGAATATAATCATTTTGGACGAGCCAACAGCTGTCTTAACGCCTCAAGAAGTCGAGGAACTTTTTGTTATAATGAGAAATCTCAAAAATGCTGGAAAGACACTTTTATTTATCTCACATAAGTTAAACGAAGTTATGGAAATAAGTGACAGGATCACAGTGATGCGTGGTGGAAAAGTGACAGCAGAGCTGATTACTAAGGAGACAAATGAAAGAGAAATAGCAAGAGCAATGGTGGGGCGTGATGTCGTGCTCAAACTCGATAAAGCTCATCACGAGCCCAAAGAAGTAATGTTTGAGGTCAAAGATCTATGGGTTAAAGACAATAGGCACCTCGATGCTGTTAGAGGTGTTTCGTTTGTAGTGCGGCGTGGTGAGGTCGTTGGTATTGCAGGTGTAGCAGGTAATGGTCAAACCGAATTAGTTGAAGCAATAACAGGTTTAAGAAAGGTGGAAAAAGGACAGGTAATCCTTGAAGGAAAAGATGTAACAAATGCGCACCCTAGAGCGCTACGAGAAAAGGGAATGACACATATCGCCGAAGATAGATTAAAGCATGCTCTCATAAAACAATTCACGGCATACTATAACGTCATTCTTGGTAAACATTATAAAAAACCTTTTGCAAATAACGCATTTTTAAATCACAAAGAGATCAAAAGATACACGGCGGAACTTATGGAGGAGTTCGATGTAAGACCAAGAATCATAGAGCATTTAGGTGGGAATTTTTCCGGTGGAAATCAGCAAAAGCTCGTTGTAGGTAGAGAAATCAAAGCTGGTCCCAAATTCATGGTTGTTGCGCAGCCAACAAGGGGATTAGATGTTGGAGCTATCGAATTTATTCATAGACAAATACTGAGAATGAGAGAACAAGATGTTGCAATACTACTTATTTCAATGGAACTTGAAGAAATATTCTCGTTGAGTGACAGGATATTAGTTATGTACGAGGGTCAGATAATGGGTGAGGTTAAACCAGAAGAAACAACCGTAGAGGAAGTTGGACTTATGATGGCAGGTAAGAGATTAGAAGAAGTAAGAGGTGGTAAGAAATGAAAAAATTTGTCGAAAACATAGCAGTGCCGCTGATTTCTGTTTTAATTGCGTTGATCATTTCTGCGTTTATTATACTTGCAATAGGGAAAAACCCAATCCTGGCTTATGGAAGACTGTTGCACGGCGCTTTTGGGAGTAAGCAAGCTATAATTGATACGCTCATTAAAACAACACCACTTATCCTTACTGGTCTTGCCGTTGGTTTTGGTTTCAGGGCTGGAGTATTTAACATAGGTGCCGAAGGTCAGATGGCTATGGGAGCTCTTGTTGCGGCCAGTGTTGCAAGTAATTTTGGGGGGTTACCACCGGTAATTGCCATTCCTTTAACGATGGTTATAGGTATGGCTGCAGGGGCGGGGTGGGCAGCTATAGCGGGTTTTTTGAAAGCGAAGACAGGAGCACACGAAGTTGTTACCACGATCATGCTTAACTGGACAACGACTTACATTGCTTCTTTTGTAGTAACTGGTCCATTGGCAACAGGATCTGGTACACCAAAGAGCCCGGAGATTGCATTATCTGCGCAATTACCGATATTGATGAGAGTTGGGGCTATGGAACTCAGCAGTGGAATTATTATATCTATTGTTGCAGCTATATTTATGTATGTATTTTTAAATAAAACAACAATGGGATACGAGATAAAAGCTGTTGGTTTTAACCCCTATGCAGCAGAATATGGCGGTATAAGCTTTGCGAAAAATATAGTTCTTGCAATGGCCATAAGTGGAGCTTTGGCGGGTCTTGCCGGAGTTACAGAGTTGATGGGAGTTCACCATAGATTCTTGGGAGAACTTTCCGGCGGTAAAGGTTTCGACGGTATCAGTATCGCATTAATTGGTCAGAATAACCCGATCGGAATAATATTTGCAGCACTGTTAATCGGTGCGTTAAGGACAGGTAGTAACGAAATGCAATTCATGGGAGTTTCTAAATATGTCGTCATTATCGTCCAAGCAATAGTTATATTCCTTGTGGCTGCTGATAGAATCGTGCGCACAATTTATGTAAGAAAGAAGGTGAAAGCATGAGAATACTCCAAGCTGTACTTTCCATATTTATAAATCCACAGTTTTACAAGATCGCGTTAACAACCGCTACGCCTCTTATTTTCACGTCACTTGGTGGAGTTTTTAGTGAAGTTACTGGCGTTGTCAATATCGCGCTCGAAGGAATTATATTGATGGGGGCATTCACTTCTGTTGTTTTCACTTATCTGACTGGTAACGTATGGTTCGGAGTGTTTATGGCAATAGTAAGTGGTATTTTGCTTGCGTTGTTACATGCGTGGGGAAGTATAAAATGGGCTGGTAACCAAGTTGTACTTGGCACAGCGATTATACTACTTTCACAAGGGCTTACAGGTTTTTTAATGGAACCAATCTTTGGTCAGCCAGGTCAGACGGATTTTGTTGGAAAAATCGATGAAATAACAATTCCGGGGCTTGTAAATGTACCGTTCATTGGAAAAATAATTGGAGAAATTAGCCCATTTGTCTACATTGCATTTGCTTGTGTTTTATTTGGTTGGTGGCTTATTTACAAAACAAAGTTAGGTTTAAGGATGAGAGCAGTAGGTGAAAACCCAGAAGCAGCAGATACACTGGGTGTAAATGTTTTTGCTATAAGGTACTTTGGAGTTATAATGAGTGGTGTTTTTGCCTCACTTGCTGGTGCGTACCTTAGTGTTGGTGAGATAGGCCAGTTTAAAGAATTGATGTCCGGTGGAAGAGGATTTATTGGTCTTGCGGCCATGATTATTGGTAAGTGGAATCCGGTAGGAGCTATGCTTGCGAGTTTGTTCTTTGGTTTTTTTGGTGCTTTTTCAAATCAACTTCAGAGTTTACAACAAATTTCCGTTGCTTCAAACATGAAATCGCTCTTTGATACGATTCCATTTATACTCACAATTATCGTTGTTGCCGGATTCGTTGGAAAATCAAGAGCACCCGCTGCAGACGGTGTACCTTATGAAAAACACGGATAATTTTGCGCAAGCTTAAAAAAGGTGATTCCAATGCTCAAAAAATTGGAGATCGGAACCTCGAAACGTGTAGAATTTATAGATATCACACCGCTTATTTCTTTAATTGTGAGTGAATCTAATGTAAAAGAAGGTATCTGCATTGTGTACGTACCACATACAACGTGTGGGTTAACCGTAAATGAACACGCTGATCCATCGGTTGTCAGTGATATAATAAATCAGGTAGGAAGGTTAATACCACAGGATGCTAATTACGAACATATGGAGGGCAATTCGGATGCTCATATCAAAACCTCTCTTTTTGGTAATAGTCTTACAATCATAATAAGTAATGGTAAACTCTTACTTGGTGCTTGGCAGGGAATATTCTTCTGTGAATTCGATGGTCCAAGAAGAAGAAACATATACGTAAAGATTATGGAGGGTTAATCTTGAACCTTCTAATCGAAGGACTACCGGGAAGTGGTAAAAGTTTAATTAGTGAAATACTCAGTAAAGACTTCGGTTATAACTTAATAGAAGTTGAAAAAGTCTTTGAGATAGAAGCAGGTACAACTTTGTGCGATGTAGTAAAACACAACGGCTTTCAAAAAGCAGCACACGTGGAACGTAAAATTCTTGAACGATTTCGAAAAGGATATGGTAGAATAATACTTGGTTGCGGTATGATAGATAATTTTGTACTCGACAATTTCCTAGTTGTGTATCTAAAAATCCCTAAGGAAAGATTTCTTGAGAGCTTCCAAAGGTGTTCTTCAAAGAGTAATTTAGAAGCACATTACAACAAATTTCATCGTTTTCTTAGTACCCACGCAGATTTAGTTATATCTGTCCAGCACAAGATGAAATTTGAAATATGTGTAATAATAGACGATTTTTTCAAGAAAAATATAATTCACAAGCAAAACACTTGATTTTTTGATATGTTTTGTGATATAATAACGTAGAAATGTGTATCCATCGTACTCTTGATTTTCACATATTAAAAGTGCTATTATATATGTGTGTTTACTACTTATTAAAGGAGGGGGATTGTATGAACAAAAAGACACTTGTCAACGCAGTTGCGGAAAAAACACAACTCAAGAAAAAAGATGTTAAGGCAGTTATTGACACACTATTTGAAGTTATAGCAGAAACACTCGAAAAGGGCGAAAAAGTACAACTTGTCGATTTCGGTACATTCGAAGTTAGGAAGATGGAAGGTAGAACAGGAGTTAACCCAAGAACGAAAGCAAAGATTAAGATTCCTTCAAGAAAAGTTCCAAAGTTCAAACCTGGAAAAGTTCTCAAAGAAAGAGTCAACAAATAATAACAAGTGCTCGAAAGTGAATTTACTGGCAATGAAAACCGGGGAGTTTGTCCCCGGTTTTTTATTTGCGGCTTTATTTATATTCCCAACAAGACATTAATCTGGTATAATTTGATAAGAAATATAATCTTCAGAAGTTTCAGAATTTCGACTGAGGTTTTAATTACGGAGGTGTCATCGTGATTAAACACATTGGAAATTACATTTTTAAAGACATTGGTGGAACAATTGTTGCTCAATCGCCCATGTTTTTGAATTTTCCAAAAGTTGTTCATTACTTTACCACAAGGGTAATTAGTGATGAAAATAAGATAAACGAGCTTGGAGAGTTGAATATGGGGGTAAGTGATGAGAACTTTCCCAAACATTTTGAGTACTTTGCTAAACTTTCAAACATTGATTCACAAAGGTGTGTGTTTTCGCATCAGGTGCATGGGAAAAATATAAAAGTTATAACTTCCGAAGACGTTGGAAAACCTTACTGGGACAGAAAATTAAAAGACACTGATGGGTTAATTACGAAAGAAAAAGGCCTTTTTCTTGTGACAACTTACGCAGACTGCATGCCTATCTTAGTGTACGATCCACTTAACGGAGTTATAGGTGTTGCACATTCAGGGTGGCGTGGAACTCTACACGAAATTGCAAAAGAGCTTGTACTCAAAATAAACGAAGAGTTTGGTAGTAAGCCTGGCGACGTCTTCGTTAGTGTAGGTCCTTCTATAGGGCCTGAGAGTTTCGCGGTGGGTGAAGAAATAGCAGCCGAATTTCTAGTAAAATTTGGGAAAGAGGTGGTAAGGCAAGAGAAGGAAAAGTTGTATGTTGATCTGTGGAAAGCTGTAAAATTGATGCTAAATTCCATAGGTGTTGAACATATAGAATTTTCCCAGATCGATACGTACAGATGTACAAGTTACTTTTACTCTTATAGAAAGGAAGCAACGAAGAAAAGATTTGCCGCAGTTATTGGCATGCTGGAATAGAAATGGGTTAGAAATCGAAAAAATGGGATAATCGTTAGGTAGGTGAAATTACTTGAAGAAAGGTGATATTCTTTCAATAAGTCTTTTCGTTCTTTTAGGCTTTGTTCTACTGTATGACAGAACTCGTTCGGTTTACTTAGCGCTTAATTTAACTCATCCCTATATCATGGGCTTTTTTAAAGTTGGCATTCTTGCGACATTCGGTGAAATTCTTGCAATGAGAATTTCAAAGAATGATTACACAATGCCTACAGGTGTGCTTTACAGATTTATCGTTTGGGGATTGCTCGGTATGGTTTTTGTTGCAGTCTTTGAGCTCTTTGGAAGTGGTACTAAGGCACTTTTGGAAAAGAATTTGCTACCGTACACAGAAAGTACAAGACCGTTCTTTCAAGCTTTTTACACAAGCCTTTTGATGAATTTAATCTTTGCTCCATCGTTTATGGCGTTCCATAAGATAACAGATGCATGCATTGATATGGCCAATGGAAAAATAAAAAATATGTTCAGTATCAAATTTGACGATGTGTTGTTACACATCGATTGGAAAACATTTGTTAATTTTGTAATTTTAAAAACGATACCCTTTTTCTGGATACCCGCTCATACAGTAACATTTTTACTGCCATCTTCATATCGTGTTCTTATGGCTGCATTGCTATCAATCGCTCTTGGTGTGTTCCTTTCTTTAAGAAGAAAGGCCAAGGGTTGATGACGATGTGTCGTTGAATGTATCTTTGAAAAACTTTACAGAATACTTTAATATGAATCTTCTAAACATGTAAGAAGATTTATGACCTGAAGGTACCGTAATCTTTTTGGCATTTGGTAGCAGTCGGAACAAACTATCTGAAGCTTTACGAGGGATAACTTTATCGAAGATTCCTTGGAATAGTAATACAGGTTGCTGTACAAACTTTGCATACGAAATTGGATCGTAATGAAAGCATGTAGGTTTGAGTTCAAAGATCTCTTCGATTGATTTTAGATTGTGTACTCTTCTTCTGCTTTCGTTTCTTAATTGTACACACCTATTCTCATCCTTACAACCCCACTCGTTACTGTAAAGTGCGTATGCTTGCCGCACTGGTTCTACATAAGGTGAGTACCAATTGATCCAGCGCCAATCACCACCTGTAAAACTTAAGATACCCACTTTTATACGCTTGTCCAGAGCCAATGCCATTGTGGCAATCATTCCACCAAAACTAAACCCCATGATGCCAATTGGAAGATCATTTATACTTGCAAAATTTTCTTCGCTTTCAATGAGATCCAACGTTCTTCTAACATCTTTGATAGCTTGGTGAAATCTCACAACACAGTGCGCTGGTGAATGATGGAAAAACGGTTCTCCACCTTCCCACTCAGGCTTAGCTCGTTCCCGGTGATATGGATGTATCAAAAAGAATGTTTCTATCCCGTGCTTTGCGAATTCCTCACCAAACCACATAAGATACGGTACATGACCGTTGCCGATACCATGGAGAAATATCAGAGCCATCCATGGGTTTTGTGCATGGTATTGGTAAACATATATAGTTTTTGATTCAGGTATATCAGGTTCGTACACTGCGGTAAATTTCAAGATGGTGTAGTTTTCTTTCTCTTCTCTTTGCAAATTGAAGGGTATGTTCTTGTCGTACTCATATATGTATTTCATCACTTGACCTCCTTGTTGTTGTAAAACTGAACACCTATGTACCGCCCGATAGATGCTCCGAAAAGTACATCCGAAGTCCAATGATTATTCGACCACAGTCGTTGTAAAGAAAAAAGCGTTGGAACAATATACCATCCATTACCGTAGCGAAGAGCCAAAGGTGTGAATATAGACCAAACGAGTGCACTATGTCCAGATGGAAAAGATTGGAAATCCTTTGATATACTAAACATAGAAAAATTATAAGCACTTGAATTGGTATACGGCCTTGCACGTCCAAATATATATTTCAGCAAAACTGTTATTGCACCAGTTACAGCAAAACTTTCCAATATAGTGAATGAAGTATAGCTATCGAATGGATACACGGCAAGAGAGGTAAGTACGGCAAGGGCCGAAAATTCCAACGTATCGAAATCGTTGAGAAAGCTCAAAAAATTACTTTTTGGCATAAGAGAATTTAATTGATTATCAAAAAATAATGTTACGCAACCAAGTACCGTGATAGGACTGGTTATAAAGTCATTTCCATTTTGCCAAGTTTTCTCCAAATCGTAGTCTATTTCTTTGAGTATATCAAATTGAGCAAATGCTATTATCGATAATACCATCGAAGATAACAAAAATATAAGAGTAAGCTTTGATTGCATTTTAAATCTCCTTCTCCATGCGTACGTGCAAGATACCAGCCTCATAAAATTCATCACCAATTTGTTTGTACCCGAGCTTGGAATAAAAATCCTTAACTTGGGATTGTGCGTTTAAAGCCAGCTTCTTTTTTGAAGAAATAGCCCTTAAGAAATTTTCGATATGTTGCATTATCATTTTTCCATATCCATAGCCTCTGTGCTCGACAGGTACGGCCACACGTTCTATTTTCCAGTAATCTTTCATATCTCTTGCCCTTGCCACCGCAACAGGTTTTGAAAAGTGAGTCAATACAAAATGGATTGCTCTGTCGTCTTCGCCATCCATTTCAAGCGAGCTGTCTATGCCTTGCTCCTTTACAAACACCTCTTCCCTTATCATTTTACAGATTTTGAATCTTTCGTCCGGTAATGTGAAGGCAAAAAATTTGATGCTATCTTCGTAAGCCTTTCTCATCCGTTCAAGTCCTTTTCTCAACAGTTCGCGTGGACAAGCGAAGTTGAGGCGAACGCAATTTTTATCACCAAACTCACTACCGTCGAATAAATAAACTTTTGCATTTTTCAAAAAGAATTCGAATGGATTATCAACACCTGTTTTGGAACAATCGATCCACATCAAGTACGTACCTTCTGGACATGTCGGTTCAAGAAGTGACATATGCTTTTTAATATAATTATAAGCGAAATCTCTATTAGATTGCAAGTATTCGAGAAGTTTGTCTACCCATTCGAAAGATTTATAAGCGCTTTTCAAGGCTTCAATCGAAAAGATATTACCCGTCGTAAGTTCAAGGCTTTTAACATAATTTATATATTCAACGCGTAATCGTTCATCTGGTATCATTCCATATGCATTTGTTAGACCGGCTATATTAAATGTCTTTCCAGGCGAGTTGAGTACAATTACATTCTCAAAGCCAATTTTCATAAAACTTGTGAAGCGATTTGGCTTGTAAACAATATCTGCATGTATCTCATCGGAAATAACTATTATATCTTTCTTTAAAGCTATCTCGTATATTTTTTCCAGTTCTTCCGGTGTCCACACACGACCGACTGGGTTGTGGGGATTCGAGATGATAATCATCTTTGTCCGATCATCGATAGAGTTTTCTAAATTTTCAAAATCTATCGTCCACTTTTCGCCTTTCTTCACTAGTCTGTTTTCAACAATCCTTCTTCCGTTATTTTCAATAACTCTAAAAAAAGGTGGATAAACTGGGGGTTGGATGATGATCTTATCTCCAGGCTGGGAGAAAAGATTTATAAGAAAGGCTATCATCGGTACTACCCCAGGTCCATTTACTATCCATTCTTTTTTTATATCTATTTCGTACCGTATTTTGTACCACTCAACAATTGAATCGTAATACTCATCGGATCGGTACGTGTAACCGAAGATACCATGATTTGCTCGTTCAACTAGAGCTTTGATGAGACTTTCCGGTGATTTGAAATCCATATCTGCAACCCACATAGGGATCATATCTTCCCCATACAAGTTTAAAATCGTATCCCATTTGAAACTATCACTTCCTCTGCGCTCAACGATTGAATCAAAGTCACTAGAAGGTACCAAATTCAATCCCCCCTGTTAAAGTTTTAAAAGTTTTATATGTATTTCTTATGAGAAGTTATTTGGTTTTCTCATATCATTATAACACTTTTTCCAAGAGTTTGTGATACAATTAATTTGTAAAATAGCGAGGTAGGTGAAATATATGAAAATGCCAAACTTTACTATGTGGTTCATAATTTTCGTGTTTGTCTTTGGTAGCTTGGCAATATATGTGTATGAACATTTCAGATATTCGCCTTTCGCATTGAGGGTAGATTTTGAAGTTGTAAAAGAATATCTGTTTGACAGGCATGTAGAGTGCTACGATACAAATTTTCGAAATAGATTAAGAAGTCAGCAAATCGATTTTTCTAATCGGATGAGTAGCTATCAGTTTGCGCTGAGAATATCTTCATTTTTGTCAAAATTAAACGATGGTATCACACGTATAAATGTCCCTGTAAGAAAAGTCGATAAAGTACTTCCGTTGAAATTCAAATATTTTCAAAATGAGGTAATCGTTTATGAAACAAATTGCGAAATACCAGAAGGTGCAACGATACTTTCTATGAACGGTGAACCCATAGATGGAATACTTGAGAAATACAAGGGCTTGTTTCCCAACTTGAATAACTATCAAGCGAAATACGCATTTGTCGATACGCTTTTATCTTACTACCTGAAGATTATTGACGCTAATGCTATTCAGTTAACTTACAGATTACCAAATTCTGCTGCTCAGCGGACAACTTATCTCAAGGGTGTAGAAAAATTTCAAGAGAAAAGAAATATAGTGGAAAGTTACGAATTAGATGGTGTGCTTTTCGTAAAAATCAATTCATTCAAAATCTCATCTAAGCAAGACATGCAAATTGTCACGCAAACATTTGAGGATCTTGCATCTAAATCCACGGATAATTCCACTATCGTTTTTGATTTAAGATTCGCAGAAGATGGTGATGAAACAATACCGACAATAATTGTGTCTTCTTTAATCACAGAGCAAATGAATTTGTATCCGAGGCTTTTCGTGAGGTACAAAGACCGACTTGTTGAGAAATCTCAAATTCCTATCCAACCTGGTGATAAAAAATTACGTGGGAGAATTTACTTCCTTGTTGACAATTCTTCGTTTTATACACCTATCAAAGTACTAATTACTAACGTTTTGGAAAACAACCTTGGCACCGTCGTAGCAACACAAGAAGAATTTATTTTTGATGATTACTTTTACATCGACGCAATTGAGAAGATACTTCCTAATACAAAAGCACATTTAATTCTACCGACAGCAATTGTGAAATTTATTACACCTAATAAAATGGGTAAAATAGAGCGCAGAGGCGACCTTCAAATTGCTTATAGTGAGCTTGTAGATATCGAAAGCTATAAGCATTACGCTCTAAAGATAGCTAAAGCGTTAAGCCGATAACTTTGGGAAAGGAGCGGACTTAAGATGCCACTTGTGAATGATTTGCTAAATTATATTAAGGAAGGGAAGATTTTAGAGCTTCTCGAAGAGCTTGAGATACCTGCTTACATAGTATCAAGAGACAGGGTAATTGTTTTTTGGAATAAAGCTGCGGAAAAATTAACAGGATACACTAGTGAAGAAGTTATTGGTAAACCGTGTGCTAAGCAAGTTTTAAATCATGTTGACAGGACTGGAATACCAGTCTGTACAACAGAACTTTGCCCGCTCTACCAAGCTATTAAAAGCGGCAAAACGGTACAAGTACCTTTTGCAATTTATGGTTTGACAAAGAGTGGTAAACGTAGACCATTTTCCGTTTTTGGAATTCCAATTAAGAAAGATGGTAAAGTGATTGGTGCCATAGAATTTTTTACAAATGCAGAGGATTTAGATAATGATATGTCGCTTGCCATAAAGATTCAGCAAGCTTTTATTCCACAAGATACGGAGAGTATCAAATTTTTCTACAGACCATCAGTTGGACTTGGGGGTGACATGATATACTATAATCCCCCCTGGATAGGTATAATTGACATCAGCGGACATGGTGTGGCAGCGGCGCTTGTAAGTATGCTTTTAAGAACGATATTTGATGTAATAATATCATTTGATCCACCAATCAATGGCTTTCCATTGCTTATCGAAAATGAAATGAAAAAATACAACCTTGAAGGATTGTACTTTACAGCCATATTCGGAAAGTTGGAAAAAGACACATTTAATTTTCTTGATATTGGTCACCCTTCACCTATAAATACCACTAAAAAACAAATTTTAAATACTGTGAACATTGCTCCAGTTGGTTTTGGTTTCTCACTTGATTACGACGAAAGTGTTATTAATGTGCACAAATTAAGCGATGGAAAATTGCTGCTTTATACAGATGGTATAAGCGAGTTGAAAACACGTTCGGGAATGTTAGGTACTGAAGGATTGGTTCGTTTAGTTGAACCAAATGATGATCCCAGCGCAATTTATCTAAAAACATTAAAAATAAGAACGTCCCCCTTGCAGGAGGACGATATTACGATGATTTTAATGGGCTGATAAAAACTAATATGGGTTGATCTTTTTGAAATTTAAATTATTTGCATTTTATTCCCATTCGATTGTTGCGGGTGGTTTCGATGTAATATCGTAAACCACTCTATTTATTCCGCTAACCTCGTTGACGATCCGTTTGGCGACATGATTTAAGAAATCGTAAGGCACCTTCGCCCAATCTGCGGTCATACCATCCTCACTCGTGACAGCTCTCAATGCGATAACATTTTCGTAAGTTCTGTAATCCCCCATGACGCCAACACTCTTAACAGGTAAAAGTACGGCAAAAGCTTGCCAGACTTTGTCGTAAAGATTCCATTTTTTGAGCTCTTCTATAAATATGTAATCAGCATCTTGAAGCAATTTAACAGCATCTTTCGTAACAGGTCCTATTATTCTCACAGCTAATCCGGGACCTGGGAATGGGTGGCGATTTAGTATACTCTCAGGTAACCCCAATTCTCGACCAAGTTTTCTGACTTCATCTTTGAAAAGGTACCTTAGTGGTTCCACTATTTCAAATGGTAATTTTTCAGGTAAACCACCAACATTGTGGTGCGTTTTTATCTTTGCACCAGCTTTTCTTTCAATAACCTTACTTTCGATTATATCAGGATAGAGTGTTCCTTGCGCCAAGTATTTTATATCACCATGCTTTTCTTTCAAGCTCATTGCTTCTTCATAGAAAACATCGATGAATGTGTGTCCAATCCTTTTGCGTTTCTCTTCTGGGTCTTCAATTCCTTCAAGTGCGCGGAAAAATCGCTCAGAGGCATCAATATAGTGTATTTTAATGTCAATGTCTTCAAACTGTCTTACAACCTCTTGGGCTTCATTTTTTCTCAGAAATCCAGTATCGACGAATATGGGAATAAGTTTATCAGGAACAGCTTTGTGTAATAACGCAGCGACAACGGATGAATCCACTCCACCCGAAAGACCAATTATAACCTTCCCGTCGATCTTTTCCCTTAGTTGTTCAATCATCTGCTGAGCAAAGTTTGACATTGACCAGTTCGGCTCAATTTTTGCCACTATTCTCAAAAAATTTTCTAGCATATTTTTACCGTATTGAGTGTGCACAACCTCTGGATGAAATTGGACACCGTAATATTTTCCATCGAGACTTCTGACAGCAGCGTACGGTGAATTCTCGCTTTCTGCGATAACTTCAAAACGATTTGGAAGTCGTTCAACTCTGTCGGAATGGCTCATCCATACAGTAAAGGTTTGAGGTAAATTTTCGAATATACCTGTTGACTTTAAAACTCTTAATTGGGCAGGTCCAAATTCTCGATGTGGAGATTTCTCAATCCTTCCACCTAGTTGGTGAACAAGCGCTTGAAGGCCATAACATATTCCAAAAACGGGAAGGTTAGAATCAAAAACGTACTGAGGGATCTTTGGCGCTTCTTTATCGTATATACTTGAAGGTCCACCGGAGAGTATAAACGCAGCGGGTGAGAGTTTTTGTACATTTTCCCAGGGTTCATCGTACGTTAGCAATTCACAGTAGAAACCCAGTTCGCGCACTCGTCTTAGAATTAACTGCGTGTACTGAGAACCAAAATCAAGTACAATCACCGTTTTTTTGCCATCTTCTCTTAATTTTTCCATCAACTTTCCCCCCACGACAATGATAGTTTTCTATGAATCCTTACATTTAATTTATCACATTCATAACGGAAGTTCAATACCTTATATCTTCCCCAATTTCATAGCAAAAATACCAGTTGAAAGTATAATCGCGGTTTCAAAACGCAGAATTTTTTTACCTAAGCACACACTTTTAAATTTGGATTTTAATAATCTCAGCTCATTTGTTGAGAAACCTCCCTCAGGACCTGCTATTATTCCAACGTTTTTTGAAATTCTATTTGGAATCTTTCTACCCTTGAAATCGAGTATATATGTACTTTCGGGTGCAATGGAAAAGATATCCAGAAACTCAATTACTCTAATACTTGGAAAATGATATCTTACGCATTGCTTAGAAGTTTCTCTAACTACCAATTCCAATTTATCTTGCTTATCATTATAATGTCTTGAAGCTCTTTCGTTGTTGAACACGTATATCTCATCTACCCCAAGTTCTGTAGCTTTTTCAATGGACCACCTTAATCTCTCCCACCTACCGGATGGAACGAAGAGCACAAGTCTTCCTTCTTTCGGCTGAACAAATTCATAAGAAAGTACAGAACCGTGAGCTTCATTTTTTTCCACACGCTTAACAATGACTTTGTACTTTCCGCCATTCCCGTCTGTAGCTTCGACTATCTCGCCTTCTTTAACCCTCATGACCTTCATATGCGTTGTTTCATGTTCGTCAAAGTAAATCATATCACCTTTTGGTAAGCAAAAATAAATGTTTGGCAATATAAATCCCCCCGTATCAAAATTATTCATATTATTGTATGATTGCTCATTATACCAAAAACCGCCCCAAAAGGGGCGGTATAAAGATTGATTTAAATCAACACAAAACTTACCAGTGGAGTACTTCTTTCTCAGTTTCTTTGTCAAAGATATTCATTGTCGTCATATCAAACACAAGGTCAATCTTCTGCCCTTCCTTAGCTTGGCTTTTTGCGTTGACTCTTGCAACAAGTTTATCTTCACCAACAACAACGTGGAGTAATGTTTCGCTACCAAGAGGTTCAACAACGTCTACTGTAACTTCTGCCGTATTTTCAGGTTTCGGAGCAATTGCGAACATCTTGTCATAGATGTTTTCAGGCCTAATACCGAAAATTATATCTTTATCAACATATTTTGAAAGTTTTTCTTCGTATTCAGCAGGTACTTTCAATTTTAACCCACTTGTCTTAACCCAAAGTCCGCCTTCGTCTCTAATTATCTTTCCTTCTAAGAAGTTCATTGAAGGACTACCAATGAATCCAGCAACAAAGACATTGGCAGGTCTGTTATACACTTCGTATGGGGTGCCAATTTGTTGAATAACTCCATCTTTCATAATAACAATTTTATCTGCCATTGTCATGGCTTCAACTTGGTCGTGGGTAACGTAAACAATCGTTGCCTCAAGTCTTGAATGTAATTTCTTCAATTCAGCTCTCATTTGAACACGCAATTTTGCGTCAAGGTTTGAGAGAGGTTCGTCAAAGAGGAATACCTTTGGGTTTCTAACGATCGCTCTTCCAACGGCAACTCTTTGCCTTTGACCGCCTGATAATTGCCTCGGTTTTCTGTCAAGCAAGTGTTCAATTTCGAGAATTTTTGCCGCCTCTTTAACTCTTCTTTCAATCTCATCTTTTGGAACCTTTCTCAATTTCAAACCAAATGCCATATTTTCATATACGGTCATGTGAGGGTAAAGTGCATAATTTTGGAAAACAAAAGCGATGTCCCTATCTTTCGGCTCAACATCGTTAACAACTTTTCCATTGATCTTGATCTCACCTTTTGTTATTTCCTCAAGACCAGCGATCATTCTGAGTGTTGTTGTCTTTCCGCATCCTGATGGTCCAAGTAAAACGACGAACTCCTTGTCTTCGACCACAAAATTAGCGTCTTTGACGGCCTCGACTTTACCTTCATAAATTTTCCAAACATGTTCGAGTACAACTTGCGCCATAAACTTAACCTCCTTGTATGATTAATAATAAGCTGTAGTCTATTATTCATCCTCTTTGTCAAATAAATCTTCCAACTTTAAATCTTTAAAGAAAGACGGATCTCCCAAATCTAACAGATAAAGATCCCACACTTTGTCGATAAAATCAAGAATCTTATTGTACTTCTCATAACCAATTACAACTGATGTGGGTTTACCATTTTTTGTAATTATTACATCGATCTTTTCTGATTTATCAACAATTTCGGAAAATCTTGCTTTTGCGTCCGCTAACGAGTAAAACTCCTGCTTGGGCCTCATACGATCTCCCCCTTGACTATAATTATAGTCAAATTTGCCTCAAAAGTAAAGTGAAAAGTGTTATGTTACCTAAAAGTTACGTAAAAGAAATATAAAAACGGAATGTCTGGTGTAAAATTTGACTGAACGGTCAATAAAATTTAGTGGGTACAAAAGGAGGAGAGGTATTATGGCAGTAGGCGGATTAAAGGGTATGGTTTATCATCAGGCTGGTAAGTTAGTTTCTTCTGTTATTAGAAAGGCGGACACTCAAACATTTGCTAAGCTACTTTTTACAGTGGCAGCGTTGAGTAAAGAACCGGCTAAGAGTGGATTAAAAAAGCTTGGCCTCATGGCTCAGGAAGAACATCCCATGATTAAAAAGTGGATAAATATATTCCAAAAATCTTCGCCACAAGCGGTTGAGAAGATCATTAATAACTTGATTATCAATGAGTTTGCCATTGGTGAACCACACAGGCAAAAAATGATGCACGAACACAAAGTTGTACTTCCCAAACTCGGGGTCATAAGTCCAACATATGCTTGTAACCTTAACTGTGTCGGATGCTATGCAGGATTGTATGGAAGAAAATACGAACTAACGAAGGATGAAGTCAGAAGTGTTCTTAAACAGGGTGAAGAACTCGGAATTTATTTTTGGGTTATAACTGGTGGCGAACCGTTCTATTGGCCACATCTAATGGAGATACTTGAGGAGTTCAGTGAACATTACTTCATGATCTACTCCAATGGTATACTGATTACAGAAGAAAAAGCTGAGAAACTTGCAAAACTTGGAAATGCAACCATATCCATATCTGTTGAAGGATTCGAAGCTGAAACAGACTGGAGGAGAGGGCACGGAGTCTTCAGAGCTATCCAAAATACATGGGAAAGATTGAGAAGATATGGTGTGCCATTTGGGGCAAGTGTAACTGCAACAAGGATGAATCACGATATAATAATGAAAGACGAGTTTTGGAATTTCTTAGAGGAAAATGGAGTAAATTATGTTTGGATTTATCAATTCATGCCAGTAGGTCAAGATCCGATCATGGACCTTGTTCCTACACCACAGCAAAGGTACGAAAGATTTTTCAAAACTGAAGAAATGAGACTCAGTGGAAGGTTTGCATTTGTGGCAGATTTTTGGAACCATGGTTTCTTAACCCATGGGTGTTTGTCGGCAGGGGCCAAGTACTTCCATGTTAATGCAAAAGGTTACGTTGAACCATGTGTGTTCCAACAATTTGCAGTTGATAGTATTAGGGAAAAAACGTTGCTTGAGATCTTCAAGTCGCCGTTTTTTGAAGCATACAAGAGAGCGATACCATTCTCGAATAACCTTTTCAGACCATGCCCAATAATAGATAATCCTAAGGTATTCAGAGCTATGGTTAAGAACTTCAATGCGATACCGCAACACGAGGGTTCTGAGAAAACAGTTACGGAATTAGCACCGCAGCTTGACCAACTTGCAGAAGAATGGAAAAAGTACGCAGACAAGCTTTGGTATGAATATGGATACGTGGAAAGGTATCCCGTCAATAGAGGTATATACAACTACGAGACAAGAATGAAAAGATACGCAAACAGAGAAGAAGCACTTAAAGTTGATAAAAAGTTAAATGTTTAACTGAATTGATTTTATTCACAACTTATTTGTGTCTCATACAGGAGGCATGTATAAATTGGCTGAGAAAACTGTTCGAATTCACAGTAGCAATAAAACAAAGGAAAAGATAATAGAAGCTGCACGAAAATTATTCTCTGAAAAAGGGTTCGAAGGTGTCAGCATGGAGGACATTGCGCTCACCGCTGGTGTGCGCAAGTCTCTTATTTATTACTATTTTCCGAGCAAAGAACTACTTTTTGAAGAGGTTTGGATTAGCGTTATTGATGAATTGGAAAGAGATGTATTTGAAGAGGTAGAAAATGAGAATAGTATAGTGAAAGCGATAAAAAAGTTAATAAAAAAATATGTCGAATTTGCAATGAATAAAGAAGAACTGAGCAAACTGATCGCAAAAGAAAGAATGAATGTGCTTGAAAGTTCCCAAAATCTTTCGAAAGCCAAAAGTAGATATGAGAAACTACTTGATAAGGTGCAGAAAATATTTGAAAGAGGTAAACAAGAAAATGTTTTAAACGATGTTGATCCTTTAACAGCAACTGAAATTATCTCTTCTGTTGATTCTATTCCCAGAAAAAGCTTACTAAAAAGCATTGAAGAATTTTTGGTGAGGGTTATACTCAAAGAAAAAGCGGAACCTACGAAATAGAAATGAGAGGGTGCCGATAGATGGGAGAAAATCAAAGCTCATCAAAACTTATAAAGAAAAACGCATTTTATTTCATTATATTAATGGGTTTAGTGAGTTTGTTCAGTGATATTACATACGAAGGTGCAAGAAGCCTTGTTGGTCCATATCTTGGACTACTTGGTGCGTCAGCTTTTGTTGTTAGTGCAGTCGCAGGATTTGGAGAGCTCCTCGGATACACACTGAGGTTTCTAACTGGGAAACTCGTAGACAGGACAAAAAAGTATTGGTTCTTCGCTATACTCGGTTACTCAGTGAACCTTCTTGTGGTTCCGACACTTGCATTAACTAGGCACTGGGCCTTGGCAGCTATATTGGTGATTTTAGAAAGAGTTGGTAAAGCGCTCAGAAAACCGGCAAAAGATACAATAACATCATTTGCAAGTAGCCAAGTTGGTTATGGGACTGGATTTGCGATAGAAGAGTTCATGGATCAAATTGGTGCAACGATCGGACCACTTTTTATGAGTGTGACCATAGCAAACAGTATAAAATTTGAAACAATAGATGCGTACAGAAAAGCATTCTCATTTTTAGTTTTTCCGGCACTTATAACAATAGGGGTAATACTCATCGCAAAAGTTTTGGTTCCAAATCCTGAAAAAATGGAAAAGTCTCAAGAAATAAAAACAACAACAAAACTTGATAAAACTTTCTACACGTATTTGATCGGGATTTCACTAGTAGCTTTTGGATTTGCCGATTTTGCTTTGATCGGATTTCATGCGCAGAGGATGAATTTGCTTTCTCCGGTATTTATTCCAATTGCATATATGGTAGCAATGATCGTTGATGCTTTTGCTGCGTTGATTTTTGGACGACTATTCGATAAATTTGGTATTAGTATTTTGGCTCTTTCAACGTTTATTAGTGCATTTTATGCTGTCTTATCATTTGGTAATAACGCAACCTCAATTATGGTAGGCTCAGTACTTTGGGGAATTGGTATGGGAGCGCAGGAATCTATAATGAAAGCAAGTGTTGCTAAGCTTGTGAGCAAAGAAAGTCGAGCCACCGCGTATGGGTTCTTTAACGCTGTGTTTGGAATAGCCTGGTTTGTTGGAAGTGCAGTGCTTGGTATTCTGTACGCAGTGAATGTAAAAACGCTTATCTTAACTTCTACTATTGCAGAACTGTCCGCTTGTGCGGTTATATTAACAGTCAAGAAGAAGAAATAATTCCGCAAATTTCAAAGTTCAAAACAAAAAGGGATGCGATTGCATCCCTTTTATTTATTCATTTTTCATTCTTACCTTTTGTTACTTTCTCTTTGTTACTCCCTGCTTTTTGTCGAGTCTTCTTTTGTACTCTGAATATGTTTTCTGACTGTCCTTGAGAAACTTCGCAAGTTTCTTTTCGAACTCTTCCTTTTTAGCTTCAGCTTGATTTTCTTGTGGTTCTTCTTTTAAGGAAAGTTCCCATTTACCGTCTCTCCCTTTTCCAACTACTTTGGCTTCCACCTCTTGCCCCACTTTTAAGAAATCCTCAACCTTTTGAACATATTGATTAGAAATCTTCGAAATGTGGACAAACCCTTTTTCTCCGTTTTCTAATTCGACGTTTGCTCCGAATTTGAGTACTTCCGTTACCTTACCTTTTACTACTTGGCCAACTTCCATAAAATATAACCCTCCTGAAAAGTTAGATTGGAAGATGTACACTTAGTTAAATATCAATACTTGCCTTCAAACTTCTTTTTAAATTTCTGGACACGCCCTTCTGTATCTACTATCAGTCCTGCACCTCCACTTCCTTTGTAAAGCGGATGGCAATTAGAACATACATCTACCTTGAGCTGATCTTTTGTAGTCCAGAGTTTGTGTTCTGCACCACACGCACATCTAACTGTTAAAAGCTTCATTTCTGGGTGTATACCCTTTTTCAACTTGCTTCACCTCTCCTCAAATTTTTTGACCGTTTAATCACGTTATATATTATCACTTTTCCCAGAATTTTTCAAGTCGTATATTTTTAAATTTTTACTTCTTTAAAATTCTCCTGGATAGTGTTGAGTAATGCGATTGTCTGTCTCACATTTGCGAAGACCTGATTGAGCTCGTCTAAAAACCTTTGGATTGAAGCGCTGATTTCTTCGGCAGTAGCCGAGCTTTCTTCCGATATTGCAAGTAAGTTTTGTATACTTGTCGTTATTGCTTCAAGCTTTTGTGTTTCGTTATTTAAAGTTTCAACCAAGCTATTCAGCTGAACTGTTATTTGTGAAATGATTTCACTTGATTCTTTGCTCTGGGCGGCACTATCTGAGAGGTTTGTGGACTGCTTTTTTAATTCCTCATAGCCTTTAACAACGCTCTGGCTAAGCTTGTCTATTCCACCTGAGATGGTACCCAAGAACTGGGAAATCTTCACCGCGGAAGCTTTGCTTTCTTCTGCTAGTTTTCTAATTTCATCAGCCACAACCGCAAATCCTCTACCAGCTTCTCCACTTCTTGCCGCTTCAATAGCTGCGTTGAGCGCAAGTAAGTTCGTTTGCTCAGCGATGCTCATAACGGTATTGGCAATATCCATAATTGCACTTGCTTGGTTTCTAAGTTCCTCGCTTTCCTTAGCAATACCTTCGAATTCTTTACTCATCAAATTCATTCCGGAAGCCGAGCCTTCTACGCTTTTTGCAGCTGTGATGATTTTTTGAACAGCAATATTTAGATTACTGATAATCTGGTTTTGCTGGCTAATCGTTCTTGAAATGGTATCAACATTCGAGGAGACAGCTTCGGATATTCTTTCAGCGTCATTACTTATTTGTACGGCAGTATCCGCAACTTGACCAGATAATTCTTTCATAGTATCGATCTGCTCCTGGACAACGTTTGAAGATTCTAAAGTTCTTTTAGCAAATGCCATTATTTCTTCGGTATCGCCTTGTAATCCAATCAAGAATTCTCTTAAAGTGAAAAGAGCATCACTATTTTCCTTAGAAATGTTTTCAAAGTCCTTTTCACCTGTAAGAACAACTACTCTGTTGAAATCTTTTTCCTTGAAAACCTGTGGTATTTCCTTAATCCCTTCGATGCCTTTCTTATAGTCATGCAAACCCAAATATACACCAATAAGCACTGCAACTCCTGTGGCGAGTGAACCAAACAAGGGTCCTAATAAAGAAGTAAAAAGCCAAGAAAAAACAAAGGTCAGTAGAGGAAACACCACTGTGTAAGTGGACACAAAGGACTTAAGCAGCCCCAGTGAGAAAACTTTGTAACTATTCAACTTTACTTTTTTTCCATAAGGTTTTGTTGAAACAATTTTAACTTCGATGAAGGAACCGGAATTTGAAGATCCTTGGTTTAGCACTTCTATTTTTAATGGATCGTTGAAAAATTCTGATGCACCCTTCAAAAGTCCAAGAAAATAATACCTAAAGTCCCTCGTTGATTCGTATTTAACTATGGCTGTTTTTTCATCGATGTAATTGAAGATTATCCTAGGAGGCCTTGCCCCCGAGATTCGCCTTGTTAGTGCTCTGTGTACGCTGTCCATCGCATTCAAAAATGACATACATCCGTTTTTCTTAAAATAGTTTGGATAGAATGAGTGAAATGAGCGTATATTATTGAAACCCGTTTCCTCCCACAATTGTTCATATGTTTTGCCTACTTTCTGCGCTAATCTTTGAGAGAACTTTACAACCAAATCATCAGGTATATCATTTGTTGGAACAAGAAGCTTGAATGTATCGATCTTAAATTCATCGATGAGCTGATTCACGGCAGATTCTCCATAAAGCTTTTTCCAAGTATTTATCCAAATGTTCATGACGAAACTCTTCATAAGATCCACACCTCCATTTAACTATTTCAAATGTATCAAATATATGCTATAATAACAATTATAACATAAAGTGACAAAAAAAAGCAAATATATACTTTTGAGGAGGTCTTCTTATGTGTAGAATGGCAGGTTTTAGTTTTAACACACCTCAAAATATCAGCAACATAATTGGCTTTACAAAAATAATGGCTCAATTTGGTATAGAGTCTCCGCACAACGATGGTTGGGGATGCGTCCTCTCAGATGGTTCAAAAACGTTGCAGTACAAATCGATTAAACCCATATATCAAGATGATTTAGGTTTGACAAAAATTGATGAAGAATTCAAAATTGGTATAATTCACGCACGCTTAGCATCGAAAGGATTGCCTAAAACAACTCTCCAGCTCCATCCGTTCCACAAAAAAGGTATGTACTTCGCACATAATGGCACGATAAAGAGCGCAAAGAGAGAAAATGTCTATCAAAGTGACACTTATGAATATTTTGAGAATATATCAGAATTTAAATCATTATATGAACTTGCCAAAAATATTGAATCTTTTGCTAAAGAAAATGAATTTACCGGTATGAACTTTATTATATTTGACGAAATAGAAGAAACCTTGTACGTTTGTTGTTTGTACAAAGACACTCCAAAAAATAGAGAGTACTTTACGCTTCATTATTACGAAGAAGATGGAAATTTCATCGTGTATTCAGAGAAGTACTCTCCTCATTTTAAACCTATGGAGAATGGAGAAATTTTCAAAATTAGAGATGGAAAAATCACTGAAAAAGCTATGATTAATCTTTAACCACGTCTCCACGCTTGACAAATTGTAAAGTTATAACAGATAGTGTTAGAAATATTATCGATAAAATAAAAAGCGTTCCATAACCGACTTTATCTATAAAGAAACCTGCAAGTGGTGGAGCTATGATATTTGCTGTCATTGAAAAGAAATAGTAAAGCCCCGTATACCCACCGACTTTTTCAGCATCTGTCATATCAACAATCGTAGGCAAGGAGTTCACATTTATCATTGCCCAACCAATGCCACCAACAGCAAAGAGTAGAAAATAAACTCTTGTTATAAAAGATACATCATTTGCCACGTTCCCGATGACAAATGCTAAGACTAAGATAACTATAACTGTTGTTAAACCCACCGTCATTATTTTTTTTCTCCCAAACTTTGTACCTATGTATCCCGCAGGAATTGCGAACAACATGAAACTTAATGAAAAAAATCCAAGAATGAGCGCACCCGTACTTTCCGTAATTCCAATTTTGAATTTAGCATAACTTGTAAAAAATGTTTCAATTGCATTGTATCCGATGAACCACAATAATATTGATAATAGCATCATTAATAAACTTTTTTCTGTTGATAGAAAAACATCTTTTAAATTGATACTCAGTTCCGACACAGTTTTACGGTAAACATTTTCAAATTTTATCTTTTCAACACCCTTAACTTTGTACCTCTCATCTTCTTTTATGAAAATCACAACCAAGAGTTGGGAAACTAACAAAATCAAAGCGCCAGCATAAAATGGTAAACCGTAATTCTTATCGTAAAGGGGTTTACCTGCGAAATAAGCAAGTAGAGCACCGATTCCACCCATGAAGTTTATAACGCCATTTGCTTGACTCCGGTATTCAGAGGGTGTTATATCTGGCATAAGTGCTATGACGGGTGATCTAAAAAGCGCCATGAAGAAATTCATACAAATAATATTAAACATCATGATCCAAAGTAGTTGAGTATCTCTTGTTATTGGTATCAAACCAAATGTAATTGCTGCTAATGGTGCTCCTACAACTATGTACGGCATTCTTCTTCCTAGCTTAGTTCTTGTTTGGTCGCTCATAACACCGATAAGTGGAAGCATAATTATGGCAAATAAATTATCAATCGTCATGACAAAACCAATAACTGTTGATGAGAGGCTGAAATCTTTTAAGAAAATTGGTACGTACGCATTATAAAGTGGCCAAACAGTACTTATACCAAAAAATCCAAAGCCGAGCAGTAAAAGAGTTTTGAAGTTAAATCTAGAAACCTTCGCGCCTTTCAGTTCCATACATCTCCCCCCTTATCTTTATGTGTTATTGAAATTATTTGGACAATGATAGTCTATCACAAATGTGTTAAAAAACAAAAAGCGGTCCGAAAAGGACCGCTTTTTGTTTTGCTTTTTGTTTTTGAATTATTGTTACTCTCTAAAGAAAGTTAGATAGGCGATGAACAATAGTGCAAGGACCCATGTGAACCAGTGTACTTGCTTGCTTTTTCCAGAAAATGTTTTGACGATTGGATAGGTTATAATTCCAAGTGCTATACCGTTAGCTATTGAGTAAGTGAATGGTATCATCGTAAGTGTGACGAAAGCCGGTACCGCATCAGTTACATCGTCCCATTTTATTGTCATAAGACTCTTAATCATAAGAACTCCAACGAATATAAGAGCAGGTGCTGTTGCTGCTGATGGGATTGTCAGTGCTAAAGGTGAGAAAAATAGCATTAATACCATCATTATCGCTACAACAATCGCGGTTAAACCTGTTCTACCGCCTGCCGCAATACCAGTACTGCTCTCAATGTATGTCGTCACAGTTGATGTGCCGAACAACGAACCTATGACCGTACCAACAGCATCAGCTAAATATGCTCTTTTGGCCCTTTCCAATTCACCGTTCTTCTTTGCAAAACCTGCGCTCTCTGCCAAACCTGTTAAAGTGCCAAGTGTATCAAAGAAATCAACAAAGAAGAACGTGCCAACCACGATCCAAAAGGCTCCAGAGAAGAGCGTTTGAGCATCAAATTGAATTTTCAAGAACGTAGGTGAAATATCTGGAATTTTACCGATTATACCTTGGTAATGAGTAACATTAAAAATTGGTAATGCACCTATTATTGTTGTTAAAAATATGCCAAGCAGTATAGATCCTGGAATCTGGAGAGCAAACAAAACAACAGTTATGAAAAAACCAATTATTGCAAGTAACGTGTCCGGTTTGTTCAAATGACCAAGTGTAACTGCGGTGATTGGGTCTGGCATTACGATTCCTGCATTTTTAAGTCCTATCAACGCAATAAATAAACCGATACCAGCACCTGTTGCCGCTTTCACAGGTTGTGGAACAGCTGTTGCTACAAAACTTCTCGCTCCTGTAAGTGTAAGAATTATGAATATGATTCCTTCAATAAAAACAGCGGTAAGAGCTAGTTGCCATGGGATTCCAAGCTTGAGGCATACTGTGTACGTAAAGTAAGCGTTGAGTCCCATACCAGGTGCTAACGCAAATGGATAATTCGCAAAAAGCCCCATTATAAGCGTTGCTACTGCACTGCCCAATATAGTTGCCACCATGAAAGCACCGTAGTATGAGTTGTAAAGTGTTTGGTCAACAATTTTACCAACCTGATCAAATATCCCAGGAACTGCTTGAACCAGAATAGAAGGATTTACAAAGACGATGTAGGCCATCGTCAGAAAGGTTGTGATACCTGCAATAACTTCCTTGCGTACAGTTGAACCTGCTTGTGAGATGCCAAAATACCTGTCCATAAACTCACTCCCCCACGAAAATGTTGTTAACATGATTTTTAGCATGTTTATTATTTTAGTTTAATCTTTGTTTTGTTTTCGAACTCTACTACTATACCATCAACCACGATATGGTCTATATCTGTCCCCTCAACCATCTGTATTATCGCATCTTCGAGATCTTTCCTTTCTTTATTCAACTCCTTTATCGTTTCTTTTACTCTCAGATACCTTCTTACAAAATTTTCAAGCGTTTGAAGAAATTGCTCGTTTTGTGCGCTATCCATAAAGGTCCTCCTCTTATATTTATTTGCTTAGTGCTTCTGCAATTTTCTCTACAACTGTTTTAACTTCTTCGAATGTTAATTCAGGGAATATTGGCAGTGCAAGTGTCGTTTTGGATAACCTTTCTGAAACTGGAAAGTCTCCTTCCTTGTAACCAAATTGCGTAAAGCATTTTTGCAAGTGTAATGGCAACGGGTAATACACGGCGGTACCAATTTTATTTTCTTCAAGATACTTTCTTACCTTATCTCTTGTTTGTTCACTCTCGAATTCGACAACGTACTGGTGATACACATGTGATTTAAAGCCTTTTTCCTGAACTTTTGGAAATTTCACAGGTATGTTCTTTTCGATGAACAACCTTTGATATTCATTGGCTATCTGTATCCTTCTTTGAGTCCATTCATCCAAGTACTTCAGCTTGATTGATAATATAGCAGCGTGTAATGCATCAAGTCTTGAGTTGTATCCAACTATCTCGTGAAAATACTTCTTTTTTGAACCATGCTGTCTCAGCATTCTTGACTTTTCAGCGAGCGTATCATCGTTTGTAACTATCATTCCGGCATCGCCGTAAGCACCGAGATTTTTTGTCGGGAAAAACGAAAAAATACCGATATCACCAGCTGTTCCAGATTTCAGGACTCTATCACCAATTTTCCCCTCACTTCCCACCGACTGTGCGGCATCCTCCAATATTTTAACATGATATTTTTCTTTTAGAAAGTGCAAATGTTCAAAATCAACAGATCGACCAAACAAATGTACGGGAATTATAACATTGACATTTTCTTTTTTCAAAACATTCTCAACATGATTCAGATTGATGTTGTATGTTTCCTCATCGACATCAACAAAAACAGGTTCTCCGCCATTCCTTACAATACATGAGGCTGTTGCAAAGAATGTATAAGGTGTGGTAATAACTTTTTCACCTCTTTCTATCTCCAAAGAGTGTAGTGCTATGACAAGTGCATCACTACCGTTAGCAACTCCGATTGCATGCTTTACACCAAGGTATTGAGCAAATTGCCTTTCAAAGTTCTCAACGTAAGGTCCAAGTATCACAGTGCCGTTAGAGAGTACCTCATCGACGACTTTTAAAACTTCTTCTTTTATTTTTTGATACTGCCTTGTTAAGTCAAACAAAGGAATCATAAGTAGTCCTCCCGCATATGATTTGATTTCAATTGCTATTTTTCAAAATTACCATTCTAACTTACCTGTAATTGATCGAACAATGCTCTTCCGAGAATACCAACCTTAAAAACTCAAACTTGCGGTAATTCACATAAACATCGTAACCAGGATTTTGACTTAAGAAATCTATAATTGGCATATTTTCGTATTTTTCGTATGTGAAATCCTTTGGTGCAGTTGTGAATTGCTCGATACCAACTCTTGGTTGTTTGAGTGGCTTAGTCAGTATTGTGTATGTTCCGACCTGTGTTTCAAATGCTTTAAAATACTCTCTCGCAAAAGGATAGTTCTTTTCATTGTAATGATAAAAACCGATGAATAACTTGAACTCTGGAGATTTTTCGAATTTTCGAATCGATTGGAAATCTAACTTGTACCCTGATAAATATTTTCTTGCAAGAAATATCAACTGACCAAAAGGGCACCAAGCTGGTGCGTTTACACTTTCACCCCTCATGTATGCTCTATGTACATTTAAACAAACGTTATTTTGAATCGGGATATCTTTTGTGTAATCTAAATACGCGTTCAGTAAAACTATCAAAGGCGCGAATTTGTTTTCTCTAATGGCTTTTGATACATTCTCTTCAGTAGCACTATCGATAAATAAATTGTAAATAAGATTCCAAAATTCAGACTTTTTTGAGACTAGAGCGATTATTTTTTGCAAATTTTCTGCGCTACCTCGAATTAACTCTTTCTCAAGTAAGAGTATCAATGGATACGTTGATTCTGGGTAGCTTTTCAAAAAATTTATTGCATCTTGCGTTATGTCTTGCCCCATGTACAGCTGAGCTAAAAGCTTGTTGTAAATTGATTCGATTCCCTTGGCTTGCTCAAACAAATTTACTGCTCTTTTAAAATCGGCTTTCAGAAGACTTATCAAACCTTCAAATATAAACTTGTAGTTAATGTTCTTAGTTCTTTGGGCGAATATAGTCAGAGTTTTTGAGATAGTATCAATGCTTGCATCATAATCATTAGCATTGATATCGAAAAAGGTAAGACTTTCGTCCTCTGAAATATGTGCTGTTGACACCATAGATTCTTTCAAACGCTTTACGGTTTCTTCGTCATACTTTGATTCCTTAGTTTCCTTCGGCTTTTCTTTGAGAAGTCCTTTCTTTTTTAAGTCTTCCTCAAGTTCCTTCTTCAGTCTTAATATTTTTTCCAGCTTATCTTTTTCGTCATTATCAAACATTCTCCCACCCTATTTCCTTAAAATTTTGCCTCAAACTATTGTATGTTCTTCCAATTATTACATGATCAAATAGCACTATTCCTAGTAGCTCTCCCGCTTTCTTTATGCGTTTTGTGATATCTATATCATCTTTACTTGGTGTCGGATCGCCAGATGGATGGTTATGAGCAATTATAATGCCAGAAGAATTTCTAATGAGGGCCTCGCGCAAGATATCCCTTGGATGAGCTATCGACGAATTTAGTGTACCTCGCGAGATATCCTTACTTCCAATGACTTTTAATCTTGAATCCAAAAAGATAACTCTCACCACTTCCTGGGGAAAAGCTTGCATATCTATGCAGTACTGAAAAACACTCTGCGGTGAGTTCAAAACAGGATCATTGTTAATTGTTTCCTCTTTTACCAACCTTTTGGCAAGCTCAAGTGCTGCGAGCAAAGTGACGATTTTCACATCACCAAGTCCTTTGACTTTTCTGAAATCTTCTAGTGTAGCCCTTGACATTTTGTAAAGACTATTGTCAAAAAGCTCGAACAGTTCTTTGGAAACTTTTAAAACGTCTTTGGCCTTTGTCCCTGTTCTCAGTAGAATAGCTATCAACTCATCGGTAGTTAAAGATTCACTACCATCTATCAGCAATTTTTCCCTCGGACCGTTGTTTAAACTCATTTTTTCCGACTAACCCCCTATCAAATAAAATCCCCCACAGCCTGGGAATTGGTAATCCCACGACGTTTGTGTAATCTCCGATAATCTTTTCAACAAATACACCACCTAAACCTTGTATACCATACGCCCCAGCTTTATCTAGTGGTTCCCCTGTAGACACATAGTAGTCTATTTCACTTTCTTTTAACTTTCTAAATTTTACCTTCGTCATTTCGTAAAAAGTTATTTCTTCATTTCCTATTTTAAGACATACACCTGTAAACACCTTGTGCCACTTTCCAGAAAGTTCTCTCAGCATCATTTTAGCATCTTTTTCATCTTTTGGTTTAGTCATAACCCTTCCACAGAACCAAACAACTGTATCAGCTGCTATTATTATATCATTTTCTCTATGATTTATAGTGTTGGCTTTCATTATCGCTAACTTGACAACTAGTTTCTCTGGTTTCTTGCATTTTACTTCTTCGCTTATGTTTGGAGGTACGGTAATAAATTCCAGATTTAACTTTCTTAACAGTTCGACTCTTCTTGGAGAAGATGATGCAAGTATTAACAAATTGAATTTCCCTCCTCAAATTTTTCCTTAAATTTCACTAAATGTTGAGCTCGTACCAGATGTTTTTAACTTCTATGTTGTAATCTTTGAATCTATCCATAGAACAAACGACTCCGTTGTACCCCTTAGCAAGCGATATTATCAGTTCATCGGCTGGTGAGTGGTAATAAGTTTTTTTGTAGTTGAAATATCTTGTTTGGAATTTGTACTTTGCATTTTCGTCGAAAACTATGTAAAAAGGAAAGTAAACTTTATCGAGCTTAGATATGTACTCAAGTAATACATCAATTTTCTCAGGTCCTCTAAGGTGTTTTGACATCAATATATTATTTCCGTCTATAATTACAGGCATAGTCCTAGCATCGGCAGTAAGTACTTTCCAAACATAAGGATGTATCTTAGATTTTACTTTATTTTTCTCGATAGGACTTAAATAATGGGCGAAATCTTTTATCCAAAGATGTTCTTCTAATGTTTCCGGTTTCACCAAAAGTATCTTTTCAAAGATGTCTTTTATAAATGTGTCGTTTTGTGCACTTTCCAAAGCGTAAAGCTGCATGAAGTTTTCCAACTTATGTTCTTTCAACTTATTTCTCTGCGAGATTAAAAATTGTTTGTAACTTTTTACCTCGCCACTTGGGAAAGGAAAAGAAGAAGGTTTTACCCAAAAAAGAATTTCGAATAAAACGTATCTTGAAAGCTTATTTTTTTCAAATTCTACGATTTTGTTCTCTATACTTTCGTTTATGTTAAACAAACTATGAAGTAGAAAAGAAAAAGCAAAAGGATTGATTTTATTCAATCCTTCCTTTTCCGGTCGCTCGAAATTTCTTACAAGTACCAGGATTTTTTGCTTATTTACTTTTTTGTAATCTCTTAAAACATCTAATATCACTTTTCGCTTGATCTCGAGATTTTTAAGTCGCTCAACGTACTCTTGACTGTAAATATCAGTCTTCTCAAATTTTGCCACGATTGCCTCCTAGAGTTTGAAGAAAGGATTTATTTCAAATAGCCTTTTTAATGACACTATTTCACCATGCCCTGGGCAAATTTTTGATTCACGAGGTAGATTTTTAAAATATTCTCTGAGATTTCTAATCACTTTTTTCATTTCTTCGCGCATGCGTATAGCAAGATCTTTGTCCAAGTACAGATCGACTCGCCCAATGGTATTAGAAAAAACTACATCTCCTGTGAAGATGTGGCCCTCGATTAATATTATCCTGGAACCAAGGGTATGCCCTGGAGCCACTATTGTGGTAAAGTACTCATCTATATTATACCACTCAACATCTACACTGAAAAGTTCATCGAAAAAAAGCGACAAATTCAGCGAAGGGGTTTTCAAGTTTTCACTATCCTCAGGAGAGATGAATATCTTTCCGACATTCAGCTCCAAAATACCAGCTATATGGTCATAATGTCCATGAGTTATCAAGACGTTGTACTTTTTATTCGAGTCCAAATACATTCCTATACCTTTACCAGGATCAACGACGTAATCAACGCCGTCGATGGTAAGGTAGTAACTATTTGTTTCGAGTTTGCCTGATGTTTTGAAAACTTGGAAATTACTTACCATCAGTTTTTCCCTTCTTTTGGTAAAATTAACGAAGCAAAAGATTATACAAAAAATTCGCACTAAAGCCCGCTACGATTCCCCCAATAGTGTGAGATAGGATAGCTTTGCTTGTAAGGTATCTATAACCAAGCGCATCCATCATACCAACGTGTGTACTTAGATACCCACTCCAAGTCATGCCTATTGCAGTAAATACCGCTATATCACTTGGTTTTACAAGGCCGTGAGCCATAAATTTTGGTACCAGTGCAAGTGCCGCTCCAGTAGAACCAAGACACGTAATAGGGAATGCAACAAGTTGTGGATAATCAAACCCAAACAAAATTTTCAAGGGCCAGAACAAATACTTTCCAATCTTGTCAAAAAGTGCAATTCCTTCGTATGGAAGGCCTTGGTATCCAGTAGTAAGATCCTTTGGACCAAATGTGAGCATCATTACCAAAGTGCTGATTACAAGTACACCTGGTATGATACTAATACCAATGTCAACACCCATTTTTCCACCATCGAGTATAGCTTCAAGAAATCTTTCAAAAGCATTGCCTTCCCTAATTTCCCGGTATCTCAAATTCATGTGCTCAACCTCTTTCTGGACATTCCCTAACCTTTTTTTCGTCCAAATAGAGAATAGTCTCACACTCACAATGCTACCTATAACTGTTGCGATGTTACCAATAATAACAGCGGGTACCAAATTAACACCTGCTCTTCCACCCTGAGCTATGAAAAACGTGGATACAATCATCCCCATTCCAAATGCCGTTCCAAGGTTACAAAGCAAAGGCTCCTGCCACTTTTCAAAGTGCGAGATAAAAGACTTATCTTTTGCCAAGGATATTATCGCTGGATTATCTGAAAAATATGTTGAAAGAATACCAATTGCCGCAATTCCTGGGAGGTTGTAAAGTGGTTTCATCAACTTATCAAGAACTAGATGTATCCAGTGAACTATTCCAAATTCATTCAAAAGTGAGGCGAACGCACCAGTTAAAACCGCTACTGCCATGATGAAAAACACAGTATTCAAAAGCAAATCGTGTGCGGTAGCCATCAATGTTTTGAAAAAATTGGCACTTCCCATCGTTCCAATAAAAATCCAGAAAAACAAAATGACAAAAACCAGAAAAACGAAAGATTCTAAAGAAAATAAAGGTTTCCTTTCCACACACACTCTCCCCTTCCTATGCTGATGTTTTCCTGTATTTCAAGTGTTAGTTTACCATTAGCCTGTCATTAGTCTATCATTAATCTATCATCACAGGTTACTAAGGTCAAAGGCACAGTAATTCAAAAAAATAGATTTTTGATTTGAAAATACTTTGATGGTATAATAATCTATGTGATTTGTATGTATATTGTCCATTTCTTGAAATTACCAAAACTTTGAAGAACGTGATGGAGTTTGCCAACTTGAATGAGGAGGAATTTATATGCCAAAAAAAACGGAATTAAGAAAGTTATTTAAACAACCAGACTATTCTCCCATGACTTTCAAAGAATTATGCAGATTCTTTGGAGTAAGTGATCAAAAGGGGAAGGAACTTTTAAAAAGGCAACTTGATGAGCTAGTGCACTCCGGATACATTTTCAAATCAGATGATGGAAGATATCAGCTTTCCAAGGGTAATCTTTTAGTCGGTATAATTGAATTTACAAGAAGTGGTAATATCGCATTTGTTTTAACAGACAGCGGAGAAGAAATAGCAATACCTATCGAGAAAACAAATTTAGCCATGCATAAAGATAAAGTGCAGGTACAAGTCATCGGAAAGTGGTACGAGCTACCTGAAGGCAGGGTAGTTAAAATACTCGAAAGAGGCATAAAAAGGTTTGTTGGAGTATTTGAAACACGTGGGCAATTTGCATTCGTAATACCCGATGATCCAAAATTACCTTACGAGTTCAAAGTACCAATAGAAGAAATAAATGGTGCAAAACCAGGGATGAAGATTGTTGCTGAGATAACAAAGTATCCGTCTATCAAACGATCACCTGAAGCAAGGGTTGTTGAAGTACTTGGTAGAGTCGAGGATCCAGCGACAGATTTTCCAACAGTTGTTGTAAAACATGACCTTCCGGTTCAATTTCCTGATGAAGTGATGGAAGAAGTTGCAAAACTTCCGGATAAAGTATTACCCGAGGACTTAGAGGGAAGATGGGATTTCAGAAATGAAATTATTGTAACGATAGATGGGGCTGATGCGAAAGACTTCGATGATGCGGTGCAAGTCAAAAAGCTTCCAAATGGGAATTACTTACTTGGCGTTCACATAGCCGATGTTTCCCATTACGTAAAACCAAACACGGCATTAGACAAAGAAGCATTCAACAGAGCAACAAGCATTTACCTTGCAGATAGAGTGATACCTATGTTACCATTCAAGCTTTCCAACGGTTTGTGCAGTCTTGTACAAGGCGAAGATAGATTAGTCATGTCTCTTTTAATGGAAATTGATGAAAAAGGTGAAGTTGTCAATTACAAAGTGGGTAAGGGTGTGATAAAAAGTTACAGACGTCTTGTCTACGACGATGTAAATGCGTTCTTGGAAGGTAGTCCTGAAGGAGCCAAGCTCAAGGACCTTTCCGAACATATTTACCTGATGAAAGAATTGAAAGATATCCTCAGGGAAAATAGAAGACGTAGAGGTGCAATTTTGGATATCGAAGGTGATGAAATCAAAATTATTCTCGACGACAAAGGCCATGCAATAGACATTATTCCCAGAAAACGCGGTGAGTCAGAAGTTATCATAGAAGAATTCATGATAAAAGCGAACGAAACAGTTGCGGAAATATTTCACAACGCAGATATTCCTTTTATCTACAGGATCCACGAAGAACCTGATTTTGATACGCTCTTTCAACTGAAAAACTACCTCAGTGCCATCGGTATAAACATGAAATTGCCTCAGCAGATTCATCCAAAAATCTTGCAAGAATTACTTGAAAAAACAAAAGATCACCCGCTAAGAAGTAGCATTCAAAGACTGCTTGTTAGATCAATGAAGCGTGCCATTTACTCCCCGAGTAACGTGGGACATTTTGGACTTGCATCGGAAGCTTATACACATTTCACATCACCTATAAGGAGATATCCCGATCTTATCGTTCACAGACTTTTAAAGTTGTATCTTGAAACCGGTGGAAAGCTTTCGAAAAAGGAAATTAGGTCCCTTGAGAGATACCTTGAAAAAGCCTCTGTGCATTGTAGTAAGAGAGAGCGAGTTGCTGATGAGGCTGAATGGGATTACGAAGCGTTAAAGAAAATAGATTATATCTCTCGACACATAGGAGAGATATACAAAGTTGTTGTGATTTCTGTTGCAAAATTCGGACTATTTGTGGAAATCCCAGAAAAATACATCTCAGGTCTCATACACATCTCCACATTGGACGACTATTACTTCTACGATGAACAAAAGAGCATACTTACTGGTAAACACACTGGAAAAATCTATCGTATTGGAGATACCCTGTACGCAAAAGTGGTCAAGGCGGACAAAATCAGAATGGAGATAGACTTTGTCGAAGCTTCACCTGATGAAGTCGAAAAGGTTGAAAACGTACTTGAAAAAGTAAGCAATAAATCCAAAAAGAGCAAGGGAAGTTCGAAAAGATCTAGAAACAAAAATAATAGTTCTAAAGAAAGAAAACAAAAAAATAAGAGAAAATAAAAAATTACATCTTTGAGGTGGGAATTATGGTCCCGGAAAAGGTAAGGGAAGAGGTGGGAAAATTAAGAAAAGAAATCGAATACCATAATTACAGGTATTACGTTCTTGCTCAACCTGTTATAAGTGATGAAGAATACGATAAATTAATGAAAAGATTGATTGAATTAGAGGAAAAATACCCGGAATTGAAAACACCAGATTCACCTACTCAAAGGGTTGGGGGACAGTTAATTGAAGGGTTTGAAACTGTTGAGCATAGCGAGCCTATGCTTAGTTTAGACAATACCTACAACGAAATAGAGATAATGGACTTTAACGAGCGAATTAGAAAAAGCGTAGGAGATGTTCAGTACGTAGTAGAATTGAAAATAGATGGAGTTTCTATTGCGTTACGGTACGAAGATGGTTTATTAGTGAAAGCAATAACAAGAGGGGATGGACTTAAAGGGGACGATGTAACGGCGAATGTGAAAACGATAAAATCTATTCCTTTACGATTACCCGAACCGTTGACAATTGAAGTACGTGGTGAAATATTCATGCCTGTGCAGTATTTTGAAGAACTAAATGAACAAAGGGAAGAGGAAGGCTTGCAACCATTTGCAAATCCGAGGAACGCTACGGCAGGTACTCTACATCTTCTTAATCCCTCCGAAGTTGCTCAAAGGAAATTAGATTCATTCATGTATTATATCGTAAAACCTCAGCAGTACGGTCTAAAAAGCCAGTGGGAATCTTTGGAATTTCTCAGAAAATTACACTTCAAAGTGAATTCAGAAAGTAAATTGTGCGACAATATTGAAGAAGTTATCGAATATTGGAAAGAATGGACAAACAAAAGAAAGTATTTGGAATACTGGATTGATGGTATTGTGGTTAAAGTAAATGATTTTGAAAAGCAGAACGAACTTGGCTGGACTGCAAAATCTCCACGTTGGGCGATTGCCTTTAAATTTCCCGCGCAACAGGTGAGAACAAAGATAGTAAATATAGCATTTCAAGTTGGTAGAACGGGAGTCATAACCCCCGTTGCTGAATTCGATCCAGTCGAACTTGAAGGTAGCGTCGTCAAGAGGGCATCATTGCATAATTTTGATTACATACAAGAAAACGATATAAGAGTGGGCGATTATGTTTTCGTCGAAAAAGCTGGAGGTATAATTCCACAGATTTCTTATGTTGTTAAAGAACTGCGCGATGGAGACGAAATTGTGGTAACGCCTCCCGACAATTGCCCTGTTTGTGGAGGACCTGTGGGTAAAGAGTCTGGTGAATACGTTGCATACAAATGCTTAAATCCACATTGCCCTGCCAAATTGAAAAGGCATCTTGAAGTTTTTGCCTCTCGTCAGGCCCTAGATCTTCAGGGCCTTGGGCCAAAGATAATCTCAAAGCTTGTTGATGGAGGACTAGTTAAAGATATCGCAGACATATTTTACCTAAATATATTTGATTTAGCCCAAATAAGTGGTCTTGGTCAAAAGATGATTTCTAACATACTTAACCAAGTAGAAAAAGCCAAACAAACACCGTTTGACAGATTGATTGTGGGACTTGGAATACCAGGTGTAGGTGAGAAAACTGCTAAGGTACTTGCTAAAAAATATAAAAATATCAATGAATTGTCTAATGCAACAATAGATGAACTTATGCTAATTGAAGGAATCGGCAAAGATATCGCGGAAAGCATTGTTGAATATTTTAGAAATCCTAAGACTAAGGAAATTATTGATAAACTTAAGAGAGCTGGAGTAAATCTCGGGAGCCGAGAAGAAGTAAAATCTAATATACTTGATGGATTAACCTTTTGCGTAACAGGTACATTGAAAAATTTTTCAAGAGAGGAAATTAAGAGGTTTATTGAAATTCTAGGTGGGCATTTTACAGACAGCTTAACTAAAAAAACTGATTACTTAATTGTAGGAGAAAATCCAGGAAGTAAGCTTGAAAAAGCGAAAAAATTTGGCGTTAGAATGACCTCAGAGGAAGAGTTTTTGAATATGTTAAGAGAGAAAGGGGTAAGGATTGAAGAGAAATGGAAGCAAAAAGATACGCTGTTTTAGCCTTTGGAGGCATTGGTAATCGATTTGGGTGGGAAAAACCAAAGCAATTCTATCCTTTGGTACATGGGAAAACCATATTAGAATATGTCGTAGAAAAATTTGTTTCTTTCGATATCTTTAACTCTTTTATTGTCGTATCGCCGAAAGAATACATAAGTGAAGTAGAATCACTTATAAGGCACATAAGACATAACATACATATAATTCCAGGTGGAAATGCTAGAGAATATTCTATTTGGAATGCGGTATTGTTTTTAAATAACATCGCTAAGGATGACGATATTGTGTTGATCCATGATGGTGTAAGACCACTGGTATCGAAAGAGCTTGTTGTTGAAAACATTGAGAAATGTGAAAAGTTTGGTGCAGCCGTCACGGCAATGAACTCCATTGATACGATTAGCCTCTCCGAAGATGGATTAAAAATCCAAGAAATCATTCCAAGAAGCAAAGTATATTTGCACCAAACACCTCAGACATTTAAGTATGGTATAATAAAAGATGCTATGGAGCGAGCGAAAGACGCGTTAGATAAGTTTTCCGACGATGCTTCAATAGTTTTAGCCTGCGGTTACGATGTTTACTACGTAAACGGTACAAAGGCGAATTTTAAAATAACGACCATTGAAGATGTAAATGTGGCAAAACAAATACTGAGTCAAGATAAATAATAGGTAAACTAAGAAAAGGGAGGAGATCTTTCTGAACCTCAGAAAAATTATCATCAACATTATCTTAGCAGTCGTTATAGGATTGTCAATTGTCAATATCGTTGGTCTATTTTTTGCAAAGCAAAACCCCTACACAGCACTACTTTCTTATCCAATAAGGGTAATTCCACTTCTTTTGTTCTTTGTGTTTGTTGATTATTTATTGCACGCAGTTCGGCTAGTGATAGTAGTTAGAAGTATGGGATATAAAATCACTTTTCTACAAGCTTTGGAGAATGTGTTTTTTAACATATATTTTTCCTATGTAACTCCTATGTCCATAGGGGGACAGCCATTCCAAATTTATCATCTTTCGAAAATTGGAATACCAACTTACGATGCAACAAACATAGCGATAACACGAATGTTCGTTGGAATAATGGTTGTTTTTACGGTTGACCTTCTTTTAATTAATCAAGTCATCTCGACGCTTCAAGGTACTATCGGTCTCGGCATTGTTTTGATTGGATTTTTAGTTACGGTAGGTATCAGTGTAGCAGGTTTTATGGCTTTCACAAATCAAAAAATTCTTTTTGGAATTGTTAAATTCTTTGGTAAGATCATAAAATCTGAAAAGGTAAAGGAGAAAGAAGAATCGGTAGTAAAGTGGATTCAAAAAATGGGAGAATCAACTAAAACTCTGTTTTTGAAAAATTATTGGTCACTTGTAATTGACTGGGGTTTAGGTTCTCTCGCATCGATTCTTACACCACTGATTTTAAAAACTTCTATAGAAGCTGTAACTTCAGTGCATTTACCTTTGGCAAACATGTGGGGGATACTTATGATGCTCAATACTTTGGTTTATTACGTGCCAACCCCAGGCTCAAGTGGTGGTATCGAAGGTTTTTATCAACTCGTTTTTTCCCATATCTACGATACTAAGTCTGCGATGGTTGGTATTTTGGTGTACAGGATTGTAACCTACTACTTGATAATCTTTCTGGGGACTGCACTTATATGGAGGTTTGCGAAAATCAGAGAAGAAGTGAATATAGCTCAAGCAGAAGCAAAAAAATGACAATGAACAACAATAAAAAAGTGAAATATCTTAAAAGGACTGAAAGAGGTGATAGACATGTCTCATGAGAACCTTTGGCTTATAATTAGTGATTCACATGACAATATTCCAAATGTAGAAAAATTCATGGAAATTGCGAAAAATAGAAAAGTCAAATGGATCTTTCACCTTGGAGATATCGTTTCACCGTTTTTAGCACCATATTTTCTAGACAATGGTGTAGAATTTCTGGGGATTTTTGGAAACAACGATGGTGAAAGATTATTCTTAATTCAAAAATTTCAATCCAAACTTCACAATGGACCGTACGATGTTCAAGTGGATAGCTTTAGGATATTCATGATGCACGAGCCTTACGCACTTCTCCCGGCTGTTAAATCTCAGCTTTACGACTTTGTATTTTACGGCCACACACATCGTTTGGATACATACCAGGAAGGCAAAACACTTGTCATTAACCCTGGAGAATCTTGTGGTTACCTAACGGGAAGAGCAACGGCAGTGATACTTGATCCAAAGACGAAAGAATATGAGATTGTCAAAATTTGAGTCGATTAAAGCATTAAAATCGATAGGTAGTAATTTCCTTAATTTATTAACCAATACGCAATGCATAGTGTGTGGCAATCAAAGTTACGGTCGTAGATTATGTAAGCATTGCATCGAGTTTGTTAATACCCCACCATCACTTGCAAGCTTTAAGCACCATGATTTAGAGATCTACTATTTTGGCCTTTATAAGGACAAATTAAGGGATTTCATATTGGCTTATAAATTCCATAACCACGATTCTTTGCGCAGTGAATTTTCTTATATGCTCTTTAAAACGATCAAAACCCATTCATTGAAGTTCGATTACATTACATATATACCCGCTACCCGAAGTGCCAGAAAAAAAAGAGGTTACGACCACATGTACATAATTTCAAAGGAGTTATCAAAGTTAGCAAATATAAGACTTATCAACACTTTACAAGCAGTTAGAGATACCGACCAATTACTATCGCAAAATAGAGAAGAAGCTGTAAGAGGAAAATTTGAGATAATTAATGGAGTAGACTTGCAAAATAAAACGATCTTGCTTATCGACGATGTTTACACAACCGGTAATACGATGAGAGAAGCCATTAAAACTTTAAGGCAAGCAAATCTACTTTCTATAATACCTTTAGTCATAGCTATGAATAAATGAAAGTAATAAAAGAAAGGAGGTTTTCGTTTTTATGGACAGAGTGTATATAACCGAAAGTACTTCTTTTGAAGAGATTGCCGAGCACTATCCGTACTTGATACAGCCACTACTTGAAAAGGGGATAAAGGTCATTGTTTGTGGCGATGTAAAATGGGGAACTGTTGGTGAGGAATTAGAGCGTATGGGCTTGGAAAAAGAAGAAATCTTGCGAGAACTAAATGAAATAGCGCAAAAAAATGGTGGCCCTGTCCACTCATTGAAGTTAGATCTTTAAAATCGTTAATAACAATCTAAAAAAGTTGTGGTAAAATATTATGCTAGTACGATGTGGTTAATGAGACAAATTATTCCACAATTTTTTAAATATTATGGAGGTGAACGTATGAAAAAACTTTTATTGATAGTCCTACTTGTACTATCGGTGACATTTTTTGGTGCAACAAAAGTAGTTTTCTGGCATGCTATGGGTGGTGCGCAGGGTGAAACGCTCAACCAGGTTGTGAAGTCTTTTAACGAAACACACCCGGACATAGTTGTCGAAGCAGTTTACATAGGGAACTATAACGCTTTGCTACAGAAACTTCTTGCTGGCGCACAAGCAGGTCAGCTTCCAACGATTTCTCAGGCTTACTCGAACTGGACGGCGAAGCTTTTGGAAAGCAATATCGTGGAACCACTAAACAAGTATATGAACGATCCAAAGATAGGTATAACAAAAGCGGAATGGGAGGATGTTTTTAAAGCGTTCAGGGACAACTGTACGTGGAATAACACAGTCTACGCGGTACCTTTCAACAAGAGTTTGTATATACTTTACTATAATGCTACAGCACTTTCGGCAGGTGGTATCAGCGCACCAAAATCAATTAATGAACTTCTTTATGCTTCTAAAGCTCTCACAAAAGACAAAAATAAAGACGGAAAGCCAGATGTATACGGCTTTGCGTTTAGAACAACGGTTGATACATTCCAAATTTTCCTCATGATGCGTGGTGGAGAAATCGTTAAAAAAGATCCAAAGACAGGAAAGTTCGTGTCAGCGATAGATTCTGCAGAAACAAGAGAAGTTCTTTCATTCTTTAAAAAACTGCTCGATGACAAAGTAGCATTCGCACAAGGTGGCTATCTCAACGACATATTCGGTCAGGGAACGGTTTTGATGTATATCGACACGATTGCGGGTAGAACATATGTTGAACAGTCGTCGAAGGGAAAATTCCAGTGGGCATGGGCTCCAGTTCCCGTTTGGAAAACAAGGAATGTACCATTTGCAGGAACTGATATAATCATGTTCTCAACGGCAAAGGACGATGAAAAAAGAGCTGCATGGGAATTTATGAAATACCTAATCTCACCAGAAGTAACAGCATATTGGGCAGTTAACACAGGATACTTACCTGTGAGAAAGGCAGCTCTTCAAACAACCATTTGGAAACAAGCAGCAAAAGCTGATCCTCTCCTTGAAATACCGCTTCAGCAAATTGACAATGCTAAGATGGATCCACAACTGGGCGTTTGGACAGAGATCAGAAACGTTGTGAGTACAATGTTTAACGACTTTATCAATGGAAAAGTTGATATGGAAACGGCGATCAAAAAAGCAGATGCGGATATAAAGAAATACTTGGCAGAAGAATATAAATAATATTACACTTATTACACTTTATAGTTCTTCAAAGTTGGAAACGGTGGGAAAACTCTTTTCCCGCCGTTTTTTAGTACTTATAAATCGAAAGGGAGTGAATAAATTTGCAGGAAAAAGAAAAGCTTTTGGAAGTTGAAAACCTCACAAAGTACTATGGAAGAAAACTGGCGATTGAAAAGATTACTTTCCAGGTTAATTCAGGTGAAATCGTTGGATTTGTTGGACCAAATGGTGCAGGAAAAACTACAACAATGAGAACCATTTTGGGATATCTGAGACCCACATCAGGTCAAGTGTGCAACTCTTACCAAAGGCATTTTTAAAGATATCCGGTGTCGATCAGATAGATTTTGGTAATATTTTACACTTTTTTGCAATGCAGGGACAGATATGGATTTTCCTTTTTGCTACATTTTATTTAACGAGACTTTCAAGTTCGATCTTTGTGAAAGAGGAAGATGGAAAAACAATAGAGTTTATCTTTTCTCGAGAAAGCGAAGCACTTCAGATACAGCAACATTTTTTGCGCTCGGATTTTTTTATGTTTTATCACTGATAGGGCGTGTGTATGAAAAATATGGTTATCTAAAAAAATTCACTCCATTCGGTGTGTTTGATCCATCTGACCTTCTAAAACACAATGAGTTTAATTCAACTGCCTTTTTATTCATTATTATATTGTATTTTGCAACTTTGGTATTTTCAATTTATTACTACGATAGAAAAGACATTTACACATAAAAAAGCTAGTCAAATTAAAAAAACAATCAGCCTTGTTCCCAAGGCTGATTGTTTTTTTGTTTTTCTATTGACAGTATTACAAGCTTCCTGGAAAATGACACGCAACTGAATGATCTGGTTTTACCTCTCTTAACTCGGGTTTTTCTTTCGAACAAATTGGTTTCGCCACAGGGCATCTTGGGTGGAAAGGACATCCACTTGGTGGATTAACTGGACTAGGAACATCTCCTTGGAGTATTATCCTTTGCTTTTTAAACTCCGGATTTGGAACAGGTATTGCACTCATAAGTGCCTTCGTGTAAGGGTGCAATGGTTCGTCAAAGAGATCCTTCTTTTTGGCAGTTTCAACAACTTTACCAAGATACATAACGACAACTCTACTGGAGATGTATTTAATTAGCGACAAATCATGCGATATGAATAAGTATGTCAGATTGTGTTCCTTTTGTAAGTCCATCATAAGGTTTATAACTTGCGAACGAATCGAGACATCAAGAGCTGCAACAGCTTCATCAGCAATGATGAGCTTTGGATTCATCAAAAGTGCCCTTGCAATTCCTATTCTTTGCCTTTGTCCTCCAGAGAATTCGTGTGGAAATCTGTACATATGCGTTTGATGTATTCCCACTTCTTCAAGTGCTTTCCCAACTGTTTGGATAGCGTCTGATTTTGTAATTATTTTATGCGCAAGTGGACCTTCGGCTAAGATGTTCTTAACTCTCATTCTCGGATCCAATGAGCTGTATGGATCTTGGAAAACAATTTGAACATCTCTTCTAAATTTCAAACGTTTTTCTTCGAGATCGCCGACGAGATAATCCATTAAACCTTTTTCTCCACTTTTTTTGAATATTTCGTAGTATTTAACATCGATATCATCCTGTGGTTTGAAATTTTTTTGGTTAAATCTTTGGATATAAGTCTTATCAATATATTTTCTAGCTTTCCATGTGGGTAGGAAATAATGCGTGGTATCCTCATCACCGACCAAGATCCTACCTGAAGTTGGCTCGTAAAGTCTAAGCAAGGTCATTCCAACCGTTGTCTTTCCACAACCTGATTCACCAACAAGTCCAACGGTTTCACCTTTGTAAATTTCGAAACTTACACCATCAACAGCTTTTACCCAGGCAACAATTCGCTTAAAGATCCCTGCTCTTATTGGGAAGTATTTAACGAGATTATCTATCTTTAACAATACTTCTCTCTTTGAATTATTTGTATTTTTCTGTTCTTGGTTTTGAACGATATTTTCGTTCATGCATCTTCACCAGCCTTTATTATTTCCTGTGCATTTTCAACTTTCTTGTAGAAGAAACATCTTGAATAGTGTTCGGGCTCAACTTGGACGAGGTCTGGCATTTCTATTTCACATTTGGATTCCTTAAATTCACATCTGTTGCTGAATCTACATCCTGGCGGGAAATGCAATGGGTCTGGAACCATTCCAGGTATACTGTACAGTCTGTCCTGTTCCACGTCAAGCCTTGGTATTGCGTTCAGTAGACCCCAAGTGTATGGATGCTTTGGTTTTTTGAAAATTGTTTTGACATCGGCAGTTTCCATAACTTTTCCACCGTACATGACAACTACTCTATCAGCATTTTCAGCTATAACCCCAACATCGTGTGTTATAAGTATTATAGCCATTCCGTATTCTCTTTGGAGTTCTTTCATAAGTTCAAGTATTTGAGCTTGTATTGTCACATCAAGAGCGGTTGTTGGTTCATCAGCAATAAGTAGTTTGGGCCTACAAGAGAGAGCCATAGCTATCATGGCTCTTTGTCTCATACCACCGGAAAGCTCATGTGGATACTCATCCACACGTTTTTCAGGTTCCGGAATTCCCACTTTTCTAAGCATATCGATTGCCATCTGTCTTGCAGTTTTCTTATCAACATCTTGGTGGAGTAATATTGCTTCCATAATCTGCTCACCAATTGTGAAAACGGGGTTTAGCGCAACCATGGGCTCTTGGAATATCATCGCTATCTCGTTACCACGGATTTTTCTCATCTCATCGTCTGTAAGTTCAAGCAAATTCTTACCGTTAAATATTATCTCACTACCTTCTTCTATCTTACCCTTTGGATCAAGAAGCCTAAGGATAGTGAGAGAAGTAACGCTCTTACCGCTACCGGATTCACCAACGATACCTAATGTTTCTCCTTCGTATACTTCGAAATCAACACCATCGACGGCTTTGACAACGCCATCTTCTGTATAAAAATATGTGCGCAAATTTCTAACAGTTAATAGTGGCTTTTTCTCCAATTTGTCCACCTCCATTACTTCAACCTTGGGTCAAAGACATCTCTTAGTGCATCACCGACAAGATTCCAAGCAAGAACAAATAGAACCATTGCCATACCTGGATAAAATATGGCGTACCAATATGTAAACGCGGAACCTGTTGTTCCGAGTATCCAGTTTCTTGTATAGTTCAACATCGAACCCCAATCAGCATATCCAAGTGGTGCACCAAGACCCAAGAATGACAAGCCTGCGGCGGTAATAACCAATGAACCCATACGCATCGAGGCTTGAATTAAAACAGGGAATATTGTATTAGGCAAAACGTGTCTAACAATTATGAAAAAGTCTTTAACTCCAAGAGCTTTTGCTGCCAAAACGAACTGTTCTTCTTTTACTTGAAGTATATTTGCCCTGATGAGCCTAGCTGCACCCATCCATCCAAAAACAGTCATAGCGATCATAACCTTGTCAAGGCCATTTCCAAGAATCGTTGTCAGAACCATGGCGGCAAGTAAAAATGGAATGGACATAAAAACATCCGTTATTCTCATCAAAATCTCGTCTATCCACCCGCCGTAATAACCTGCAATTGAACCGATTATGATACCGAATATTGTCGATATAATCGTAACGGTCAGACCAATGTAGAAAGCAGTTCTCGTACCCCAGACAACACCGTAGAATATATCTCTACCTTGAATCATACCAAATGGATGTTCAGCAGATGGTGGTACTGGTTCTGAACTCCAAGTGATGACTGGCATTATATATGGATTATCAAGTTTCATTGGATTGCCATTCTCATCTAGCATTAATGGGTTTATTGGTTTTGCTATCACTGGTGCAATTATCGCTATTACCACAAAAAATATTAACAAAACAAATCCCAATACAGCTGATGGATTTCTAAGAATTTTTCGCATTATACGTTTAAATTCTGTATTTTGCTTTTTACCTTCGCTCATCATCTGGCACCTCCTTAACCGAGTCTGACGCGTGGATCAAATACTGCGTATAGAATATCAATAATGAGGTTACCAACTACAAGCAACGTTGAGTAGAAAAGTGTAGTGCCCAAAACTGTTGCATAATCAAGAGAAACTGCGGCATCAGCTGCCAATCTACCGATACCTGTTCTGTTGAAAATAACCTCTATGATAACAGTACCTGAGAGCAAACCTATAACCATCGCCCCAGCAACGGTAACTACTGGAATCATTGCATTCTTCTTTGCATGCATATGAATAACATCTTTCTCTGGAACACCTTTTGCACGAGCAGTTCTCACATATTCTTTTGAGAGAACTTCAAGCATACTCGACCTTGTGATTCTCAGTAAGTACGCCCACCAAAGGAAAGAAAGTGTCAAGACAGGACCTATGATATGTCTGAGTGCATCCCAGAAAACATCCAGTCTACCATTTATAAGCGCATCGATAGTTAATAAGTGGGTTACCTTCATGAACGATTGGGACTTAACAACCTCTTCAGCCCACTGTGAGAGTGTTCCCGGTGGGAACCAACCAAGCACTGAATAAAAGACCATCAAAACAAGGAGTCCAAAGACGAAATCAGGGAATGACCAACCGATAATAGCTATGATCCTTATAAAATGGTCTAAAAACTTATCTCTATTTACGGCTGCAGCCACACCAAGCCAAATGCCAACACCAACAACTGGAAAGAGTGCATACAGTGCAAGTTCAAGCGTGTATGGGAACCTACTCCATATAGCTTTCAAAACAGGTTCCTTACCGACCTGTGACCAACCAAGATCACCTTTGAGTGCATTCCAAAGCCATAGTCCGTATCTTTCCACAAACGGTTTGTTCAAACCGTACTTTTCCTTCAAAGCATCAAGTTCTTCGTTTGTTAGTTTATCAAAGACGTTCGGGTTGACATACGAGGCCAAAAGTTTATCTGGTCCTAAGATCTGGAACAAACTGAATATGATGAGTGAAACACCCAAGACTATCAGTGGTAACAAGAGTAACCTCCTGATAATAAACGTTGTCAACTACCGCCACCTCCTGAAATAGTGTCAAAAAAATAATTGTAATTATTATCGAAGCCCAGCGACAAACCCAGTGTACCTAAAAGAAATTATAACACTCTTGTACAGATTATCAACTAACTTAACAGTAATTTAAGAGTTTCTGAGGTTATATAGTTCACTTAACAAACTTTCAGCGGCCCTCTTTCCAATTAATTGTTCGATTTCCACTCTTGACACAGACAAAATTTCCTCAACAGAAGTGTAACGTTCCAGTAGTAATCTCTTACGCTTCGGTCCTATCCATTTAATTTCGTCCAAAAAACTCCTGAGAGACCTCTTCGTTGAAATTTTTCTTGTAAACTCATTAGCTACACGGTGCGTTTCATCTCTTATCCGAACTAGCAGTCTCAAAACTGGATGTTCACATGGAAGTTTGATTTCGCCATGCTTTGTTACAATTATCTCTTCTTTCTTTGCAAGACCAACAACGTCACAACTTTTACCTATCTCACTTAGTGCTTCGTACACAGCATTTACTTGTCCAATTCCACCATCTACGAAAATCAAGTCTGGAAGTTCATGTTTTGTGTAACGTCTCTTTATTACTTTTCTGATACTCTCAAAATCGTCCAATATATCACCCAGTTTATACCTTCTGTACTCATCCTTTTTAACATCACCATTTTCAAAGACTATGAGTGACGCTGTCGTACTTTTTCCAGCCATGTGAGAAATATCTATTCCTTCTATACGATTCGGTAGCTTAGATAAGCCGAGTAATTCTTTCATCTGTTTAAGAGTATTTTTGTTTGATACGATCAGTCCGATTTCATAGTTTAGATTGTCTATGGCCTTATTCAAAAGCCGCTTTTCAACATCTGAACTTGCTTGAGTTATCTGAATATTCATTATCTTTTCAAACTCTTTCAGTTCTTTGGTTAACCTTTCAACAATAATTTTTTCGGGTATGTCTATGTTATTTCTAATGTAAAATAACTCGACAAATTCTTCGATTGTACCATCGTATTCGTAAACTAGCTTTGAAATTAAGTATCCGGAACGAATTTTAAAGACCAAGTAGGTATTATGTTTTCCAACAAGTACATCGAGATTGACGGACTCTGTAAGAACAACACCTTGTGTTTCTATGACTTTATTGAAATTAAGCAAAATGTCTCTATACTTTGCTGCATTTTCAAAATCTAACAAATTCGCATGTTTTTCCATTTTCGACTTCACGTACGATATAACCTGTGAAAAATCGCCTTTTAGCACACTCTTGAGATTGTCAATTCTTTCATTATACTCTTTGATGCTCTCTTGTCTCACACAAATACCTAAACAGAGTCCAAGGTGGTAATCCATACAAGGCTTTTTTAAATTCGATATATTCTTTTTGCAAGTTCTGAATTTGTACACTTTCCTCAATACTTCAAAAAGCTGGCGTGTAAAGTGGACATTCGTGAAAGGACCGTAGAAGAGCCCAGTTCCTTTTCGGCTTCTCACTATTTCAACGTAAGGTACTTCATCGTTGCTAATTCGTATGTAAGGATACACTTGCGTATCTTTCAATAAGGCGTTGTACTTTGGTTTGTATTCAAATATCATATTAGCTTCCAATATAAGAGCTTCTTTTTCATTTTCAAGTAAAACAACCTGAATGTCGTCGGCCTCTTCCACAATTAACTTGCTTTTCCCTTCTTTAGCTTTAAAATGTGATGTCAGACGTTTTCGTAAGTCTTTTGCTTTTCCGATATATATAAAATCTTGTCCTTTTTTAAAAATATAAACTCCAGGTTTATGAGGTATGTTGTCAAGCATTTCTATCGAAAGCATATTCTACCTCCTGTACAAAAATTAACTTTATCTTCATAAGATATTGCTTGATTTTTCGCGAGAATAACTATAAACTACTTTTGTATTTTTGTTGTATTTCTCAAAAGTGGAGGTGCCAACATGCCTGAGAAGTATATTGTTGTGACAGGTGGTGTTTTAAGTGGGATCGGAAAAGGAATATTCTCTGCTTCACTAGCCCGAGTGCTTAAGGAAGTAGGAGTTGACATAAATGTATTAAAAATTGACCCGTATTTAAACGTGGATGCTGGTACAATGAATCCAAACCAACATGGCGAAGTCTTTGTTACCGACGATGGTTACGAAGCCGATCTTGATCTTGGACACTACGAACGGTTTTTGGGTGTAAGCATGTCGCGACGAAATAACGTAACAGCTGGTCAGATATATTCTACCATAATTCAAAGAGAACGTGAAGGAAAGTATCTGGGTTCAACTGTGCAAGTAGTTCCGCACGTTACATCGGAAATCAAAGAGCGAATAACAACAATGTCAGGGAAAGTACTATCGATAGAAATAGGTGGAACCGTTGGAGATATAGAGGGTGAAGTATTTTTGGAAGCAGTTAGAGAATTAGCTTTCGAAAAAAGCAGAAATGATTTTCTTTTCATTCACGTAACGTATGTACCGTATCTAAGAGTTACCAACGAGTTTAAAACAAAACCAACGCAACAATCGGTTCAGCTTTTGAGAAAAATAGGAATTCAACCGGATATGATTGTTGTAAGAAGCGAGCTCCCAATCGACAGTCAAAGCTTGTACAAAATAGCACTATTTAGCGGTGTGCCTCGAGACATGGTTATCAATCTTCCAGATGTTGGAAATGTGTATCAAATACCAGAAACACTGTACGAAGCACAAATACACAAAATTGTTGCGAAGAAACTTGGAATAGAAATTGAAGACAAGAAGTTGAATTGGTTTTACCCAAAATCTTTCAAGCCTTACAGAATTGCACTTATTGGTAAATACCTTGGTACAGACGATGCGTACAAAAGTATCATTGAATCGATTTTTCTTGCTGGTGTACAAAAACCAGTTGTTGTTGATGCGCAAGAACTTGAAGAACTTGATGACGATGCGGTTGCACAAAAGCTTTCGAGCTACGATGCGTTGATAATACCTGGTGGTTTTGGACGACGAGGGATAGAAGGGAAGATAAAAGCTATAAAATACGCAAGGGAAAACAACAAACCGATATTAGGGATATGTTTGGGAATGCAACTTATGGCTATCGAATTTGCAAGAAATGTACTTGGTTTTAAAGGAGCAAATTCTACAGAGTTTGACGAAAATACGCCTTACCCTGTTGTAAACATGATGGAAAATCAAAAGAAAGTCATGAATCTTGGTGGAACTATGAGGCTTGGTGCCCAGAAGATGAAGGTTCTCATAGATACTAAACTTTACAATATATACAAAGAAGAGGTAGTATACGAACGTCATAGACACAGGTACGAAGTCGATACGGAAAATTACCGTGATATGTTCAAAAGACCGGGGGAAGATGGATACAAATTTGTTATCGCAGGTGAATCTGAATTCTTAGAAGCGATAGAACTTGACAACCATCCATTTTTCGTGGGTGTGCAGTTCCATCCTGAATACAAAAGCAAGGTTGGCTCACCGCATCCGATATTCTTAGGACTAATAAGAGCAATAGAGGAGGTTAACCAGTGAGGAAAAAAATAATAGCAGACTACCATATGCACAGTCATTATTCTCCAGATTCCGAAGCATCTGTCGAAGAAATTGTTGAAACAGCCAGAGAGAAAGGTATTGAGCGGATAATAATAACGGACCACTATGAAATTGCTGATGAGCATGCAAATGTTTTAGACATCGAAAAATACAGAAACGAAATGCAAAGGTACTCACTGCCTGTTGGTGTCGAACTTGGCTGGGATGGTATTAAACCATTGAATGTGGACACAAGTAAATTCGATTATGTACTTCTTTCGCACCACTTCGTGGAAGATCCAATAACTCAACAAAGTTACAAAAATTACTTGGAAAGACTATTAAAGATAATGAACCAATTTGATGGCTACCACGCGCTAGCCCATTTAGACTTTCCAAGAAGATACCAAAAAAACAATGCTTCATTTTCAGTCGAACTATTCGACATAATAACCGAAATTTTGAACACACTAATTAAAAATGGAAAAATGCTGGAAGTAAACACTGCATCAGTCCAAATTTACGGTGAACCTAACCCTTCGATTGAAATATTAAAACTTTACAAATCACTTGGAGGAAGGAACATAACAATAGGTTCCGATGCTCATAGTTTAGAAGACATAGGCAGAGGAATAGAAAGAGGTATTGAAATACTCAAAGAATTAGGTTACAATTATATCTTGGTACTTGACACAGAATGGAGAGAAATCAAAATATAAAAGACTATACAAAACCTACAAGGAGGTATGGATCATGGAAATCAGTGCACAAATGGTAAAAGAGCTCAGAGAAAGAACAGGCGCTGGAATGCTTGACTGCAAAAATGCACTTATGGAAGCAAACGGAGACTTTGAGAAAGCTATAGAAATATTGAGAAAAAAAGGACTTGCAAAAGCTGCTAAGAAAGCTGGAAGGGAAACAAAAGAAGGACTAATAATCTCTTATGTTCACCACAATGGAAAAATCGGCGTGCTTCTCGAACTCAACTGTGAAACAGACTTTGTTGCAAGAACAGATGATTTTAAAGAACTTGGTAACAAAATAGCGATGCATATTGCTGCGATGTCGCCAAGATGGATTTCAAGAGAAGAAATACCAGTTGATGTTATCGAAAAAGAAAAAGAAATCTACAGAGAGCAACTCAAAGATTCTGGAAAACCAGCACAGGTCATCGAAAAGATAATAGAGGGAAAACTTGAAAGCTTCTATCAAGACAACTGCTTGCTCGAGCAAAAATTCGCACTTGATCAAAACGTAACGATAAAAGAAATGATTCAGCAAGCCATTGCCAAGATAGGCGAGAACATACAAGTTTCAAGGTTTGTCAGAATGCAAATAGGTGAATAATAGTAATAAATAAAAACAAACAAGTAAAAACAAAAAGCCGTGCACTTACGCACGGCTTTTTGTTTTTCAACTTCAAAAATATGTAATTCATGTGTGAATTTAAACCTCTTAACATTTCTATGGTAAATTCCCTACCAAAGATATTAAAATAACATTTAAAGACAAATTTGAAAGAAGGTGTTAATTATACCAGACACTTTAAATCAAAAAGACGGCTTTACGATAGTTGAGATTCTAATAGTCCTCGCGGTAATCGCATTATTAATCGTAATAATAGCCCCAGCTGCTGGAAAAATAGTCCTTGATGCACGTGCAACAAACGTTGCGCAGAACGTCTTGGCTATTAAACATGCCGTTGAATACTACTACTTAGACGAGAGAAGGCTTCCTGAGAGTACAAGCGAACTATACCGTAAAGGGTATCTGAATACCAGATTCAGTAATGATTACGTGATATCCTTTGAAGGACAGATAAACAGTAGTAAGCCACTGATGTTAGTTGTTACAACGCCTTATGACGAAATAAACGAGGCATTGGTTGCCTCGAAAGGTTTAAAAAACGCTCAGATTGTTAATGAAAACGAAAAGCTAATCATAAAAATGAAGATCGAAGAGATGAACAAATGAATCTTAATTTAATGCATTTCAAACTTGTCTTTTTGTATTTCATCTCAAAAAAATTGCGGGATACATTTTATTAGAACGTAATTGAAAATACATATGGTATAATAAAAATGTGTAATAAAAAATTGCACACTCTAAAAAAGGAGGTTTGGATGTATGAAAAAAGGTTTTACATTGGTTGAGTTACTCATTGTTTTGGCAGTTATTGCAGCGCTTATGGCTGTTGCAACACCACTTGCACTCAACGCGTTGAAGGAAGCAAAAGCTTCTCAAGTAGCACAGAACTTTAGAAACATTAAAGCAGCTGTGGAAAATTACTGGAACACAGAAAAAAACACAAACGCATTTACTTTGAACGATTTAGTTACCAAGGGCTATCTCAGTAGTGCCCCTCAAAACTTCTCTATACCACCAGTCGCGGCAGACGGTACTAACCCTGGTGTGTACAATGTCACGATAACCTATTCAGGTAAAGATACTGATGTAACAAGAGTACAATCAAACGGAATGCAGGAAGTAACTGCTACAGCTGGAGGAGATCTTACATTGACATTTAGCTTGCAAAAATGGTGGTAATATCAACAAATAGCTGGAAATAAATTCCGAAATCCCCCGAAAGGGGGATTTTTATTTTATTTTTTACTTTTTGTGCCTCCTGATCCATTCTTGGACTATAAATGCACCTACGTCCTCTGCGAATGTGCCTGGACCAAAACCTGCATCAAAACCAAGTTCTTTGGCAAGCTCATGAGTTATCCTTGGACCACCAACTACGACAATAACATCTTTCCTTATACCTTCCGCTTCAAGTAATTCTATCAGATGCGTCAAATTTTTTATATGAACATTCTTTTGTGTGACTGTTTGTGAAACAAGGAGCGCATCGGCTTTTACTTCGATGGCTTTCGCTACGAATTCTTCGTTTGGTACTTGACTACCCATGTTGTAAACTTCAAACATGCGGTATCTTTCAAGTCCGTAGTGCCCTGCAAAGCCTTTCATATTCAATATAGCATCAAGGCCAACGGTGTGTGCATCGGTACCTGTTGTGGCGCCTACAACAACTAGTTTCCTACCAATGTTTTTTTCGATAAACTCGTCTATCTCTTCCATTGACATTTTGTGAACTTCAACTTTTGGAACTTTTATCGATGTGTAATCGACGGTATGAACACATTCTCCGTAACCTATGAAAAATGTAAATCCGGGAGTTAATTGGTAGTGATAAACAATCATGGGATTGTCTAATCCCATCTTTTTCATCAGTTGCTTTGCTGCCTCGACTGCTTCGTCACCATCAGGTACTGGTAGTGCGAAACTTACCTGTACTTTCCCATCATTTATCGTATCCCCGTAAGGTTTTATGGCCTTCAAATTCAGTGTTTTGTCGAAATCTTTTTTATCAAGTGAATAAAGTCCTCCACTCATTTTTGTTTCCCCCTTCGTGTACTTTTATCATACTTCTCTATTAAGCATTTTCTCTTCAAATGGATTATAATAGTACTGCCCTTTTTCAAAGACACCGTCAAGTCCTTTTCCTCCCTTAAGTGGGCGCTTTGTATTTGCAAATACACCCTTTTCAAGGGATTTAAATAACCCATCTTCCCTCATCTTTTCAAGGAGCTCAATTGCCTGATCGAGTACTTCCCTTGCGCGTCTTTGAATGATTCCATCAGGTTTGAATATAACCTCATCACCTAAGTTTTTCATGTTGTTGAATATATATTTTGCAGTTTCTATTGCAATGTATCTATCGGATAAGAAAGGTGTATGAATTGCCTCTGTCATCATACCGAGTAATTGTATTCCTTGTTTGGTCCAGATACCAACGACGTTAAACATAGCATCTTGAACAAGTCCTCTAAATATGTTACCTGTCATGAACCGTGTTGGAGGCATGTATTTAAGTGGTGCTTTTGGGAAAAGTTCCCTTGAAAGCTGAGCTTGAGCAAGTTCGTATAGAAAGCCATTTTCAAGCCATGGGTCCATTTCAAACGCGTGGCCTAATCCCATCTGTTCTTCTGGTATGCCTGCAAGTAACGCTAACTGTTCGTTTATAAGCTGCGACGAGATTACAGTATATCCTTGTTCGTAAGCATCTGCGGTTGTTAAGTAGTTATCTTCACCAGTATTAATTATAATCCCGGCGTAGCCAAGTATTATTCTCGAGAAATATTGGTCAATCATCGTTCTTATCATGTTAATGTCTCTAAAAAGTATTCCATAAAGTGCATCGTTAAGCATAACATCTAAGCGTTCAATGGCGCCAAGTGCAGCGATCTCTGGCATACATAAACCGGAACTGTAATTAGTTTGTCTTACGTACCTACCAACTTCTTTTGCAACCTCATCAAGAGCTTTTCTCATTATTCTAAAATTCTCTTGTGTGGCAAATGTACCACCGAAACCTTCCGTTGTTGCACCGTATGGTACATAATCTAGTAGACTCTGTGCTGTTGAGCGTATGACTGCGATTATATCTGCTCCTTGTCTAACTGCCGCTTGTGCTTGAACAACGTCCTCGTATATATTACCCGTTGCAACAATAACGTATATATAAGGCTGCATGGGGTCTCCCAGTTCCTTTATCATTCTTTCCCGTTCTGCTTTCTTTTCTTTGATATGTGTGATTGCCTTTACAGCGAGTTCGTCTACAACCGCTCTGATCTCGCTGACACTGTGCATTGGCAGTTTGGTTAGGTCGAGTTTAGCATTGGCTACATGCTCCGCAATTTCTTGTGGGTTCATACCAGTTTCGATCATTGCGTTACCTATATACAGCGATATTCCGTTACTTAAAGCCCCCTTCTCTTTGAGATGATCAACAACAACATTTGGAAGTGGGACGTCCTCGTTGTTTACACCATCTATCCCAAAAAATCTACAAATCGTTCTCTCAACACTTACAGTAGAATACTGTTTAACAAAATTCACAACATCAACGGCTATATCATGGGCGAGTTGCCTTGCTTTCTCAACTTTCTTTGGGTCTATACCAAGTTTACTTTCCATACTCGTTTGCCTCCCCTTTTCTTTCTTTATTCACTAATTCGAGAATTCTCTTGTCAACACCCAGCAGTTCCATAACCCTTGTGGCTTCTTTTGGTATAGAAGTATCATCCGTTTCAACAAGTCTGTAGTCTATATAATCTTGAATGTTTATTATAATATCCTCAGATCTTTGTAGTGATTTTATTAATTCTTCTCTTAAACCATTTACTTTAAGCCTTCTTTTTGCACGTACATTGTCGAAATGTGTAACAATTAACGCGTATGGTTTGATCTCTTCGAGTAAATTTACGAGTGCATTTACAATAGCTGTACCTTCTAATGGATTAGTAGTACGTGCCGGTTCATCGATAAGTACTAGACTGATACCTTTTTCAATTTGCTTTATCGTTTCATTGATCATCAGAATCTCTGCACCAAACGAGGATAGTCCAGAGAGTGGTCTTTGATTGTCTTCGACTATTATTGAAATATGTTCCAAATAGCGTGTTTTACAAAAAGCTGCTGGCACGAAGAATCCATGTTGAGCCATGTATTGAATTAGTGCCACGGTTCTAAGTACGACACTTTTACCAGACATATTTGCACCGATTATAAGTGTTACTCCACGCGTAATTTGTATATCAACAGGTTGATATTTTTTTCCACGATTTTCGAGTTCGACTTTCAATTTCGGATTAAAAATACCATGAATAGTTATGTCTACATCATCTTGGACAATTTCAGGCTTTGTTAATCCTAATTCCTTTGCAAGCTTTGCTTTTGCTAAAATAACATCAAGATATTTTATCCTTTCTATAGATTCAATGATTTTGTGAGAATAACTATGTAATACTTGACTAAGCTTTTCAAGAATTTCTCCTTCAATTTCATGCTCTTGCTGAGATAGTTCTAACAGTTCATTCTCATGTTCCTTCCCATCTTTAAGTAGTTCTCTTTTTCTCTTCCTTATCTGCTTTAGTTTATCATCGTAAGCATCGTATATGTAAAACGTTGGCATTTTTAATCCTTCCGGATCCAATAGTTCTATAACTTCTGTCAATTGCGGTGGTAAAAAATAGTCTGGCAAGTTCGAACTTATCTTTTCTCTGATACTCTCGACGACTAATGCGTAGTTTTTCAACTCGAATAGCTCTATTTCATCAATAATTTCACCTCTTTTGACTCTTTCAGCTGTTGTTGAGATATCCACTATGCACTCAAGATCATGCAAAACTTCTTTGATTACTTTGTTGTTCAGAAGATTAATCAGTAAGTATGTATCTTCAAGATGCTGAGCAATATGCTCAAAGCTCAGCGGTTGTATGTGCCTAAAATACTTTGATCCGAACGGCGTTTTTGGCTCGAGTAATGATTTAATATACTCAAAACCGGTAATTTTCTCAAAATCTTCCCTTTTTGGTATCACCGTCAAGTTTGTCATCTTTTCACCTTCGCATCATTTCCGCACATCGATGATAGGAACGTCTGGTATACTTTCTTTTAAGCTATTTACAAGCGTTTCAGAATCGAGAATGTAACCGTTTGGAGAAAATGGATTAACGGTTATACCTATAACATTTGTTGGTAAGAGAACCTTTATTTTTGGTTTGTACTTTACATACATTTCGTACGATACAAATACCTTCGTAAAATCGCGAACAATTATGTCCTTGTTGTATATGTGCTCAAGTATGTTGTCGGTAAGGGAACCAGGTATATATATCGCTTCAAAATTTGTCAATTCTCTAAGCTTTTGTATATGAAGTGCGGAGGAAATATCACTTTCATACCAACCATCTTTAGTGAGCAGACATATATTTTGTGCATTTTTCAGCTCATCAAAAGTTTTATTATCTACTTTTGGAAGATTACAAAGTGTGTGAACATATCTTGTATGCTTTATTATTTCCCTTTTCTCAAGCGAGTATGCAGCACCAGTTGCAAGAACTATACTATCGGCTATCGATGGATTTGCTTGACTAAATCGTGAGATGGCTCCGTCGACAACTACTAAATCCACATATCTATGCAAAAAATCTACAATTTCCTCCATCCAAGCCGTTGTTTGTGGACCGGAAAGAATTATTTTGCCTTTTTCCAGTGCTTTGGCGATGATTACCCGGCCAGTTGGTGTGGTAAATTTTGAGACATGAAAAATCTCTGACAGTACTCTTTTTTGTTTAAAAAAGGTCTCCGTTGTTGTGTAAATTATATCTTCATCAACATACACGGACGGTTTTAGAGTACCAAAAACAATATCTTTCTCCTCACCGTCCGTGCCAATTGATGTAATAGCAATTCTTTTTTTATCTTTAACATTTTCAACGATAAAATTGAGTGTTTCTGTCTTACCTGTATTTTTCTCCAAACCAATTATTGCGAGTGTCTTTGAATTTAAGACAGATTCTATTAATCTTTCCTTGTCTTGCTTCATTATACCTTCACTAGTGCCTCACCTTCAATTGCATTTTCTCCATTACTTTTTACAACAAGTGTATCAAGAAGAACACGCCTTTTTTCTTTATCAATCTCTTTGACAACAAGTTTTACTGTGACTTCTTCACCCACATAAACAGGTCTTTTAAATTTCGCATTCTGCATCAAATAGATTGTACCCGCCCCGGGGAATTCCATCCCCAGCACGGAAGAGATTATGCCAAGTGTCAGGATTCCATGTGCAATCCTACCTCCAAAAATGGTATTCTTTGCGTATTCTTCGTCTAAGTGTACAGGGTTCTTGTCCCCTGTTGCCTCCGCAAAGAGCTTTACCATCTCATCTGTTACTATCTTTTTCACTTCGTATGTCTGGCCAACGTACATTTCATTTATGTCCATAGAGTTCACTCCTTACTTTTATTTTGTTTTTCTTTCCACTCTTTTATCCTTTCATGTCTTTCAAGATGTGCTGGTTCAATGCTGATTTTCTTATCCGTAAATAATGAAGCCACACCTGAGAATTTGTATTTTGATCTGTATTCACTATCGTCTACATCACTTTCTGTGTCTTCTGGTTCATGATAAGCAACGATGACACCCTCATAATTTCTCAGAATAACTGTATGGTCTGACATAGATATCACATAATTTGGCATTACCCTTATTTTCCCACCACCTGCTGGTGCATCAACAACAAACGATGGTACGCAAAATCCTGATGTATGACCAATCAATGCTTCCATTATTTCAAGACCTTTTTTGATCGACGTTCTAAAGTGTGCTAATCCTTGAGAGAGGTCACACTGGTATATGTAGTAAGGTCTCACACGTATCTTTACAAGTTGATGTACCAATTCCATCATTATGTATGGGCTATCATTTATACCTCTAAGTAAAACAGTTTGATTCCCAAGTGGGATACCTGCATCTGCGAGCATTTCGCATGCTTTTGATGATTCAGGAGTTATCTCTTTCGGATGGTTGAAATGTGTATTTATCCATATTGGATGGTATTTTTTCAACATATCTGTGAGTTCCGGTGTAATCATCTGAGGTAATACAACAGGTGTTCTTGTCCCTATTCTTATTATCTCAAGATGCTTTATTTTTCTTAATTCCTTCAGTATATACTCAAGCATTTCAATTCCAACAAGTAATCCATCTCCACCGGAGATGAGTACGTCCCTTACTTGGGGTGTTTCTCTAACGTATTCAATCATGGCATCTATTTCTTGCTTGGTCCTTGCTCTATCGTGTTGACCTGCGAATCTTCTTCTTGTACAATGCCTGCAGTACATTGAACACATATCGGTGACAAGCATTAACACCCTGTCAGGATATCTATGTGTTAGTCCAGGCACTGGTGAATCTTCATCTTCGTGAAGTGGATCTGTCATATCCCACGGAGAAACGATTAACTCCTTTGCTGTTGGAACAGCTTGTCTTCTTATTGGACATTTCGGATCATCTGGATTCATCAAACTTGCATAGTACGGGGTTATTGCCATTCTCAACGTTTTAAGAGCATTTCTAACACCCTCTTCTTCCTCCGGTGTGAGATTGATAACCTGTTTGAGAGCATCTACATCCATTATTCTGTTTCTTATCTGCCAGCGCCAATCGTTCCACTCTTCTTCTGTAACATTTTTCCAAAGTGGTATGTCTTTAAAATACCTTGCCACTGTAAACACCTCCAACAATCTACTTAATTATAAGTGTTATACGTAAAGTTTTTCAAATAATTCCCTTATAGCCTTTGATTCCCTTAAAATATTCAGCGCAACTTCCGCATGTCCTTTTGTGTAGCCATTTCCTATTATCATCGTTACATCTTTTCCGACACCTTCCGCTCCAAGCGCAGCCCTTGTGAAAGATGTTGCCATACTAAAGAAGTAAACAATTCCATCATCTTTAGTTATTAGTATCGAAGACATCTCAGTTGCAGGAACATTTACGTTGTTTATAACAACATCGCAATACTTACCACCGGTGACTTCCATAACTTTCTGGTATACTTCAACAGGTTTTGTTGCATCTACAATGATGACGTGATGGGCAAGTCTAAGTTCTTCGATGCGTTTCGCATTCTGCGGTGAATATTCAACCACGATAACCTTTCCATCTTTCCCCACAGCTTTCATCGCTTCGTAAGCACACAGCACACCCGATTTCCCGCCACCACCGATAATACACACAGTCATTCCGGGTTTCACAAGCTTTCGCGTCTGTGCGGGAGCACCTGCAACGTCTAAAACAGCGAGTGCGAGTTTTTCAGGTATATCACCTGGTAATTTTGCGTATATACCGCTTTCGAAAAGGATTGCCTTTCCCTTAATATCAACTTGATCAGTCTCTATATTGACTTTTAAGATTTCATCTATCCTCAAAGGTGTAAGCGACAAACTTACAAGTGTTGCAATTTTATCCCCAACTTTTAAATCTGTTGGAAAATCTGGACCGATTTCTTCGACTATACCTATAAGCATTCCACCAGAGCCTGTAACTGGATTTTGTAACTTACCACGTTCGTTGACAATTTTGAGTATTGTATCCTTTATACAATCAACATTTTCGTGACAAGATTCTTCAATCTGCGTAAAACTCGCTGAATCAACATTCAGTGTTTTGACATCGATCAGTAATTCGTTTGTATAGATTTCCATGTTGTTATCAATCTTTGTTGCCGATTGTGGAAGTGTGCCTTTTGGTTCAATAACCCTGTGTGTACCAAACGGGCAGCCTTTAATATTTTTCATTTAATTTCCCTCCTAATACCTAATATAACTCTTGTTTCGTCCGGAGTTGCAATTTCCCTACCAACTTCACGTGCGATTCTCACAATACGTTCAACGAGTTGTGCATTTGATTTTGCAAGTTCTCCTTTGCGGTAGTATATATTATCCTCAAAGCCAACACGCACATGCCCCCCCATCACAATCGCGTGAACTGCCAACGGTAGTTCGTATCTACCTATGCCTGCAACGGACCATGTGCATCCTTGAGGAATTTTATTCACTAGAAACACTAAATCTTCTATATTTCCAGTCATAGCTCCAGGTACACCGAGTACGAAATCAAAGTGTAAAGGTAATTCGAGAAGCCCTTTTTTAACAAGTCTCAAAGCGTTCTCTATCATTCCTGGTTCAAATATTTCTATCTCTGGTTTGATGCCTTTTTCTTTCATCCGATTGGCAAGTAATTCCATAAACGATGGAGAGTTCATAAAGACATCATTACCAAAATTACAAGATCCCGCGGAAAGCGTTGCCATTTCCGGCTCTGCATCAAGACACTGTATCCTTTCTTCTGGTTTGTGCCACACGGCCCCACCGGTTGAAAATTGGATGATTATATCGCATCCTTTTTCTCTAATTTTTCTCTTAATCTCAGCGTATACTTCTTTCGATTGTGTTGGTGTGCCATCTGGCATACGTGCGTGAATATGGGCAATCGAGGCACCTGCTTGCCAACATCTGTACACTTCCTCAGCAATTTCGTCAGGTGTTATTGGTAGATTCGGTTGCTGCTGCTTTGTAACTTCCGCGCCCGTTACGGCAACCGTAATTATGAGTTTGTCCATCCAAACTCACCTCTCATTTATTTCTATATCTTTGTTTTTCTAAAGGAACAACGCACGTACCACTTGCTTTGCAAACTAAGATAGGTTTTTCAATTACTTCCGCTGCACTGTCGTTTATATCCGGTCTTGACCTTATCACTTTGTAAGCTTCAAATTTCATCTTTCTTGAAGTTCTTCCTACCTCTACTATCTCACCATACGCTTCTATGTAATCACCGGCGAAAACCGGGGCAAGAAATTCCACACTATCGTACGCTCTAAATAAACCTTCATCGCCATCGTATCTGATCAATAGTTCAGTTGCAACATCACCAAAAAGTTGCAGCATTTTAGCTCCGTCAACAAGATTGCCACCGTAGTGCGCATCAGCCTGGCTCATCCTTACTCTTATCATAGCTTTGAGTAAACCGTTTTCATTTTCTTGTGCTTCTATCATAGAATCGCCTCCCAAACTACCGCAAGGTAATGAAGAGCTACAATAAAAAGTTAATAGTTAAAATCTCTTGAGATTTTCTGAGACAATCAATTTTGCCTCTGTGAGTTTCAAAACCTCTTCTAGCGTCGTTTCTTCCGCTATTTCTTCCAATAACAAGCCATCATCTGTCGGTCTTATCACTGCAAGTTCTGTGACAATTAAATCCACTCTCCTTACAGAAGTAAGTGGGAGCGTACACTTCTTTAATATCTTCGTTTCACCCTTTGCCGTATGTGTCATCGCCACAATCACTCTTTTCGCTCCTGTCACAAGATCCATGGCACCACCCATGCCTGGAATCATCTTCCCTGGAATCATCCAATTTGCCAAGTGCCCTTCCTCGTCTACTTGCAGTCCACCAAGTACAGTAACATCGAGGTGTCCACCTCTTATCATGGCGAATGAAAACGCGCTATCGAATGTCATCGAGCCCGGTAAAGCTGTAACAAACCCGGCGCCAGCGTTTGTTAAATCTTTATTTTCAAATCCCTTCTCAGGTTCAGGACCCATTCCGATTATGCCATTTTCACTTTGGAAAAACACATGCACGCCTTTAGGAATGTAGTTTGCAACAAGCGTTGGTAGACCTATCCCAAGGTTAACTAAATCACCTTCTTTTAATTCTTGAGCAACTCTTTTTGCTATCTTCTCTTTCGGGTCAATCATCTCATTTCACCCCCACCACAACGTAATCAACAAGTACACCTGGTGTTCTGACTTCATTGGGTGCTATTGCTCCAACTGGTACTATTTCTTCAACTTCTACAATAACCAAGTCAGCAGCCATCGCCATCAACGGATTGAAATTTTCAGCTGTAAAATTGTAAACCAAATTACCAAAATAATCGCATTTTTTTGCCTTAATGAGTGCAACGTCTGCCTTCAAAGGCGATTCGAGTAAGTATTTTTTCCCGTTAATCTCTATTACTTGCTTTCCGTTCTCAACAATAGTCCCAACACCTGTGGGTGTCAAAATACCGCCAAGCCCCGCCCCGCCTGCTCGTACTCTTTCCGCCAATGTACCTTGCGGTACAAGTTCAACATCAAGTTCACCCTCAATCATCTGCCTTTGCGTTTCTGGATTTGTTCCAATGTGTGAAACAATAACTTTCTTGCAAAGTTTATTAACTATCAATTTTCCGATGCCTCGATCGGGCATAGCCGTATCATTCGCTATAACAGTGAGGTTTCCAATGCGCCTCTCAACGATCTTATCTATCAACCCTTCTGGAGTACCAACTCCGAGAAAACCGCCGATCATAACTGTCATCCCAGGTTTTATAAATTCAACTGCCTCATCATGTGTTATAACTTTCAATGTAATGCCCCCCTTTCAAGGATATTTCAAAAAGATATTTCACACAAATTCCCAGGATATTCTCAAGGATATTCTCAAGGTATTCTAAAAAAACAATTGCACAACTTTCACCTACGTATCAGTATAACACTTTTATATTTGTATTTCTAATGTAACAAACTTAACAAAAATAAAGCATAAACTAGCATAAAAGAGATTTCAAAAGCTACATAGAGCTTGATCTTGAAAAATAGTGCATTAGTAAACCTAAAATAATCACAAAAATGTACTTTGATTAAATAAAAAAATGCTGTATAATAATGCCGTATAGTAAGATCTTGTAGCCTAAATTAAAATTAATACGAAAGGGGTGCTTAATGGTGAATAAAAAGCAGAAATTTCTTTCTTTTATGTTTATTTTAATCTTGCTATTATCAGCTCAGTCATGCGTAACACCTAAAAGTGATAATAAACCTGTTCTTATCTACCCAGCCAACGGAAGTACAAATTTACCCTTTAACAATCTAACGGTTGAATTCAAAGCCATTACGGGGCTTAAGTACGATGTAATTGTGAAAAGCGAAGACTCTCAGAATATCTACAGCACATCAATTACATCAACTAGCGAAGTGGTTGATGTAACTATTCCTAAGGGAAAATTAGAGCCAGGCAAAAAGTACAAATGGTATGTGAGAATTCACAATGATGACTCAAAAGCAAGTTCTCTTTGGACGTTCACAACAACACAGAACACGGCGCCAACCGTTTCTACTCTTAAACCTGACGGTACAAGCGATCATCCTTTCGGCGCGCTTGCACTAACATGGAATATTACTGATCCTGATGGTGACGATCTAACTTCGACAATCAGGATATACGAAGTAGGTAAAGATGTCCCCGTGGTTGAATTAAGAGTAGGCACCGATACCTGTGTTGTGAAGAATTTAAAACAACTGACCCAATACATTTGGGAAGTGGAAGTTCAAGATCCATGGGGAGGGGTTGCGAAGTCGAACCGAGCTACGTTTAGAACCAAGCAAAACGTACCGCCACAAAGCATCGAACTGAAAAGTCCTGTGAATAACTCTACGGATATAAAATTTAATGACTTGCTACTCCAATGGCAAGGCTCTGATCCAGATTACGAAGACTTAAAATATACTATTTACCTTTACAAATCATCCGAGATGCCGAACAAACCGCTTGTCAGTAACTCGACACAGACCGAATTCTTGGTTACGGGACTTGAGCCATTGACAGATTACAGTATCGATATCGAAGCAATCGATACGTACGGGGAAAGTCTACGTAAGTCATTCAAATTCAAAACAAAAGAAAATACACCTCCACAAAAACCAACTTTAATCGAACCGGTGGATAACTCGAGAATTAATCTTGCTAAGGTAAACACGCTCAGTTTTAAATGGAAAAGTTCAAAAGATGTTGACGAAGATGTTGTTAGTTACAGATTCGTCATAACTGATGGGGCTAACAGTAGATCGATGTATCCACTCAGTGTAACGGAACTTTCATTCGGTAACTTAAGTGACTTTTTCAAAAAAGGTAAGAGATACACTTGGTACGTGGAGGCAAAGGATCCACATGGTGGGACAACAAAAAGTGATGAGTTTATATTCGAAGCTTTCTTGAACAATCCGCCTTCTGTTCCATCGAATCCATACCCATCCGACGGTGCAGTTAATTTACCAAACAGGATTCCACAATTTTCTTGGTCGTCTTCGGATAGTGATGGAGACTCTTTGAAATATGACTTGTACATCGGGAAGACCAGAGATGATTTGAAATTAGTCGCGTCAGACTTGGCAACTAATAGCTATTCCACACCTATGCTCTTTGATTTCGGAACAACGTACTATTGGAAAATTGTTGTGAAAGACGGTTTCAACGAACCAGTCGAAGGACCCGTGTGGAAATTCACCGTGACCAATCAAGATAATCCACCCACAAAGCCTGTTTTAATTTCGCCTGCAAACGGGCAATCTGGTGTTGTATTCAACAACATAGCATTAAAATGGAAAGCAAGTACAGATATAGAAACACCACCGGAAAATCTTATCTACTATGTGTATCTCGGTAAAGCCGATGCAATGGACTTAGTGGCTCAGGTAACAGGTCAAAGTACAAATGAGATCATTGCAGCAGGTATTAATCTAAAACCATCAACAACGTATTATTGGCGTGTAGAGGTTAAAGATACTTTTGGCAATTACGCTTACAGTGAAACAAATGCATTCACAACAAAATCGAACACAGCGCCGAATTGGCCAAAAAGCCCAAATCCCGCGGATGGAAGCACAATAACGGTTTCTTCAACGCCTGCTGAAATAACAATGACTTGGGATGCGAGTGATCCGGATGGGGACAACCTTACGTACGAAATTCAGATTAGCAAGGCAGAAAACCTCACTGGTGCCCAGGTATTCTATACAAGCACTAGGAGTGTAAAGATAACGCTAGATGATGTTGGAACTTATTATTGGCGAGTTACTGCAAAAGACCCGCATGGAGGATCTACGGAAGGAAACGTTTGGTCGTTTGAGGTAAAAAAATGAGATAAACAAAAAATAAAAAACCACGGTAGCAATGTGCTACCGTGGTTTTATTTCATTTGATATTAAAATAACACTAACGCTAAGTAATCTATCGCAGTGTCAACAATCAGGTGGTAAACTTCCCTTGGTATCTGCAAATTTAGTTCATCGTACAATTCGTCCATAAGCTCCATGGCTTCTTTTTTCTTCTTTTCACCTTCACCTGGTCTTTCAACAAGGATCATGAAGAGTTTCAAAATATCCCAAAGCCAGTTCAAAGGATTCATCGTATCACCAACCAATTCCGGGTACGTGCTTTACTCAATGAGATTAATTAACACTTGCGTGTTCGTTTCTGTGATTCTTACTTCGTCTGGATCAAATCCTTCGGGAACAACGTGTAGCGTTTTTAACATTTGTAAATCTTGTTCAAGCTCGGCAACGTTAATATTCTCAACCGGTTCTGGAATGTTGATTCTATAAGCTCTTGTCCGTGTTCCATCGAACTTTCTGTAGGTCAGTGTTAACTTTTTCATTGGATATCACCTACACTTTGGTTTATCACAAGTTGTGCACTCTCACAAGTGTAATTAGAATACTTATCGAGTGTACTTAAAACTGTCTGGGCATCGGTAAGATTAAAAATATCATCAACAGTGAGGGCTTGTCTTTTGTAAATGGGTTCGTTGTTTTCATCATAACCTACGATCCACCTAATCACCAAACGCTTCATACAATAAAAAACCCCCCTTTCTTTGTCGATACATCATGCCTTTTTTACACTTACTTTGTCACCTGCGCAGGCAATACGATGTATCTACCAGAAAAGGGGATTTAACATAAATGTTACATTATTTTCTCTTCCAACCTCGAAGTGCGCTATAAATTATCCAAACAAGAAAAATTACGGCGACGACTGGTATCAAAGCAATTAGGAGGAAATAACCTACAGATAGCAAAACTATTAAGAGCAAAATACTAAGTATCCATATAACCCAAGGTGCTAAAAATGGAAAGTAAGATATTAAGAGTACAAGCACTACGAGAGTGCATATGAGCATGAATATGAACAAAAAATATCACTCCAATACCAGAAGATTTCATAAATTGTACTTTTCGAGTTTATAATACAATGTTCTAATACTTACACCTAACAATTGAGCTGCTTTTTCTTTATCGCCATTTGTCTGCTTAAGTGCCTCTTCGATAACCTTCTTCTCGTATCTTTCCAAAACTTCTTTCAACGGTCCAATTTTTACAAACTCTTTCTCTTTCGATTTTTTGAGATCAGTCGATTCTGGAAGGTGCTTAACCTCAATTATCTTTTCCTCAGGGCCCATATTGATCATAACTCTTCCCAAGAAATTTTCGAGTTCTCGCACGTTTCCCGGCCAATCCCTGTTCACAAGGTACTTCATTACAGTTGGGCTTATACCTTCAACCATTCTACCGTACTGCTGGTTCAACTTCTTTACTATGTAAATCGCCAATTTTGGAATATCTTCTTTTCTATCTTTCAATGCCGGCAAGTAGATGGGGAAAACATTTAGTCGAAAGTAAAGATCTGGGAGAAATTCCCCGTTTTTTACCATTTTCTCCAGATCTACATTGGTAGCTGCAATAATTCGCACATCAACTTTTTTTACATTTCTTCCACCCACAGGTACAAACTCTTTCGTTTCAATAAATCGCAAAAGCTTTGGCTGAAGCGAAAGTGGTAGCTTCCCAATTTCGTCAAGAAAAAGCGTCCCACCCTCAGCTTCCTCGATTAATCCTTTCTTTCCCCCCTTAACAGCGCCAGTGAATGCTCCTTCTTCGTAGCCAAAGAGTTCAGATTCGAGTATCGATTCAGGTATAGCAGCGCAATTCACACTTACAAAAGGTTTTGACCTTCTCGGACTTGAATTGTGAATTGCGTGAGCAAAAAGTTCTTTACCTGTACCACTCTCTCCCCTGAGTAGAACAGTGGCTGGTGTTTGCGCAACTTTTTTTGCTTGTTCCTTCGCAATCTTCATCAACTTACTCTCTCCAATTATATCATCAAACGTGTATTGGGCCCTCATGTGCCTTATCATGCGCTTCACTTCTTCAAGTTCTGCGGTTAAGCGTAATATTTCAGATACATCGTGTACTACAGCAACGCTACCTTTGAACTGCCCTTTTACAAACAACGGTGTTGCGTTCACGATTACTTCTTTCTTTGCAGGACCAACCTTTAAACGCGCGTTGTAAATTGGTTGTCGTGTCCTTGCGATCAAAAGGTGTATGCTTTCACCTTCGGCGATGTCAACAGTCGCAAGCTTTCCAACGACTTCTTCAGGCGAATAGCCTGTAATTCGCGTATAAGCTCTGTTAACGAGCCGGACTATGCCATGCTCATCAGCAACACTAATCGCATCATTCGTGGATTCTATTATGGCCTTTAGCTGTGCCTCAATCTCTTTTAAATTTGTTACTTCCTCTGCAAGCTTTCGTATACTTGTGACGTCCCTGAAAACGGCAACCGCACCGAGTATATTCCCATTTTCATCACGGATTGGTATTCGTGATGTAATAATTACAGAATTTTCTGTGTATTGGATCTGGTCTATCTCCGGAATTCCCGTCCTCACAACGATGTGTAGCCTTGTATTTTTTACAACTTCTTCAACAGGCATACCTATAATATCCGGTGTTAAATTCAGAAGTTTACAAGCATTGTTATTAACATAAACTACCTTAGCATCCTTATCAACAATTATAATTCCTTCGATAATTGAATCCAGCACGAACTTTAAGATTCTCTCCATCAACGTTTCCCGCCTTTATTTTATTCGCCGATTATCTTCACTATGACTCTTTTTCTTCTTTGTCCATCGAACTCTGCGTAAAATATCTCTTCCCAGGGGCCCAAATCAAGTTTTCCATCGGTTACCGGGATTACCACCTGGTGATGAACAAGTATACGCTTTAAATGGGCATCACCGTTAGTTTCACCTGTCATGTGGTGGTAGTAATTGTCCTCTGGTGCGAGTTTTTCAAGCCAATTCCATATATCTTTGTGTAGCCCGGATTCGTTGTCGTTGACAATGATACCAGCGGTAATATGCATCGCGGAAACCAAGCAAAATCCTTCCTTAATTCCACTTTTCTTAACAATCTCTTCAATTTTCGGCGTTATATGGATAAGTTCTTTCTTTTTTTGTGTACTGAACCATAAATACTCCGTGTGTGATTTCACAACGATTCACCTCCATAGAACGTTTTAGTAATTTCCAAAGTCTAATGATTAGAGGAACTATTACTTTTATTATACACTGATTTTCTGAATTTTAAAATCCTGTAAATTTAACTCTAAACGCAAAGGAGGTAGGTATGAAGAAAATATACTTACTAATCATTGCAATCACAATATTTTTCCTTTGGGCTATATTCTTTAAATTAGACATTACTGAAATTCTAGATCTGAAAATAATGGATCTATTTTACAAAATGCGTGGAGAGATCAATATACAACCTAGCGTTGTTGTTGTTGGTATAGATGAGTACTCACTCAGTGCTCTTGAGGTTGAAGGTAACACTTGGCCTTGGAAAAGGGAAGTCTATGGTCGCTTACTTCAAAAAGTTTTTGAAGACGGTGCGAAGGTAGTTGCGTTCGATGTATCGTTTACCGAGCCGAGGGAAGAAGATAGTGACAGTTACTTTGCAAGTACTTTGTTAAGCTACCAAAATGTTGTACTTGGAACGTATCTGATAAACGAAAAGCGTACATACCTTTCTTACGATATCAGATTAAGGAAAAAAATCGAAGAAAACACAAGTTACCTTGATTTGTCATACAAAATGGCAAACTTCAAAGAATTATCTCTTCTTAAACCATTTACAGTGTACAAAATTAGGCCCATATACGAACCTTTTGCGGTAGCAGCATACAGTGGAACATACGAGATAGGCACCTTGGATGCAGATGGTACTGTGAGGGAAATTCCACTTCTAGTTGTTGAAAAATGGGCTCAAGACAATGGTATTTCTTCCGGTATACTACCACATATGGATGTTATATCCTCAGCACTCTTTTTAAATATTGATCCGACAGAGCTTATTCTTGATTTTTCAACAAAAAAAATTTACCTTGGTGATAAGTCTATTCAGTTTGATAATTCAGGTTACATGCATTTGTGGTTTTATGGACATGGTGCCAAAATATTCAAAGAAGTTCCATTTTACGATGTAATTAGCGGAAAATTCGAGAAAGGGACATTCAAAAACAAAGTGGTGTTAGTCGGATATACAGCAACCGCGAAAGGACTGTACGACTTGCGAATCACCCCGTTTTCCAATAACGAAGCAGGTGTTTTTGTGCATGCCAATGCGATCGAGAATATGATTCGTGAAGAATACATAAGATCAATCACTCCGTTTTACAATTCAATAATTTTCTTAACCATAATGATTTTCGTATCGATTTTTGCAACATTCAAAGGTAGACTCACAAATACTTTACTACTTTCGACTCCTGTTCTAATATTGTTGATATCATTTTTGCTTTTCTCACAGCGGGTGCACTTAGCAACTTTTCAACCATTTTTTGCGACACTTGTTGTAGGAACAGTTAAAACCTTGGGTGATTTTCTCAAGGAAAACGCTGAAAAACGAAAAATGAAAGAATTTCTTTATAGATATGTCCCCGATACAGTTGTTGATACTCTGTTAAATCAAGGTGAGCTGAAGCTTGGAGGTGAAACCAGAAACATTGTCGTATTATTTTCCGATATCAAAGGATTCACAAGTCGCTCTGAGAAGATAACACCTGAAGAAGTTGTTTCATTTTTAAACATCTATTTAACGCGTATGAGTGAGATAATACGTTATAAATACGAAGGTACGATTGACAAATTTATTGGTGATGCGATTATGGCAATTTTCGGTGCACCAATTTCGCATGGGAATGAAATTGAAAGAGCTCTAAGATGCGCAATTGATATGCGTATTGTTTTGAAAGAATTAGATAAAGAATACGGTTGGGACCTTGACAGTGGTATAGGTATACATTATGGGCCCGCGATCGTGGGGAACATAGGTGCACCGTTCAGAATGGACTACACATGCATAGGAGATACCGTAAACACTGCTTCAAGAATCGAGCACTTAACAAGAGAAGTCGATGCTGAAATAATTGTTTCAGAAGAAATTGTCAGCAGAACAGACAAATTTATCTTTGAATACATCGGGAGTTATTTGGTAAAAGGAAAGAGCACGGAGCTAAAGCTATACAAACTTATTGGCGAAAAATGATGTAGGCAGACTAATAAACAAAGGGGGAGGCATAGGTGGACAATCAGAAAGAAATGGAAGAGATAATAAATATACAATTTAACAATACAAAATACTTTTTGGATCCTAAAAGTGGGGAATTTCAGATATCCGGTGAATTACCAACCCAAGATGAAGTGTATGAATTCGCGATGATCCATCGTATACCTATTGATGAGAAAATATTTAATCTTCTCAACGAATTACTTTTGTCTCAAGATATTCAATCTTGTATGTATAAAATTAAAAAATTCTTTGAAAATTACTACAGAAAAGACATTGAAATTATCTTCTTGGAAGATGGAGCTGACTTAGAACTTAAAAATCGTATTTTAAAATTACCTATCATTAGCAAAAATTCAGGTAGAATTGGTCATATAACCTTCTTGGGCGATTTTTCAATCAAACAAGCTTTAGGATTCCTTGCTTTTTACGATTCTTTCGTATCTGTTATTGAGGGGTTGATCTTGAGCCACAGGTTGGAAGAATTATTCAAAAGTGCTTTAAACACACTTTATTTGGCGTTTAGCAAAAGGACTCGGCTTTCCGAAGACGAACTATTAGCTATGGAAAAAATCGCACTTGAGATCGCCATGCAAGAAAGTATAAATCAAGAGCAGTGTCTTGTTGCATTGAGAATCGCAAACGTTGGACTTATTGGTGTCAGAGATGAATTATTTGATAGAGTAAGGTCTGGAAATGCGAGCCCAGGAGAATATGCTGAATATTTTAAGCACATTGACCACGGCTATGAGATATTAAAAGAATTAGAATTTAGCAAAGAACTTATCGATATTTGTCTTTACCACCACGAAACACTAGATGGCAAGGGTCCCAGAGGGTTTGAAAGTGAAGAAATACCAACACTTGCCCTCATTGTTGGATTATCCGAAAGTTTAGTGCTGTTGAATTGGAATGAAAAGATCTTAAGAAAAAAGTACCCATCGAAATACGTTGATATAGCACTTAGAACATTTAATGCAATCCAAAACAAGGGGTGAATATCTTGGACAAAGTATTCTACATTTTTCCATACTTTTTCCTCGGACACCTTTTTGGCGATTATGTTATTCAAACAAATTACATTGCAGCATACAAAGGTAAAAGTTTAAAAGTTTTAACGCTACATATCCTTCTTGTGTTCTGTTCACAAACGATTTTTTTACTGGGTAAAGGCTTTGCCTTAAAGGAACTACTGGTCGTAATTGCACTATCACTTACGCATTTCTCTATAGATTTAGTTAAATTTCTTTGCAAAAAAACGTTCTGTAAAAAATGGTATTACTACTTATTCGATCAATTTTTACATATCATAACTTTGGTCATAGCTTCCACTTACTTTAGTAATGTTCAACCATTTCTAAATAGAACGCTTGCAGTCGTACTAGCAGTTAGTATTTTCAACGGTTATTTTCTAAGTATACTAGTTCATTTTCTTATTTCAAACGGTATTTACAAAAGAGATTATTTAGGCTATTTCCTTAGAATGTCTGCACCCGTGTTCTACATAGCAAATATTTATTTATTCATAATTTACGTACTTTTTTGTCTGCTGCTTATTGTTCAAAAAAGTAAAGAATCATACATTTTAAATTATATACTAACGGTAATTTCAACCGTAGTTCTCATGGAGGTGATGTTATGAAACAGCTTTTAGTGGGGTTGCTGGTGATCATTTCCGTATTTGCTTTTGCAGACTTTGAAGTTGTGCCAAACTCTGATAGTGTTGTCATGGGCGGTAAACTGCCAATAAAGATCTCACTTACCGATGATTCTGGCAAGTTGCAAACCTTTATCCTGAAAGCTAAGGTAACCCTTGGAGGTTTCGAAAAACCCGAAGTTTTGACAAAGGGTTTAAGTATTAATGGAAAGGTAGAGCTTAACTTCCTAGCACCGAAGAAAGTAGGTGAGGTTAAAATAACATTTATAGCTCAAACTTTAGACAACAAAACTCAAACCAAAGAAATCATGATCAAAGTTACAGAAAAAGATGAGAACGAATTTTCTGATAAGTTAAAAGCAACGATCGAGTCATTTAGAGGAAGTGTGGCGTATAAGAAAGAAGGAAAACAAGTTTGGGAATCGATCAAGTTGGATACAATTTTGCAAGAAGGGGACGAAATACTAACACTTGAAAAAGCCTACGTCATTGTCAAATTCCCAGACGGTTCGATGACGAAAATTACAGAAAACACACAAGTACTCTTTGAAAAGTTGAGACGTGCAAAAGACGGTAGGATATTGGTTTCAATCATAATCAAAAAAGGTGGTACGTACAATGTCGTACAAAAAATGGTAGCGGGTTCATCGTTTGAGGTGAAAGCTGGTAGCGTTACAGCGGGAGTAAGAGGCACGGCATTTGAATTATCAAATGTTGAAGAAAAACCTGTTCTGAAGGTGTGGGAAGGTGAAGTACTTGCGTTTTACAACGACAATTTCGTAATACCAGTTTTCGAAGGTCAGCAGATGGCATTTGGACCGTTCACTGGTGTTATTGAAGACATAACACAACTGTTTGAAAATACAGAACCTGCACCTCTTCTTGAAAGCGTGCCATCGTTAGAACCAGAAATGCCGGAAACTCCTCAGACACCTGAATTACCGAAAGTGCCGGAAACAAAGCCAATGGAAACTTCTATTCAACCGATGAAAGCGTATATTCCACCACTTGGTGTTGAAACAGCCATCAAGGATGGGGAAAAGTACATTATTTACACAATTTCGCCTGAGTTTACGATAGGTCCAGTCACATTAGGTATAGGCTTGACAGCATACGCTACGGAAGTTGGTGGAACGCTTTACTACGGCTTACCGACAACAACCCCAAGCACGAATCTAATCAACATGATAACGATCAACTACGTCGCATTTAACCTTGGAAACGTGTACCTCAGGTACGGTAATATGCCACAAACTTCACTCGCGATGGGCTTTTCTGTAAGAGATTACTACAAGCCGTACTCAAAGTCATTCGATATAAAGGCACTTGTTGGTCCTGTTGGTTTAACACTGCACATACCGTACGAACTAACAAAACTCTGGCCAACCGAATTCGTTCAATCAGATAGTGTTTACACGGCGGAAATTGAGCTAAAATCAGTTGTTGCAGGTATGGATCTTGGTATTGCCGGATTGTACGATACAAATGTAACAAAAGATGATGTACTCGGCAATGCAACACCAATAAATCTTTCACTTTCAGGATACCTGAGATATCCTATCTTAAGTGGATTTTACCTTGGCGTCGAAGTTGGATCACAATTTCTGAGCGATTATTCCAAGTACGGTATTGGAATATTCGGAGGTCTCTCAGGTAGAATATCGTTCTTCGATGTCATTGCAGGTGGATTTGGAACATACAACGGATTCAGACCATTCCATTTTGGAAGAATATACACCACACAAAAGCTCAAAAGCCAATTATCTACATTGAGTGATGAAAGTACGAGCTTTGGTTTCTTAGTGGGATTCAATTTTGATACACAATATGCGATGGGTAGATTTTATCTACTTGGTGATTTTTCAGGCGATATGGACGCTCTTGGGGAAGTAAGGATTACTATACCTCAAGTGGGCGCGGTTGCGGGCTTATTCATATACGGTTATTATTATGATCCTACACCATTTGTAGAAGGACACTTCACCGATTCTGATACCGTATCATTCCTTAGAATAACTTATCCCATAATGGAAAGAAACCTTGTTGCGGGAATAGTATACACTTGGGATGGAATTACCAGACAATGGATCCAGAGTGTGTACATAGGGAGTGAGACAAGTTGGTAAAATTAAGGTGGGTGAGTGAATGAACAAAGATATAGAAGGTCCAACATGGCTAAGTGGGTATGTTTTTAACAACAAACTACATGGCAGAAAAACGAAACTTTTTGTCAGCATCGATAACGTAGAATTTTACGTTCTTGGGGGATATTCTTTTGACCTCCTCAAAAAGATAAGCAAATTTATCAACGAAGGGATACACATTAAACCAGCCGATGCTACGGATCAAGTTGTATACATTGCGGCGAAACTCAATAGTAACCTCAGACTTAACGAACTACTAAAAGACATCCAAAACGAAGTTTGTAACATAGTTAATGCGGAAGCAGCTTCTATATTACTATACGAAGAGGACCACTTGAGATTTTTGGTCACAGTGGGGAAGGCAAGTGGCAAGATTGAGAGCATACCCGTTCCTATGGAATCCATTGCGGGAACAATATTTAAAGAAGGGAAAGCACTCATATTCAACGATCTCGAAAAAAATCCAGCACATTTCAAAGGTGTTGACAAAGCTGCAAAATTCAGAACAGAAAACATTGTAGGGGCACCCATATGGGTTGAAGGTCAAAAAATAGGTGTTATTGAGGTACTTAACAAATCTGGAGGATTCAGCCAAGAAGATGCAAATATAATAGATACTTTTGCAAAACTCATAGGCAGTAAATTATTAAGCACGTGGAAATACGAAAAATTCTCAAATAACTTCAAAAAATTACTACTTGCCATAGCGACTGCGATAGATAAAAGAGATAACTACACCCACAAGCACTCCCAAAACGTTGCCATGTACTCTCTAGGAATAGGTAGAAAGTTTGGTCTAAACCAGGAAATGTTAGAAAAACTCGAATTTTCGGCTATATTACATGATGTTGGGAAAATAGGCATACCAGATAGTATCCTTCTTAAACCTGGTAAATTGACAGACGAGGAATACCAAATAATCAAAAATCACACCATTTACGGTGCCCAGATACTGTCAAGTATAAAGTATGTCGATGAGAATATAATAAATGGTGCGCTTGAGCATCACGAAAAACTCGATGGTAGCGGCTATCCTTACGGGAAGAAAGATGGTGAGATCTCGCTCTTTGGAAGAATCATCGGAATTGCCGATGTGTTCGACGCGCTTTCCACTAAAAGAGCATACAAAGAAGCGTGGAGCCTATCTGATGTGCTTGAAGTGATAAAAAAAGATGTAGAAAATGGTAAAATGGACCAAGAAGTGTTCAAATACCTGATCGAAATAATAAATGAGACAAACAACTGATAAGAGTCACCCTGAGCGTTTGTGCTCAGGGTGTTTTTCTATCCTAACTTATTTTGCCCGCCTTTCCTATTATTACGAATTCACCCAAGCTTTTCTAAGACCATTGTGCTTCGCAGATTTCTGAAAGCAAGCGATAACGAGAAGATACATATAATCAGGGGTGGTTAAATGTCACTTGAAAAATTGGTAGGTTTACTTACAGACAAACCATTGGACCAAAACGATGCAAAACTTCTTGTTAACAGGCAAAAAGAATTTCAGCTTGTTGATCTAATCCTAAACTATCAAAATTACGGCATATTCGGTATTTCCGGGGAACCAGGAATTGGTAAAACAACATTCATAAACAACATAGCAACCAAACTTTACACCATTAAAATTGCACTCACACAACGCGACAATCAAGATACCATACTCTACGATTTACTCTACAACCTAGCGGTTCAAACTCAAAACGATTTGGAAATATCAAAGAAAGTAAAAGATTGGCTTGTTGAAGAGATATCGTACATAAAAGGTTTATGTCTTGGCATTTCATTTATTGCAAATGCTGATCTTTCGTTTCAAAAACAAAACTCACCGAGGTTTAACTACTTCAAAGCCAAGGAGTACTTCAACAGTATAATAAAAGAACTTATCGATAAGCATGGCAAAATAATTCTTGTCATCGACGAACTCGACAAAGAAAGCAAAAAAGATGTACTCTTAGTTTTAGACAACCTAAAATCAGAACTTCAGAAAGAAAGCATAATAACACTCATCTCTCTTCCATACAAGATATACAAAGAATACAAAATGGACAAATTACAGAAACTTGGCGAAGGAAACCTCGATAACGTTTTGAAAGACATAATAAACCTAAGAGAGTTTACAAATAGTGAAGTAAAAGAAATCATACTTAGAAGACTTAATAACTACGTTCATCTTTTTGAAAATGACGCTCTGGAAATAATCGCAGATTACTCAGACGGGAACCCACGGGATGCACTATGGATAGCTCAAAAAATTGTCTTCGAAGCTATGGCAGAAAATTTAGAAAGAATAACGCACACATACGCAAAGCAGAGTATAAAGAAAATAACAAGACAATACGTAGCAGAAATATCTTTGACAGATAAACAAAAATCAATGATAGACGAGCGACTCTTTCCAGGTACGAAAGATGAAATAATAAAAAAAGCAGTGAGCACTAAAAACCTCCACCGCTCAACAGCGTACTCAATATTTGAGAGATTATTGCAATTAGGTATAATTGTAGAAAGAAATGGTACATACAAACTATCTGGTAAAAACAAATTTTTGTACATAGATTCGTAGATACATTGTATTGTAAGTAGTATAAAACTAAAAAGCCCCCTTTACAAAAGGTGGGTGTTTATGGTATATTATGTATACTTATGTATACTATATGGGTACTATATGTAATGTATGTACATTCATCCGTGGGGGGTGTTTTACATGGAAAATAGACCAGCGAGTACATCAGTTCAAACGAGAAAAACAAGTGAAATACTACCGATTCAACAATGGCACGAAAAAGTACTAAGTTACAAACATCTTGTCGACAGATGGACAAAGTACTTTTGGAATATTAACAAAGCATACCTATACTCATTCGAAGACCTGCGACAGACTATTTGGTATATTTTGATGGTAGGGTTAAAGACATTTGATGGAAGGGGAAAAGAGGAAGAGTACCTAAATTGGTACATACGAAACAAAATAGTTTCGATCATGGTTTATGGAAAAAAGCCACCAAATTGCATTGATGCACCGTTCACCCCACTAAGGTTTGACTACATCTCACCAGATGACGATGTGCAGGTGAATGAATTGTTTTACTCTGAGTTTGATGATGAGTAGCAATAACCAGTTCTGAAGATCTTGAAACGACATAGAGTGAATCAATACTCAGACAAAAGCCTCCTTCAGGAGGCCTTTTTAGTTTCAATTATTAAGTCATCTTCTTTGTATCCGAAAAGTTAGCTTTTTTGAAAGTGTTACAATACTATCGGCACAAAGGTTTGTTTCTACAAAAATATCTGTTTTATTTATCTTTACTGGATCTCTTAATTCATCAGGATTTCTCGTAAAGTACGGTCGTTTTCGTCCAACTAAGCTAAGGACTCGATCAAATTGTTCCCTATGTTCGGAAAGCATAAGGTTAACTATCCTCGTATATGAGTTTCCGGTGTTGGACGTTGGAGGTGTTGGCGGTACGATTTGGTCTGATTTTCTTTGATAAATTTTCGCCAAAAAATTTTCCACCATTTCGGTGTTTGGCTTGTGACCACACAATTCTTCTGTAACACCAGCCAATAATAGATCATCTAAACGCTCATCTGGTTTTGTTATTATCTTGTTCCATGCTTCCAAAAGTTTTTCATTTATCAACATTTCCTCAGCATTTTTTATTGCTTTACCGGAAATAACATTCTCTTTTGACAAAAGCTAATCAAATTTTTCCGTTACGTCTTCAATCTTTTGATGAGATATGTTAATTGTGCAAAATTTTCTCTGTTTACAACTTCTTCCCAGAAGGGGTAAATAAAACTACCAGTTAATTCCATTAGTTAGTACTGCAAGCTTTACTCCCATTTGGAACGAATAGATTAAAAGTTACTCATCGTGTTTTTTCAGATCTTCTTGGAGTTTTTTACCTCATTCATTTTTATTCCACCATATATTATTATCCCCATTGAGCCCATACAAAAAAGCCATTCGTACAAGAACAGCTCACATATAGCAAAAGATCACATTTATCTTAAACTATAATTCACTTTTTGCAAAATATTTCACTTTTGCTTGTTTTGATTTTTTATTTAGCTTCGAATAGTTCCCTCTTTATCTGTAATATTTCATTTTTATAAAGCAAAAGCGTGAATACCATACCAACAAGACCAACAAAAATATTCAAAATAACTACCCTGTTAATTGTTTCAAACAATGCGACAAAAATCATTATTACCGTTTCAACTACGAATCGCCTCATTTCAAAGTTGAATTTCATGTGTTTTTCTGAAATAAACGTTCTCATCGCAAAAAATACAATGTACGAAAGTCCAGTTGAAATGGCTGCGCCTTTTGCACCATACATTGGCACTAAGATCGTGTTTCCAATAAAATTTACTAGCGCACTTAACGTTGCTACTACTATGTGCCAGTACGTCTTTTTTGAAAAATTAATTCCTATCACCGTTGTTTCTGATATTGTTGTCATTATTGGGCTAAATATCAAAAAAGGCATAATGAACGCTGCTTCTCTATAGGTTTGCGAAAAAAGCATAAAGAGAATATCTTTAAACCCGAGAACTGCAAACCCGAATGAAAACATCAAAAATGTAGCGGTGATGTTTGCTTTTTTGAAGAAATCACCTCTTGTTCCGTCTTTTTCGTATCTCTCGTATGCTATCGGAATCCAAAATTGTGTAAAACCCGCTTGAATTAAAAGCATAACTGAAGCAATTTTAGAGGCAGCACTATAAAGCCCGATTTCTTCAAAAGTACTATACTGCCTTATTGAAATTCTATCTATTGATTGAAAGAGCCAAGTTATCAAAAAAGTTGGAACAAAGAAAATACCATAATTTACTGCTTTTTTTATCTCGCCGATACTTATGCTTTTTATACTCCAGTAATCCTTTTCAGACGCAATACCTATTGCTAAAGATACTACAACACCCATCAAAGAACCAAAAACTAAAGCGTAGAAATCTCTATGAATCAAAAGCGCGTAAATTATAGTTGCACCAGTGTTACTTAAGACTCCAACAATGTCTATCAAGGAATACAGAACACCCCTTTTTTTCATTCTAACGGTTAGTTGGTTAAAACGCTGTAGGATTGATACAATCAAAGATACGGAGAATAAAAAGCCTATATTTGGATAATAGTTGCCATACAAAATTTTGCTTAATTCTCGATCAAATTGAATAAAGAAAAAAGAAATAATACCAGCTAACGTTAAACTCGGTAGCAGACAATTCCAAAGTAAGCTTTTTCTCTCACCCTCGGAATATTCGTAAAAAAATCTTACGAAGGCTTGATCTGTCCCCAAAGTGGAGATTAATATTCCGATATTCAGCATCATTGTATACATTGAAGCTCGACCGAATTCTTCAGGATTAATAATGTATGAGATTATAGGTGTTGTAAAAACAGATATGAAAGCTTTAAACCATGTTCCAAAAGAAAACGAGAGGAAACCTTTAATGTAACTTTTGACAGACAATTTTATCATCTCCTTGGAAAAACCATCCTCGATTTTACTGGGTACAAGGTCTTAAGCAAACAACATCTTAACATAACTCAATAAATTACTGAGAACGCCTGCATTCTCAGAATGGCTCGAAGACATTATTTATTATGGGTTGGAACATGAAATAGTGCGCTTTTTTCTTGAACTGTCCACTTTAATTTCAGCCACTTGACTTTGGGAGAATACTCTCCTATTGCCCTCTGTCTGTATTCAAAAGGATCTGGGCGATTTTCTTACCTGCTTTTCCATCACCGTACAAATTCTCAGGATAGGAACCGAAAACATCTTCCATCGAGAGCTGGTATAGATTCTCTACATTTGCCAATTTATTCCACTTAACTTCTATTAGTTCTCTCCAACCTGTATCTGGCATAAGTACTATTGCTTGTTTTTTTGCAAAGTATGCTTCCTTTTGCAGACCTCCGCTGTCAGTTATCACCTTCCAACTTTTCTTTACAAGACCCATCAAATTCAAATAGTCTATCGGTTCTGTTACCATTATGTTGTTCAGATATTTCTCAAGTCTGTACTCGACTATCCTTTTTCTTGTTCTCGGATGGATTGGAAATACTATCGGTATCTCTCTTGCTATTTTTTCTACTTGCTCCAGTATTTTCTTTAAGTTCTCTCTGTCATCCACGTTAAAGTCTCTATGAAGCGTCATCGCAATATATTCATTTTCTGTAAGATTTAGTCTTTCAAAAACTTCATAGCTGAAAAACGGTTCCATCCTTAAATATAGGTCGTACATCACATCCCCTACGAAATAAACACCGTTTGTGAGTCCTTCTTTTTTCAGATTATCAACGGCACACTGTGAGGGACAAAATAGCAGCGACGATACGCGGTCGGTTAATACTCTGTTGATCTCTTCAGGCATATCTTTTGGTTCCTGTCTGATTCCGGCTTCAACATGAGCGACTGGGATTTTTAACTTCGCACCAACGACTGCGCCTGCAAGTGTTGTATTTGTATCACCGTAGACCAAGATTATATCAGGCTCTTCTTTCAAAACAACCTTTTCAAATTCAATCATAATTTTTCCTGTCATTTCTCCGTGAAGTCCTGAGCCTACGTTGAGAAAATAATCAGGCCTTTTAATATTTAACACTTTGAAAAACACATCAGACATATTAAAATCATAGTGCTGACCAGAGTGAACCAAAACTTCTGTTATTCCGTAATTTCTAAATTCCTCGTGAATAACTGCTTCCTTAATGAATTGTGGTCGAGCTCCGACTAATGACAATATCTTCATAGCATCATCCTTTTCTATTTTGGATTTTTATTAGATTCGTATCAAATGATTAGTGCCATTACTTTTTCTGCACATGTAACTTTTTTACCATTTCTTTGTCGCTTTTAAGGAATTTCTTAGATATTAATTCTTCGATGTCTTCTTCTAGCTTTCGTGCTAAGTTGTTATACGAATACCTTTCAATTACTTCCTTGCGAGCTGTTGTATTCATTTTTATGTTTTCGTTTCTGGCAAACTGGATTAGATAATTAGCGATCTCTGACGTTTGAGATTTATCAAATACTTTCGAAACTCCGTCCAGTTCAAGTTCTTCCTTCATCTCCCAATTTGTTGGTGCAATCGCAATTATTGGTTTTCCCGAGGCGAGGTATTCATAAACTTTCCCTGTTCTTATAGATTTACCACTTTCACTATTGTTTCCAGTATATGCAATTAGAAGTAATACATCAGAGTTTTTTTGTATTTCCAGGGCTTTATCTCGAGATACCTGTCCATGGTTTTTAAGAAGATTTTCAAGACCAACTTTTTTAAATTCCTCCACTACTTTGCTAGCATCTTTCCCCGCATATTCGAAGACAACATTTATGTTTGCAGTTTCCATTATTTCCTTCAGAGCTTTCACGAAATATGATAATTCCCTTACATTTGGGTGCAGGCTTCCAGTGTACGCTACTGACACAGTATGAGCATCTTTCTTGATGTGTTCATAAATTTCCGGAACTCGCTCATCAAGACCATTTGGAAGAAAAATTACTTCTTTTCCGGTTAGCCTTCTGTAATCTTCGACCATTTTGTGTGTAACAACCGTTATCATATCAGCTGACTTCAACATTTTTCTTGTGATAGCATTGAATAATGGAATTCTTGATATTTTTGATTCGTGAATATCGAAAGACGGATCTCTGAAGTCTGATATCCAAACTAGCTTATCATGATACTTTTGTTTAAAATGTCGCCCTATATTCAATGTGAACCAGGGGTCATATGTTGTTATAAGGACTGGTAGCAAACCATTCCGAAGTGAACTTTCAATTGATTTATTTACTTCTGCTTTGTAAGCTTTAACATCATGATAAAGCATTCCGCCAGCCGAGACGGGGAGAATCTTTTCCAAAATAACTCGTAACTCGGCCTTTACCTTACGCTTAAGCGTACTTTCTTTAAGATTTTCTCTCAGACGTGTTGAAAAAGGATTTGTCCTGTAAAATCTCAGTGGAATTTCGATAAATCTAGCATTACCGAGGTCGAATCTTCGTTCTGTGAAAGATTCTTTAAAAGATGATGTAATGAACGTCACCTCGTGGTTTTTTGAAATATATTTACTCAACTTTTCCCAACGTACAGAGGCTATGTTTGACCATCGTGGGGAATACGGCGAAACAACTATAATGCTGTAGTTCATCATAATCTACCCTCTCTTATCTTAGTCAAGCACGATAAAATGTTAGTAATGCTAAACTTATTTTCACTACTGTAAGACACTCCCTTATTCTAAGAATACTAAGGAAAGTAAGACCCACAAATGTCTCCAGTGCAAGCTATCTATGAAAAACGAATTCACAAGTTGTCCAACTAGGGATGATATCAAAAAAAGTTTGTATCTAGATCTTGAAACCTTGCGCGTTATAACTACGAAGAAGAAAATCAGTAGGACGAATCCAAATATTCCACGCTCACCAATGTACCTTGCAAATAACGAATGAGTGGCAAGGCTGGAAAAGTGTTCGTAATTACCAGGCCCTGCTCCAAAAATGACGCTTGTTTGTGATACTACCTTGTCGAAAATTCTTTGCGCTGCGAATCTATCTGTATCATAGCTTTGAAGTCCTAACCTTGCAAGAAAGAAATCCTTAAGACTTACATTGGATAAAAGTATTTCATCGGAGATAATCCAGATCAATCCAAACATAAATAACGCTAGAAGGGTAAAAGAAAGCATTCGAAACCGAAAACTGCGTTTTCTGATCGCATTCAAAACAACTATGAGTGTGGATGTAAAATAATTTAACCACGCTGCGCGGGAGAACGTTAAAAGTACACCGATGGTGAAAAAGAAAAGTGCTGAGAGGTTTACAATTATTTTACCCTTCTTTCGAAGGTATTTATCCAAATAATACACTGTTATCGGTACCAAGAATGGTCCAAGCACGTTTGGGTCTTTGAAAAAACCTTTTAGTCTTAGCCCACCGTACAATACATTTGTCCCAAAGAAGAAAAAGTTACCGGTTGTATAAGCAAGAATTCCTACAAGGATATTTATGGCTCCCGCCAAACTCCAAAATTTCGTCAATGTATCGAGAAATATTGGATCATCGTTGTTTTTTCTGAATGATTGAGCATAAGACGAAAGAACCAAAAAAAATACAAATAAATAGATGTCGATGATGAAAAACCTGTAATTGAAAAGGTCGAAAAAAGCCAGACCGATATATGTTGAAATTATCATCGGAAAAAATATCAAAACAAACGAAGTTATGATCTCCCAGGTTGTTGAAAAATTTATCAGTAAGAATGGTAGAAATATCGTGAACCAGTATTCCGCGGGCGATGGTTCTATAAAAACAAAACCAGAAAGCAAAATGTACAAACTAAGAAAAAAATTGAATAGTTTGTACCTCATATTTGATGTAATTTTTGCAAATCCTGCGTCAACAGATTTTGCCAAATTATTCATTGCTTTCCCCCTTGTAGATTTGCAGATAATGATCTATAAAGTCTTTAAAGCTCAAAGCTGTGTGTGGAATGTTGTCCGTGTTTTGCAAAACATCTATTATGATTTCTTTGAGCTTATTCTCATCTTCCACATATTTTTCACCAACAATTTCACTTACACATCCCACATCGGTACTCACAACTGGCACTTCCTGACTCAGAGCCTCTAAAACTACAAGCGGCATTCCCTCAGAATCAGAAGTCAGCAACAATACGTCGAAATCTGCCATAAGCTTTGTTGCATCTTTTCTAAATGGTAGGAAGAATATTTTATCTCTTAGCTGCATACGTTGCTGTAGAAATTCTGACACTTGTTTTCCGTACCAATTGTCCACCACACTTCCACCTATCCATACAAAGACTATATCGTCTCTTATTTTTAATACTTCTTCTGCCACTTTGAGAAATCTCAGAGGATTTTTCGGTGGATCTAATCTAGCCACGTTTCCAACTATTTTTACATTGTCTGGTAAATTAAGCTCCTTTCTCAATGTTCCTTTATGAGCAGGTGGCTCTGGTACTATGGCGTTTGGAATTACTTTGTACTGATCTGGCTTTCCTATTTTCCATTTTATAGCTTTTTGCATATCACGGTTGCAAAGAAAGACTAGATAATCGGCGTACTTAGAAGCAATTCTTTCAGCGAAGATTAGAAGTTTCTTTTTTAGACCATTGTATTGCTCTATTCCCCAAAAACCATGGTATGTGTGGATTACTTTTTTTACGCCATGTTTTTTAGCAGCGATTCTTCCAATTATCCCCGCTTTAGAAGAATGTGTGTGCACAATATCATAGTTACCTTTCTTCAATAGTTCTACGACCTCTGAATACGCCTTCAAATCGTCTATTAAAGAGATTTCTCTCCTAAAGCTATTGACAACATGAACTTTTATTCCGATTTTGCCGAGTTCGTCTATCAGTACGCCACTTTCCGGACCGCAAGCAACCTCTACCTCGAAATTCTCTGGGTAATGCTTTTTCAAACCGTACACTATTGAATAAAGAACCTTCTGCCCGCCAGCCCAATCTGAGCGTGTGATAAGTTGTAGTAGTCTTATTTTTGTGTTTTTGGAACCACTTTTCATGTGATTACCTCCAATGTGTGCCTATGTACTACTTAGCTCCTCTTTTCAGAAACATTGTTTCAAGTGTTTGGAGTATTATTTGTAGGTCCATGAAGATATTTCGGTTTTTTACATAGTACAAATCGTAACTGAGTTTTTCAACAGTTTCTTCTGTCGAGGATGAATATTTATACATTATCTGCGCCCAACCGGTTATACCTGGCTTGACATTATGTCGGTATGGGTAGAATGGTATTTCCCTCTCGAACATTCTAACAAACGATATTTGCTCAGGTCTCGGTCCAACAAGACTCATATCACCTTTCAGTACGTTTATAAACTGCAGTGTTTCATCTATTCGTGTTAACCGAATGAATTTTCCTATTTTAAGTATTCTATACTTTTCATCATCAACAAATTTTGCTTCTCCGTCTGCTTCTATATTCCTCATGCTTCTGAATTTTAACATTAAGAATTCTTTATTTTTCTTTCCTACTCGTAGTTGTTTGAAAACAACAGGCTTCCCGTCTTCAATTAATATGCCAATTGTTGCTATGAGCATAAATGGTAAAAATAGAATCAATCCTACGAACGCTCCGATCACATCTAATACCCTTTTGGCTGGTGATTCCTTTATTTTGCCAAGTTCTACTTCGTAGTATTCCTTGAATTTCAGTGCAACACTTATCGGTATGCGCTTGAGAACTTTCTCTGATAATTCTGAAAGGTATTCGATGTATTTGCCTTCTATGTCTTTTTGTATTTCGTCTTTTATATTTTCGTACAAGTAATAGTCTGCAACTAGTATGTTATCGTAGTGGGTAACTTTTTCTCTGAATTTTACCGGAGAAGGGTTAATGAACTCTTCGAAAAGATACTTACCCATACTCTTTTGTGTGATCTCGTCTAAGATATCTTTTACTTCATTTTCCTTGCCAATAACTAGATATTTTTTGGGTTTTATTGCTTTTCTCGTTATTTTAATTAATAGTGTATTCATTGGCGATAGAAGTAACGGAGCTATTAGAAATACGTATGAAATTGTCTTTTTAGGAATATTTAGGTGAAACATTTCGAGGATTAGTGGAAGTAAAAGAAAGGATAAAAAAGATGAGATAAGGAGTCTAACAATTTGGTTATTGAAGCACTCGAGGTTTTCCAAATCATAGGCTCTAAATGCATAAGAGAGTAATAATATGAGAGCAGGAATTACTATACTTAGTAGTGTTGGCATATTGAATATTTGAGTTAGGATAAAAACGAATGTGTAGTCTACTGCATAAATAAGTAAATTCAAGTTCATCCAGGTCCCTCCGAATGTCTTGTTTATCTTGTCAATTATAGAAAAATAATTCTTTTCTTGTAAATTACGATACAGTAACGCAGAATAGAACAAATTATCAAAAACTATCAAACTCCAAGGATTGCATGCAGCTAAAATATTCCTCTGGAAATATTTACTATTATAAGTGAAAAATTTATAAAGCTTTTCAAAATGCTTACACGTGTTTTTACAACCTTGTTTTTGATATTTGTAAAGTTTGTGCCATCAGCTCTGTTTCCAAGTTAATTCATTTTTCAAAAATTATGATAACATTGCTCTCCTTTTTGTTTAGACTGGCTAATGTTTGATAAAGTTCACTTTTTCCCGATAAATTTTTTCGAACTATTAATGCGACTTTGTCTGCAAGTTGTGACAATACAAGGAAAGCAGGGGCAGTTGATTTAGGTAAATCTAAGATAAGTAATTCGCTTTGCTGTTTTAGTTGATCGATTTTTTCGGAAAGTTCTTTATATTTTCTACCTACCGGTAGATTATGCATTTCCGGTTCAACGATTATGTTTACACTGTCTGACGATGAATATCTTTTTTCAGCAGCTGTTAGTATAGTAATTTGTGTTGACTGATATAGTGATTTGGTGAAGTTTTGTGGAATATCTGTTCTGAATTCACCAACTCTTGAAAAACCGATGGTTTTTGGTTGAGATTCAAAGAGAGCAATAGCGATAGATTTAATTGAATTTTCAAGGTCATTTTCGCTGTAAATTATTGGTATTTTTCCAAATATCTTGGTTATTTCCTGCTCGTCTCTTATCTTCGGATCAGTTGTTTCTCTCACAAAAATACCCAATATGCCTAAAAAGATGCCTAAAACACTACCAATTGCCAGTGTGAGTTTTTTGTTTGGTTTTGTTGGTTTTTCTGGAATGTAAGGTTCTTCAACGACCACTGGTATTTTAGCGGTTAACCCTGCTTCGGATAATTTGGCTTGTTCGTATTGTAGCAGCAGCTGAGAGTAGATAGATTGTTCAGTTTGGTATTCTTCTTGCAAGTTTATGTATTCTTGCTCGTACGCTGGGAGTTTTTTAAGTTCGTTTTCAAGAGTTTCCAACCTTTTTTTTATTGAACTTTGCTCAAATTCTTTGAGTTTGTATTCTGTCTGCAATGAAAAAAGTTCTGAGTAAAGACCCGATAATACTGGGTCTGTTGTATCAAACTTTGAAGAGAGAATCTTGTTTATCTCATCTTGTAGACTCTTTTGAGTTTGCTTAATTTGAGCATTTATAGCCCTTACTTCTTCAGATTCTTCAGTGTATTTCTCGAGAAGAACAGATTTTTGTATGTTCAAATCTATCAATTTTGACCTAAGCTGTGATATGACAGGACTTTGAGGGATGTAGCTTAGGTCAACGATTTGACCTTTCATATCTTTAATTCGAGCCAGAACAAGATCTACGTTTTTTTGGATCAATTCTATTTGGTCCATAATATTTGTTAATTGATTCTGCAACTCCATATAACGCTTTACGTTTTCCTCTGCTTGAATTGATGGGGAATATGACTTTTCAAGCCTGAATTTTCTTATTTTATCTTCGAGCTCTTTTATTTTTGCTTGTAGTATAGGTAATTGCTTTTCAAGCATTTCTTTAGTGTAAGATTTTTCATCTTTGTTAAGTTGAGCGGAGATTTTTGTGTAATTATCGATAAGTGATTTTAGAATTTTGTGAGCGATTTCTTTATCTGGATCAGTGAGCCTTATTCTAATTAGCGATGTGTTTTTCTCGTTCGTTACTTGAATTTTTTCTGCAAGCATTTCAAACACGCTGTTTTCAGAAATTTTCTCTTTTTCCTTATCACTCTTTGCTTTTGATTTGTAATAATCAACTAAGTTGAGCTCTTTTATTACTCCCAAAATAACAGGACGGCTTTTGATTATCAGTTGATCATCAAAACTTTGTACACCACTTGTACCAAGGATTAAAGCAGCTGTTCCACTTAGTTGTGGAGTGCTTGAGCCTGTTACTTTAACGAGGGCCGAAACTTCGTATTCCGGTTTGGCTATAAAAAATAGGTAAATAACCGTAGCAAGGAGTATAATAATGAAAATGCTAAATCCAACAAAGAAGCGTTTTTTCAGTATATACACGATATCGTGAAATGTGAGTTCGTTATTGTTGATTTCCGGAGTCATCATTTAAACCCTCCTGATTTTTTTATTTAAATAATTTGCTGATGTTGTCGTAAAGAGTTATAAGGTTGCTTATCACAGGTACCCACTCAAGTGCAGTTTTGAAAACATCAGATGGTACGTAAATTACATCACCTGGTTCAACGATTGGGTTGTCAGTTAACACTCCACCCGACAATGCTGCACTTAGGTTAACTCTAATCGGCTTTCCATTCACGCCACCTTTGTAAAGCCATACGCTTGACGGTGCTGCTTTTGCTGAGAAATAGCCTGATTGGATTATTGCTTGTAGTACGGTCATGTTCTCAGTCAGCTGGACAATACCCGGTTTGTTGACCTCCCCAAGTACGTATGCGTAATTTTCAGGCATGTCAAGTATCTTTATGACATCGCCTGGTTTGATGTTGTAACTTCGTGATTCCGAAATATTTTTAAGTTCTAGCATTTGCTTTTCGGTGCCCCTGACAATTTCGATTTTTCTATAGTTTTTGTCAATTCCGACTTTTGTGAGCACTTCGTAAAGTGTTGTGTTCTTGTCGATGTACAGCATTTTTGGTTTACCGTCTGGGGTTATCAAGTAAACGTAGTTTTCCTTATCAACATCAAATGTGATAATGGATTTGTTGATAAGTTGAATGTTTACCGATTCGCTCCAAGGAATTGTGTTGACGCTATCATCTGATATTATCGTTAGCTTGTTGCTTATTCCTTCCTTTATTCCGCCGAGTTTGCTGATTAATGTTCTTAAGTCGAACTCTTCACCTGAACTGAATTTGATAAGACCATTCGGCATTCCTTTGCCAAAAACATACACTTGGTTAGGTTCTTTAACAGTGACGTATACGAAATCTTTGTCTTGAAGCTCAGTGTTTTCAATCCCTTTATATACTTTATCGGCGTCGAATTGGCCAACTATTTTTCCATCTCTCATTATTATTACTTTGTCAGACGTGTAATAAAGTTCTGGTCCTACGATGAGTCCTCCAAGTTTTGCAAAGAGTGTTTTTAAGTCTGGTGTCTCGTAGTAATCAAATTGTACCATTCCTGTTGTTTTGATGTAGCCCATAGCTGTTACGAATATCGGTTTTTTTAGATAAACGTGTAGTATGCTACCTTTTGGTATTTGAGTGTCTTGCTCTAAGTTAAGTTTGACCGCTCCAAGCGTAATCTTGTCTAGTTGCTTAAAGTCGTTTAATCTCACTTTTGCAAGAATTCTATAAAGTGTTATCGGTTCATTGTATTCAAAAGTTACATAAGCTGATACGTCACCTACCAAATAGACTGCGTTTACTTGTGATTGTTTTAGTACTATCGTGTCGTATCTTTCAAGTGGAACGGTGACTGTTTCGTAGATGAGTTGGTCAAGTTTGTATTCCGTTTCTTCGGTGTTTCTTATAAGTACAACTTTTTCTAAGCTTTCTGGCTGTTGTATACCAAGTTTTTTGATTGCGTAAGATAGTGTTCTTGGCTCTTTGTAAGAAAGTTCTATTGTTGGTACACTTGAGCCTATCGTTGTTACAATGAACGGTTCATACGTGAACTGAACGATGTCACCCAAAGAAAGTGTGTAGTCTTTCGTACCATAGATTACGTCTTTCAATGAGACTTTTACTTCGTTATTGATTATCGCCGTACCTTCGTTTTCTACATTCTCGTTTGGAAATCCAACTTTAGCGATAAGTAATTTCAGCGTTCTTGATTCTTGTGGTTCAAATACGATCTTTCCCTTTGTATTTGCCGTACCTTGGACGTATACATAAAATTCTGGGTATTTTTTGATTTCAACTGTATCGTTATTTGATAGTGCGTACGAATCAAGCTTGCTCATATCAACAACTTTACCGTTGATTTTAATTGATTCAATCCATTTCAGCTGGTCTGTCGGAATACCCCCAATTTTTGTAAGCAGGACATTGAGTGCTTTTGGTTCGTCTGGTTCAAATGTGATCGCCCCTGTTTTAAAGTCACCTGTGAGATAGACCTTGAATTCTGGGTATTTTTTGATTTCAACTGTATCGTTATTTGATAGTGCGTACGAATCAAGCTTGCTCATATCAACAACTTTACCGTTGATTTTAATTGATTCAATCCATTTCAGCTGGTCTGTCGGAATACCCCCAATTTTTGTAAGCAGGACATTGAGTGCTTTTGGTTCGTCTGGTTCAAATGTGATCGCCCCTGTTTTAAAGTCACCTGTGAGATAGACCTTGAATTCTGGGTATTTTACAACTTCGATAATACTTCCGGAAGGTAACTTAACCAGCGAGGCCGTTGAAAGTATGGAAGGTGCGTACTGTTGTGTTTTTCCATCGGGTTTTGTAATTACTATTTTTTCGATCCATTTTTCGCTATCTTTTGATATGCCTCCAGCTTTCGCTAGGGCAAGTGCGAGGTTCATATCTTCCTCAAGAAAGAATGTTTTAGCTCCAGTAGACGGGACAAAGCCAATAACGTAGACGAATCGTTCATCTCTTTTAGGAATGTAAAGAGAGGCTCCAGCAGATATTGGGTAATCAACTTTACCAGCAATTACATCTTCCAAGTTAACGTTTTGCGATTTTCCAAATACCGTTAAGATTGATGATTCTATCTGAGCTCTTTCTTCGTCAAGCGCTCCAAGTTTGAAAAGCACGCTTCTAAGTGTCATACCTGGTTCATATTGAATAAGTAAAGTATACGCACCAGTAACTTGAATCTGGGATTTATAGTCAAGTGGTGGAAAGTATACCGTATCATTTTCTTGTAGTACCATGTCATTCGTGACTTTTCCCTCGTAAAAGTATGAAAGCATGTTAAACTTAGTTGTTTTTCCTGCACGAATTACCAAAATGTTCTCAAAGTCGATAGGAGATGATTTATCTATTGAAAGATAAGTGAAAAGCTTTGAAAGGGTAGCCTCGGGCATAAATGAAATGTCGAAGACTCTATTGATCGCTCCTTGAATGTATACATACATAGGGGCGTAATCAACGATGTACACTGTAATAACTGGGTCCTTGATTAAATTTTTGATGTATGGTTCTACAAATTTCTTAATCTCATCTACCGTTTTTCCAACTACTTTTAGGCTTCCAGCGAATGGGTATGTTATCGTGCCGTCATTTGCAACTTTCACAACTTTGCTCAGTGATGGTTGATTAAAAACTTCGATCGCAATTGTGTCTCCTACACGTACTGTATATGAGAACGCAAAAGCAACGAAAAGTATAAAAAATGCTGAAAGGATATTCTTTCTCATTTTTCCGTCCTCCCTTATCTTGATTTTCACATAAGTTCTAAAAAAGATTATATCACCAAGTAAAATGTCTGTATGTTACACAATTGTTAATTCTGCCGTACTTTAAAAATTTTTTTGACTTCCGATAATGTATATGGTATAATTCATTCAGTGAATGAATAATGGTAAAGGCAACCTAACACAGGGAGGTTTTGGTATGAGTCTATATGAGAAGATATTGAGTAAGAAAGCCATAGTAGGTGTTATTGGAATGGGATATGTTGGTTTGCCGTTGGCTGTTGAGAAAGCGCGAGCGGGATACAAGGTGGTAGGATTTGATATTCAGCACAAGAGAGTCGACATGATTAACCGTGGTGAGAATTATATAGGTGATGTGGATGATAGTGAGCTGAGAGAGCTGGCTTCTTCTGGAAGTTTAAGGGCAACAACGGATTTCGATGAACTCGAAAAGTGTGATGTTATAAGTATATGCGTGCCAACACCCCTTGATAAATTCAAGCAACCCGACCTAAGCTATATAATAAATAGCGCACATGAAATTAGAAGGAGGCTCAGGAAAGGGCAATTAATCGTACTTGAGAGCACGACATACCCCGGTACAACGGATGAAGTAGTTTTGCCCATCCTTGAACAAAGCGGTCTGAAGGTTGGAAAAGATTTCTATCTTGCTTTTAGTCCAGAGCGAGTAGATCCGGGTAATCCAAGGTACAAGACAAGGAATACGCCAAAGGTTGTTGGTGGTATAACACCTGAGTGTACTAAGCATGCCGTTGCACTGTACGAAAATGTTTTAGAAGCGGGTGTTTTCCCAGTTTCTTCCCCAAAAGCCGCTGAGATGACGAAGATTTTGGAAAATACGTTTAGACTTGTGAATATAGCGCTTGTTCAGGAGATGACAAAGGTTGCAAACAAGATGGGAATTAATATTTGGGAGGTTATTGATGCTGCCGCAACAAAACCTTTCGGATACATGCCATTTTACCCGGGCCCCGGAATAGGTGGACATTGTATACCTATTGATCCGTTTTATCTTGTTTATAAGGCTAAGGAATATGATTTACATATGATGCTCATTGAACAAGCTGGTGAGATTTCTGATGGTATGCCATATTACGTCGTTGATAGGCTAACGGATATATTAAACGATCGAAAAAAGTGCTTGAATGGCACTAATATATTGATATTGGGTGTTACATACAAAGGAAATATCGATGATTTGAGAGAAAGCCCCGCTTTAAAAGTTATTGAGATTTTAGAGAGAAAGAAGGTCAATGTGTTCTATTACGATCCATTCGTTTCAGAGTTTACACACAATGGTAAGCATTACAAAAGAGTGGAACTTTCAGAAGAGTTTCTAAAGAGTATGGATGGTGCGATGATTACTTCCGGGCATACAATAGGCATAGATTATGAATATATCACCAAACACGTTCCATTTGTCTTTGATACAAAGAACGTTACAAAAGGAAAGTATGAAAATGTGATATTGCTATAGAATTTCTGAAGATGCATATATAAAGAACCGGTGGTGGTCAAGCCCCACCGGTTTATTCATACCTCATTTCAATGTATCTGTTTGAAGCATTCCAAAGCATGTATTCATTTATACCAAGGTCTTTGAGTGCTTGGATTTGTTTTCTTATCTCTTTCTCAGTGTAAGTTATATGCCCTTTCACCCAGGTTGCTGTAAATGCCTGGATCCACGGCCGTATTCGTGCCGGTGATGGGACGTGCCTGTTGCGAATAATTCCATCTGAGACGGAATTGTAGACGGTTTCATATGGATAGGCATCAGGTATCGGTAGTCTAAACGAGCCGTTCGCGTAGTGACTTGGGTACACCATTGGGCAAACATAGTCAACAGTATTTGAAATTAATTCCCAGTGCTGACCTATGCCAAGGTCGTCGATAACGTTGGGGACAAGGCCAAATATGTCTACTGCAAGAGGCACGTTATACGGTTCAAGCTCTTTCTTTGATTTTACCAAGAACTTGTAAATCGCTTCTGCCATTGTTTCGTTTCCTGGTCGACGGAGATTTACTCTTTCGCGTGTATCCTTTGTCAGTTCCGGGAACCTTACGTAATCGTACTGTATTTCGTCGAAACCAACTTCTATAGCTTCTTTTGCAACTGCGATGTTGTAATCCCACAATTCTCTGTCGTACGCAGATGCCCACGGTACTCTGTAAACACCCATATACGGCTCTCCAGTGTCTTTGTAAACGATGGCTTTATTCATATGTGTTCGTGCATAAGTTGGATCTTTAAAGCAAACAATCCTCGCAATTAGATATATACCCTGTAATTTGAGGTGGAAGATTATCTGTTTTATCTCTTCCTTCGTGTAAGCGGCATCTTTGTTTGCATTTGGTGAGTAAGTTAAAGCAGTCTGTGATTTGAAAAGCATCGTACCTTCGTCGTCTTTGACATCTATAACAAGAGCATTTAGGTTATTTCGCTTAACAAATGCTGCGTATTTTTCAAGGTTTTCTTTTGAGCTTGCGGTGGCACGGGAAATGTATATACCACGAATATCTGGAACTTTAGCAGGTACTTTCTTAATGGGGTTAAGTTGTAGTGAGTCTGGAGATGAAAGAAGTAATTTTCCTATATTTGTTAAATTTACAGATCTAATCCAACCTTCCTTTTGTGTGTTTTCATCTGATAGGAAGATTATCTTTGTATATGTGGTTTGATTGAACTCTTTTTCTTCCATGATTTTTACGTATTTACCGTATTTAAGCTTGGTTATTTCGTTTCTTGTTTCGGGTGAATCAAATACACTTGTTCCACCTGCGTTAATAAATGCAAGTTCATAGAGCGACGAAATTTTAATGCCTTCGTCTTGGCTATTTTGACTAGCTCGGGAATCAGTTGTTTTCTGGCTTTTGTATTGTGTATTTTTCACATTGTTTTGAATTGTGTCAGTCGCTTGTGGAGTCTTTTCAATTATATTTTTGCTTGAAGTGTTTGGAGTGTTTTCTTTTGAATTTTCTACGTTTACATCTTTTGTTGTTACTGTTGACTGAGGCAATGTGTTTGTATCGTTGCCGGTAATTTCAATCTTGATTGTAGAGGAAGCTGATAAGATATCGCTGGGGGTTGTTTGGTTTGAGGACATACCAGTTGTGGAACTTTCAATCGTTGAAGATGCAGGATTTGTCAATCTTTGCCCCGACTGTTGCTGATTTTCAGCATAGGCTTTTTCGAAAAAGTAAAGGTACGTAAAGAGCGCTGATAATACAATGATGGAAATAATGAAAGTAAAAAAGGCAATTTTGTGAAGTTTTTCTTCGCGTATTCTTTTCATGGTTAATTTACCTTGTTGACTCATTTTGTAAATCTTATTTAAAAACCTGTACTCTCTTTTTTGTTTGTTTTTGGGGTTATTTAACGACATTCAACCATCCTTCCTACTCTAGGAGTTTGTTTTGACTAATACACTTGATTATTGTAACATAAAAAAGATTTTTGGTGAAGGGGATTGCGAACGACAGCTTGAATGTTGCTCAGAGTGTGATATAATAAATATAGTAATTATGGTAGAAGATAGACTAGATAGGAGGTGTGAATTATGCCAATGTATAGGTACGTGTGCTCCTCGTGTGGGAACGAAGAATTACACCTTCACAGTATTAACGACTCGCCAGCGATTAAGTGCGGTAAATGTGGTAACACGATGACGAAAGCGGTGGGTAGAGTTGGCATTGTTTTTAAAGGTAGCGGATTTTATATTACCGATAATAAGAAGACTTCAGTAAGCGAAACAAAAAGCGAATAAGCAATAAAAAATAAAGCCCCCACATGGGGGCTTAATTATTCTCCTCAATGGTTTACTTTATCACTTTAACATTGGCCGCTTGAGGACCCTTTTGGCCGTTTTGAACGTCAAATTCGACTTTGTCTCCCTCTTTCAATGTCTTGTAACCTTCAGCTTGAATAGCACTGTAGTGGACAAAGATGTCTTCTCCGTCTTCTTTTGTGATAAAACCGTAACCTTTCTTTGCATCAAACCACTTAACTGTTCCTTTCATGTAAAACGCCTCCTAAAATCTTAGTTTCTTTCCGCTCTTTAAGGCGGTTGATTCATTATACACCCTTGAGGTTAAAAAGTCAATAGTTTTTCGGAACTTTTTTAAGTGCTTTTCGGTGTTGACAAATTTGTGTTTTTCGTTTAGAATATGTGCTGGATTTAAGAGGTTTACTTTAGAAATATATGAAAGAATAAGAAAAATTAGGGAAAATAAAAAAGACACTTGACAGAAAGGCAAAATATGATAAAATTGTATATGTAATGATAATAGTTCCGGCGTAGCTCAATCGGCAGAGCGGGTGGCTGTTAACCACTAGGTTGGGGGTTCGAGTCCCTCCGCCGGAGCCAAATAAAGAAAAAGAGCGGTTGGAGAACCGCTCTTTTTGTTTTTTTTGATTATTTTATATCATACTTCCTTCACTGAACATCGATAAGTCTTCGCCCATTAATCTTTCCGTAAGTGTTTTCAAGTGCTGTTTTTCTTCGTTTATAATCTCTTCAACAGGTTTTGGATCGGGAACAATGAGCTTGAGTTCGTTGTAGTAAATTATTGAATCTTTTTCCACTTCTATAGCTTTTCTAAGTGCTCCTACAAGTGTTTCAGGAATTTCTTCTTTTTCAATTTCCGGGAATATAAAGGCTTTTGCGTAGGTTTCTGCATAACCGGTTACCTCTTCGTTTTGCCAAGTTGCAAAATTGCTATCGCTTTCGTATTTTTTCATAATCTCTTCAAAGCGCTTTGCGTGGTCTCTTTCCTGATTTGCTAGATCTTGGAACAATGTTTTTAGGTTGCCGCTAGCTTTTTCTGCAAGTTTTGTGTAGTATGAATAACCAGCTCCTTCAACCTTGATAGCTATTGAGAGAAGTTCCTTGCCTGTCATAAGCTCACCTCCTTATTATGGTTAAAAAGATTTTTGGCTATGTGATGAAATTTTCACATGTTGTCACTCTTTATTATATCATCTTCTTAAAAATTTTTGCCAATTTTTCATTTGAATATGTGGTTTGTCAGGAAGGCTTTTCCACCGACCACCCCATTCGAGACCTAATGATTCTGCTATTTTTCCACATGTTTCCCACAAGAAATCATTGTTCCAAACAACTTTCCCATCTACAACTGGAACAAAATCAAACGCGAGACCATAACAATGAGGTGAGCTTTTTAGATGTGTGACTATTTTATTTTCAGATTCCTTAATCGGTTCTAACCCCGCCTTTTCACGGGCTAAATTTACAACGCTGATAGGCGTCCTGCCTTGTAAATAAAGGGCCTCTTGTTCTTGTTTTGTCCTAAGCGTACTGTAAATTTTGACTCTAATGCCTTGTTTTTCACATTCTGTTATGAAAATGTAAGCTAATCGTTTAAAATGTTCGTTAAGTTTTTCCAAATCACTTGTCATATTTTATCACCTCCCCTATTGATTTATCTACTACCTTTTGTGTTATAATAATCTAAAATTTAGGAAATTTCGTTTTTCTGACACATATTCATGGCCGTAAGGGCTTACAAAAAAAGACAGGGAGGGATTCTCATGGAGCATTATGGATGGTTAAGCTTGCTGCCACCGGTTGTTACGATTGCTTTAGCTCTTTTAACAAAGGAAGTTATTTTTTCGCTATTTTCTGGTGTTTTCATCGGATATCTGATTGTCAGCAACTGGAATCCAGTTGTAGCTCTGATCCGTGCAACTGACGGAATCGCGAATTCACTCAATGATGGATGGAACATTAGAATTGTTCTTTTCTGTGCTCTATTGGGAGCGTTCGTAGGATTGATGCAAGCCACTGGAGCAGCACACGCGTTTGGAAGATGGATGGCATCAAAGGTAAAAAGTAGACTCGGAACGCTTATAATCACATGGCTTTTTGGTATTTTTATTTTCATCGACGATTATTTCAATTCACTCACGATAGGTACCGTTATGAGACCTGTAACAGATGAACAGAAGATTTCTAGGGCAAAACTTGCCTATATCCTCGACTCTACAGCAGCTCCCGTTAGCGTCCTTGCCCCTGTTTCAAGCTGGGTTGTTACGATAATGAGTATTATCAAAGGTTCAGACGGTTTTTCAAAACTTGGTGTCAGTGAGTTTACTTTCTTTATTATGCTTATTCCGATTAATCTTTATGCAATTTTGGCAATATTAATGGTGTTGCAAACATCACTTAGAAAAGATTTTGGTCCCATGGCGTTGAGTGAGGAAAGAGCTTTGAAAGGGTTGGGGCTTTACAACGAAGCATATGGACAGCCGACGGGAGAAATAAAAGAAGGGATTGTTGTTAAGGAGAAGGCAAAAGCTATAGATATGATTCTACCTATACTTGTGCTTGTTGGACTTGCAGTTACTTTCTTCCCAGTAACTACGTACCTCGGCGCAATTGATGGTGAAAATATTCATAATTTCAACGAAGCCGTTAAATCGATGACTTTGAAAGAAGCATTCAATAACACAGATGCGTCTAAGGCACTTCTTTATGGGTCGTTATATACACTGGTATTTTCGTCCATATATTTTATGTTAAGAGGCCTTTTAACAATTCAAAGAGTTGGTGAAGCGATCATCGTTGGTGTTAAGTCAATGGTACCTGCGTTGGTCATATTAACCCTTGCATGGACGTTAGGTAGTGTGATAAAGACTCCTGCCAGCGAAGGTGGGCTAGGACTTTCAAAATACTTGTCCGAGGTAGTCACAGCAGGCGCATTCCCAATTTGGGCATTACCTGTCGTTGTTTTTCTTGTTGCTGCAGCTATTTCATTTTCAACAGGTACGAGCTGGGGAACATTCTCGATAATGATACCTATAACTATGCCAATAGCGATTGCATTAGCTGAGAAAGCTGGTGCAAGTTTGATGAATACAGCACTGGTTTCAATAGGTGCCGCAGTCGGAGGGGCTATCTTTGGTGACCATTGCTCACCAATATCTGATACGACGATACTATCTTCAACGGGGGCAAGTTGCCCACACTTTGAACATGTTGCAACACAGATGCCTTACGCAGTCTTTGTGATGCTCGTTTCAGCCGTTGGTTACCTTGTGGCTGGTATTTTTGATAACCCGATTGCAGGTCTGATATCCGCACTCATTGTCTTCTTCATCGCGTTTGAAATTGTTTCAAGAATATGGAAACCTAAAGAATTTAAATTAAGTTAAAGTGAAAAGTTAGCACCAATTAATAATCAACTTCAAAGCCCCCGTTTGGGGGCTTTGCGTTATGGGGTTTTATTTTATATATCATTTTATATATCATCTTGAACATCCAAATAATAGTCAATTAGTTCATCTTTTGCAAAAAAAATCGAAGATTCTCTTTCGAAACTTTCAAGTGAATCACTTGCGTGAACGAGATTTTTTGTTACCGTCAATGCGAATTCTCCCCTGATTGTTCCTGCTTCCGCCTTCAACGGATCGGTTGCGCCAATGATGTGTCTAACAAGCTCCAAGCACCTTGGAGCCTCAAGGATTAAAGCAACTACGGGGCCGCTGAGCATGAAGCTTATGAGATCTTCGTAAAACGGTTTCCCTTTGTGTGGCTCGTACAATCTTTCTACTTGTTTTCGGGTCATCTTGAGAAATTTCATTCCAACGATCTTAATTCCCCTTTGTTCAAACCTTTTTAATATTTCTCCAACAAGCCCTCGCCTAACTGCGTTTGGTTTAAGGATTATAAAAGTTCTTTCCATGAGATCACCTCCAGGTATTTGTAGTTTGTGGAGAGCGCACTTAATACTTCATCCATCTCGTTCTTTGGATACTTGATCATAACAAATGTTTTTTCTGAATCTTTTGTTTGTGTCATGTGATTTAAGTACTTGGCTAAAAAAACGTCTCCCAATGATTCTGGGAAAACAAGCTCTCCACATTTCTCATTTTTTGGTACATATGTACCACCGATTAATTTGTTAATATCTATGTTGTACTTCTTTGAAAATGTTAAAAGCATCGCTGATTGTATAGCAAAAACGACTTTGGTATGGTTTGGAAAGTGGTTTTGAAGAACTTGTGATATGATGAATGCATCTTCTACCTTTGAGCGCTCGATTATAGTTCTGTACTCTTCGATTGCGCCCATGACGATCTTGTAATTCTCACCGTTTTTTCTTATCGGTAATACAGCACCAGTTGATGTGATGTTGTTTTCTTCAACTTTGACAATTATGTACTCATATCCTTCAACTCTCTCAATGTTGTAGAAAAACTTCATCAGAACTCTCCTCCACCTAGTAGTTTTGTGTAAACATCGGATGCAAAAGCTGGATTTATTTCGTTTATTTTCGAAAGTACTTCACGCTGTCTATCAGAATCCATCGTTTTGAGAATATCAACAACTTCGTCAACCGTTATGGCCTGATTTTTCAGACGTAAATAAATACTTTCAAGCTGATCTTGGCTTGTCGTTTCTTGCAGTTGCAACATCTGTGTGGAAGCTTCCGGGCTTATTTCTGCAGCTGGAGGTAGCTGATTTTGTTCGCTCTGAACCTCTAAAACCTTCTCCGGTACATGCTTCTGTATTGGCAGGGAGATTGGAACTGTGCCGATTTCCGTGTTTTGTGCTATCTTTCTCCAGATCGGTGCTACATCTGCCCCTCCTGTTAAGTTTCTACCATCTTTTGCTAGCAAAAAGAGATATTTTCCGTCTCCACCAACAAACCATGCATTTCTTTCCGCCGTACCTGTTTTACCGTATATCTTTCGACCAGGTATGTTGGCTGATCTACCAGTTCCCATTGTAACAACTTTTTCCATGAGTTGAAGTGTCAATATAGATGCTTCAATGGGGGTTCTTCGATCGAAATCTTTTGGAGGTTTTATTACATTCAGAATTTCGGGTTTGTATGTGTAATAGTTAATACCATCTTTGTCTCTGACAAACTCAATCAGTCTTGGTTTTATTACAATCCCACCGTTGAATATTGGTTCAAAACCTTTGGCGACATCAACAAGGGAAGTTTCGATAGTTCCAAGAGATATCGTGGCATCGTTTGGATAGTAACCGTCTATCATTAATGCGTTTTTTAAGAAATTTCTCACGTTGTTTTGCCCAAGTTTCATAAATAAATTTACTGATGGTACATTCCTGGAATATATGAGAGCATTCTCAAGGGTGACTTTACCCCAAAATTCTTTATCGAAGTTCTGTGGACTCCACAAGCCAATGGTAATGGGACTATCCTCAAGGATGCTACTTTTGTTCCATCCTGCCATGAAGGCAAGGTAGTAGTAGAAAGGTTTAACAACAGATCCAATTTGTCTACGACCGTTTAGTATTCCAAGTCCATACGCTGCTCTTATTTTACCTGTAGTGTGTTCGATTATCAATCCTGCCATGCTTGATTTGTCTATATTCTCTTCCAGAACTCTTTGGAGATTTTTATCGATTGTCGTTCTTATCCTAAATCCATTTCTCAAAGTACCTAAGTCAAAGTTTAGGTCCTTTAATTCTAAAACAACCATCCAGAAAAGTTCTTCGTCAAAGTAGTTTTTTATCTTACCAACAGAATAAACTTGTCCTTTACCAATTCTATCTAGGGCTTGCTGGTACTCATTGTCGGATATTATTTGAGCTTCTTTCATTTTTCTTAGTGTAGTTTTTGTAAATTCTTGGTTTAAATCAGATTTAACAGGGTTAGCTTTTTCCGGAGACCTTAGCGTGGAAACGAGCATCGCAACTTCCAAAGGCGTGAGTTCATCAAGTGTTTTTCCAAAATAATACTTAGCTGCAGCAGGGAATCCGTATATACCATTTCCTAAGTAAACTGAGTTTATGTACATTTCAAGTATCTCTTCTTTTGAGTAATTCTGTTCGAGCCAGAGCGCTATGAGAGCTTCCTTTATTTTTCTTTTCCAGGAGCGCTCTTGTGTAAGGTAAAGTGTTCTTGCAAGTTGTTGTGTAATTGTGCTACCGCCCTGAATTTCGTCTGTTGTCAATATAACAAACATTGAACGTATTATACCCTTGATATCAACACCACTATGTGAATAAAAGCGTTTATCTTCAGAAGCGATCACCGAATCTTTTAAAAGTGTGGGAATGTCGTTGAAGTCAATCCACATTGTCTTAGGACTGTAAAGTGGGGTGCCATCCGCGTATTCAACAACTAAACTTGCAGGTACTTTGTTTACCGGCTTTTCAAGATTTCTTGTGTAATTCGTATACAAATTCATGGAGAAAAGGTAAACTACAGTGGATACTATTACAGTTGGCAATAATAAATATATGACCTTTTTCAAATCGATCCCTCCAAATTTAAAAAGTATTTCTTCCATTTTCTCCCATCAATGCTTTTTTCTCTTCCCGAGTAACCACCTATCTCCCTCTCACCAACAACTCTGTGACACGGTATGTACAAAGGCAAGGGGTTTGATGCCATAGCGTATCCAACGACGCGTGGGGTTATGTTACACGCTATGGCTAACTGCTTGTATGTTATTATTTTACCATACTCTACGTTCTTTCTCAAATATTCCCATATACGCATGAAAGTACTACCTGAAGAACATTTAACAGGGAAATCCAAAAGTGTCCTTTTTCCCTCCAAATACTCTTTGAGTTGTTTTGTAAAAATATTTTCACCGGTCTCTGGAAGGCGTTCTTCCGTAAAGGTTATCTTCTCACACATACCTGAATTAGCATAGACAAGAATACTTCCAATTTCACAATTAACAACGAAAAATTCACTGTTATTCATCAATATGCCCCCTATAATTTTGGTTGATTAAATAAGGAAAATAGATTACAATAGTAATGCGTTTAATCACAATTGTGAATTTTCCTAACCTTGTTGGATGGTGGTGAAGTGTTGGTATGGATTTCAATGTTCAAGAGTACTTAAAAAATATTACCATAAATCCGCCAAAAAATGAACGGGAGAGTTGGGATGATTATTTTAAAAAACTTGCACGAGTGATTGCTGAGCGTTCGACTTGTATACACAGAAAAGTTGGTGCACTTATAGTAAAAGATAAGCGTATCTTGGCAACAGGTTACAATCAGCCTCCTTCCGGTTTTCCTCATTGCGATGAAATTGGCTGTATAAGAGATGATTTGAACATTCCCTCCGGCAAGAACCAAGAGATATGCTACGGCCTCCACGCAGAGCAAAATGCCCTTATGCAGGCTGCAAAATTCGGAATCTCCACCGATGGTGCAACGATATATGTCACGCATAAACCTTGCTCCGTTTGCGCAAGACTCATAATTAACGCTGGAATTAAAAGAGTTGTCTATATAGAGGGTTATCCTGACCCATTAACAGACTTTTTCTTTAAAATATGCAAAATAGAATTAGTTGGAGGTGAGTAAGTTGAAAAGGGATAAATTGGTTGAATATTTGAGAAACGATAGGTGGCCAACAGTCTGGTGTCCCGGATGTGGAAATGGAATTATTTTAAAAAGTTTTCTCGATGCGTTTGACCAAACTGGCTTGAAACCTGAGGAGACCTCCGTTGTATCTGGAATTGGTTGTTCATCAAGGGCGACGGGATATATAAACTTCAATACGATGCACACACTCCATGGTCGCGCTATTGCATTTGCTACTGGAGTTTCTTTAGCAAGGCCAGATTTTAAAGTTGTAGTAATGGGTGGAGACGGAGATATAACTGCAATTGGTGGGAATCACTTTATACACGCGTGCAGAAGAAATATAAACCTTACGATTATTATATACAATAACATGATATACGGTATGACAGGCGGACAACACTCACCAACAACGCCAAGTGGTAAAGTCGCGGGTACAATGCCGTTTGGAAACGTCGAGGAACAATTCGATGTTGTGAATCTTGCACTTTCAGCCGGTGCTACTTATGTTGCAAGGTCGACAGTTTATCATTATCCATTAACGGTAAAATACATAAAGGAAGCACTACTTCACAAGGGAGTTTCAGTTGTGGAAGTGATGACCAATTGTCACACATATTATGGTAGGTACAATGGTTTAAGAGAACCATGGCAGATGATGGATTTCTTTAAAGAAAATACAGTTATGAAAGAGAAAGTGGAAAAGATGAGTGAGGAAGAATTGAAAGGTAAAATTGTTATCGGGGTATTTAGGAAAGATGAATCAAGACCGGACTTTTATACACGTTATAGAATGGTCTATGCGGGAGGTAATAAAAAATGACAAGACCGTTTTCGATTAGGATAGCAGGAATAGGTGGGCAAGGCAATTTATTGAGTGGATACATCCTTTCTGAGGCGTTTGTGATCTTAGAGAAATATGTTATACAAACACAAAATTACAGTGAACAGGTGCGTGGGGGACCAAGTTACTGTGATGTGTTAGTTTCCGATGAACCCATCCTTTACCCAAAAGCGGTTTTATTTGATTCTCTCATAATTATGCATCCTTCGATGGTGAGCCATGGTAAATATGTTGCGACGAATGGTATAATAGTGTATGATAATACAAACATACCGGAACTTCCTAGTGAAATACGAAGGATAACTAAAAGGATAGTGGAAATACCTGCGAGCAAATTGGCTATAGAGAGGTACGGAAACGCGATGGTTTCAAACATGATTCTGCTTGGAGCGTTCGTAAAGAGTACCGCTTTAATAGATTTTGAAACACTCTTTGATGCAGTTAAAGAGGAGGTTAATCCAAAATACTACAACATGAACGTGGAGGCGATTAAGCTTGGAGCATCCCTCACAGACAAAGCCTTTAAACCAAGAATCGAAAGAAAGAGAAAGAGAACAATTGGTTTCGAATAATCTTGTACAATCTTTTTCACATGCAATTGATGGAATAATTGAATCTATCATTTCCGAAAAAAATTTGAGGATACACTTTGCCATAGGGTTAATAGTTCTTGGAATGACAGTTTTCCTTCCGGTTGAACGGGAGGACTTATTGTGGATAATATTTGCTGTATTCTTTGTGATTTGGTCTGAACTTGTGAACACAATAATAGAGCATCTTATGAATTTATACAGTAAAGAGTTCCATCCCGTGATAAAAATAATCAAAGATGTGAGTGCCGGTGTTGTTTTATGGGCTGCAATATTTTCTGTAACCGTTGGTGTTATTGTGCTTGGGAGCGTTGTTTTTAAGTGGAGTTTGGAAGTTGGAAAAATTTTTGCTATAATATCCCTAGCAGTATTTCCATTACTGAGTCTAAAGGTGGTGAGAAGTTGGAAAGCCAGAAAATAAAGGTAATGATCGTTGATGATTCACCCTTTATGAGAATGATATTAAAAGATATCATCGACCAACAGCCGGATATGCAAGTCGTTGCTATCGCAAAGGATGGGATGGAAGCCGTTGAATTAGCTTTAAAGCATAAACCAGATGTGGTTACTATGGATGTAGAAATGCCTAAGTTAAACGGCATTGAAGCACTTAAAGAGATAATGAAACGCTCACCAACAAGGGTTATAATGGTCAGTAGCCTTACTGAAGAGGGTGCAGAGATAACGCTTTTGGCATTGGAACTTGGCGCCGTTGATTTTGTTACGAAGCCATCCGGAAGTGTTTCAATGGATTTTAGGCGGATGGGACCAGATTTGGTTGGGAAGATACGCGATGCAATGAAAGTAGATGTTTCTCAAGTACTTTTAAAGAGGAAGCCAATATCTGGTTTGAGAGCTAAGTCTTTGGTATCGAGCAAAATAGTTGTAATAGGTTCGTCAACGGGTGGGCCACGGTCCTTAGATTTAGTTATTCCACCACTTCCGAAGGACTTTCCAGCTCCGATTCTTCTTGTTCAACATATGCCACCTGGTTTTACAAAGTCGCTTGCGCAGAGGTTAAGTAGAATTTCAAATCTTTCAGTCAAAGAAGCTGAAGAGGGAGATGAACTTAAGCCAGGTTGGGTCTATGTTGCTCCTGGAGATTATCATATGGGAATAAAGCAACAAGATAGAAAGAGCATCATATACCTGGATAAAAAGACTGAAAAGATAAATAATGTTCGCCCATCGGTTGATTACACGCTTGATAAAGTTGCCGAAATATACAAAGACAAAACAGTTGCGGTCATTCTCACAGGAATGGGCCGTGATGGTACTAAAGGTGCATTTAAGGTGAAATTTTTCAAAGGTGTCGTAGTGGCTGAAAGTCAAGAGACATGTGTTGTGTATGGAATGCCAAAGGCTGTAGTAGATGAAGGTTACGCAGATTATGTACTTCCAGCAGACAAAATTCCAGAAAAGTTGGTCGAGATCGTTTGATATATTTTTTGATATACTTAAGGAGGGACTTCTCATGAAAAAGGGTGTTATTTTGTTACTTTCGTTTACTGTGCTAGTTTCTTTCCTATTTTCCGCTACATTCAAAGATGTTCCAGCAAATCACTGGGCGGCTGATGCTGTTGATCAAATGACAAAACTTGGTGTCATCACAGGAATGCCAGATGGTACATTTCAGGGAAACCAATCTGTAACGAGGTACCAACTTGCTCTTTCACTTTACAGGTTATACAATGTTCTCTACGATAGAATTTCGACAGTTGAAAGAAAGATTCCAACGGGTGCTACTACAACATCCCAAACTCAAACTCCGGCAGCGCAACAGGTACCACCTAACATTGATTCTCAGTTGAAATCCTTGTCTGACCAGATTCTTGCTCTTGCAAACAGCGATAAGACGATCAATGCGAAGATTGATACATTAACAAGTAATGTTAATAGTCTCAACACAACTGTTGACAATATAAAATCCGATATCTCTGACTTAAAATCCATGTACGATGCACTTGTACAGAAAGTAACAGACCTTAGAACACTCGTTGCAACAACACCGACTGGTCAAAGTTTAAACACGATCTCGCAAGATGTGTCAAATTTAAAACAAAGTGTCAAAGGTGTTACTGACACTGTTTCTTCGTTAAGCTCTTCTGTGAATTCTCTCAATACAAAAGTTTCAAGCTTGGAAAGTACTTTCTCCAGTCTTTCAGATAGACTGAAAGCTGCTGAAGATAGTTTGAAATCGAATGTGTCAAGTATAGCCTTGTTAGACAACAAAATTAAAGCTACTTCTGACGATGTTTTAAAAATAAATGCTGCGATTCAATCGCTTAATAGCCAAATTCTAAACCTTTCAACAAGTGTTTCCGATATAAGTTCAAGGGTTAGCAAAGTTGAAAAAACAACGGCGGATATATCCCAAAATGTTTCCAGTATCTCGACAAGTGTTGCAAACTTAGGAAAAGATATAGATAGTCTCAAAGCGAAAAATACCTCATTAGAAAAAAGCATCGCTGATCTTAGCGCTCAAATTCAAAACATCTCAAATGAAATTTCAACAAAGGCGGACAAATCAGACTTGGAGCTTGCCAAAGGAGATTTGGCAGGTATGGTAATCAATACAAAACAAGAGCTTGAGAGTAAAATCGATACAAAAGCTGATGCAACAACTGTTGCTAGTCTTGATCAAAAGGTTACCACGATTGCGAATCAGTTGGCAAATTTAAATGTTCAAATATTGAATGTTGACAAAAAAGTTGCAACACAAACTGCAGAATTAAATAACGCTGTAGCAAACGTTGATATAAAGGTGTCAGTGGTTGATCAAAAAGTATCTAAAAATGAAGAAGAGATCAACAAATTAAAAGCTGAAAACGAGGAATTGAAAAAGAAAGTAGATCAAGTTTCTTCGAATAATATAGGTATATGGGCGCTTGGATTAGCGATTTTTGGAGTATTTCTAGGTGCTGTATCGTCGTTGTATCGCATTTTTGTTCCATGAGTTTTCCTGTTTATATTTTTTTGCAAAGCTGGTCCTTAGGACCAGCTTTACTATTGTATCTGAAGGAATTAGTGCGGCGGAGGTGGTAGCATGAGTTTTTACATGCCAACGAAGGTATTGTACGGGAAAGATATTGTTCTTAAAAACCGAGAACTTATTCAATCTTTGGGAGAAACATTTTTAATTATTACAGGAAAAAGTTCGAAGAAAAACGGAAGTCTTGATGACATACTTGATGTGCTGGAGGGGAAGAAGGTTTATATTTTCAACGAAACACCTGAAAACCCTCCAACGGATATTATCAAACCTATAGCGGAAAAATACGCAGATTCCGATGTGGTTATAGGGCTTGGCGGTGGAAGTCCGATGGACACTGCCAAGGCAGTGGCCGTATTAATTCAAAATCCTCATCTTAATGCTAGTGATTTGTACGATAAGACAAAATATTCTTATGCGAAAACGATAATTTGTATTCCTACCACAGCAGGTACCGGAAGCGAGGTAACTCAGTATTCTGTTTTAACCTTCAATGGTCGCAAAAGAGGCTTCTCACACGATTGTGTTTTCCCAGAAATTTCGTTTGTTGATTACAAATACACGATGACAGCTGGAAAAGAACTAACTGTTTCAACGGGGCTTGATGCTCTATCTCACGCTATGGAAGGTTACATCTCTTTAAAATCTAACACTTTCAGCGATGTGCTCGCTATCGAAAGTATGAGGATTTTAAAAGAATACCTTCCAAGAACTTTGGATGATCCGGACAATGAATTTTACAGAGAAAGGTTGATGTTTGCTTCAACACTTGCGGGAATGGTTATTGCCCAAACAGGTACAACTATTGCCCATGCACTTGGCTACAACTTGACAACGGAGAAAGGTGTGAAACACGGATTGGCAACAGCTGTATTTTTGCCAATAGAACTAAGAGAAGCAAAAAATGTACTAAGCGAAAAGGTAGATAATGTGTTAAGAATATTCGACGGTTCACTGTACGATTTTTACGAATTACTCGGAATAAGGTTGAATATCCAGATCACGGACGAGGAGATTGCTCAATGGGCAATGATAACTTCCAAAGCCTCACACCTATTTTCAACACCAGGTAGTTACGATTTTGAGAAGTTAAAGTCTGCATATGAAGAGGTAAGAGAACGATTTTCACTGTAAAAGAACAATTAGCAGCCCCGCACATTTTCGTGCGGGCATTTTATTTTAAATTTCGATAGACAAAATCTAAAATTGTATGATATAATAAGGTAGACCTAATTTATTGTTGATTTGCTGACGGATTGTCAGTATCTCAATTGAAACTTTTTAAGAAATAGTTATGAGAAAAGAGGTGGTTTTTATGAAATTGCTCGGCGATATTTTGATGCAGAGAGGTCCATTTTCAGAAATAGTGATTGGGAACACGGCGATAGTTAGGGCAATGATTGAGAGTGGTGTGAAAGTTGTGACATCTTATCCCGGTTCTCCCACCCCTGAGATAGCGGAAGCGATAAATTTAATACCTCAAGAAAAAAGGCCATTTTATTTTGAATTTTCAACCAACGAAAAAGTTGCACTCGAAGTAGCTTTCGGTGCTTCGATTAATGGATACACTTCGTGTGTGTTTTTCAAAAGTGTTGGTATGAATGTTGTGGCGGATTCTCTTGTGCAGCTCAGTATGATGGAGTTATCTAGTGGTATGGTGATTGTAACGGGGGATGACCCTGGAGCGAATAGTTCACAAAATGAACAAGACAACAGGCACTACGCAAGACTTTCTTACACACCTGTATTTGAACCTAAAGATGCCCAAGAAGTTTACGAAATGTTCTTGAAAGCTGTTGAATATTCAAGGATGTTAAAATCACCTGTTATTTTACGGTTGACAACACATACCGCTCATTTTAAGCAGAGAGTTAATTTTGGAGAGTATGTACCAAGTGAGATCGGTAAGCCTATGTTCGATGCAAGAAAGAACGGCCCGTATATCCCTATAGGAAGTAACGTCGCTTTGATGAAAAATAGGGCATTGCAAAAGCTTGAAATGTGGAAAGAAATTTCGGAAAAATTTGCGTATGTTAAGGGAAATAGTAACAGAAGAGGGATAATAACAGCAGGATTACCTTATCTTTCTTTGCTTGATGTGATTGACGGTGATAAGGTTGATATTTTAAGGCTTGGTATGGTTTACCCACTTCCAAGAAAGGCGATAGTGGATTTCTTAAAAGTGCATGAGGAAGTAAAAATCCTCGAAGAACTCGATGATTTTATAGAAAGTTATGTGAAAATGATAGCGTACGAAGAGCAAATTAAAACGAAAATAACAGGAAAGATTGACATCGATGATTGGATAGGCGAGTACACACCCGAGAAAGTTTGGAATGTAATGAGAAAGGTTTGGCCAGATGTGGTTATTAAAACACCTCAAAGAATCGAAGGTATACGTGTAATCCAAAGGCCTCCGCAGTTGTGTCCTGGCTGTGGACATAGACCCGTGTTTTACATTTTGTCTAAAATGCTTTCTAAAGAAGATATCTCGGTTGCAGATATCGGCTGTCACACTTTGGGATTTTTAGAACCATATGAAGTTGGGCAAGTACTCTTATCTATGGGGCATTCAACTGCAACAGCGTCGGGGTTGAGTTTATTCAATAAAACAAGAAAAATAGTAGCGTTCCTTGGAGATTCAACGTTCTTCCATGCGGGTTTACCAGGGATAATAAATGCGATTTTTAACAATCATAATTTAACGCTCGTTGTTATGGAAAATGGTACGACGGCAATGACCGGCCATCAAGATCATCCGGGCAAAAGGATAAAAATCAAAAATTTACTCGAAGCAATGGGCGTTAAGTATATCTGGGAAGTAGATACATACCAACAAGATAAGCTAGAAGAAATTTTGAAACGAGCCCTAGATATGCCGGAATTCAATGTTGTTATAGCTAAGCACCCGTGCATGCTTAAATTTACAAGGGAGAGAAGAAGAAAAGGTATCGTGAAAGTACCACAGATGACAGTAACTAACAAATGTACACTTGCAAATGCCTGTATTACAAGGTTTGCTTGTCCTTCATTCCAAAGAGATGAAAATGGAAGAATATACGTTAATAAGGATCTGTGTATTGGTGATGGTTCGTGTATTAGTGTTTGTCCTTCTGGTGCTTTGGAATTTGAAAAGATTGAAAGTGTAGGTGATAAACAATGAAAACTTTCAGCATATTTTTGATAGGAGTGGGTGGACAAGGCATCGGAACACTCAGTGAAATACTTATAAGAGCGATTGATTACAGCGGTCAAAAGTGCGTGGGAGTTGATACACATGGTCTTGCTCAGCGAGGTGGAGTCGTTTCATCGCATCTAAAGATTGGGCAAGCTAATTCTCCATTGGTGGTTCCTGGTGAAGTCGATCTTGTCATCGCACTTGAAAGGCACGAAGCTGCCCGTGGCTTAACATATCTGAAACCACAAGGTACTTTGGTTTATTACGATACGTCCTGGCAACCATTACCTGTTAGATTAGGTAGAGAAAATGAGATCAGAAGGGAAGAGATTGAGAATTTGGCCAAAATTAATGGAATTACGGTTTACAGAGTATTTTACGAACTGCCGGATACAAGAATGCAGAATATTGTGGTGCTCGGTACTATAGCAAAGAACAATCTAATTCCAGGGGTTGAAAAGCAGCATTATCTTCAAGCAATGAAGGATTTAATGAACGAAAAAGTTTATTCAGCTAACAGTGAATTGTTTGAAAAAGTTGGAGGTGCCTAATATGGAATTCAGAAAGCCGGATGATGAAATTTCTATCGTACTTAGTGGGGCTGCCGGACAAGGGATACAGGCAGTGGAACATATTCTAACACGGGTAGCAAAAGATTCGGGTTTTTACATATTTGCTACAAAGGAATACATGTCGAGAGTAAGGGGAGGTAATAACTCGACAGAGCTTAGAATAGCCGAAAAACCAGTTTATGCTTATGTGGATAGGATAGATATACTTATTCTTCTTAACGATAATGCTCTTGATAGGTTGAGAAAAAGAATTTCACCACATACGATTATACTGGGTGAACCAAGATATGTGGAAAAAGAACCAAATTCAATTGGTATCAGGTTTGAAGAAATTGCTGAAAGTTTTGGGAATAAGATTTACGAGAATTCTGTAGCAATAGGTGTTTTGTCTGGAATTATTGGAGCCGACGAAGATGCACTTGTAAAGAATATTGCTCAGTATTTCAGCAAGAAATCACAAGAGATAGTTAACGCTAACATAAACGCAGCGTTCAAAGGATACGAGATTGGTAAGACCCTTGGACTCAAATTCGAGATAAAACCAAATGAACACGTGAAGTCTCAGGTTCTTATGAACGGTTCGGAAGCTGTTGCAAAAGGTGCTATCGCAGGCGGTTGTAATTTCATTTCTTCATATCCTATGTCACCAGCTACTACTGTATTTACTGAGCTTTCGAGGCTCGCTTCACAATACGGTATTTTGGTTGATCAGGCGGAAGATGAAATCGCTGCAGCTAATATGGCGATAGCCGCCTGGTATGCTGGCGCACGAGCTATGGTTTCTACGTCCGGTGGAGGATTTGCACTGATGACAGAAGCGATAAGTCTTTCGGGAATGATAGAAACTCCTATTGTTGTGCATTTGGGTCAAAGACCAGGACCTGCAACAGGCCTTCCAACAAGAACAGAACAAGGCGATTTGAATTTGGTGCTTTATGCTGGTCACGGGGAATTTCCGAGGATTATATACGCACCCGGTAATCTCTGTGAGGCTTACGAACTTTCAGCAAAGGCCTTCAATGTTGCAGATAAGTATCAGATACCCGTCTTTGTACTTACTGACCAATATTTCCTAGACTCATTCTACAATGTAGATGAAATGCCGAAGGTAAATGCTGAAAGGTATATTGTAAAAACGGATGAAGCTTATAGAAGGTATGAATTAACAGAAGATGGAATTTCACCAAGGGGCATACCTGGATACGGTAGGGGTCTTGTAAGAGTTGATAGTGATGAGCATGACGAATACGGTCATATCACAGAAAGTGAAGAAGTAAGGATGAAAATGGTTGAAAAACGCTTAAGGAAATCTAACAAGATTCTTGAAGATTTTGTTGAACCTAAGTTGTTTGGAAGCGAGAATTATGATTACTTGGTTGTATGTTGGGGTTCGACACAGCAGGTTGTGAAAGAAGCAATTGATCATATGAAAAATGAAAAAGTCGCGCTCTTACACTTTTCACAAGTCTACCCAATAGCACCACATGTCAAGAAGTATTTTGACCAAGCAAAGAAGGTGATATTTGTGGAACAGAATGCAACAGGCCAATTTGCAAATCTTTTGAAATTGGAATTTGGAGTCGATACATCGAGGCGAATATTGAAGTACAGTGGATATGTATTTTCAGTTGAGGAGTTAGTTTCCAGATTGAAGCGGGAGGTTGATTCACATGTTTGAAACAAAAATCTACGATATTCCTGATGCTGATATTGCGTGGTGCCCAGGTTGCGGGAATTTCGGTATTATCAATGAACTTAAAACAGCTCTTGCACAACTTGAATTGGAACCACAAAAAGTTGTTGTTGTTTCAGGTATCGGTCAAGCTGCAAAGATGCCGCAATACGTTAGAGCTCATATGTTTAACGGTTTGCATGGAAGGTCACTTCCAGCAGCTGTTGCTATAAAGATGGTCAATCCTGAATTGATAGTTATCGCTGAAAGTGGTGATGGTTGTACATACGGAGAGGGTGGAAACCATTTTATTCATACCATAAGGAAAAATCCCAATATAACGAATATTGTGCACGATAATCAAATTTACGGGTTAACAAAAGGTCAGGCGTCACCAACAACGGCACGTGGACAAGTAACAACTTTACAATTTGAAGGTACATACGTAGATCCATTCAATCCTATAGCTGTTGCTGTTGCACTTGATGCTTCTTTTGTTGCCAGGAGTTTTTCTGGAAACTTTGGGTTAACCGTTGAGTTAATAAAAATGGCGATACAGCATAAAGGTTATGCGCTTGTCGATATTCTCCAACCATGTGTAACATTCAATAAAGTAAATACTTACCAATGGTACAAAGAGCACACGTATTTGTTACCAGATAGTTACGATCCAACAGATAGGCAAGCCGCATTTAAGGTAGCAACGGATGTTGGGAAATTAGCACTTGGTGTCATATACAAAAATCCGAATAAACCTGTTTTTGAAGAGCAGCTTCCACCTTACAAACAAGATAAAACACCTGTTGCATACAGGGGGTTAGACTTATGAGCATTATATCAAGTAACTACAAACTAATACCAGAATTTGTTTTAAAAGATGAGGAAGGGAACGAATTTACCTGGCAAAATTTGCTAGGTAAATATGCTGTTGTATATTTTTATCCAAAGGCAAATACTCCGGGATGTACGATGGAAGGTATTGACTTTTCACGATTGATTGATGAATTTGAAGGTAACGTTATTGGTATTTCACCTGATAGCTGTAACGCAATTTCCAGTTTTAAGTCTAAAAGGGGTTTAAAAGTTAAGTTGTTATCAGATCCAGATAAAATTGTGGCTGAAAAGTTTGGTGTTGTGAAAGATGGAAAGTTAATACGTTCTACGTTCATCGTTGACCCATGGGGTAGGATAAGGCATGAGTGGATAAAGGTCAATGTTCAGGGGCATGCGCAGGAAGTTTTAGAAGTGTATCGAGAAATAAAGGATAAAGATAAGTTGATATCCGATAACATACAAGTGAGAAGGGCGTTCAGGGGTATCAGATCAGAGCCAATTATTGATGAGGATTTGAGAAAATTAATTCAAGCGGCACATCTTGCACCATCTTGTATGAACAGACAGCCTTGGAGGTTTATCGTTGTAAAAAGCAAGGAAAAACTTAAACAATTACACGAAACATTGAGCGATGGAAATTATTGGATGAAAAAAGCACCAGCACTTATAATTGTCTATACGAGGAATGATCTAGGCTGTCAATTAAGTGATGAAAGAAATTACGCAATTTTTGATACTGGTACTGCTGTTGGTCTGATGCTTACGCAAGCAACTCAAATGGGATTAGTCGCACACCCGGTTGCCGGATATGATCCGTTGAAAGTTAAACAAATATTCGACATAGATGGAATAGTGTTGACAATAATCGCAATTGGATATTGGGGCAATTTTGAGCTACTTAATGAAAAACACAAAGGACTAGAAAATGGTGAAAGAATTAGACTACCAATTGATGAAGTTGTAAAATTTGAATAAAATTGCCTAAGATCACCCTCCACTCACTCTGCAACTTTCCAAAAAATTAATATCATAACTTTATGCCACCAAAAATGGTGGCTTTTTTAGTCTCTGTAAACGGTAACAAGGTAAAATTCTTTGCCGTTCCATCTTACGATTGCTGTTAAAGTACCGTCAGTTAATTTTATGTTCCCATTTTTTAGAAATGTCACCTGGGTGTTTTTGGATTCCAACAGGTTTTTTAGTTCGTCTATTGAGATTTTCCTTTCGACCATTCTTTCAAAAGAATGAGGAGTTAAAAGCAAGTTTTTGTTTAGTAATTCAATATGCAAAACCATTTTCAGACCTCCCCGTAGATAAAAAACTTTAGGTAAAAGAAAAACAAAATGGTATAATATAAAATAAATTTCACCATATCGGGAGGGCAAAAATGAGATTTAAGGAAAAAATCTCCAAGTTAGCTACTACGATACGTTTCTTACTTCCGTACTATTTTATCGCATTTGTGGGTTTTTTTGTTCTCGTTATGCTATTTCGATTTTCAGTATCTCCGCATGGGTATACTATAACTGAATGGAATATGAGAAGAAAAGCTTCCGATACTTTAAGTGTAACTCAGGTGAATGTTCCGTACTATGAGATCTTGAAAAAACCTGAAACAGTGATTTTCTATGCAAAACTGAACAAAAAATTCATTGAGGAAAACTATTATCTTTACTTACCTCAAATAGATAGCTCTTATCTGGCGGTTTATTCAAACAACAGATTAGTCGGAAGCTATGGTTTTTCAAAAGCGCGTACTGGCCATTTTTGGTACCAACCTTTTATTTTTCAGCTCCCGAAAGATACCGAAGAAATAACTTTGGAAATTTCTGGTGTGTATGAGGTTGGTATAGATTTTCCACCTACCTTAATTGGCGAAAGTCAAAAGTATAAATATATGATATTATATTTACTAACGAATGTTTTTCTACTCGTGAGTAGCGGGCTTGCACTAACATTGTCGTTAATTTTATATATGATATCAAAAAATCTAACTGACAAGAAACGTAGCGTTTATCTCCATTTTAGTATGGCAAGCTTTCTAGGCGCTTTGTGGCTCTTTGACCTTATACCTTTTCCAGATATGGGAGGAATATTAGCGATTCTTATTCTCAGAAAGATTTTTGTTGCTTCCGCATATCTTGGCTTAGCATCTTTGATATATGGACTTTCAAGACAGTATTTTGACAATATTTCGATTTTCTCAAAAGTGTTAATACTCTTAGATATTCTGGCAGCTGGTATATTGTTTCTTGCTCCAAACCATTACCATATGAAAGTTTTTTCGAATAACGTGGCATTCTTACTTTTATTTAATGCGGTATATATTGTTGTAAAGATTTCCGAAACCTATTCGCCTACACATGTAGCTTTTTCATTCTTCTTTGCTCTCACGGTCATTCATGACGGAGTTGCAATGTTTCTATCAACAAATCAAAAGTTGATATCAATGTACGGAATTATAGCACTCTTTGCTGGCTTTTCGTACAGCCTGGTAAACGAGTACAAAGATATGATTGTTGGTATGTCATTAGCTTACATGAAAAGTATAACAGATCCATTGACTGGAGCGTTCAACAGGGGCGCACTATCGGAAATTAACCTTTCCCACAACGACGCACTTGTTTATATAGATATGAACAAATTCAAACAGATCAACGATAAATATGGTCACAAAGTTGGCGACGAAATATTAAAAATACTTGTAAACACAATTAGATCCACTATAAGAAAATCAGATTTAATAATTCGCATGGGCGGTGATGAGTTCTTAGTTATTCTGAAAGAATGTTCTGTGGAGAAAGCAAGAGAAATAATAGAGAACGCAAGACAAGGATTTAACAAATCTCATGAGTTAAGGCCCGATTTTTCGTACGGCGTAGTTGCGTACCTTTCTGACCTTCAAAATTCATTACATGAGGTTGATAAATTGATGTACAAAATGAAGGAAAAAGAAGTAAAAGAAGGAAAATAAAAATTCCTATTGACAAAATGGCTAAATATTTTGTATAATAGCCACAAAACACGGAAATCAAACTAACGAAGAGTTTAGAACGTTTAGCAAGCAATTATCGAGGGGAATTAAATGAAGGTTGTGAGCTTTTCAATCTTGGATTCTATTTTCAGCGAATATATTAACAAGATGAATAAAAAAGCTAAACGCAGCTGCCCGCTGGATGGTGGTCAGCTTGTGTTTGGCATGGGTTAAATAAACGCAAGTGAATCACCAAAAAGCGGGCTACAGGGAAAAACTGTAGCCCGCTTTTTTATTACTAAAGCTTGAGAAGGAGGTAGCGAAGATGTTGAAGGTGGGTATTGTTGGTGTAACAGGTGCAGTGGGACGGAACATGCTGGAAGTACTTGAAAATTCCAAACTCGATTTTTCTCAGGTAAGGTTATTTGCTTCTGAACGTTCTGCAGGACGAAAGTTAAAATTTAGAGGTGTGGATTTACCAGTAGAACTTTTAACTGAAGAAGCGATGAAGGAGGGTTTTGATTATTTACTTTTTTCCGCAGGTTCTGAAGTATCAAAAAAATTTGTACCCATCGCTGCAAAGGCTGAAAGTGTGGTAATTGATAATTCTTCAGTCTTCAGAATGGTACCGCAGGTTCCACTCGTTGTTCCAGAGGTCAACGGACATCTGCTAAAAGATTATAGGGGAATAGTTGCGAATCCTAATTGTTCCACTATTCAAATGGTTCTTGCACTTTACAGGGTTCACGACAGATACCATCTTCACGAAATATTTGTTTCGACATATCAAGCTGTTTCGGGTGCAGGTTACAAAGCTATTCAAGAGTACGAAAATCAGCTCGCTGGCAGTTCAGAACGCAAAGTCTTTGCCAGGCAGATAGCGCATAATGTTATACCACTAATCGGTGATATAACAGATGATATTACACAAGAGGAATGGAAAATGATAAACGAGACAAGAAAAATCCTAAATTCAAGATCGCTCAACGTATTTCCCACAACTGTAAGGGTACCTGTTAGGATTGGGCATTCGGAAAGTGTTGTTGCAAGAACACTCTTTCCAATAATGTCGAAAGAAGACCTTATTGAAACTATTGAAAGTTCAGAAGATGTCATTTTGCACGAAGATATCATCACACCGATAGAAGTAGAGAAAGATGATTATGTGCATGTGAGTAGGGTGAGACTCTTTGATGCTCACACATTTGGGATCTGGGTGGTTGCTGACAATTTACGTATTGGTGCGGCAACGAATGCGGTGAGGATTTTAGAAAAACATTTGCAGCTAAACAATTCGATAGTCCCTTCAAACAGGTGATCGTATGAGAAGAATAATAGAAAGAATAGAAAAGTACAACGCAACAGGGAATACGTTCATCGTTGTCGATTGCGCTTACAATGTAGTGAGTGACGAAGAAAAAAGGGAGATCGTGCTTAAGAATTGTGAAAACAGAGACGGGGCGTTATTTGTTGAAAAAAGGCAAGGAATGTTTCACATGGATTATTTCAATAGGGATGGTAAAAGAGCAAGCTTTTGTGGCAACGGATTTAGGACTTTTGCCGCGTATCTAAGGGATTTTTACGGTATATTAGGTGAGGTTCAGATATCAACAAATGCTGGGGTACTGAAGGCTATAATTGACTCAACTATTAATGCTCAGATGCCTCATACAAAATACGTTAGAGAGGTGTTCTTTGAGAATTTTCATGGAGTACTTATGGAAACAGGAGTGCCACATCTTGTTTTTAATGTGGACGATGTTGAGAGAGTTGAGATGGACAAAATAGCACCCAAGTTACGTTGGCAATATGATACTAATGTTGATTTCTTCGAGGTTTTAGGTGAAAGAAGCCTCAAGGTAAGAACCTACGAGAGAGGTGTCGAAGCGGAAACGTTATCGTGCGGTTCTGGCATCACAACGGTGGCATATTTTTACAAATACTATACTCTGAAAGATCCCATTCTACCGGACAAGATAAACATTACAGCACGTGGTGGAAATTTAAGTGTGTTTTTCACTCCAAACGAAATATACCTCGAGGGGGATGTTGTGCATGAGTGAGTTAGGAAAGTTACAAAATGTAGATGGTATGTTCACAGGTGTTGGGACTGCGATAGTTACTCCCTTTAACGACGGTGAAGTCGACTACGAGACCTATAAGAAACTGGTTGAGTGGCAATTGGAATCTGGTGTGCAAGCTATTGTAGTTGCTGGAACTACGGGTGAAGGTGCTACGCTTAGTTTATTTGAGCGTGAGAAATTAACCGTTTTAACGAAAGAGATTTGCGAAAAGAAAGCTCAAGTGATTGTAGGAACAGGAACAAATGATACCCACAAAACGTTGGAATTATCAAAAAATGCCGAACAAAATGGTGCAGACGCGCTTTTAATTGTCACTCCTTATTATAATAAACCAACTCAGGAAGGATTGTATGCTCATTACAGATACCTTTCTGAGAGGTTGGATAAGTCCATAATTATATACAATGTGCCATCAAGAACAGGTATTAACATTGCGCCGGAAACTGTTGCAAGATTAGCTAGCGATTGCAAGAATATAAAAGCGATAAAGGAAGCTAATAGTGATATTAACCAAGCTGATGAGATATACAGACTAACTGAAGGAAAATTTGTTATCTACTCAGGTAACGATGATAGAGCGTTTCATATGGTTTGTGCAGGGGCCAAGGGTGTTATATCCGTTGCTTCTAATGTAATTCCTGCTCAGATAGTGAAGCTAATTGATTTGGCATTGAAAGGTCAGGTATCCCAAGCAAGGGAGTTACATTTCAAATACCTCGAATTAATGAAAGTACTATTTGTTGAATCAAATCCTATTCCAGTCAAAGCTGCGTTGAGTCTGATGGGGATTATAAGAAATGAACTTAGGCTACCACTGGTAAGCGCAAAAACTTCAACAATCGAGCTGCTTAAAAATTCATTAAAGAAGGTTGGTGTACTGTTATGAAATATGGAGTAGTTGGTTTTAAAGGGAAAATGGGTAGGGAAATAGTAGAGTATTTTTCAAGTATGAACGATGAGCTGGTAGCGAAATATGATGTTGATTTAGAAGAAGTTAATGAAAGGCCGGAAGTTTTAGTTGATTTTTCCAACAGAAAAGCACTTGATAGAACTATTGGAATTTGTGAAGAACTTTCTTGCCCACTTGTTATTGGAACAACGGCATTAAGTGAAAATGATTTTGAAAAACTCAAAAAATTGTCTGAAAAGGTACCAGTTGTTCAAAGTTACAATTTTTCAGAGGGTGTAGCAATTGTAAAAGCGATACTTGAAGTGTTTGCAAGTTATTTCGACGGTTGGGATGGAGCGATAGTTGAGGTACATCATAATGAGAAAAAAGACACTCCATCAGGTACCGCAATTGTTTTGAAAAATGCTATTGGCAAAGATATACCTATAAGTTCCTTGCGAATAGGAGGTGTTTTTGGCGAACATACGATAATTTTTGCAAATCGTGGCGAAGTTGTGGAAATATCCCATAAAGCTTTGTCGAGAAGAGCTTTTTCTTTGGGAGTGCGTAAAGCCGCACTGTATGCTTTGACAAAAACAAGTGGTTTCTATACATATTCCGATGTGCTGAAAGCTCAGATAGGGGGAGATAGGTTATGATTATCGATAAAAAGCCAAGTCAATTAACAAGTGAAGAGATCATCCAGCTCATTGCAAAAAGTAAGAAGAGAACGATTGCCAGAGTTTTTGTGAGTGGTGATCTAAAATCTTTGAATTTAGAAAAGATCGATGGATACGGTGAAGAATTTGAATTCGTAGGAGATGATAGTTTTGGAGTTCTTTTTGGAAGCTATGAATATATAGAAAAGATTATTCAGAGCAAGAATAACTTGAAGTACAAAGTTGAATTTCTGGCACGCAATTCAGCGATTCCGCTTGTGGATCTTTCTAAATTTGATGCGCGAATAGAACCTGGAGCAATTATAAGAGAGTACGTTGAGATTGGCAACAACGCAGTGATAATGATGGGAGCTGTTGTAAACCTCGGTGCAGTGATTGGTGAGGGAACGATGATCGATATGAATGTTGTTGTGGGTGCGCGTGCAAGGATTGGGAAATTTTGCCATATAGGAGCCGGAAGTGTAATCGCTGGTGTTATTGAACCACCAAGTGCCGAGCCTGTAGTTATAGAGGACCATGTCATGGTAGGTGCGAATGCTGTCGTTTTAGAGGGAATTAGGGTTGGTTACCATTCGGTTGTAGCAGCTGGAGCGGTCGTAGTGGAAGATGTACCGGAATACACTGTGGTAGCCGGCGTACCTGCGAGAGTGATAAAAAGAGTGGACGAAAGAACTTTGAATAAAACACAGATTTTGGAAGATCTGAGAAAACTGAGGTGATGGAGTTGAGGCTAATAGTCCAAAAGTACGGGGGTTCATCAGTTGCTGATGTCGAGAAAATTAGGAATGTAGCAAATAGAATTGTTAATAAGGTGAGCGAGGGTTACAAGGTTGTCGTTGTTGTTTCCGCAATGGGCAAAACGACTGATCAGCTGATTTCGTTGGCAAAATCTGTTTCGTCGAGACCAGACGAACGTGAATTAGATATGCTACTTGTCACTGGGGAACAGGCATCGTGTGCACTCGTTACGATGGCTTTAAAAGATTTGGGTGTTAGAGCAATTTCCTTGAATGCATTTCAGGCCAAAGTACTTACCACAAAACACCACACAAATGCAAGAATTTTGGATATAAGTACCTCACATCTAAAAGAGTACTTGAATCAATTTGAAGTTGTGGTTGTTACAGGTTTTCAAGGAATAACAGACGATGGTCATTTTACAACTTTGGGACGTGGTGGTTCTGATACTTCTGCTGTGGCACTCGCGGCAAAGTTAAAGTGTGAGTGTGAAATTTACAGTGATGTATCGGGCGTGTACTCATGCGATCCAAGGCTTTATCCAAAAGCTAAAAAATGGAGTTACATTACATACGAGGATATGCTCGAACTGGCCTCAACTGGAGCGAAGGTACTACATTCAAGGTCAGTTGAGATTGCTAAAAAATACAATGTGAAAGTCTATTGTGCTTCATCATTTACACAAGAGGAGGGAACTTGGGTGGTTGATAGGTTACCAGAGTGGTTGGAAGAACCTGTTGTTACCGGTGTGAGTTTGGATAGAAACCAGGTGAAAGTGTCTATCATGGATCTTCCTAATGATGCTTCGGTTGTTACAGACATATTCAAAAGAGTTGCAGAAAAAGGAGTAAATGTTGACATGATATCGCTGGTAAAAAATGCTAACTCAACACATATTGCCTTCACAGCAATTCCAGATGGGGCTGAAAAAATTAAAGAGTTGCTCGATGAAACGCTTTCAATCTACGGTGCCAAGTATCACTTCTACGGGCAATTTGCAAAAATCACAGTAGTTGGTACTGGCATGAGGTCAAGTTACGGTGTTGCATCAAAACTTCTCGAAGTATTGAAAAACGAAGGAACTGAACCAGAGTTGGTTACAACCTCTGAAATTAAGATTTCAATTCTTGTACCAGAACAGAAAGCTCAAATACTTGTTGAAAAGATCTGTCAAGCCTTTGAGTTGTAAATTTTCACAAAGTATTTTCAGGTACTTTCAAGTACTTTCAAAGTGGGGTGGAGTTATGAACTATATCGCAGATACTTACTATAGGTATCCAATAGAAGTTTCCCATGCCAAAGGGATGTACATATGGGATATTGACGGTAAGGAGTATATTGATACATTCATGGGAATAGGTGTACTTCTGTTTGGGCATAACCACGAGAAGGTAATTGAAGCAATGAAAAGAAAAATGGATAGGTATGTACATTTATCGAATTTCTTTTTTGATGAGGATGCCGAAGCCATTGCTGAGCGATTGGTAAAAGAAAGTAGTAAAGGAAGTTGTAAGGATGGAAAAGTCTTCTTTACAAACTCAGGAACGGAGAGTACTGAATGTGCATTGAAGGTAATCAGAAAATTTAAAAAGTCAGGCAAGATAGTATCATTCCTTAGGAATTTTCATGGACGTACATTGAAAGCATTAAGCATTACAGGGTTTGATAGTATCAGAGAGCAATTTATTTCGGAACCCGATGTTGTCTTTCTTCCATATAATATAGACACGGTAAGAGAGTTTTTCGAAAGCGAAAAAGACATTGCCGCCGTTTTTGTTGAAGTTGTTCACGGTAGCGGTGGACTTGACGTAATCGATACTGAGATTGTAAAGTTGATCAAAGAATACAAGGCTCAAAGAAATTTTATCCTTGTTGCCGACGAAGTTCAGAGTGGTTTGGGAAGAACTGGGAAGTTTTATGCGTACCAACATTTCGACATGGAGCCGGATATTATTACTTTGGCGAAAGGACTTGGTGGCGGATTACCTCTTGGTGCGTGTGTACTGCTTGGTGAGTATAAAGATGCTTTTACAAAAGGAGAGCACGGTTCTACTTTTGCACCGAATCCGGTAGCACTTGCTGGAGGAAGGGCGGTTCTAGAATTGATAAATGATAATACTTTATCACACGTTGAGAAAATGGGGGCAATTTTTGAAGAGGATTTCAACTTGAACTTTGTTGAATCAATCAAAGGTATGGGTTTAATGAGAGGTTTAGTTATCAAGCCAGAAGTAAAGGATATTATAAAAATAACACCGGAGTTATTTTTACAACATGGTTTGCTTGTAAATGTACTTGGTAACGGAGTCATTCGTCTATTGTTACCTTTGAATATTACGGAGCACGAATCAAACATCGTTGCAGAGAGATTCAAAAAAGTCCTAGAAAAATTTTAGAAGAATAATAGTCATGAGCATTCCGATGTTTGTAAAAAGAAATATACTATCATTTTTTGCCCATTTCAAAGAATAATAATGCGTCCTTTTCTTAAGTCCGTATTTCCTTGCTTGAAGTGCGAGTGAAAGTTCTTCTGCTTTTCTTAAAGAAGAAACTAACAACGGGATTACAATACTCGTAAGGGCTGATAGCTTATTTTTCAGCCCTTTTTCTGAATATTTTGCACCTCTTGCAAGTTGAGCCTTTATTATTCTATCTGCCTCATCGAGGAGTACTGGAATAAACCTGATCGAAATAGCAAGCATCATGCCAAAGTCTTCACGTGCTTCTTCTTTAATTCGAAAATATTTGAGCATATCTACAATTCCTCGTGCAGTTAGCAACGGAGGGGTTGTGTAAGTTAACATCGATGCAAATAGAAATACCAACGAAAGTCTCAGGATAATGTAAATAGCCGATATTATACCACTTTCAAAATACTGAACTATACCTGCGAAAAGTAGTAAAAACCACATACTCTTTAAGCTTCTTAAATAAACGATAGGTTTTATCTTTGAAATGAACACAAATACCATGAAAAGAACGATGGGGATTAAGTATTCTAATGTGTTTTTTATTAATAGCACTGCCGTGATTTGGATCAGTATACTTATCAATTTCGATCTAGGGTCTAACTTATGTATTGGTGAGTCTTTAGGTATATATTTACCAATTGTTATTTTCAATTCTACACCCCCGAAAAATGATACTACTTTCTACTTTGAGCTAGTGTTTGATTAAAGTTCATGTACTGTCTTATAATCTCCGAGTAATTTTTGAAAAATTTTACGGTGTATTCGTTGTACTTATCTCTGCGCCCATTGTATGCAGATATTGCCTTGGTTATATCCCATCCATGGATATTCTTCAGGCTTAAGAAAATGTATCTGTATGCTATCCTTAGTTGCCAATCAGGATACCTTATCAAATCGGCATGTGAACGGTGTTTTGCTTTGAATTCCCTTACGTCCTGATAAAAGTTTGCAACGTAAAAAACCGCGTTTTCGTGGATTTGAAAGTAACCGACTGCCTTTCCATTATCTCCAAACGTGTTGACAAAGCCTGTTTCTGTTAATCCAAAGGCTAGTATAAAAAGTGGATCAATAATGGATGGTACAATTTTTGTTTCCTCATCGAGTACTTTTGCCATTATTACCGCGTGTTGTTCAGGCACTTTATTTTGCTTTAAAAAGTAGTAGGTAAAGTCATACAAAGCACTACAAAAAAGAAATTGCGAAATAAAAATCGCAAGCATTAGAAACAGTAACTTTTTCATTTAATCCCTCCTTACAGGTGTTTAAAAAATTATCTCTATTTCTCCACCTTCTGTGCACCTTAACTTTTCGCGTGCAATTCCCTTGTTTACCGCTATTTCCGCGTATCCTGTGCTATCTTCATGAATCAATACTTCTCCTTGAGGAACATCTGCGTACGTTTCGACAATGGGTACTTGATAAGTCTTGTTCCCTATTTTCAATTTTACCGTGTCTTTCTCAGATAGCCATGAAAATGGGATATTCGTCTCAATGTTGCCAAATCTATCAAAGTATGCGATCTCGCCAATTATGCCGTTCCCAAGCCTGTGTGCTTTTCGGTATGGAATAGTTCCATAATTTGGCAATCTAGTTCCGAGCTCATCAAAAATTCCCTTCGTAATGTACGCTGCCGCAGGTGAGAAGATATCCCTACCGTGAAATGTTTTCGAACTTCCCAGGTGATACTTCTTATTTACAAGATCAACAATTTTCTTGGGATGGTGTTTTTCAAGTACTAAAGTTAATACACCGTTGTCAGGTGCCACAAAATAGTATTTATCAGTTTCAACGGCTATCGCTTTTCGTGCTGTTCCAACGCCATAATCTACGACTATTAAGAAGACACTTTTTTCTGGAAACCAATCAACACTTCTATCCAATATGTGCATTGCTTCACGAACATTGTAAGGGGTTATTGAATGTGTTAAATCAACAATTTCATCATCAGTGATCTGCTTCATAACGCCCTTGCATATTCCTACGTAGTGAGAACATCCCCAATCTGTCATAAAAACGATCATAATTGTACCTCCCCACTTAATCTTAATAGCCATTTTACCATAAAGTCGACCAAAAATGGAATTACTTCGTCATCTGGAAGGAATTTTGGATTATGTAAGCCATACTGAATGTTTTTCGTCCTAATTCCCGCCCAGAACATAAGGGATGGATATTTCATCGTGAAAAATCCAAAGTCTTCACCCGTATATTTCATACCACAATCTATATATTTCAAGCCTTCCTTGGATACAAAATCTTCGAACTTTGAAACAAGATCTGCCGAATTTATAACGGGGGGATATAAACTTCCTTTTTCCAAAATACCGCTGTGTTTTTCCGCTAATTCCCTTATTTTTTCGAAGGTCTTTAAAACTACATCAAGTGTCTCCCCACGTATCGAACCTTGTACCTCGGAGTAATCAGCTACCGCATTCCTCACACTTCCCGCAAACATTTTTCCAAAGCCGGCAAGAGCACGGATTCCTTCATTTGAATCAACGGGATTTTGATAAAACTCATTTAAAAACATAACCGCATATTTTAAGGCATCTACTCCACGATGTTTTTGGGCAATATGGGCAGATAATCCTCTGAACTTAGCAGTGATTTCCATGGCACATGCAAAGAGTGTACCATTTGTTGAGGCAAATTCACCTAGCCGATATTCATCAGTTACATGAAGCGCGGTTGCATACTTTACTTTATATTTTTCCCTCATTTCATCGATAACGTATTTTGCACCACCTATAGTCTCTTCGGCTGGTTGAAAAACAAAAACGTAGTTACCTGGAAGTTTTTTTTCGATAATTTCTTTTATCACTCCATACATGACTGACATATGTACGTCGTGTCCGCATGCGTGCATATAATCATTTGTTGAGGCAAATTCCCAACCTGTCTCCTCCTTAATTGGGAGTGCATCTATGTCAGCACGGTACAAAACTGAAGGTCTGAGATTGTTTTTTTGTATGGTCACCACAAGTCCTGTTTTGGCTATAGGTTCGGGCTCTAATCCCAGTGCTTCGAGAGCATTTTTCAAGATACTCTGAGTTTTGTATTCACTAAAAGCAAGCTCAGGATTTTTATGCAGTTCATGCCTTAATTCAATGGGGGAAAGTACCATCATTGCTCTCCTTTCTTTGTAAGAAAGATTGTTCTTAATGATATTATACCAAAAATCAAAAAAAGTTCACCAACACTGGGTGAACCAACCATCAATGTGAGGTTATGCGGATTTTTGATACCTTGATGTTATACTTTTATATCTATTTGTCTAACGGTTCCAACGCCACCATTTTCGGTCAGGTAAATCCCGGTATTTTTCACTATGTAATCGTTATAATCAAAGGGTGTGGTTACACTTCCGAGGAATATAGCACCTACATTCATATCAAGCAAGCCGACTAATTTCTCTTCTCCTTTTTCGTTAACAGTCCAGATCTTCAATTTAGCGAATTCTAAATCATCCTCATCTATCCAGTGGTCTAAATCAGAATCAAGATTTGATAATTCTTGAAATCCATCACCAGTCGTAGGCCCAAAAAGTTCGCTTGCATCGTCTACTCTTCCGTTATTATTCTTGTCGTATACGAGAAAACCAAGTCCTCCCCCTATGTAAAACTTTTCCTTTTCATTGTCGAAATTTAAATCCATTTCGACTGTTTTTGATCCGCCGTTATTCGATAAATTTAATACTAGCGGATCAACTACCTTTCCAGCAATTTTTTGGTACGAATACGATAAGGAGAGTTCCTTCAAACCTAGTGAAAAGTCCACCACTCTCCCATCTTTTGTTTTGACATAACCATTTGCTGAAAAGTTGAAATACCGAATGTCTAAATTTGTCTGTTCACTTTTAAATTCAACGATATCTTGCCCACTTTGTTTGTTTATCACAACTTCGTACGTAGAAGATGGTAGATATATCTTGATTCTTCTTCCCGTTAGCTTTTCAAGCATGGTCTTTATAATCTTTATTTTTTGTAAAGTCTTTTCATCTATTTGTGGTCTTTTTTCTGTTATCACAATTTCTATTTTTTCTGGGGTTCGGTATTTCTTATATGAATTTGAGATTTTTGAATACTGAAGCGATAGGTTTTTTGATTCAAGGTTCACACCATGCTCGTCGATTCTCACTATATCACACCCCTCTTTTGGTTTTTCACATTATTTATCGACCAGAAAATCATGTTTATAAAGTACTTAAATTAAATTTCTGATTGGAAGTGCTATGTGGTATAATTAAGACGAAATTGCCGAGATTTGGGAATTGCAAATGAATTTAGAAGGGTGAGTTTTTATGAAAAGATTCTTTGTACTTTTGTTATTTTTCTTGCTGCTCTTATCTACACTGGTCTTTTCGTACAAGGTAACATTTATCGTGGAAGCTCCAGGTTATACACAAGATGATGTACTGTACCTTGCCGGTGATTTCAACGGTTGGAATCCGAAGGATAGCAGATTCACTTTGCACCGCGATGGGGAAACTTTCAAGGGTACCTTTGATATGTCTGGTAAAATAGAATTCAAAGTGACTCGCGGCTCTTGGGAAACTGTAGAAAAAGGAGAAAAAGGAGAGGAAATACCAAACAAAGTACTTGTCATCGACAAAGATATTCAGGTAAGAATCAAAGTTTACCATTGGAGGGATTTTGTGGAAAAGCAAGCTGCTGGTTTAAAGCCCACTTACACGGGTAATATTAAGCTTATCAAAGATTTCTACTCACCTGAACTTGGAAATACAAGAAATATAATTGTATACTTACCTCCGGATTATGAAACGAATCAGGGAAGGTACCCAGTTTTATATATGCACGATGGTCAGAATATTTTCGATGAGACAACATCGTTTAGTGGCATGGAATGGAGGGCAGATGAAAGTGCCGAAGAATTAATAAACAAAGGAATAATTAAACCAATAATAATAGTTGGTATCTACAACACGGAAAACGAAAGAATAAATGAGTATTCACCATGGGTTGACAAACTTTATGGTGGCGGGAAGGGCGATCTATACGCTGAATTCATAGTAAAAACTCTCAAACCTTTTATTGATAAAAATTTCAGAACTCTACCAGATAGGCAGAACACTGCAATTCTTGGTTCTTCAATGGGTGGCTTGATATCACTCTACATCGGTCTAAAGTACATTGATGTGTTTTCAAAGATTGGTGTTATGAGTCCGTCTTTTTGGTTTGCTGATGAAAATATTTTTGATTTTGTAAAGCAAACCTCCGTAGAAAATAGTATTTGCATATACTTGGATGTTGGAACTATGGAAGGGTCGAATCCCGAAGAATATATTAAAGCCACGAGAAATATGTACAAACTACTTCAAGCAAAGGAAAACACAGAAGTTCTTTATATGGAGGACAGGGGAGCTATTCACTCCGAAAGTGCTTGGGCTAAGAGATTTCCAGAAGTACTTGTTTATTTCTTTTCGAAGGAAGGTAATTAGTGGTTGTAAGTATTGTTATTGATATAAAGACGGATTAAGACGGAGGTGGTCGCTGTGAGAAAGTGGATGTATATGTTTTTTGCGGTATTCTTCGCATTTGCAACAATGCAAATTAACCTGTTTGCTTGGAGTGGGCATGAAGTTTACACATACTTTTTGGTCAAATCACTGAATATCAAGACAGATGAGTTGGTAACCATTGTCCCGTATTCTTACAAGGAAAATCGCGTCTACAATATCAAGTACTACTATACTGGTGATTTTGCAGGGCAAAGGAAGTTTTTTGACCCACTTAATAACAGTGATTTTCCACCGGACAATCCACCTGCGGATAACAAATTGCCGGTATGGCAAATTTTGAGCATATATGCCCAATTTCCAGATTTTGGTATGGACGAGGGGCTCAATCTTTCGCCATTGCAAGCTTTAATAGGAAATAGTCAAGGCGTAAGGCACATGCGATACAAACTCGGTATAATAGAAGCTTTTGAGGGAGATGAATCATTCTTGTATTTCGTAAACATGTCAAGACAAGCATTTGAAAAAGGAGACAAATACTGGGGATATCGGTTTTTGTCTTACGCAATACACTATATCGAAGATCTTTTCCAACCTTACCATGAAAGCCCTGGTACTTTCTGGGAAGTTTTGACAGGAATGTTCGACAAAAAGGTTATGAAGATGTTGAACAATGCACATTATACTTACGATAATTACCTTATTTACCTTTTACTCTACTCCGTGCATAAAGATGAAATAATGCAAGTTATACAAGATACCGCTGCGAGAAAGGTATCAAATAATTATGAAAAATTAATAAGCGAAGTTACAATGTATGGTTATTCAAAATTTAAAGAAGTACACACTGAACTGAAAAGAGCTTTCGGTGACTTACTTTACGAAAGAGTACCAGAGATTGAGGATTTCAAAAAACTTGAAAATAGTGGCGAACTAGATAAACTTTATTCGGTTACAAAAGATATAGTCATTGTCATGACAAGTACAATAAAAGGATTCCTGGAAGATTACATTAAAAGCTATCAAAAATAAGCATTCAGAAATTTTTTCAAGAAAACCCAAGAAAAATTGTAATAAGTTAATAATTTCGAATAATCGTGTGGTTTTTGAAACTACACGATTTTTTTGGTTGCATTTATAATTATTTTGTTAGTCGAATTATACTTTCTATATATTCTCACTATTTAGGAGGTGCTGTTATGTGGGAGCATGTAAAACAAACTGACCCAGAAATTTATGAAGTTATACTCAAAGAGTGGGAAAGACAGGAATATGGATTAGAACTTATTGCTTCAGAAAATTTTGTTTCCCCCGCAGTAATGGAAGCCATGGGGAGTGTATTAACAAATAAATACGCTGAGGGGTATCCGAAAAAGAGATATTACGGTGGTTGTGAGTGGGTAGATGTCGCAGAAACTCTTGCAAGGGAAAGGGCAAAGAAATTGTTTAATGCAAAATATGCAAATGTTCAACCACACTCAGGTTCCCAAGCAAATATGGGAGCTTACTTTGCCTTAGCTGAACCAGGTAGTACTCTTATGGGGATGTCTTTAAGTCATGGTGGACATTTAACGCATGGTGCAAGTGTTAATTTCTCCGGACAAATTTACAAAGTGGTTCAGTACGGAGTCAACCCACAATCTGAAATGATTGACTACGATGAGGTTAGAAAGCTTGCTCTTGAACATAGGCCAAAGATAATTGTCGCTGGTGGTAGTGCTTATTCAAGGATTATCGATTTTAAGAAATTCAGAGAAATAGCGGATGAAGTTGGAGCCTACTTAGTTGTCGATATGGCTCACTTTGCTGGACTTGTTGCGGCAGGTTTGTACCCAAATCCTTTGGAGTATGCCCATGTGGTGACGAGTACGACTCATAAGACATTAAGAGGGCCGCGTGGCGGACTGATCCTTACAAACGATGAGGAAATTTATAAAGCTATAAATAAAGCGATTTTCCCAGGTATACAAGGCGGACCTTTGATGCACGTAATAGCGGCAAAAGCTGTCTGCTTCAAAGAAGCATTGACAGACGAATTCAAAGAATACCAAAAGCAGATTGTCAAAAATGCCAAAGCCCTCGCTAGAGCTCTGGAGGAAAGGGGATTAAGAATCGTGTCCGATGGTACAGATACACACTTAATGCTTGTCGACTTGAATCCACTTAATGTTACCGGAAAAGCAGCGGAAACAGCACTTGGATACTGTCATATTACAGTTAATAAAAATACCATCCCAAACGAAACACGTTCACCATTTGTTGCAAGCGGAATTAGACTTGGTACACCAGCATTAACGACAAGAGGAATGAAAGAGGAACAAATGGAGGAAATTGCTGATCTCATCGTTACTGTCCTAAAGAACATTAAAGATGAAGAAGGTAATATAGATGATGCTATAGCAAAGGAAGTAACTGATAGAGTTGTTCAGTTGTGTAAAGAATTTCCACTATACACTGGAAAGATCAGTCTTTAAAGTTGGAAGTTAATTTGTAAATTAAGTTTTAAGGGAGGTTTGAGGAATGATTGTCCGTCCATTCAAAGCGTTGAGACCGATAAAGGAGATGGTTGATAAGATTGCGGCTAAACCGTATGATGTTGTGACCGAAGAGCAAGCAAGAGCAGTCGCAAGAAATAACCCGTACACATTCTACAAGGTATCACGGCCGGAGATAAATTTTGACCATCCAGTTGATACACACGACCCAAAGGTTTTAGAAACAGGAAGAAAACATCTAGAATGGCTAAGAGATCAAGGGTTTCTTTTTGTTGAAGATAAACCTGCCTTATACATATATCAACAGCATTGGAAAGATCACGTCCAAACAGGTGTTTTTGCAACTTTTTCCGTTGATGAGTATATCGAGAACAAGATTAAAAAGCACGAATTAACAAGAAAGGATAAAGAAGATGAAAGAGCCTTGCATGTTAAAATTGTAAAAGCACACACAGGTCCTGTGTTTTTAATGTATAAGTCAAAACCACAGATCGACGAATTAATAATGAGAAATGCAACTGGTACGCCTGAGTATGATTATACAGACGAGTCTGGTGTAAGACATATCGTATGGGTGTTGAAAGACGAAAGCGAGATAAAGAGAATTGTTGAAGCATTTAGGGAAGTTGACGCGTTTTACATAGCAGATGGTCACCACAGAGCAGCAGCAGCTGTAAGGGCTGCTATAGATTTTAGAAATGAGAATCCGAATTACACAGGTGAAGAAGAATTCAATTTTTTCTTAGCAGCACTCTTTCCACATAATCAGTTGAGGATATTGGATTATAACAGAGTAGTAAAAGACCTAGACGGATTAAGTGAAGAGGATTTTCTGAAGAAGGTTTCCGAGAAATTTGAAATAACCACGGTAAATGGTATGTACAAACCGGAAATAAAACACACTATTGGAATGTATATGGATAAGAGATGGTACAAATTAGTTCCCAAAGCTGGTACATACGATGAAAACGATGTGATAGCATCCTTAGACGTTTCGATTTTGCAAAATAATCTGCTCGCACCCATACTTGGTATTGAGGACCCAAGAACCGACAAAAGAATAGATTTCGTTGGTGGGGTACTCGGTATTGAAGAGTTGATTAAGTTAGTTGATAGTGGTTCATTCAAAGTTGCATTTGCAATGTATCCAACGTCTATAGATGATTTGCTAAAAGTTTCAGATGAAGGAAAGATTATGCCACCAAAATCGACATGGTTTGAGCCAAAGCTCAAGAGTGGAATTGTAGTTCATATTATATGAACATAAACTTAAGTAGATTTTAGAAATCAAAGCTTCGGTATTTACCGAAGCTTTGATTTTTTTATAGTAAATTCATAAACACAACACTTTAACTTTTGCCTTTTTTCATTTCTTTCAGTGTTCTTAAAATTGCTTTTGCACGTTTTCGACCTATTCCTTCTACTTTTTGTAGATTGTTAGCGTCACATTTTACAAGGTTGGAGATCGAATGGAAAGATTTAACCAGGTTTTGCGAAATATTCATTGGTATGTGAATTTCTCTCCTTAGTATCCTGTATCCTCTTGGACTAACGTACGTTTCTTCGACTTGTTGTTGATTATTTAATTCATAACCAAGAGCTTTAGCAAAAGATAGTAGTTTATGTTCAAGTTTGCTCATATATTCTAAGACATTCTTCGCTTCTTCTTCACTTAACTCTTTTTTTGAGTAATCCATTATCATCAGTAAAAGAATATCGTTCAGGTCTTTTAATACTTCTCTCAACCTTAAAGATGCTAACCTTCCCTCACTGCCAAGCTCAATAATATTTATCGCTATCTGCGAAGAAATAGTCTTTATTTCGCCCCCTCTTATTAGTATCTCGCAAATAAAATCGAGAGGAACTTTTCCTTGAACTTCAAATTTATCTAAAAGAGATAGGCTTTTGTCAAAATCTTCTCTGAACCTCTCCAGTGCATTTATCGTCTGTCCGACTTTTGTAAGTACAAAATTTATATCTTCAAATACATATTTTTTGTCTCTGTAATACAGTGTAACAACATTTCTTCTTTTCGAAACAGCGATAACCATGACACCGAGCTGTTTTGCCAATCTTTCAGCGGTTCTGTGCCTTGTACCAGTTTCGTTAGTTGGAATAGACGAATCTGGGACAAGATGAACGTTAGCTGCTATGATTCTGCTAAGTGATTCATCTATTACTATCGCACCATCCATTTTGGAAAGCTCATAAAGTTTCTCTGGTGTAAATGGACAGTCAATTTTGAACCCCGATTGAAATATACCGGGTTTACCTTTCATATCTTCTTCGTTTATAAAAACTATCAAGGCACCTGTTTGCGCATTTATGATATCGTCCAAGGCCTTTCTTAATCGAGTTCCAGGTGATGCCACTTTAATTTTCTCAATAAGTTCCTGGTCGAATAGATCAGCCATAATTTTCCACTTCCCTTTAAGAAAAATTCTGGAATAGTTCACATATATTATACACGAAAATAAAAAGGTGTGTTATAATGAAATAGCACACGCAAGTAAAACAATCAGGGGGCGTAAAGATGTACGTAGTAGGAATAGACTTAGGTGGAACGTTTTTTAAAGTTGGACTTGTTGACAAAGAAAGTGGGAGAATCGTTAAAAAGATCGGGCGGGAAACAAAAGTTGATAGTGGAAAAGAAAGTGTGATAAAGCGAATGGCCGAAGCCGTAGAAGAAATAACTGCCGGTATTGATTATATTGGTGTTGGTATTGGCTCGCCTGGATCAATTGATCACGATAAAGGTATAGTAAGGTTCTCGCCAAATTTTCCTGGGTGGGTTGATTTTGAACTTGGTGGACTTTTATCAGAGGTGTTAGGTAAACCAGTTTATTTGGAAAACGATGCGAACGCGTTTGTTCTTGGCGAAAAATGGTTTGGTGCCGGTAAGGGATTCAACCACATAGTTGCACTTACCCTTGGAACAGGCGTTGGAGGCGGAGTTATCTCTCACGGTATACTCATTACTGGGCACAACGGTATAGGAACGGAACTTGGGCATGTGATAATTGAGCCCAATGGACCACAATGTAGTTGCGGCAATTATGGGTGTCTTGAGGCGCTTGCGAGTGCATCTGCAATAAGAAGGATGGCGCTTGAAGGTCAGAAAAAGTTTCCTGACTCGATGATCTTTAAGTTCGAAGAGATTGATGCAAAAGCTGTTTTCGATGCGGCAAGACATGGTGATATGCTTGGGAAAATTATCGTTGAGCGGGTAGTTAACGCACTTGCAATAGGAATAGCTAATTTCATACATATTTTCAATCCGGAGATTGTAGTCGTTGGTGGTGGTGTTTCGAGAGCAGGTGATATACTATTTGAGCCTCTTAGAGAAAAAGTAAAGCACTTGGTTATGCCATCTTTCGTTGGAACTTATGAGATAGTGCAAAGTCCATTAGTTGAAGAAGCTGGTATATTGGGTGCAGCTTCAGTAATTCTGCAAATGGTTAATTAAAGATAATTTTATCATATCCTTTATGGAGGTGTTTTTTATGAGAAGGTATCTGTTTCCTATCTTGGTTTTAGTGTTAACTATCGTTGCAGTTGTTGTTAGTACAGCAGCCGACTCAAAGTCAGGCCCCAAGCTTGCGTATATTGATCCAAACAAAGTTTTGCAGAATTACGATAAGTGGATAGCGTTTCAAAAACAGATGCAGGACGAAATAAATAAATATCAAGCTGAACTTGATAAGATCAAGGATGCAAATCAAAAACAACAAAAATATCTTGAATACCAACAGACAATAAATAACAAAATATCACAAACGCAGGCTCAGATTGAAGCAGAGATATTACAAAAGGTAAGAGAATACGCGGAAGTAATGGGATACGATTTTATCTTCAACAGCACAACAATGGCCTACGGTAGTCAGGAATACAATATCACAGATGCGTTTATAAAATACCTAAAGACTGCAAAGAAATAATCAATAATATATAGCAACTAAAACATCAGTTGAACATGGAAGATAGAAAAGATAAAATAGTATGCGAAAGTATATTTAAAAGGTTTGGTAGAAAAGTTGTCCTTAAGGATGTAAGTATTGAAGCTAATAATGGTGAAGTGGTAGGCTTGCTTGGTCCAAATGGATCAGGCAAGACTACTTTATTCAACATAATACTCGGTGTTGTTGTACCTAACAAAGGAAGAGTACTTTTCAATGATAAAAATATAACTAACATGCCGATACATAAAAGAGCGCGCCTAGGTATAACTTATCTTCAGCAAGAGACATCTGTTTTCAGGGACTTAAAAACGGATGATAATATCAGACTTGTCTTGGAATTTCAAAAGCTAAAAAGAAAAGAAAGAGAGCATATGATAGAAGAAGTTTTAGGGGAATTTGGCATAGGTGATTTGAAAAAGCAATACGCTTTTTCGTTATCAGGTGGGGAAAAGAGAAGGCTCGAACTTGCGCGAATGATGGCTTTGAAGCCAAGGTTTGTGCTTCTTGACGAGCCGTTTATAGGTATTGACCCAAAAACGGTTAAAGAGATCCAAAAAATTGTACTGAGCTTAAAAGAAAGAGGAGTTGGAGTAATAATTACAGATCATTCTGTTGATGCCCTAAGACTTATTGTTGATAGGTTGTACGTTATCCATAAAGGTGAGCTACTTGCTTTTGGTACTCCCGATGAGGTATTCTCGAATGATATGGTAAAAAAAGTTTATCTTGGAGAGTGAATAAACTAGTGCAGGTAATTATTCATTTTAAAAAGAAAGGTTTACTGAGGTTTTTGTCCGCTATAGAGACTTCAAACGCGATTATACGTACGTTGAACCGTTCAGGTTTAGACATGGAATTTTCAGAAGGGTTTCATCCATTGCCAAAGGTATCTTTTCTTGATTCGACGGCTACAGGTGTAATAGATCTTGCGTTGTACGTAATGGTAAAATTGAGAAATGAACAAAGAATTGATCATCTGATTGAAAGTATTAGAAAGAATCTTCCCAATGGACTAGAAGTACAAAATATCTTTGAAAGTGAAGTTAATTTAAATAAAATTGTCGATAAATACAAATACATGCTTTTTTTCAAAGATAAGCCAAATTTTGAAAAACCATTAAAAAAGCATTCTGGAAAAGTTTTTATACCTGCTGAAATAATAGATAACTTGACTGTAACTTTGAAAAAAGATCTCTTTGTGGTAAAATATACAATTAGCAAAGATAAAGTTTTTAATCCGTATTTGCTGGATAATATCTATTTGGCTGTTAGAACAAATGCTTTGATTAGTGGAGAAGATGTCTCTAAAATATTGGGGGGACAAATTATATGAAAGTGCTCGTTGTAGATGATTCTGATGTATTAAGAAAAATAACTGTTTACAATCTGAGAAAACTTGGAATGGATGTTGAGGAAGCGGTAGATGGTATCGATGGCCTTGAAAAAATGAGATCATGGCATCCTGATGTTGTTATTCTTGATATCATGATGCCACGAATGGATGGTTTTACAGTTCTTAAAGAGATGAAGAAAGATGAGAGTATAAAGGATATACCTGTAATTGTACTTACCGCTAAAGGTGGTCAAAACGATGAACAGATAGCTCTTTCTCTTGGTGCCAAGCAAGTCATGACGAAACCATTTAGTCCTGCGCAACTTGTTGAGGAGGTTAAAAACGTTGCAAGAAAGTGAAAAATTGATAGAAATTGTCAACGCTTGCGAGAAGATCGCAAGAGTGTTTGACAAAAGTCTCGGATATGTCGATAATTTAGATGTACTCTCTAAAAGATTGGAAGATCTCGCTAACTATATAGAACAATGGGTTAATGATCAAAAGGCTAATAACGATGCGCTTCAACAATTGATTGAGGCACAGCTTGAAGAACTAACGGCTTCTTACGAGGGATTATCCGCGCTTTTTGAGATAAATAAGATCATATCTTCCGTTGATGAGCCTTGGATGATATTACAGAATATTTTGAAGTTGCTTAGAAATGCCGTTGATTACACGTTTGGTATAGTGAAATTAAAGGTAGATGATAAAGTTTACGTCGAAACTTACAACCCAGGCGGTACTCGTGTAGAGGAAGTGGTTCATTTCTTTGACAGTGAAGTTGAAAATCTAGCAGACACGCTCTTTGTAGATTATGACAAAGAAAAAGGCGGATACATTCTGATACCTTTGATATCCGAACTTGGTAATTACGGGTATCTTGGTATATCGAATATGAATTCAAAAAGGTCTTTTACAGCCGGAGATAAAAAAATCACTGAAGCGGTTGCTCATCAATTATTAACTGCCGTAAGTAGACATATAATGATGAAACGTGAGATAGAGAAGAAAAGATTAGAAGAACAGCTCCAGATTGCTAGAAATATTCAGCAAGGACTTTTGCCAAGTAAGTTCCCTGTGAGTGAAAAGTTTGATATTAGTGCAAAAAGTATTTCGGCAGTACAAGTAGGTGGAGATTACTACGATGTCATTGAAAATAGCGACGGCTCGATAATATGTTGCATTGCTGATGTTTCAGGGAAAGGACTTCCTGCGGCGTTGATAATGTCTTCTTTTAGGAGTATGTTTCGATTATCAGGTAAAATATCCAATGATTTAGTTGTTTTAGCCTCCCAATTTGATAGTATGATACATTCAGACTTTGAAATTGGAAGATTCATAACTTCTATTATTTTTAAGATCTTTCCGAATGGGCGTACAGAAATTGTAAATGCAGGGCATGACCCGTTGTACGTTGTAAGAGGAAATAAAATTTTAAAGATTGGTTCAACAGGGACACCGTTTGGAATATTAGGTGATGGGGTATACGAGTTAGAAGTCTTAGAAGCTGAAAAAGGTGATGTTTTTGTAGCTTTTACAGACGGAGTTGTTGAAGCTAGAAATATTCAAAATGAAGAATTTGGATTTGAAAGATTGGACGAGATCGTGTTAAGATACAGATACTTGAAAGCTTCGGACATAGTTGATAAAATTATGAGTGCTGTTTTCGAATTCTCAAGTGGGGCGATGCAGCACGATGATACAACTGTTCTTGTCCTGAAATACGGATGATCATTGTTTAAAATGGTAATATAAAGATACATAAAGAACCATGGAGGTGCTTTTATGATTGAAGTAGGTGATCTTGAAAAGGGGATGTACATTAAGTACGAAGGCGATATTTACAGAATTATTGATGTGAACAAACATTTCAGAGGAAGAGGCTCAGGTTTAATAAGAACTAAGCTCAAAAATCTCTCAACAGGTTTGATAAGAGAAGTGAACTTTGCCAGCGGTGAAAAGGTGGAAGAAGCGGAACTTTCTTTTAGGAAAGCTGAATACCTTTACAACGACGGAGAAAACTACTACTTTATGGATTTACAAACGTACGAACAATACGCGATCCCTGGAAACGAAGTTGGCGAAGATAAGTACTATCTCGTTGAAAATACACAAGTAGATCTTGTAATGCATGATGAGAAGCCGATTGGTATAAACCTACCAACTACGGTAGTACTTGAAGTAATTGAGACAGAACCAAACTTCAAAGGTGACACGGTGTCTGGTGGCGGAAAACCCGCACTTTTACAAACAGGTTTGAAGATTTCTGTTCCTTTCTTTGTAAACGTTGGTGATAAGATAAAGGTGGATACGCGAACAGGGGAATACATTGAAAGAGCTTAAACTGCTAGGAAGATTGCAACTTGATTTTGTGCTCTAAAAAGAGGGGGGAAAGTCATGGGAAATATAACAGTTGCGGATAACGTTATTATAGAAATAACATACAGGTCTCTCTGCTCTGTATACAATGTGCAACCAGACGATAAAGAATTTAAGAAACAAAAGAAAAATATTTCTGTCGAAAGAACCCCGGAAGATAACGTTATAATAAAAGTCAAATTGGAGGTTCCGTATGGAGAGAATATCCTCGAGTTTTCTAAGAATGTTATGAAAGTAATATCTGAAAATGTGGTTCAAATGACCGATAAAGTAGTTGAATCGGTAAATGTTACTGTTGTGAATGTTTTCGAGAAGGCAGAGACAAACAATTAACTTATTGACATTGCTTTAAGACAGGAGTGAAAGTGAATTGACATCAAAAAGAAGGGTACTACGAGAAATTGTAGCTAAAATGCTCTTTCAGTACGACTTCAGACCGGACGAAATTGAAGATATCGTTCGTGAGGGAACAGAGAAGATAAAAGATAAAGAGTTGAAAAACGAAGTCATTAGGTATGTGAACAACATCTTTGAAAACATTGAAAAGATTGATGAAATAATTTCTCAACAGCTTATAAATTGGAATTTTGATAGAGTATCTTACTTAGAAAGAAGCGTACTTAGGCTCGGCACGTACGAACTTTTATACGAGTTAGATATACCTATTGAAGTGACCCTCGACGAAATGATAGAGATAGCTAAGAAGTTCGGTTCGCAAGAGAGTGGAAAGTTCGTTAACGGTATCCTTGACAGGATTGCAAAAAAGTGCGCACCAAAAGAAAAATTCAGTCTTTGATTTTTTACTTTCTTATATTGTTACTTGGTGTTGTTGCTTTGTACGTATCTCAAGGGGTAGGGGGTTCTCGTTTCTTCTTATGAATTTTGTAGAGTTATTAATTGTGCTAATGGTTTCATCAATTATTATTTTTCTTGCTTTAGATAACTTAACACAAGTTTTGAACCACACCATGTACATATTGCAATGCAATCGGATAACAATTTCAACCTTCCATATGTTAAACTACATTCGATATGATTACATTCAACACTCAACTGAAAATCCACAGTTACGTCTTTCTTATCCGCTATCTAACCAGGGAGCTATATCTTTTTACGAAATTCTCGATGGACAAAAGAAACTTGTCAGATATAGAATTGTCCGTTCGGCAGGCAAGAAATTTTCTTTGTACAGAGAGACTTACCTGACCATTGGAAAATCGAAGATTCTCCTTAACACTAGAAATATTACTCTCGATGATAGTATCACCTTTTGTTTGGGTGATGATGAAAGTCACGTTATAATTAGGAGTGACACGTACGGCGACGTAAAACTCCCAATGACCCCACCGAACGTGGTTATAAAAAACATTATCGTGAAAGCAAAAAGTGATGAGCAATAACTGTGAGGTGGCACAATGAAATTAGGTCATATATTAAAGAAAAACCGAACAAATATTATGGGTATAATAAATCTAACACCTGATTCATTTTACGCCAATAGTAGAGTTGACGAAAGTAATCTGCTTAAGAAAGTGGAGGAAATGATCGCAAATGGTGTTGATATACTCGATATAGGTGGAGAAAGCACAAGACCTGGTGCAGAACCGGTAAGCTTAGAAGAAGAGTTAAGACGTGTGATACCCGCAATTCGGGTAATTAGAAAGTATTTTCAGATACCTATTTCCGTAGATACTTACAAATCTGAAGTAGCCAGAGAGGCTTTGGAGGAAGGTGCTGATATAATAAACGACATAAGCGCGCTTAGAATGGACGAAAAAATGATAGATGTGGTAAGCCATTATAATTGCCCGGTCATACTTATGCATATGAAAGGTACACCGAAGACAATGCAGCAAAATCCGCAGTATGAAGATGTTGTAGAAGAGATCGTTGAATTTTTCAATGAACGCATAAACTTTGTAAAGAGCCATGGCGTAGAAGAAATAATTATAGATCCTGGTATAGGATTTGGGAAAACACTGGAGCATAACTTAGAGATACTTAGAAGAATTGATGAATTTAGAAGACTCGGCTATCCCATATTAATTGGTGCAAGCAGAAAATCCATGATCGGTATGATACTTGACAAACCCGCAGAAGAAAGACTTTACGGAACCCTCGCGATAACCGCTTATTGTGCTTTGTATGGTATTGAGATAATTAGAGTTCATGATGTGATGGAAAATGTTGAAGTTGTTAAAGTAATAGAAGCAATCAGAGGGGTAAAACCATGAAAAACGCAGGTGATGGAAATTTGGTCAGGTTGGACAGATACCTAGCGAATGCATATGTGGGAACAAGAAACGAAGTTAAAAGGATAATAAAAGAAGGTAGAGTGTCGGTAAATGGCCATGTAATGAAAGATTCAGCGTACCACGTAAACCTGAATGATAAGATTGAATTGGATGGTAAAGAGATACTACCGCATAGAAAGGTTTATATTTTGTTGCACAAGCCCTCTTGTTATGTTTCAACTACGTCGGAAAATGAACCAAGTGTTTTAAATCTCATTGAACACCCTTATTTAGACGAACTTCACATAGCGGGTAGACTTGACAAAGATGTTGAAGGATTACTTATATTAACAAATGATGGCGATTTTACACATAAATTGATTTCTCCAAAAAAGCACGTAGAGAAGGAATATTATATCTACACCGATGTCCCCGTTATTGTTACTGAAAAAATGCAGCAGATGGTCTTGGAGGGTATAGAAATAGAAAAAGGTTTAAAAACGTTACCTGGAAAGATAACTCAAATTGAAGAAAAAGTTATCTCAATTACGATCGTTGAAGGTAAGTATCACCAGATAAAAAAGATGTGCAAACATCTCGGAATTTGGTGGAAAAAGATTGTACGCGTTCGGATAGGTAACTTACAACTTGGTGAATTAAAAGTTGGTCAATGGAGAGAGCTAACTGAAGAAGAGATAAAATGTGCGATATTTGGAAAAAACGAAATTGTATAGCCACATATTCAAGATAAAAGAGCGGGGAATAACCCCGCTTTTTTAGTATGTCACATGCTCAAGTTTCAAATACTTTTTCGTGCTGCCATTGTTGAAGAAAATCTCGATTGTATGTTCGTTGGCGGGCGAATCACTTTCAAATGTAATGATCCATGAGGATTTCACGTAATCTATTATTCCAAGACTTGTAAGGTCGATGTTTCCTTGCTCATCCGTATATTTAATCATACCTCCTGTTTTCTGGCAAAGTTCTCTTGGATCTTCAGGAGCTGAAAAATTATCATCGCTTGGAGTATAAAACTCATAATCTGGCACAAAGGCACCGTGTATTACGAAATGTCCAAGGAGTGTGGGGAACATATCAGTCTTGTCGAAGTGTGCAAATCCATCACCGTCACTTTTGTAATGCGATGGTGCATCAGTTATCAGTATCATTACTTTTTGGGCATATGGCCTCCACTCAAGAGCTGTTGCTGCAAACATTATACCGTCGTAATCGTTTTCATACCAATCCCCACCATCCCCTGCGTAAAGTTGCGAAACGTACTCTTTTGCCTGCTGTGGTGTTGTCAAGGGTAGATATGGCTGATTTATTACAATGTCACTTGGTGGATTCACATAATCATCAAACGGAATTACTCCTATTCTCACATCCAATCCACTTTCTTCAAGGGCTGTAGCAAAACTTATTATGCTGTTCTTAACGCCTTCTATTTCTTCAGACATACTTCCAGTAACGTCAAGTATAATAGCTATGTCAATCTTATTTCGCACGTTTGATTCCTTGTAAACAGTGAATCCTTGGGCCTTATTATCTTCAAAAACTTTAAGATCACCAGCTGTGATATTTTCGACTTCTGGAATGCTAAGTCTTACTTTTACATATTCAGGCACCGTTACTGGTATCAGAGCAGGTTCCAAGTCGATGCTTCCATATATTCCTTCGCTCGAATAATCTGCAATATCTGGTTTAGTCATTCCTGTAGGATCGGGTGGTATGGTTCTTGGCACCGTTGGAATGTTCGAACAACTATACAGCAATATAGCTAGTGCAGAAATTATTAAACCCAAATAAAAAAGCTTTCTCATAAACCATCACCCCTCAAAATCCAATGCCTATGCCTGCACTTATGGCATAGACACCTAGCGAACGAAATGAAAAAGTCATGGTAGTCATTCCCTCAACGAAGAAAACAATTCCAACACCAGATCGCAGCCCGACCTTTAGATGGAACAAATCTTCCGAATACAGTGAAAACTGAGTATTTGATATATCAAATATAACTATGGGCGATGCACCTGCATAGATAAGAGTTGGCCCAAGTGGAATTGCTAAGTATAAGTAAGGATCAAGTTCTACGAACTGTATTTCCTCAATGTTCAGATTTTGCAAATGCTCAAAACTTGGTAACGGATAATACGCTTCTACCATTAAGGAAATACCACCAGAGAGCGTACCGATACGGGCTCCTATGAACGGCCTGTTTTTGCCACCTACTTCCAACCCACCAAGCATGGAAAATTCAAAGCTCAAAGCAAGTGTAATTGAGAGGACTAAAAAACTAATAACCCAAGCTTTTTTCATAGCATCACCTCCCTTAGTATGGTCCATCCAATTGTTAGACAACTGGAAAAAAAGTTTAGTTCTTAGATTTATATGAATTTTTTGTAACATCATATCTATACATTAGTTACAAAAAAATAAAGATAAAAAGCAGGTCCCCGAGAAGCGGGGGCCTGCTTTTTAATAGTTCGTTTTGAATACTTTTTCTAACAAACACATTACTCTATTTTGACCTCAAGTGCGGGCTTTTCTTCTTTTTTCTTTGGCATTTCGAGTGTGAGTACACCGTTGTTGTATTTTGCTGATATCTTTTGTACATCTACGTAGTCTGGTATAATGAATGCCCTTTCAAATTTTCCAAAACTTCTTTCGACAATTCTGTAGTTTCTGCCTTTTTCGTCCCTTTCAGTCTTCTTCTCTCCCGAAATTTTGAGTACACCGTCTTCAACTGTGATCTTTAGTTCATCTTTCTGTACACCTGGTATCTCCAGTTCAAGAACAACTTTATCGTCTGTTTCGTAAGCATCTACTCTGGGATAGAAGTCAAAATCTGCTCGCAATGGTTTCATGAAATCGTTGAAGAGTCTGTCAATCTCTCTTTGAAGTTCCATAAATGGTTCGAAGTAATCCCTTCTTGCTAACATAATCCCACCTCCACAATCTTAAATTTGTTACCATTATTTTTTGACATTGCTTTTTCCCACCGAACTCCAACTGTATTATACTGCATTAGCAATCGGTTGTCAAGAGTGATAAAAGCACATACGAAAAAATAGAAAACGTTTAGTAGACAATAGCATACAAGCCTTAAATATATATGTAACTAAAAATTTTAGCAAATGTTACGTGAAAGTGATAAGTCGTGCTTAGAAAAAAGCAGGTGCTTCACGCACCTGCTTAAATACTTTTGTATATCTGAAATTTCCTGTAATTATCAAGATCCAACTTTAAGAAATTTCTTTGATCAATCTTTCGACAAGTAACATTCCAACTCTTTCCTGAGCTTCAAATGTTGAGGCTCCTACATGTGGCGTAGCAACAACGTTAGGAAGCGAGAGGAGCTTTTGTCTTAACTCATCAGTTGGAGGTTCCACTTCGAACACATCCACACCAGCTGCGTAAACTTTACCGCTAACGAGTGCCTCGTATAGAGCTCCTTCGTCAATTATTCCGCCTCTTGCGGCGTTGATAATAATTACACCATCTTTCATTTTTTCAATTGTTTCCTTGTTGATTAGGTGCTTTGTTTCGGGTGTCAGTGGTACGTGGATAGTTATATAGTCACTTTCCTTGAAAATAGTATTAAGGTCAACAATTTTTACATCTATATCAGTTTCTTTCACAAAAGGATCGTATGCAAGTACTTTCATATCGAAAGCAAGTAATCTTTTTGCTACTTCTCTTCCAATGTTTCCGAAACCAATTATACCTACGGTTCGCTTATAAAGTTCGTGTCCTTCAAGTTCTTTCTTTGTCCATTTACCATTCTTCAAATCGTTTGTGCCTCTGGCGATGTGTCGTGAACAGGCAATCATTAGTCCAATGGTAAGCTCTGCTACTGATATACTATTTGCCCCTGGTGTGTTAATTACCTTGATACCTTTTGCCTCGGCTGCTTTTACGTCGATGTTGTCAAGACCTGTACCCGCCCGACCTATTATTTTGAGTTTTGTGCCGGCTTCAATAATATCTGCGGTTACTTTCGTTGCACTTCTTACGATCAAAATCTCTATTTCAGGCATAATTTTTATAAGTTCGTCTTTCTCAAAGTGTTGAGATGTCAGTTGAACATTTGGTAGACTTGCAAGCTTTTCCGTTGCCTGTTTATCAAGCGGATCATTTACGTGAATTCTCATATTACTTCACCAGCCCTTTGAAGAGTACTTCTTCGGCTGCTTTAACTCCTTTTCCTATTTCGACTTTGTAGCCCAGCTCGTTGAGTGCAAACTCTAAAGCTGCAATACCAGTGATGATATCGAATGGACTTACCCAACCAAGATGTGATATTCTAAATAGCTCATCTTTCATAGGTTCTTGACCAGCTGCAATTGTAACACCGTATTTATCTCTCATGATTTTTGTAATCTTGCTGGCTGGTATTCCTTCAGGCGAAGTCACCGCTGTGAGTACGTTACCTGGTCTTTCTGAGAAGAATGTAAGGCCAAGAGCTTTAATCGCTGCTCTTGTTGCTTCTCCAAGCAAGGCGTGTCTTGCCCATACATTCTCAATTCCTTCTTCTTTGAGCATTTTAACTGCCTTGTTCAACATGTAAATAAGGTTAACGGCTGTTGTCCATGGATTATCTGGAGAACTCTTTTTGTATTTTCTTAAGTCGAAATAGTACCTGCTATTCGTACATTTTTCCACCTTTGCGTAAGCTTTGTCGTTAATAGCAATGAATGCCAATCCTGGAGGCAACATCCAACCTTTTTGTGCTCCCGAGACTACGACATCGATCCCCCACTCGTCCATCTTTAGAGGCTCAGCAAGCAATCCACTTACTGCATCGGTTACGAGAATAACATCTGTATCTTTTGTCAATTTGGCTATGTTTTCAAGATCAATAACGGTACCAGTAGATGTTTCGCTGTATGTTGTGAAAACTACCTTAGCATCCGGATTTTCTTTCATTGCTTTTTCTATCATCTCTGGTGTTACCGCTTTACCCCATGGAAGTTTGATTTCAATTGGAACGATGTTGTAAGCCTTTGCTATTTCAACCCATCTCTCACCAAATTTACCAGCATTAACAATAATTGCTTTCTCACCCGGATTGACAAGATTAACCATAGCTGTCTCAAGGGCTCCAGTTCCGGAAGCGGTAAGAACGTATACTGGATGTTGTGTTTGAAAGACGTATTTTGTTAGCTCAAGTGTTTCTTCTAATATCTTTACGAACTGTGGAGTCCTATGATGGATGGTGTCCTTTGCACCTTCAAGTAGTATCTCTTGCGGTACAGGTGTTGGACCAGGTGCCAATAAAAGGTTCTTCTTAATCATCTTTCTAACCTCCTTTTGATTAGTAAAATCTTTAGAATTCAATTGATGATACATCACTACAATAAAATCATTAAAACGTGAATGTTGTCAATCCGACTTAACCGCAAATTTTTCATTTTGTTGTGAAAGTTTACCATTTTTCTTTCTTAAACTGTTTGTTTGGCATGATAGGTGAATAATAAACAAGTATTTTAAACTTCATGTCAGTAATTTGTGTAAATATTACATATTGCACAAGATTGCATGCAAATATTTGCAATATATTAACACATAAGTTGTATTATAAAACATTTACAAAACATGCATTATACGTAATTTTATTGGCAGTTATAATAGAATGGCATATATTTGCTAAAATACCTGTGGTGAAAAACATTTCTACGAAAGCTTACACGGGGAGTGATTAAGAATGGATTTGGAAAGCAAGAGTTCGGAAGTTGGCAAGAACCTACGTTCATCACTCATAAGAGAACTTCTCAAGTACGCATCTGTACCAGGTTCTATTTCGTTTGGTGGTGGGGTACCAGATCCGGAGACTTTCCCAAGGCATGAACTTGCACAGATAGCAAAAGAAGTTATAGAAAACGAGTATAAATACACTCTTCAGTACAATACAACAGAGGGCGATGATGAGTTAGCTAAGCAGATGATAAAACTTCTTGAGCGAATATACGGAATTACATGTCTTGGAAGAGAAAACTTGCTCTTCACCACAGGTTCGCAGCAAGCGCTTGACTTAGTCGCGAGAATATTTTTGGATAAAGAGAGTATCTGCATAGTTGAATTCCCAGTTTACTTAGGAGCCGCAAGCGCGTTTAGAACTTTTTCACCCAGATTCGAACCGATTCCACTGGAAGACGACGGAATGGATGTCAATGTTCTTGAAAGAAAACTGAAAGAATTGGATGAAAAAGGTTTAATTAGTAAGGTTAAATTCATTTACACAGTTCCAAACTTCCACAATCCTGCTGGAGTTACTATGAGTTTTGAAAAGAGGAAAAAATTGATAGAACTCGCAGATAAGTACGATATTTTTATACTCGAGGATGATCCATATGGTATGCTAAGGTTTGAAGGTGAGCATTTACCATCGCTGTACAAATTGGCAGGGCCAGATAGAGTTATCCTTTTAAATACGTTTAGTAAGATACTCACGCCTGGTTTAAGGATTGGTGTAATAGTTGGAAGGCAAGACATAGTTAGAAAAATCACTCTGGCGAAACAAGCTGCAGATCTTTGCAGTCCAAGTTTAAACCAAAGAATCGCTGCGAGATATCTTGAAAGGTACGATCTATTCGAACAGCTTAAGCCTGGTATTGAACTTTATAGAAAAAAGAAAAATACCATGATTAAAGCACTCGAAGAGAACTTCTCTGATATTCCAAAAGCAAAATGGGTCAATCCACAAGGTGGACTGTTTGTGTGGATGACTCTGCCAGATGGATTTGATACTATGGAGATGTTTGAATTTGCAAAAGAAAAGAAGATTTACTATATCCCCGGTCAAGCATTTACCATCGACGATAGTATTTCAACCTCAATGAGGTTGTCTTTCTGCTTACCACCTGAAGAAAAGATTATTGAAGGAGTAAAGAGATTAAAAGAAGTTGTTGTGGAGTATGGTAAGAAGAAGGGGTTGATTTGATATGAAGATCCTCGTGATTAACCCTGGTGCAACAAGTACAAAGGTTGCCGTTTTTGAAGATAAAAATAAAGTGTTGCAAGAAACTCTCCAGCATTCTGTTGAAGAGTTGGAAAAGTACCCAGACATTATGAAGCAAAAAAAGCTCAGAGAGGAAGCTATACTGAACTTTCTTTCAAAAAACCACTTAAAAGTGGAGGATTTTGACGCCATCGCAGCAAGAGGTGGCATATTACCCCCAGTTGAAAGTGGAACATACAAAGTGGATGAAAGAATGGTAGATTACCTTCTTAATAAGACAAAAGTCCAACACGCCTCAAATTTAGCAGCAGTAATAGGTTTTGAGCTTGCGAAAATTTGTAAAAAGAACATTCCAGTTTACGTCACCGATCCAGTTAGCGTAGATGAAATGATACCTGAAGCTCGACTTTCCGGAATAAAGGACATAGAAAGAAAAAGCTTATCACATATTTTGAATATGAGAGTTGTTGGTATAAGAATCTCTGAGGAGCTTGGGAAGAAATTTAATGAACTCAATATGGTGATAGCGCACCTTGGGAGTGGTATCTCAGTAGCACCTTTTGAAAAAGGCAGAATGATAGACGTAAATAATGCAAACGATGAAGGGCCGTTCAGTGTGGAAAGAACTGGTGAATTGCCAGTTGGTGATGTTGTCAAGCTTTGTTATTCTGGCAAGCATACAAAAGAAGAAATAAAGAAGATGTTCGTTGGTCGTGGCGGTCTTGTAGCTTATTTAGGTACAAATGATCTGAGAGAAGCTTTTAAGATGGCTGAAACAGATCCTAAAGCCATGGAAGTCATCGAAGCGATGGCTTACCAAATTGCTCAAGAAATAGGCGCTATGTGCGTTGCACTCAAAGGTCAGGTCGATGCCATCGTTTTTACAGGTGGTATGGCTTACAGCGAAAAGTTCATCTCCATGATAAAATCATATATTTATAAATTTGGTCCCATATTTGTTGTTCCCGGTGAAATGGAAATGGAAGCACTTGCATTTGGTGCCTTGAGAGTTTTAACAAAAGAAGAACAAGAGAAAGTGTGGGGTGAAAGTTATGAAACGACTGTATGAGTTGCTTGAAAAAGCAAAATCAACAGGTAAAAAGATAATTTCAGTTGCTGCAGCAGACGATGATGTCGTATTAAGAGCAGTCGAGATGGCAAGAAAAGAAGAAATTGTTGATGCCATTCTTTTTGGAAATGCTGAAAAGATAAAGACTGCGGCACAGCAAGCAGGTGTAGATTTGAGCAATTACACGGTGGTTGATTCAAAAAACCCAGGCGACGACTCAGTAAAAGCTGTGGTTGATAAAAAAGCACACTTTGTTATGAAGGGTAACATAAAAACTGGCGATCTAATGAAGGCAGTATTAAAGGATGAGTATAACCTAAAAGCTGGTAGAACAATGTCACTTGTTAGTATATTTGAGACTCCACTTTATCATAAGCTTCTTGTTGTTACGGATGCTGGAATGACGATCGCACCTGACCTTGATCAGAAAGTCCATCTAATTGAAAATGCCGTGCTTGTAGCAAGAAAGGCGATAGGTGTGGAAAAACCAAAAGTGGCTATTCTTGGAGCTATCGAAGTTGTCAATCCCAAGATGGAGGCAACTGTTCATGCTGCGATTCTTGCGAAGATGAGCGAAAGAGGTCAGATAAAGAACTGCATAGTTGATGGTCCGTTTGCGTTGGATAATGCTGTTTCAAAAGAGGCAGCGGAGCACAAAGGTATTGTAAGTGAGGTTGCAGGTGACGCCGATGTTTTGGTTATGCCAGATATCGAGGCCGGTAATATTTTTTATAAGGCCATGGTCTTTCTTGCTGGTTCAAAAGTGGCATCAGCAATTATAGGGGCGAAATGTCCCATAGCACTTACTTCGAGAGCAGATAACGATGAAACAAAGCTTTTGTCGATTGCTCTTGCCTGTTTGATGGTTGAGTAGTGATAGTAATAATAAGGACGGTGAAAGACATGAAAATATTAACTATAAACCCAGGTTCGACAAGTACAAAGGTAGCCGTATTTGAAGATGAAGAATTGATTGCTTCAAAAACGTTCAGACACTCTTCAGAAGAACTAGCCCCTTTTGCGAAGCTTACGGATCAGTTTGAATTTAGAGCAAATATAATTGAGCAATTTTTAAATGAAGTTGGAATTAGTTCAAATGAACTCTCCGCTGTTGTTGGACGCGGTGGGCTTCTTGATCCTATTCCTGGTGGCACGTATAAAGTGACAGAAGATATGCTTGAAGTGCTAAGGGATGGAAAAAATGGAGAGCATGCCTCGAACCTCGGAGCATTGATAGCTTACGAATTCACAAAGAAGTATGGTATTCCATCATTTATAGTTGACCCTGTTGTTGTTGATGAGCTTGAACCGCTTGCGAGGTACTCAGGTCATCCTATCTTTAAACGAAGGTCTATTTTCCATGCACTAAATCAGAAAGCTACCGCAAGAAATGCAGCAGCGCAACTTGGGAAAAGGTACGAAGATGTGAATTTGATCGTTGTTCATATGGGTGGAGGTATATCCATAGGTGCGCATAGGAAAGGGAAAGTTGTTAACGTAAACAATGCGTTAGATGGCGATGGACCATTTACCCCAGAAAGAAGTGGTACACTACCACTAACGCAATTAATTGATCTGTGCTTTAGTGGCAAATACACTTTGGAACAAATGAAAAAGAAAATCAAAGGTGCAGGCGGTATGGTGGATTACTTAGGTACAAACAATGGTTTAACTGTACAGCAGATGATAAGACAAGGGAATAAAGAAGCGGAATTAGTGTACAAGGCAATGGCGTATCAGATAGCAAAGTGGGTAGGCAGAATGGCTGCCGTACTAAAAGGTGAAGTCGATGCTATAGTTCTCACAGGGGGTCTTGCGTACGATAAAGAATTCATGGTTAAATGGCTTACAGAGTACGTCAGTTTTATTGCTCCTGTCTTAGTATTTCCGGGTGGAGATGAGGAAAGAGCATTGGCAATGGGGGCTTTGCGAGTACTAAAAGGTCAAGAAGAAGCAAAAATTTATTGGGAAAGCAAATTGAACATTTGAGAGAAAGGTGAAAAAATGAGTGAAAAAATTATAAAAAATTACGCATTTATAGGACTTTTCGGAAGCGGTAAAACAGAGGTTGCAATTAATTGGGCTTTGAAATTGAAAAAAGAATACGATAAAGTGGCCATTATTGATGGTGACATTATCTCTCCCTATTTTAGAACACGCGATGTTGCTGAAGAACTTGAGAAAATGGGAATCGTCGCTGTTTATCCCAAAGGTGCACTTAGAAACGCGGATTTACCTATCATTACAGGTGGTGCGATTGGTTATTTAGTCAACAGTGAGTACAAGACAGTTATAGACGTTGGTGGAGAAGAAAATGGAATTGTTGTCCTGGGATACCTTAAGCCATACCTAGGCAATGCTGAAATTAGTATGGTGGTTAATGTTGCAAGACCCTTTTCGTCAACGGTAGATTCAATAACACGTGCCTATGAGCAACTGAGAAGAATTGCGAGGATAGAGGTTAACTACCTGATAAACAATGCTAATCTCTCATATGAAACAACTGTGGATCTGATTCACAAAGGTGAAGAGATACTAAGTCAGGTTTCCGAAATAATTGAAGTGCCTGTAAAATTTACAGTAGTGCCTGACTTTATATCCATATCAGAAGATAATTTTAAATACCCAGTTTTAAAAATTAAAAGGTACATGAGAATGGAGAATTATTAACGTGAGGAGGAGATACGATGCCGAAAGTAAAAGGTAGGATCGAAATCGATCAAGAAAGATGCAAAGGCTGTGGGTTGTGCATAAGTGTTTGTCCAACGAAAGTTATTGAGTTTTCAGAAGGGTTCAATTCGAAAGGTTATCATCCCGCTGAAGCCAAACATATTGAAAAGTGTATCGCTTGTGGATTTTGTTACTACATGTGTCCTGATGTTTGTATAACAGTTTACAAAGAAGTCGAAAGTGCATAAGGAGGGGAAGTAAATGGAAAGGGTGCTTGTGAAAGGTACAGAAGCAATAGGTGAAGCAGCTATAAGAGCTGGTTGTAGATTGTTCTTTGGTTATCCAATTACCCCGCAAAATGAATTACCTGAATACATGTCGAAAAGGTTACCAGAAGTTAATGGCACTTTTTTACAAACTGAGAGCGAAGTTGCAACAATTAACATGGTCTACGGTGCAGCATGTACGGGCACAAGAGTTATGACATCGACATCTTCTCCCGGGTTTAGCCTTATGCAAGAAGGTGTATCGTACATGGCTTGTGCGGAATTACCAGCAGTTTTAGTTAACGTAGTGCGCGGTGGCCCGGGACTTGGTGATATCCAACCTTCGCAAAGTGATTATTGGCAAGCAACAAAGGGAGGGGGTCACGGCGATTACAAACTGATCGTTCTCGGCCCTTCTACAGTTCAAGAAGCAGTAGATCTTACAGTGCTTGCATTTGATTTAGCAGACAAGTACAGAACTCCTGTTCTCATAATAGCAGACGGTGTTATTGGCCAAATGATGGAGCCGGTAACATTTCCTGAATTCAGGGATCTAAATACTCTTCCAAAACACGAAGACTGGGCGCTCACTGGTGCCATGGGAAGAGAAAAACACATAGTAGTATCGTTTGATATAGACCCATACGTTCTTGAAAAAATGAACATGAAATTAGTGGAAAAATACAAAGAAATTGAAAAAACGGAAAAACGATGGGAAGAGTACGAACTCGAAGATGCTGATATAGTTATAACAGCGTTTGGTACCGTTGCAAGGATTGCGAAAAGTGTTATCAAACAAGCTAGAAAAGAGGGAATAAAAGCTGGTTTGTTTAGGCCTATTACATTGTGGCCATTCCCGTACGAAAGACTTGAAGAAATATCAAAAGGCAAAAAGTTGATCTTCGATGTAGAAATGAATATGGGGCAAATGCTTGAAGATGTAAAGATGGCTGTAAAAGACCATGCACCGGTCGAGTATTACGGTAGACTTGGTGGTGTTGTGCCAACACCTGAAGAAATACTCAACGTTCTCAAATCCAAAATTGGGAGGTAATATGTATGTTCCAGGTAGTATACAAAAAGCCAGAAAGTCTAACTGAAAAGGAGCTCACTTATTGTCCAGGATGTACACATGGTATAATCCACAGACTTATCGCTGAAGTTATAGACGAGCTTGGTATAAGAGAAAAAACGATAGCTGTTGCACCAATAGGTTGTTCTGTTTTTGCGTATCAATTCTTCAATACGGATGCAACTGTTGCCGCTCATGGTAGAGCTCCAGCTGTCGCAACTGGTATGAAAAGGGCAAGACCTGATCTGTACATTTTCACATACCAAGGTGATGGCGATTTAGCAGCTATTGGAACAGCGGAGATTGTTCATGCAGCAAATAGAGGTGAAAAGATCACAACGATATTTGTTAACAACGCGATTTATGGTATGACGGGTGGACAGATGGCTCCAACAACGCTTCTGGGTATGAAAACAACGACAACACCTTACGGAAGGAGTGCTTCAAACGACGGCTATCCTTTGCATGTTAGCGAAATTATCAAAGAGGCTAAAGGGGTAGCATTTTTAGCGAGAACAAAAGTCAATACGCCTCAAGATGTTCAGAAAACGAAGAAAGCAATAAAGAAAGCGTTTTTGGCACAGGTAAAAGGTCTTGGTTTTGGTATGGTTGAGGTACTTTCAACATGTCCAACGAACTGGGGTATCGATCCCATTTCAGCATTGAAATGGCTTGATGAGCATATGGTACCAGAGTACCCCCTTGGGATATTCATTGACAAAGTAGGTGATGAGCAATGACATCAAGAATGATTTTCGCTGGTTTTGGCGGTCAAGGTGTAATGCTCATGGGACAAATAACTTCTCTTGCTGGTATGATTGAAGGTAAAAACGTTACCTGGATGCCTTCGTATGGTCCTGAGATGCGAGGTGGAACAGCAAATTGTACGGTTGTTATCAGCGATGAACCAGTTGCTTCACCTGTTACGGATAAAGCGGAGATTGTCGTTGCAATGAATATACCATCGCTTTTGAAGTTTGAATCCTACGTTGTAGAGAATGGGGTCCTTTTGATCAATCAATCGGTGGTGGATAGAGATGCCACAAGGAAAGATATAAATATTGTAAAAGTACCTTGCAATGAGATTGCGGATGAACTCGGAAATTTGAAGGTGGCAAACATGGTTATGCTTGGAGCAGTCATTGGAGCAACCAATGTCGTTAGTACGGAAAGTGTCTTTAAAGCACTTGAGAAAAAACTAAGTGGTGGAAAAGCAGCACTCATAGAGATTAATAAGCAAGCAATAATGAAAGGATATGAACTTGCAAAAAAATAATTTTTTCATGCGCTTTAAAAAGCGGATTAGATAAATTAATGCATTGTGCTGGGGCTAAGCTCCAGCTTTTTTTATTTTGTTAAATCTGAGCTCTTGTGATATAATAAATTACACATCAAATGGGAGGTGCTATTTATGAGGAAAAACCTGTATATTACTACGTTGGTATTTTTACTTTTTGTGACGACTCTGACTTTTTCAGAGTTTTATCTAAACGTCAGTACAGTAAATATAGGTCAGGAGAATTACATGGTTTATGAATTTGGGCCAGAGTTTACAGTAGGTCCAGTAACACTTGGAGTAAGCTTGACAACATACGCTAGTGACCTTACAACAGGAAATTTCTACTTTGGAACACCAGGAGTATCACAAAGCACAAACATCGTTGATGGACTTAACATAACTGCGCTTGGTTTAGACCTTGGAACGTTTTGGTTCAGATACGGAAATATGAAGCAAATCACTTATGGCATGGGATTTGTCTTTAATGGCTATTATTTGCCCAACACAAAAGTTATCGACGGTGGAATAAGGATTGGTAATTTGAATGCCTCTGTACATGTTCCATACGAATTAAAACAACTATCAACATTTAGCTTTGGTCCATCTGATACCTTATACGCAGCCAATATATCAACAAAATTACTTGTTTTTGATTTATCCGCTTTCGGTGGCATGGAGCTTTCGGAAAATAGTAAATTACAAAATATTGCTGGTGTATCATTGACAATGCCAGCACTTGGCTTTTCAATTGGTGCAGAGGCTGATGTTCAGATGTGGCGAGATAGTACTCTTGGATACGGCGGTTTTGCTGGTATATTTGGAGACTTTGGAATGTTCCAGCTGGTTGCTGGACCATACTATTCAAGCAATGGCTTTGCAGCGTGGTTAATCGGTAAAAATTACGCCGAGTTGAGAGACTCTATTGATCCAAGAAACTATTCGATGCAAATGGGATACATAGCCAAAGCATCCCTAACGTTTGAGCCATACGGAAAAATAGTTCTCGGATTAAAAGGTGATTTCGATGGTAACTTTACATTGAGTGGGGAAGGAATGGTGAATATCCCAGCAGTTGCTGGTACAAATGGCCTTGTTTTGTACGGTTATTTATTTGATGATACTCCGTTTAGCTCTGGAAATATACTTGACAACGATACAGTTGCGAGGCTCACGATAGCTTATCCTGTGTTTGGGAACTTTTATGCGGGAATAAAATATATTTGGAATGGAACAGAATTTGCACAAACAGCGTTTGTTGGAGGAAACTCTAATTTCTGATTAGGTTTTAGCAATACAGGATCTTGAAAATGATTACGCTATGTGATATAATTACTATTGATAAGAGCGGGTGTAGCTCAGTTGGTAGAGCATCAGCTTCCCAAGCTGAGGGCCGCGGGTTCGAATCCCGTCGCCCGCTCCAGAATTCTACCTGATTCGAAATACCACAATGTGAATGTAGCAAGATAGACCCACAGTGGGTCTATCTTGCTATATATGTTAAAAACACAAAATCCTTAGCCGTGGGGAGATTGGAGGTAAAAGTATGCCGAGAAGAAAAGTAAACACTGAAGTTGGTGGCATAATAAACACTACTGTGAAAGTTTCTTTTGAACAGCTTGACGAAGCCCTGACGTTTGACGATGTACTGTTAGTTCCACAGTACAGCGAAATACTCCCGCATGAGACTGACGTATCCACAAAACTAACTCGTCAGATAAGATTGAATATTCCCATGATTAGCGCTGCCATGGATACAGTTACCGAGAGTGAATTAGCGAAGGCTTTGGCACGTGAAGGTGGAATCGGAATCATCCACAAAAATTTAAGCATCAAAGAGCAAGCGCATCAAGTTGAGATCGTTAAAAGGACAGAGAATGGAGTTATCGAAAATCCAGTGGTAATTCACCCCAATGATACGATCTTTAACGCCCTTAAATTGATGGCGGAATACAAAATCGGTGGTTTTCCTGTTGTTGATGATGAAGGTTACCTTGTTGGCCTTCTCACGAATAGAGATGTTAGATTTGAGACCGATGTTTCAAAGAAAGTTAAGGAATTGATGACCCCACGAGAAAAACTTATCGTGGCACATCCTGGGATATCTCTCGAAAAAGCTAAGCAGATCCTACACGAGCACAGAATCGAAAAATTACCCATCGTTGATGACAAAAATAAGCTTGTTGGACTTATAACTATAAAAGACGTTCTAAGTGTTATAGAACATCCAAATGCAGCACGGGATTCGAAAGGCAGATTGATTGTAGGAGCCGCTATTGGTATATCGAAAGATACATTTGATCGACTAGAAGCTCTTGTAAAAGCTGGAGTAGACGTGATAGTTGTAGATACGGCTCATGGGCATTCGAAAAAAGTTATAGCTACCGTAAAAAAGATAAAAAGCATGCATCCTGACTTGCCGGTGATTGCCGGAAATGTCGCAACCGCTGAAGGAACAGAAGAGCTTATCAAAGCTGGAGCAGATGCCGTAAAGGTTGGTATAGGTCCAGGTTCTATATGCACAACTAGGATCGTTGCTGGAATAGGTGTTCCCCAGCTAAGCGCAATTCTCCAATGTGCCCAGGTTGCTAAAAAATACGATATACCTATCATAGCTGATGGTGGTATAAGATATTCTGGAGACATAGTTAAAGCACTTGCCGCTGGAGCTGAGAGTGTAATGCTTGGAAGCATCTTTGCGGGTACTGAGGAATCACCTGGTGAAACAGTACTTTACCAGGGTAGAAAATACAAAGTTTACAGGGGTATGGGTTCAATAGCCGCCATGAAATCTGGTAGCGCTGATAGGTATTTCCAATCAAATAACCAAAAACTTGTCCCAGAAGGCGTTGAAGGAATGGTACCATACAAAGGTGCTGTAAAAGATGTCGTTTATCAGCTCGTTGGTGGACTAAGGGCAGGTATGGGTTATGTTGGCGCTAAAGATATTAAAGAACTACAAAGGAAAGCAAAATTCATTAAAGTGACTCCAGCATCTGTTAAAGAAAATCATCCACACGATATCATTATAACGAAAGAGCCACCAAATTATTGGTCTAGTAATCAGTAAAAATAATTCGTGGTCTTGCGACCACGAATTATTTTTAATATTTGTTCCTTGTAGCTACAATAAGTTTTAAACCAATTTCAATAAGACCTGCTGCAATGATTGCAATAACAAATTCCCAAAATCCCATTCTTATGTATCCAAGCGATTGGGTAATTATAAGACCTCCCAGAATGGATAATCCAAGTCCGTTTGGGAATTTTCTTATCATGCTCACAATTCCACCGACGATGGCTATACTACCAAGTACAAGCCATACGGGTGAAGTTACGGACAAAACAATACTGAGTAATATAAATATTCCTGCAGATAGTAAAATAACACCCCAGAACATTAAATCACCTCCAAAAATTATGTCTCACTCTCTTTTTATTATACCATTACCACGTAGATTTTCATATTCAAAGATATATGCGTAAATTTCTCCAGTATTTTCTACATCTTCACATGAAAATCTGTCGCATATAATCTTTCCTGAGTTTCTAAGTTTTTCAGAATTTATCCGATCACATTCTATCGAACCCAAGTTCTTTATCTGTTCACAATCTATTGTATTGCAATTTACTACAGACCTATTATTTAGCACTTCCACGGAAAATTTCTCTACTTTTACATTTCCATCGTTTTCAAAAGTCTCACACCGAACTTTTTCAACAACCACATTCCCCATGTTTTTGAAATTCTCGACGTAAAGCTTTTCACAAATCAATTCCGCTTTATCGGAAGTAATTAACTCTTCGCAAGTTACTTGTTCGGATTCGAGTTTTCCATTAACAACCAATTCGTCGCAGTCTATTGATGAAACTTTGGCATATCCGTCTATAACTATTTTTCTTTTACGTAGAGTTTCTTCTTTCAGATGACCGGTAATTATCAAAACATCTTCATCAAACCCATTGGATGTAAATTTGTCCTTTATCATACTTTTTGCGAATGGAATATTAAATTCTACAACATTTCTTTTGCCAGCTATTTTGGCTTTTCCTTCTTCTTTTGTCAAAACTAAATTTACGTTTCCTTCCACTGATCCACCATTCCAAATAACAGTTGAGCGTACAGCATTTAAATTTCCATGTACCACTCCAGAGAGTTCAATAATACTATTAATTACAGAAACGTCCCCGTATAACTCGCCTAAAATTTTGACTCTTGCGTTTGTTGCCGATATATCTTTTTTAACAACAGTATCCTTTTCAACAATGTACTCTCCATTCAGTACATGTTCCTTTGTGTTTTTCCCGCTTTCAAATAAAGTATCGATTAATTTCTCAGCATCTTCAAGGGTTATTTCGCCGCTTTCAACTGCTATAAGTATTTTTCTTAATTCCATAACCAACCACCCCTTTCATACTCTTTCACAATAACTTATGCTCTTTTGTTTTAGCTTGCTGTCTTAATTTACTCTTCGACCTTGATTCCGGACATAAAAGGTTTTATAATCAAGTGTTTTACAGTGTTAAGGATGCCGTTGATAAAGAAATTATTGATCTCAGTTATATTACCGCGAACTTTTGGTTTTTCACCTTTGTAATTACATCCAACCATTTCCAAGTTACCTTCTATAATTCCACCGTTCCAAGTAATCGTGCTGCCGACGAGTTCAACATCACCTTTTACTGTTCCAGAAAGTACAAGTTCTCCAAATATAATCTGAAGGTTTCCATTCAAAATACCAAATATAGATGCTTTTCCATTAACGATTTCCAAATCTCCATCAAATTCTTCTTGTTCATTTAAAGTAAACTCTTTTCCGATTATACTTTTTTCTTTCTTATTGTTATACTTTTCTGCAGATTTTATAGTCAGAATAAGCTTTTCAGCATCATCTACTGATATTTCTCTTCTTGCAAGAGCTTCTAAAATGGAACGAATATCATTGGGAAGCTCACCCATATTAGTCCCCCCTTTCATTTACCGGATTTCTCACCTTTTCGTTTTAATAAAGCTATTGCTTCCTCAACTGTAATTTTCTTTTCTTTTAAAAGTCTAAAAACATCTTCCCGATCATTTTGCTCTTCATCAACCATTTCTTCAATAGGTGTAAGCCCCATCTTTTCAAGTACTTTGTCTAACCTCCCTCTAAGGGCAAAATAACCAATTCCAGTTAACCTTTCCATTTCCTTCAAATTTCCTTTTGTGCGCAAAAACATTATTATAAACTTAGTGTCTTCTTCGTCTAAGAAACAAAATTCTGGCACTTCAAAGTATCCACTAACTGATACTCCATCTTCGTCACACTTTAACTGAGTTACTTTCATTGGTTTACCACATACTGGGCAACGCGGTAACATTTTTGGCATAATATCACCTCCAAAATAATTGTATCACTATCAAAAATTTTTGTCAATATATACAAAATTTATTTTGTGCATTCAAAACGTTCTTATAAAAAAGGATATTTGAAATTTCGCAAAAATATGATATAATTTATCGGTGTTTAAATATTCTGATGCTTGTCCTCTTTATATAAGCACAAGAAAAATTGTGCATTTTAGTTCACTTAAATCGTATTTATTGGGGGGATTTATGTGGCAAAGGAAAAGTTCAACCTTCAGGATAGGTTTTTGAATATTGTTAGAACGAAAAAGATTGAGGTAAAGGTTTACTTGGTCAATGGCTTTCAAACAAAGGGGATAGTACGATCTTTCGATAATTTTACAGTTCTTATCGAAAGTGGCAAGCAGCAAACATTAATTTACAAGCACGCTATCAGTACTATACTTCCATCAGAATACATAATGTTAATGAAGACAGAGGAAGAACAAGCAGAGCAAGAAAGTGAACACGAATAATCAAAAGCACCTGTAAGAAGGGGATGAATGCTTTAGAAAAAGCTTTATTGGTTGGTATTCAAAGTAATTTTAATAAAGAGGCATTTGAATCCTTGAATGAGCTTGAAGCGCTATGTGAAACTCTTGGTTTGAGTGTTTTTGAAAAAATCGTTCAAAAAAGAGAAAAACCCGATACAGCAACTTACATCGGTAGTGGAAAATTGGAGAAGATAAAAGTTTACTGCCAAGAAAATGGTATTAGCTTACTTGTCTTTGATGATGAAATCACGCCTATTCAGCAAAGAAATATAGAAAAAATAACGAATTTGAAAGTATTAGATAGGACGCAAGTAATTTTGGAGATATTTGCAAAGCACGCTCAGACAAAGGAAGGAAAGCTCCAAGTTGAAATGGCAAGACTTACATACATGTTGCCAAGGCTTAGAGGCAAAGGTAGAGAGCTTTCGAATCCAGGTGGTGGGATAGGTACAAGAGGACTTGGGGAAAAAATTCTTGAGCTTGATAAGAGGAAAATAAGAGAGAGAATTAATCAATTGAAAAAAGAACTGGAAAAATTAAGGATTAACAGGCAAATCACAAGGAAGGCAAGATCCGAGAGTGGTTATTACGTATTTTCAATAGCTGGATACACGAATGCAGGTAAGAGCACGTTGCTTAGTGCTCTCTCAAATGAAAAAGATATACTCATATCCGATAAATTATTTGCAACGCTTAGTCCTACCGTTAGAAAGGTGAAATTACCTAATGGTAGATATTTTTTATTAAGTGACACAGTTGGATTCATCAAGAAATTGCCACACACATTAATAGAAGCATTTCACTCAACACTTGAAGAAATAACTTGCTCCAACGTAATAATACTACTTGTTGATATATGTGATCCAAGTTACAAAGAAAAAATAATTGCGTCTCAAAATGTACTTGAACAAATTGGTGTTATTGATAAACCGATCTTTTTAGTGTTCAATAAGATAGATTTGGTCCCTAATGAACATGTGGAAGCGATAAAATATCAGTATCCGTCGGCTGTTTTTATATCCGCAAAGTCCAAGTTGGGTTTCGACACGCTTTATAAGAAGATTAAGGAATATATAGATCAAATGGATGTTTCAAAAAGGATCATTGTACCTTTAGATAAAATTGGAAATCTGATGAAGTATTCCGAATACTTGGAATGGGAGATTATTAGTCAAAATGGGTTTGAAGCGTTAGTTGATATGAAAGGACCAGAAAGTGTTGTTACAAAAATTGCCGATTCATTGTTCCAGATGTGAGTTAGAGTTACAAAAAGGAGTGTGGAAGGTATGTATGCTATGGATAGATGTTTCAGGACATTATTTATCTGTTTTTCGATTCTTTTTTCGTACTCTATTTTTGGTTTATATTCCCTGCCAGTCGATAACTCTTACATCACCGCAACATTTATGGAGTTTCGTTCAACAGGTAATGAACCACACTTTCATTCAGGTGTTGACTTCAGCACATTTTTAAAAGAGGGGATTCCCATTAAAGCTGTTGAAAGTGGTTATCTTACCCGCCTTGAGATAGATGAAGGAAGTATTTACGGAATGACCATTGTACTACAACATCCTGACGGTTTTAGAACTTTGTACGCACATCTTTCTAAATTCTCTGATAAAATTGATAAAATTACTTCTATGCTTACATCGGAGTTTGGAAAGCAAAGGATTGTTGTAGAATTCTTCTCGAGTGATTATAAGTTTGAGAAAGGTGAAGTAATTGGTTATTCGGGCAGTACGGGTGAGGCAGTAAAACCACATGCACATTTTGAAGTAAGAAGCAGTGATGAGAAAGTGATTTACGACCCTTTGAATTTTTTAGATAAAAGCCTGCTTAGACCTGTTCAGATGGGAATAATTTTGAGAAGCATCAGGATCGATGGTAAGGAATATCCTTTTGTGAATGGTGGTACTTATTATTTTACCGGATCGTATCCAAAGATATCGGTGGAAGCGTACACAGAATTAGCAAAAAATTTACTCGGAATTAAAGAAATAAAGATGTACTTTTCAGATAACTTGGTGTATCATATAATACTTGATGAACTACCAATGGAAATGTGGAATAAACCATACGAAGTGTACGATGAAGGCACCGTTATGACAAGTTTAATTTATAAAGGTTTCTACAAGTTATACCAAGATAAGGATTTAAGTTTCGTAAAGAAAAACGCCGTTTCCAGTTATACGGGTAATTATTACAATGTGAAGCTGGAATTATCGGATAATTTTGGAAATTCGTCATCGTTTCAATTTTCTTTACAAAAGAGGTAGTTACAAGTTAGAAGGTGGTTGCATGTTATTCTTCAAAAAGCGTGAAAAAACAGAAGCAGAACTTGAAAGGAATCCATTTTATAAAGAAAAGAATGCGCTTGTTGTGTATCTAAAGTGCAATAAATGTGGCGAGGTTTTTAGAAGTCATCTCAGGATTGGATACGATTTCATAATTAATTACGATGACAGGTCATCGCCTTATATGATCGAAAAGGTTTATGTTGGTTCAAAATGTCCAAATAAAATCGAATTAAAAGCAAAATTCACTGGTGCTTATAAGCCAGTGAGTATCGAGATAGATGGTGGTAAGTTTATCTCAAAAGAAAGCTATGAAAGGGAGGCAGAGAGATGAGGAGATTATTCACAAGTGAAAGTGTCACAGAAGGGCACCCAGATAAGATGGCTGATCAAATCAGTGATGCCATCTTAGACGCGATCATTTCAGAGGATAGCAGAGCACGTGTTGCGGTTGAAACGCTTCTAACAACAGGTGTAGCAATTGTTGCAGGAGAGGTTACAACAAAGGCGTATGTCGATGTACAAGACATCGTCAGGAAAACGGTTCTGGAAATAGGCTACACAAGAGCAAAGTATGGGTTTGACGGAGAGACGTGTGCTGTTCTTTCTTCGATTCATAGCCAGTCACCTGATATCGCACTTGGTGTCGACGAAGCTGCAGAATTCAAAGAAGGGGAAAAAGCCCAAGATGAAATTGAGAAGGTTGGAGCTGGTGACCAAGGAATGATGTTTGGCTACGCTACGAACGAAACGCAAGAGTTTATGCCATTACCAATTATGCTTGCACACAAGCTTGCAATGAAACTTGCTGAAGTTAGAAAAAGCGGGACAGTTCCATTCCTAAGGCCAGATGGAAAAACGCAAGTTACAGTCGAATACGACGAAAATGACAAACCAATTAGAGTTGATACTGTTCTAATATCGACGCAGCATGAACCTGATGTTACAATTCCTGAAATAAAAGAGGCACTCATAAAATACGTTATCGATCCCATCATTCCGGAGAATCTAAGAGATGATAAAATGAGGATATTTGTCAACCCGACGGGTAGATTTGTGCTCGGTGGTCCATCGGCTGATACAGGTTTAACTGGAAGAAAGATAATTGTTGATACATACGGTGGTGCTATTCCACACGGTGGTGGTGCGTTCAGTGGAAAAGACCCAACGAAGGTGGATAGGTCAGCACACTATTTTGCTAGATACGTTGCCAAGAATGTCGTTGCGGCAGGTTTGGCGGATAAATTCATGATTCAAGTTGCATATGCAATAGGTGTTGCAAAACCTGTTTCTATAATGATAAACACTTATGGAACAGCAAAAGTTGACGAGGAAAACCTTCTTAAAGTTATCACAGAACTTTTTGATTTCAGACCTGGAGCGATAATTAAAAAACTGGATCTTTTGAGACCAATTTACAAAAAGACAGCTGCTTATGGTCACTTTGGTAGAAATGACCCAGATTTCACATGGGAAAAAACCGATATGGTTAGAGAGTTAAGAGCAGCCTTTAATATATGATTAATGCATGAGAAAATGAGGAGGTAAATTGTATGCCAAATAAAAAATCAGCGGAAAAAAGGGTAAGAGTGTCTGAAAAAAGAAGAATTCTCAATAAGGCTTATAAAACTAGCATGAAGAATAAAATAAAAGCTGTCCTAACAGCAATTGCAGAGAAGAAACCCGCTGAAGAGGTAAGAGAATTATTTAGAAAAGCCCAAAGTGCAATTGATAAAGCCGCGAGAAGTGGTGCAATTCACAAAAATCAAGCAAGCAGGAGGAAATCAAGATTAGCCGCCAAGGTAAAGGCTTACTTGGGCGTTGAAGAATAAGGGGTGTAATAATGTCATTCTACTACGTCATGGAACTTGAGGTTAGTGAGCAGAGGGCAGATTATGCACTGAAAAACTCCGAGCTTGTTGAGTTCATTAAATCAAAAGGTTGTCAAATATCGTACGATAAGGGAATACTGACTTTAAAATTTCCTGAGAATGAAGATCTCGATGAAGACGTAATGGAAGAAGTTCTTAAAGTGATCAAAGTACCTGTCAGTGCCAAAGAATACATTTTTGAAAATGGAAGTAAAATTGAGATTTTCTCAGGAAAGCTAGATCCTCAGCATCCACTGGGTCAAGCTAAGGAAGAGATTCAAGAAAGAACGATAGAAAGCATAGAAGAGGATGAATCGGACTTAAAATCTTCCTATGAAGAACTCTTAGATGATATTGAAGAGGAAGAAGAGGAAGAATAAAGTCAAGGTTGTATAAATGATAAAAAATATAAAAAACAACCCCCCTCCAACAGTGGAGGGGGTTTTGGTTTCCATTTTCTTATCTTTATCCATTCTCCTATTTTTAGAGCTTGAATTTCTTGACATACTCATTCAGTTCTTGCACAGCATGTGCGAGCTCGTCTGAGTAATTCTTCACCTCGTTTATCTGCTCTGCTTGATTTGCTATCTGTGCAGCCATTTCTTCTATGTCATGTTCAACTTCTTGAACATTTTTCGTCACTCTGTCGATTGCAGCACTGACTTCTTCGGTGGCTCCACTTTGTTCTTCCGCTGTGGCTGCAAGGTCTGTTGTCATACGTGAGACTTCTTCGATTTTTTCAATCAACAACTTTAGACTTTCCCCAGCTTCTCTTACCGTTGTAACGTAACCATCTACTTTTTGGCTAACACCTGTTGTAACTTTTTCAACTTTTCTTGCCTGCTCACCTATTTTTCCAAGTATTTCCGCAATTTTCTTTGTTGCTTGTCTACTTTCTTCCGCGAGCTTTCTAATCTCATCGGCAACAACCGCAAAACCTCTACCTGCTTCTCCTGCTCTTGCAGCTTCAATTGCTGCGTTAAGTGCAAGCAGATTTGTTTGCTCTGCGATACTTGAGATAGTATCAACAATCTCGCTTATTTGATTAGAGAATCTTGTTAGTTCAACTATTGCGGTGAGAGATTCTCCCATACCTGTTCTTATCTCTCCTACTGAATGCTCAACTTCAATCATTCTGTTAGAGACAAGACTGACGTTTTCTCTCATTAATTCAGTACTTTGTGAGAGTTTTTCAGAGTACCTAGCGATATTTTGTGCACCGGCTGCTATCTCTTCCATACCACTATTTGCCTCTTCGGTTGCAGCTGCGATATCCTGAACTTCAAGTGTTGTTTTTTGGACGGTGTTTTTTGATACTTGCGCAGCTTGCGCTGAGTTTTGAGCTAAATCATCTAGCATGAATGAGACAGAAGAAACTTGCGCACTAAGTTTCATAACTTCTCCAACAGTTTGTTTGAAGCTTTCGATTAATAATTTGAATGCATGTCCAAGTTTTGCAATCTCGTCTTTTCCAAGTTTTGCTTCTTCAATGGTTGCAGTTAAATCATTTTCGGCTACTTTTTGAGCAATCTCAACAACGTGTTCTATTCTTTTTGTTATTGTGTCCGTTAAGAATAGGGCAATTAGAGCAGCTCCAAGTGCGATAATTATACCTGCAAAAACTCCAGACATGATTATTTTATTAGCCGCTTGGGTAATTTCTGAGAAAGGAATTATACCTATGGCCGTCAAGTTGTAATTTCCGATCCGTTCAAACGCCGCGAATTTTTTACCATTGAATGTGTATACTATTGTACCTTTGGTTTTTGAAGTAATCTCCTGGGCAAGTGGCTTTGTTCCCTCTTCTTTAGACAGATCGAGCTTTCCGACGTACTCAACTTTTGGATGAGCCACTGTCATCGTACCATAAGTCAATGCGACATAGCCCGCATCCCCGATCTTAATGCTACTAACAAGCTTTTGAAGACCATCCAGTGGGTAAAGTCCTACAAGCGCACCTATAATGTTTTCACCAAAGTCGTAAACAGCGGCGCCAACAAGCATGTAATTCTTACCATTGTATTCATACGGCATGTATATATCTGTTTTCTTTTTGCCTGATAGGATGTTTTCTAAAACACCCGATGGAAATTTCTGATTGGTCAACCCTTCTTTTGAAACAACCCTCATATCAGGCAATACAACAAATACGTCTGCGTAGCCTTTTTGGTTCATACTACTATAGGCGTTTCTAACACCCCATCCAAGTTGACTAAGACCGAGCTCATCGTTTACGTTTGTCATATAGGGCGAAATGGCTCCGCTAAACGAATAATCGGCAAGTGGTTTAACAACTTCGTTCAGAAAAACTTCGATGTCTTTTTTCACAGACTGTAGTACAAGTGACTGGATTTGACTTGATGCATCCTGTACAGCACCTGTCGAAACCAAGACAGAAACTAATACGCTCACAAACGATGATAAAACACCAACCAAAACCAATGATAAAATAAGCTTAACTCTCAGACTCATGAGAACACCTCCAAACATATCAGATTGTTCACTCTGTCAAATTCATCTCCAAAGAATTTATCTTGTTGAGCTTTCACATTTATTCTACCACAAAATTCTTCTATTTTAACAGAGCTTTTCAAAGGCCTTCGAAAAGAGAGAGCAGCACTTCCCAGCATGGCTTCTATTGAAATTAAGGTAAGTATATTCTCGTAGATTTTTTTGAGCTTTCTTACCGCATTAGCTCCCATACTAACATGATCTTCCTGGTAAGCGGAAGTAGGTATCGTATCAGAGCTTGCAGGATGCGAAAGGATCTTATTTTCGTTGCAGAGAGCAGCGGCTGTGTATTGCCAGATCATATACCCACTGTTTAAACCTTCTTCTCCACCAGCTAAGAATGGGGGTAACCCCTCATTTACCTTAGGATTTACGAGTCTATCTATCCTTCTTTCGATCATATTACCCATTGACGTAAGTGCAATTGCAAGGTAATCTGCACATAACGCAAGTGGCTCTCCGTGAAAGTTGCCACCACTGACAATACCGTCTTCAAAGACAAGAGGATTATCTGTCGCAGAGTTTATTTCCCTCTCTACCACACTTTTAACCCATTGAATTGTATCGTAAACAGCTCCGTAAACTTGTGGTATAGTTCTTAAAGTGTACGCATCTTGCACTTTCGAGCAATTTTCGTGACTTTTTCGTAATTCACTTCCCTCAAGATATTCTCTCAACCATTGGGAAATGACGATCTGACCGGGGTGAGGCCTTACTAACTGTATTCTTTCATCGAAAGCAGCAGGTGTTCCAAGTAAAACGTCGACTGAAAGTGCAGCAACAAGCGTAGCAACCTTCATTAATTTCTCAAGGTCCCTTACAATTAGTGATAGATGTGCAGCCATGAATTGGGTACCGTTTATAAGGCTAAGTCCTTCCTTTTCTTCAAGTTCAATGGGGGTAAAATCTATCTCAGATATACTAACAACACGCCCATTGTAAAGTACTTTGCCCTCGCCTATTATAGTCATAGCTAGGTGTGCAAGAGGTGCCAAATCACCACTTGCACCAACGGAACCTTTTTCCGGAACCAGTGGCGTAATTCTCTTGTTAAGAAGTTCAATTAGCTTTTCGACAACCACGGGCCTTACTCCACTGTAGCCCTTTGCAAGGGCATTTGCCCTTATCAAGATCATCGCCCTAACGATATCTTCTGGAAGACACTCTCCAACACCAGCGGAATGCGAAAGTACGATGTTTTTTTGAAGTTCTTTTAATTTATCTTTTGATATTTTAACATTAGCTAAAGCTCCAAAACCTGTGTTTACACCGTAAACAGGCACGTCCTTTTCAATGATTTTCTCTATAACCAAACGACTTCTTTGTATCTTTTTGTAAGCTTCAGAAGAAAGTGAGACGTCTTCGTAATTCCTGCTCACTTTGTGAACATCTTCTAATGTTAAATGTTCACCGTCAAGAACAATCATAGTTCGCTCCCCTTTATCCTCTTGATGTGTGTACCTTCAATAAATCTTGCCATTATATAGAGTAAATCAGAAATTCTATTGAGGTATTTTATCAACTCACCTCTGACTTCTTCCGTATTAGATAATTTGACAACGAGCCTTTCTGCTCTTCTAGCTATTGTTCGACACACATCCAAATGTGCACTTGCAATAGTCTCACCAGGTACGACAAAAGAGTTCAACTGTACTTTAGCTTCGTATTCGTGAATATAGTTAGTTAGCCTTTCAATATCGCTTTCGTCGATCAACTTCACGTACTTATCACCTTTTGCAAGCTCGGCTGCAACTCGGAAAAGATCCTTTTGAACAGATTCAACGAGTTCTCGTTCGTAATCTGGCAGATAGTGTTTTGAAAGTCCCAAAAACGAATTGAGTTCATCAACGGTACCGTACGATTCCACACGTATGTTATCTTTTCTAACTCGTTCACCATTTGCCAAACTTGTCTCGCCGTTATCTCCTGTTTTTGTTGTAATGGACATTTATTTACCTCCTTTGATTTCGATGTAATTCTATTTTAATACAAAACCCACAAAATCACAAAATCGAAAAACTCCTGTTTTATCAAGATCTACTCAGTATTCGTGTCCATTCATTTTATTATTTTTTTATTGGCACTATATCAAAATAATTTCCCGTATATAACAACATTCTCGAGAGTATTTCCATTCCTGAGATACCTGCGTAAGGTCCCTTCGAGTTCGAAACCAAACTTTTCCAAAATTTTTCTTACCGCCCAATTTGCTTCAGCAGTTTCGCCTTGAAGTCTTTTAGCCCCATTACCCTTTGCCCAGTTGACAGCAATTTCGCAAAGCTTTGTTCCAATTCCTTTATTCCTATGTTCCCTCACTATTTCCATTCCAAATTCTGCAACATGCGATGTTTTAACCTTATTATCCAAAAACCAACACCAAAGTTGCCCCACGATTTCACCATTGTGTTCTACAACAAGAAATAGCCTTTTAGGGTTCTCTTTCCAAGACTTAATCCAAGAATTAATACCGTCTAATGTGATTTCTTCTGCTGTTGATAATACCAAATTGCTTTCTGAGCACACTTTCTTTCGCATTTCGTAAACTCTCTGTGCATCCTCAAGCTCTGCATCCCTAATCAGATATTCACCAAATTCGTACCTCATAGTATCCCCCCAATTTGTTTACATTATAAAATAAACCCCCAACGTATTTAAAGCGTTGGGGCGTGTTATTTTACGTAAGTAAATCTCAATCTGCGCTGCCATTGTTTGGTCTGAGTTGGAGTATTTCTAATTTTACCATCGATTTTGCACTTTCTAATAACCTTATCGCATCTACCACGGTATCTTTTGTTGCAATCACTCTCAAAAATTTACCTTCGAAGCTCCTTATATTCATAATGTTGTCTTCCGCTTCTAGTAAATAATTAAGAATGTGAACATCTTCCTTATTTATATCAACGAGAATATCGTATTCTAGTATATCGGGCGTATCAGATGCATCAAATTTATCAATATTATTCTTACTCACCTACATTTCCCTCCTCTTTCTTACTTTCTTGCGACTTTTGTTGGAGTAATTCATACGCACTACTTATCGGGCATGGAGCTGTTTTTCTTCGTGGCTGAGACAAGAAATTTCTAAATTTTTCCACAATACTCTTTCCTTCATCCTCCACCAAAAATCTTGCAAAATCGGAAAATTTGTTAATTATCTTATCGCTCAAGTTGAAATAGATATTCCAGGCAGCTTGATCTGATTCTTTTTCTTCGAGTTGGAGTATTTCACAGAAGAACATTTTAACAGCGCTAAAGCGTGCGTTTTCAAGGATTGCCACTTTTTTACCTTCCTGTGTTAGTGATATGCCTCCCCTGCGCTCGTAATATATTAAACCTTGCTCAGTTAATTTTTCCAGAAATTGTTTTGCTGATGGCATTTTAACGTTTAGAAAGTTTGATATCTTCTTTAACCGTGTCCAACCCATTTCATTTAAAGTTAGATAAACTGCGAGTAAGTATTTCTTTTCGGTAGATCCAATATGTTTTTCCATTTTAACACCTCCAGGTTTATCAATATTTAAACGCGCTTCGACCAATAAATTCCCTGATTATCGAAGTTCTTGGAATATCTTCGATGTTCGTTATTGGCAAGAAGTAATCCAAAATTTTCAGTAATCTGTTAGCTTCCGTTGACTCTGGTTCATTATCCGGTACAACTGCGAGAAGCGGTTCGGCAAAAATTTTTAGAACTGAAAGTTCATAGACAAGAGCACTGTTGAACATAACATCGGCATTTTCTTGGAATGGGAAGATGTTTCTTTCTTCACCTCTTCTTACACTATTCCACATTCTAAGTGTTGCAAGTGCATCGTGTCCCCTAAATTTACTGTCTCTTACCATACGTCTTATCAGTCTTACATCAGTTGTGTGTAACCTGTTTACGCTGTCAAGATTTAACTGTGCCAATGCGCTTGCATAAATCTTAAATTTCAACTCTTCCGGAACCAGTTCGGTCAATTTTGGATTCAAACCATGGATACCCTCAATTATTATGATCTGGTCCTTATCTATCTTCATTTTAGTCCCAACGGATTCACGCTTTCCAAGTACAAAGTTGAATTTTGGAATTTCCACTTCCTTTCCATCAAACAGGTCAAGAAGATTTCTGTTGAACAATTCCACATCTAAAGCTTCAAGTGCTTCGAAATCGTAATTTCCGTTCTCGTCCCTTGGTGTTCTCTCTCTCTCAACGAAATAGTCGTCTAAAGATATTGTAATAGGTTTTAGTCCGCTAGCTTTTAGTTGGACCATTAATCTCTTTGAAAATGTTGTCTTGCCACTTGACGAAGGACCGGCTATTAATACAAGTCTAACGCTTTTCCTACTTTTAATTTCTTCAGAAATCATAGCGATACGCTTTTCGTGAAGGGCTTCTGCAAGTATAATTAAGTCATTTACAGCTCTTTCACCTTTTGCGATAATTTCATTTAAGTCTCCAACGTTATCTATATCCATTATCTCAAGCCATCTTGAATACTCAAGGAAGACAGCGGATAGCTTTGGGAATGGCTTAAACTCTGGGACAACAATCTTATCTCCAATTATCTTTGGAAGTAATAAAACAAATCCTTGATCGTACTTAACTAACTTAAACCACTTTAAGTAACCAGTTGATGGCGGCATATATCCATAGAAATAGTCGAAATGTCCATCTGCTTCGTAGACTTTTACAGTCTTTTTCTTTCTGTATTTTAGGAGTTTTACCTTATCTTCCATTCCTGTGGAAGTGAACAGATCCATCGCTTGAGTTTTAGGCAATTCTATCTTTTTGAACCTTAAATTTGCTTCAACCCATTTTCTCATTTCGGATTCGAGGTTCTCAACATCTGCTTGTGAAATCTCAACTGTCTTCGCGTCGCTTCTTATTTCGCAGTAGACTCCGTGACCTATTGTGTGAAGTATCTTCAGCGAGTAATCTTTGAAGATTTTTCTTGCAGCGGCATGTAAGATGAAAAATAATCCTCTTTGGTATATTCTCATACCATCGGTGCTATCAAGTGTTATGAAAGTGACTTCCCCCGATCTTACTATAGGTCTAAATAATTCGACAATAAAGTTGTCAAGTCTTGCACCAAGTACGACTTTTCCGGTTTTTTCTTCGTATTGTCTCGCCAAATTTTCAAGCGTTGAGCCATACGGTATCTCATACTCTTCTTGACCCATGTAAATTTTCAGCGTCTGAACACTCATATTTAAATCCCCCTTAACTTCTGCTGTTTTTATTGTTGTTTACGACTTACCTAAGTTAAATTTTCCATATCAGTTCGTACGAGGACGGATCTAGATGGGTAAAGTGCATATGAACGTTGACATTGAAAGCATCTTTTAATTTTTCTTTGCTAACTAAAGATTTGAACGAAGGATGCAATTTTATAATGACTTCTTTTGCATTCCTTGGTTTGTTGTTTACTTCACTTAACAATTTCTCAACAATGTACTTTGGATGCAAAACGTGACCTGTACCACCACACACCGGACACGGTGCTGTTAAGCGCTCATCCAACGATTTACTTATCCTTTTACGAGCCATTTCAAGTAAGCCCAGCTGCGTAAAGCCGTACACATCAATTTTGTTCTTATCCTTAGCAATTTCTGATCTAATAACTCTGAGTATATCTTCTTTACTCTCCTGCGTTCTCATATCTATGAAGTCAACAAGTATTATCCCACCGATATTCCTCACTCTGAGCAATCTGCAAATCTCTCTTGCAGCTTCCACATTTATTCTTCTTGAGAGTTCTTCGTGATCTTGAGAATCAACAAAATGGCCAGAATTAACATCAATAATAGTTAACGCTTCAGTCTTGTCTATTACTATCTCACCACCCGATGGTAATTCATGAGTTCTTTCAAGAGCTTTTTTTATTTGGTTATAAATTCCGAAAGTTTCAAAAGGATCATCATCTATTACTTTGACAGGTACGTTTTTGTTGTATCTTCTGATTAATTCCTTCAGATCGTATGAATTTGTTATAACCTGTTCTACGTCGCTTCTCAAAAATTCCCGAACAGTAAATTCATCCGTACACGATTCTTTGTAAATTATTTTTGGTTTTCTGGAGCGTTTAAATGTATTAAGTATATCTTTCCACTTTTCATAAAGTTGCTGAGCTTCCGAAAAAAGGTGTTCCTCATTGCTCTCACCAGAAGCTGTGCGCATTATGAAACCACCATTGTATTTTTCAACTAATTTCTTTCCAAACTCTTTAAGCCACTCTCTATCTACCTGGGATGTTATCTTTCTGGATATACCGACAGATTTGGAAAATGGTAAATAAACAAGATAGCGCCCCGGAATTCCGATATTTGTTGTTACTTGTGGCCCCTTTGTATGTCCACCTTCCTTTTTTATTTGCACGAGGATTTTTTGCCCCTCTTTAAGTTTTTTTACTCCAAAAAAATTCAGGTAGTCTGGTCTCATGTCCTTGAACCTTAAAAAGGCGTTTTCATCGTTTGCAATTTTAATGAAGGCTGCTTCTAGGGAATGTACAATTTTTTCAACTCTTCCAGCGTAAATACTTCCTGCGATGCTTTCTTTTTCATCATCACCGAGGAATATCTCGTTCAAAGTTCCATTGTCTAACAATGCTGCCTGAGTTGTCTTGTCTTTTTTCAGGATCAACACCATAATTTCATCAAAACTCCTTTAAGTACCTTTCTTGCTCGTAAGTTAGTTCATCTATAGTAATTCCCATACTTTCAAGTTTTAACTTTGCAACAACTTTATCTAGTTCTTGTGGATAATCGTACACCTTATTTTCAAGTTTGTGGTAGTTTTGTGATAGATATAACAAAGAGAACGTTTGAAGAGCAAATGAAATGTCCATAATTTCAACGGGATGACCATCCGCTGCAGCAAGGTTAACTAACCTTCCTTGACCTATCACGAAGATATCTTTTCCGTTTACTCTATAGCGCGTAATATTTTGCCGAATCTCAAATTTTTCTGATGCCATTTTTTCTATTTCTTCCATGGGAATTTCAACATTGAAATGTCCGGCGTTTGCAAGAATCGCACCATCTTTTAGATTTTCGATCACTTTTGCCGTTAAAACATCTTTAACGCCAGTCGCTGTGATAATAAAATCAGCCTTTGGCGCAAGCTCTTCAATTCTTCCAACCTCAAACCCATCCATTATAGCTTCAACAGCCCTTATCGGGTCAACCTCACTTACCATAACTTTCGCACCAAGTCCGTTGGCTCTCATCGCGATACCTCTTCCACACCACCCGTATCCGGCAATCAGGACGTATTTTCCAGCAATTAGTAGGTTAGTATTTCTCATGATCGAATCGAGTACCGACTGCCCAGTTCCATACCTGTTGTCAAACATAAACTTCATCTTCGCGTTGTTAACAGCAATTACGGGAACACTCAGTATACCATTTTCTTGCAAATTTTTCAAGCGTCTTACACCTGTTGTTGTTTCTTCACTGACACCTTTCAAACTTTCAAGCACTTCGCGCCTTTGAGTATGTGCAAGCACAGTTAGGTCTGCTCCGTCATCTAATATGAGGTCAGGTTTGTAATCGAGAATTTTGTGTAAGAACAAAAAATACTCTTCTTCACTTTCCGTGCGCTTTGCATGAACTTTTATACCGTAATCTACCAAAGCCTGAGCAACATCATCCTGTGTTGATAATGGATTACACCCTGTAACGAAGACTTCGGCACCTAAGTGTTTTAACGTAATCGCAAGGTATGCGGTTTTGGCTTCAAGGTGTATTGACATTCCAATCTTTAAACCATTAAGCGAGTATTCTTTAGAATTTTGAATTGAGTTGAGTAACTTCATATGCTTACTAACCCAGTTGATTTTTTGATGGCCAGTTTTAGACATTATTCATCCTCCTTGAAGTGTCACTACTTTCCAACTGCAATTGTGATTTTCTTTTGAATTTTCTGACCTTTCATACTCAGAGTTATTAAAAGTTCGTAAATGCCAGGCTGTGTGAAATTTAGTTTCTCCAAGCGTGATAGAAAACTTCTGCCAAATTGTATCATCATGACACGTCGATTGCCTATTTCGAAATTGTATCCGATCTTGGGTATAGAGAAATTTACGTTATCAACTATGATGAACCTTTTTGTGTTAAGTTTATTCGAAATGTACACATCTACCTTCGCAGACTTATTTACAACAATTGGTTCCTCCACTTCGATACTAAAATCGATCCCGTTCACATCTTCTTCTGTTTTTTTAGCTGAGTAAACGAGTGTGCGCAAATCTTTAATCTCACCACTTGCTAGATAAATTTTCGCACTTAGCTCAAGATCTCCCGCTTTATCAACAGTGAAGGCAATGCTTCCGGGTATAAGGTAACTTTCTCCTGGATATAACCTTACATTGCTTGTTTCTTTGTCGAACGATTGAACGTAATCATTCCCTTGAAAGCTCCAAATGATTTTGCGGATGCTTATATTTTCAATTTTCGATGTTCTGTTCCAAATTACGAGCGATGGTTTTAGTTGTTCCGTTAAGATATAGAACGGTTCAGTATAAATGGAATACGAGATTTCTTCGGTGTAAGTAAATGTTCTGTAAATTTCTGCTTGTTTTCCGTTTATTTTACATCGAGCGTATATGGTGTAAGTTCCGGATGGAAGGTTCAATAGTGTAACTTCGTTTTCCAGATTGTAAACCAACTTATTTGAAAGGCCTTCAATGGAACTTTCGATCGCAGTTGGATAGGAAAATTCGTAAAATGTTTTCTCAGGAGAGTAAATTTTTAGGTAAAAATCACTCAGAACAAAATTTTTATTCGTCTTCTTTGTATTAACAATGTAAACTTTCGCACCTACCTTTTCCGGTGCTTTATATTCGAGTTTTGTTAACTCGATTGTAAGTTGCAAACTATCAACTATGTTTAAATATGTTTGTGGGGATACTCTTTGAACAAAAAGTATAAAAACGAAAATCGATATGACTATCATAATATTAACAAAGAGAAACTTAAAGCTTCTCTTTCTCATATTTCCATAGATTTGATTTATTTCCTTTTCTTTCTCTTGCCTATATCTTTGTGGATCAAAAGGCAAAATCATTCCTCCTCTTCTCCTACGATCGCTAATACTTCTTCTATCGTTGTTTCACCACTGAGAACTTTGTAGAGACCATCTTGGAACATAGAGACCATACCTTGTTTTCTCGCGGCTTTGTCAATTTCATAAGTAGAGGCTTCTTTCTGTATCAAGCGACGAATTTCTTCGTTAACCATTAAAACCTCTGCAACTGCTGTTCGTCCTTTGTAACCTGTGTTATTACACTTTTGACACCCTCTACCTATATATTGAACTGGTTTCATATCTGGAAATATTTTTTTAGCTTTTTCAACATATTGTGCTGGCAATTCACTCTCTATTTTACAGTACGAGCAGACTTTTCTCACGAGTCTTTGCCCTAGAACGCCAATAAGTGATGCAGATATAAGTGACGGCTCGATTCCCATATTTATAAGCCTATCAATTGCACCTGCTGCTGTGTTTGTATGGAGAGTGGAAAGAACTAAGTGACCTGTGAGAGAAGCTTCAACGGCAAGCTGAGCAGTTTCTCTATCACGTATTTCTCCAACCATTATGATGTCAGGGTCTTGCCTGAGAAATGCTCTCAAGTACTTTGCAAAAGTTAAGCCTATTTCTGTATTAACTTGACATTGAGTGATACCTTCAACCGTGTATTCAACAGGATCTTCAGCGGTTACTATATTCACATCTTCAGAATTCAATGAATTTATTATCGCAACAAGAGTTGTAGATTTACCACTTCCCGTTGGTCCAGTTACTAAAATAATTCCATAAGGATGCTCTATTAATTTTTGAATCCTTTCGAAATTGTATGGCGAATAACCGAGATCTTCGAGCTTCTTTTTTGAAGAAGAAACTTTCAAAATCCTCATAACGATCTTTTCACCATGTACAGAAGGCATTGTAGAGACACGAAGATCATATTGTTCTTCGTTTTTCTTTATAAAGAACTTACCATCCTGTGGTAACCGGCGCTCCACTATATCAAGGCCTGAGAGTATCTTAATTCTTGAAACAACAGCTGAGTGCATGTTTCGAGGATACTCTGTTATTTTTCTAAGTACCCCATCTATCCTATATCGGACCACAACATTGCGCCTTTGTGGTTCTATATGAACGTCGCTTGCATCAAGTTCGATGGCATGATTTACGATGTTTGAAACAAGTCTCACAACAGGTGTTTCTTCTTCAGTCATTTCTTTTTTTTCTTCCTCTTTTTCTGCAATTTCCTCTTGCTGTTGATCGATCACATCTGTTATTTCGTTTACGAAAGTCGCAGGACTAACACCATGTAAAACACTGTTGTATATAGTTTCAAACAACGAGGGAGAAAAGAGGCAGAAATCGACATCTTTTCCGAGTCTGAATTTTATACGCCTTTTTACTACGGGGATATCATAGACATTTGAAATTCCGACAATCAATTTCCCATCAACTTCTTTTATAGGAACTACTTTCAACTCCTGTACTAGGTCTTTTGGAAAGTTCTTGGCAAATTCTTCATCGATTTGAACTTCACCAGTGCATGCTTGGATTCCAAATTGTTCAGCTAAGGCTTTCACAATATCATCCCACGTACAGTACCCCATCTGCACAAGTACTTCACCAAGAGGTTTTCTTACTTCCGCCTGCAATTCCAGAGCTCTCTCAAGCTCAATCGGAGTTATTATTTTTTTCTCAACCAAAACATCCCCAAGTTTCTTGGGCTTAACATCACTTTTAACTTCTTTTTCCAAGAGTTTCCCCCCTTACTCGCCAACCCTTCCTTTGTACTCGAGACCAAACTTATAAATCGCAGGTATATCATCCTCTGATTTCGTAAATTTTTCTTCGACATCAAATTTTGTTGCTATAACTGTTACTCTCATTTCATCATCGGATAATTCATCATCAATTACCATACCAAATTTCATGTCGGCATCTTCACTGCACGTTTGTTTAACGATCATCGCAGCTTCTTGCATTTCTTGGAGTGTTGCATTCTTCGGTGCTGAAATATTCAGAATTATTGACCGGGCGTTCTCGATAGGATAGTCAAGGAACTTACTATCGAGAGCTTTTCGTGCAGCATCAAAAACACGTTTCTCACCTTTACCTACTCCTATTCCAAGCATTGCGTTACCTGCGTTTCTCATTACAGATTCGATATCAGCAAAATCAAGGTTAATGTAACCTCGCTTCATTATGAGATCGGATATTCCCCTGACCCCTTGATGAAGTATTTCGTCGGCAGTTGAAAAAGCGTCAACTATTGTTGTCGACGGTGATAGCTGCTCTAAAAGTTTATTGTTGCTTATCTTTATGAGAGTATCCACCTTTCCGGATATCTTTTTAACGCCATCAAGCGCCGCGTTCCATCTCGGTGTTCCTTCAAAGAAAAATGGTAATGTTATTATGGCTACAGTCAGTATTCCAAGGTTTTTGGCTATCTCAGCGATAACGGGAGCTGCACCTGTACCGGTCCCTCCACCAAAACCAGCAGTGATGAAAAGCATATCCGTTCCGTGAAGTATATCTTCGAGCTTTTTTCTATCCTCCAAAGCTGCTTCTTCACCGATTTTCGGATTTCCACCGGCACCGAGTCCTTTAGTTAATTTCTCTCCTATTTGAACAACTACATCCGCCTTACTTACTTCAAGGACCTGTGCGTCTGTATTGACCGCGATTAATGTAACTCCTTTGAGCCCCATCTCCGCCATTCTATTTATCGCGTTACACCCCGCACCGCCGACACCAATTACTTTCAAAACAGGAACACCGAGAATTCTTTCGTGTTGTTGATTCAATTTACCTTCCTTTTCTATCATAAATGGCATGAATTTTCCCTCCCGAGATTTTTTGTTATACTCCACCATGCTTTACCATACTTTCATTTTTAACCGATTTAACCGAATATCTTTCCGAAAACATCTGACAATTTTTTGAAAAAACCTGGACCAGTTCTTTTAGGTTTTTCACCAGCAAGCGGGCTGTAAATATTTTGTTCTTTTTCGTAAACAATAATATTTCCAAATGTTGCCGCATACAAAGGTGAGAACACAGATATATCTTCATTCTCGCATTTAAATTTTTCTACATCAAATAAGTTCCCTATTCTAACAGGACATCTAAATATATCACTTGCAAGTGTTTCAATTCTCTGAAGCAACGCGCCACCACCTGTTAGAACTATACCACCTGGGATCCCAACATTAGCAAATTCTGAGTATTTCAGCGTGTAGTCTTTGTACAATTTTTTAACCCTCATGAAAATTTCTCTAAGTCGTGCGTAAATTATTCTCGAAAGGTATTCTTTGTCCGTCCGTTGAATTGTCCTACCATCCAATCCTTTGTATTCTATCAATGTGGGTTCAACATCCATGTACATCGCAACTCCATATGTCCTTAACAGTCTTTCAGCCTCTTGAATTGATGTTTTTAGAACTATCGCGATATCTTTAATTACGTTTTTCATCGCGATATCTATTCTTTCCAATTCCAATGGAGTGTTAGCATGGTAAAGTGTCACAACTGTCGAATTATACCCAAGATCGACGTGCAAAACCCCCCGATCTTTTTCTACATTCGAAAGTACTGCTTCCGCGTTAGATATAAAAGAAATATAGTACTCTGCTTCACCTAGTATATCTTTAGTTGCATATTCTACGACGTTTCTGTATTTTTCTGATCCCATAACTATGGTGTAAACTGCACTGACCTTTTTTGCTTTCATTCCAACAGGGTTTACAACTATTTTTCTGTCATCTAATATGTATTTTTTGACAAATAAGTGTAAAGAATTTTTTTCATTATTTGGTGCTATGTCCGAAAGTAGATTTTCTGTTAATTTTGAAACGTGTTCATCCGATATGTATCCCTCTTCTTTATCATTCAAAAGAAGTTCTTCGGTGACCTCTGTTAGTGTAAAATCACCGCAACTCGAAGAGACAAGAAGTTCTCCTTTAAGTTCCCTACCAATCTGGTCTTCTAAGTCTTCAACGATCTGAATCATTGATTCGTTAAGTGCGACAACATCTTTTATCTCTCCATTTTCTATCCCACGAGTTTTAACATTTGAATAAGCTATAACGTTGGCTACCCCATCTGAGAAATCCACCACGATAGCTTTTACGCTGTCATTACCAATATCAAGCGAGACTATCTCGTGACTTTTTGCCATATTGTCACCCCTTTATATTGAATATAATTTTCCGTTCTTAAAGAGATATTTTTTTCCTGTGTCTAGATATTGACCAACAGTTCTAAGAACGCTTAAACAGTTTGGAATATCTTCTAAGCTCGTTAAGTAAATTATCGCTGCGTTAACCGTTGTTACATACTTTTCTGCCAAATTTATTTCAAATATCGTAGATGGAATCTGCTTTGGAACATAAATCAGTAATTTATCTTTTATTTGCCCGTTTATTTCATTAATTGTAAGCCCAGTTACTATAGGTGCTGAATCCATTTTGTCTTCGGGCAAAACATCATATATTTTACCATAATCGTTGACTAACCAGATTCTTTGCTCATAATACAGAGAGAACCAATAAACATTGTGGGTTGCAATGGAATTCTCAGTTTTTTCTGCAGAAGTTGCAACCCATGCAATAAGAACTAAAACATAAATTAAAAGTACGACATTGTACCTTTTCATTCATAAATCACCTTAGTTTTGATAATTTAAAAGCATACTCCTAGCATTTTATGGTTTCGTTTCTTCGTATTAATTTTACCACAAAATCTTGATCTAGGTGAATACGAATTTTAATTAATCTGATATAATATAATCAAACTGAATTTTGTACAGATAGATTGTATGGAGGTGAAAATACTATGGATCTGCGTTTAAAATGGTACATTATGACTTTTGTTACCGCTTTTTTAATTGTTTCATCAATACTTTTTTCTGAAAGTATTGTGTATAAAACAGGTGAATCTATGGACGGAAAATTAATAGGCGCGATTGATCAAAACCTAGTGTTTGATACTACTTTGGGCCGTATATTTGTTCCTATTCAGCAGGTAGATTTCGTTATTTACAATAAAATAGTGAATCCAGAGAAAGGTTTCATTTCAATTTCTGGTAATAAAATCTCTGGATATGTGGAAAACATAAACGATGGATACGTAACCGTTGTGACGAACTTTGGAAAAATGAAAATTAAGTTATCTAATGATATAGATTACCTGTCCTTCTCAAAGGTCGATCTTCAAATACCAAGCCAAGTTAGCACTTTTACTGTTGAGCTTACCACGTCAGATAATTACGCGGTATTTTTGTCCTCGGGTGAGATGGTTACTGGCATGAAATTAAGCGAAAATGAAGGGTATCTAACGCTGATCGATAAGTATGGAAATGAGCTGCAAATAAGAAGAGATTTTGTTGAAACAGTTTTTATTCCTGTCGTAAAAGCCATAGGTTATGACCTTTTAATACTAAAAGATGGGAGAAAAATTTACGGCAAAGTCACAACAAAAAATAACCAAATTTATGAGATCTCCGCTGAATGGGGAAAATTAACAATCAGTGTTTCAGAAGTTGTATTTACAACTTATAGGCCTGACAAAACAACTCAATCTCTTCAACAATTTACTCAAGAAGTACAAAAATTAAATAACTTAATTTATGACAAAGATTCAATAGCGACCATGGTGGTTAAAAACCCTCTTAAAGTCGATGGTAAAGAAGTGAGAGTTGTAAAAGTTTACCCCGAGGAAGTTGTTGATCCACGAACAGGTGTCGTATTCGTTTTTGTACCTGGTGGAATATTCAAGATGGGAGCGGAAAAGGATTGGGATAAGGTCGAAGAAGATGAGTTGCCGTCAAGAAATGTATATGTATCTGGTTTTTACATCTCAAAATATCCGATTACGGTTAAGCAATACATCGATTTCTTGCGAGCTGCACAAGTTTCGAATGTTGCCATAGGTAACAATATTTTACCAGTTCAAATTAATTTTCTCGGTTCACAGTTCAACGTGAGTTATAAAGCCCAAAGCGATGTTCTAAATTTACCTATAACAGGTATCAGTTGGAACTCTGCAAAGGCTTATTGTGATTGGGCTGGTTATCAATTACCAACAGAAGCACAATGGGAAAAGGCTGCACGAGGTACAGATGGAAGAATGTACCCGTGGGGAAACACCTTCCAAAACAAGTACAACGACGGAAAGAAAAATTATGATGTGAAAGCTTTCGAAACTACTGATGTTTCACCTTACGGTGTGGTTAATATGTACGGGTACCCAGTTGAGTACTGTCGTGATTTTTACGATAAAGATGCCTACAAAAAGCTACCAGCTGAAAATCCGGTTAGCACTTCTGGGAATTTGGTTGTTGGCCGTGTTGGAGCACTTTCCGGGCGGATCACCGACAAGATAGCAGTAGCCCCATCGGAAATTCGTAATGACTTTACGTTTAGAGTAGTCATTAATGCAGACAATATATTCACCCTTTTTGATAAACCAACTAACAATAAATTAATGGGAGTTACGTGGTTCGTGGTAAACGAAAAGGTGAAAACGCAATACAATATAAAAAATGAAGGCATGTATATTGCCTTTGTAGAAGAAGGTTCCCCTGCACAACTCGCTGGTATTAAAATCGGAGATGTAGTAATCAGTATAGACAAAAAGCCGATAAAAACCCAAGATGACATAGTAAAAAGTATTTCCGGGAAAAAGATTGGTGATGAGGTAACGGTAACCGTTAATAGGTCTGGAAAAATTATAGATTTGAAAGTCAATTTGGGAATTTGGAAACTCTATTAACTTAGCTTTTCAAAGAAGTACTCTTCAAACTTTTTTACTTTGCCCGCATCGACGTCACAGAAGATAATTTTTTCAATTGGACCATTGTAATCTTTTAAATAATCAATTAAAGTTTCGATAACGACATGTGCAAATCTTTCAAATGGATAGCCGAAAATACCTGTTCCAACGAACGGTAATGCGATGTTTTTCACACCGAGTTCATCTGCCTTCTCAATTATGTTTGTTATACATTTTTTCATAATTTCATCGTTTTCTAACTTGTCTCCAATGGGACCAACGGCATGTATGACATATTTAGCCGGTAAGCTACCAGCACTTGTGACAGCGACTCCTCCTGGTGGTACCGGTCCATGTTTTTTCACATATTCGTCACTTTCTTTTTGGATTTCGGGCCCTCCTCTACGCGAAATTACACCTGCAACTCCCCCACCGTGACTCAAGTGCAAATTCGCAGCGTTCACTATTGCGTCGACATTTTGCATGGTGATATCATCTACGATAAAATGTATCTCAACAGGCTTCTTACCAAAACTTATCATCTTTTACCACCTCTTATTGCTCAAGTTAAATAATTTAGTCTTTTCGATCTTCTTCAAATCTCTCCGGCCAAAGTTTTCTGTATATTTCACCTATTCTTGCTTCTTTCGATATGTTATTAGGGTAATAGAATCTTTCTTTTATCTCCTTTGGTAAGTAACTTTGCTTTACAAATCCACCAAACGCATGGGGATATTTGTAACCGCTATCCTCAACGTTTAGCAAGTGCCTTGGTACGGGAATGTTCATAGATTGCTTGGCCACCATTTGCGCTTTGTTTACGGCTTCGTAACTTGAATTACTTTTTGGGGCAAGAGAAAGGTATATTACACACTCTGCTAGGTTAATAACACATTCTGGTAAACCAACGTTCTCAACTGCTTGCATAGTTGCCGTGGCCAGTACAAGAGCGAATGGATCTGCAAGGCCTATATCTTCGCTTGCTAGTATGACAAGCCTTCTTGATATAAACCTTGGATCTTCCCCTCCATTTAACATACGTGCCATATAGTAGAGTGCAGCATCTGGGTCACTTCCTCGAATGCTTTTTATAAAAGCGGATGCTAAGTTATAGTGTTCCGAATCTGTATATTTTGTTAGATTTTCACCTACGTACATTTCAAATACTTCTTTATCTATGGTGCTTTTTCGCATCACCTTTGCCATGTTCGAGAGAATTTCGTAGGTGTTGATTAAGAATCTACCGTCGCCATTTGAAGATTTAACAAGCTGTTCTTTAATTGTATTCTCAACTTCGACACCAACGTAGGAAATTACCCTTACGTAAACAATCGGTAAAATCTAAATTACGTACTTGACAAAATGTTGTTTTTGTGGTATAATTTAGACGAAAAAGATTAACACAATTTTAACAATGCCAACTTAAACTTCTAACTTAGATTATGTCTAATTTAGACATGGTCTAAGTTATTGCTTACATGTCAATAATACATAGCTTAGACAAGGTCTAAATTGTACTTTGTCTAAGCTAAGTGTTTTCATCGGCGTAACATCAAACTGTAAAGAAAGGGTGATGAGAATGTGTAGGTTAGCGGCTTTTAGTAATCTAAAAGTTAAGGGTAAGTGGTTAGATTATCTAACACTTGCTCAAGGTGGTGATGGTAACGGGTTTATTTACCCCACCCCCGACATTGATATGAGAAAAGTAAAGGAAGGGCGGTTACACCACGAACTCTTTGGTGACTTCGTGGTTTCTAAATGGTACATAGAACCCGAGGTCACCATTGACTTTGAAGTTTCAACAATCTACTACAATTTTGGCATTGCTCAAGAAGTAGTCGAGCCAAAGAAAAAGTACAGACTCGTAGACTACGAGCATATGAACATTGCATCAAAGCCATGGTTACTATTCCACACCAGACTTGCAAGTGCTGGAGAACGGAAACTCGAAAATGTGCATCCAGCCATAGCAAAAAACGTACTACTGATGCAAAACGGTCACGACGTGAATTTTACCAAAAAGTTAGCAAAAGCGATGAACTACAGTTACCTCGGAACAGATTATCATACAATAGCTTGGATGCTCGCTGACGGCGTGATAAAGCCAGAGTTATTGCTACATTCAACAAGTAACTGGTTCATTATTGACATCGAAAAAAGAACATTCACCATTGTAAGCGCCAAAGAATTTGACCCACTCTTCTTCCACAAGAGCGGGAAGGGGTTCTATATTGCCTCTGAACCGCTCGAAACAAATCACAAAGGATTTTACTTCACGGGTATCATTCGCTTTAACATCACGAGTGAGGGACTTAAAATATTAGACGAAGATATCGAAGTACACGAAAAATAGTTGGAAAGCATGGAAGGTCTCACTTTTAATAAAAAAGCGAAAAAAGGGGACGGTTTCCCACGCTAGAGCGGATTATACGACGTATATCTTCAACCAAATAGCCACCACCTTCTGTTGTTGACCATGTTAAGGAGTTTTTCAAGATCTTGTTCGGAAAGCTTTCTAAATCTCAACATTCTACACCGTGAAAGTAGAGCTGGGTTTATAACATGTTGCGGATTTTCAGTTGTTGTTCCAAAAAGCACGTAGGTACCAGTTTCTACACCGGGTAAAAAAACATCCTGCTGTTTTTTGTTAAACCGATGGATTTCGTCTACAAATATTAGGATTTTCTTTATTCCTCTCATATTACGCGCGTACTTTTCCAAGTTCTTTATATCTTCAGTGCTTGTAAATGCTGCGTTCATTTGGACAACTTCGTAGTTGGTGTATCTTTTGATAAGATTCACCACAGAACTCTTCCCGCTTCCGGGAGGTCCGAAAAGTATTGCGGAAAATAAGTTGTTATTCTCAATTGACACACGTAAAAAAGCACCCTCGCCGAGAAGGTGCTCCTGACCAACAAAATCTTCAAAAGTATTAGGCCTGAGTATTTCGCTTAAACCACTCAACAGTTTTCTTCAACCCCTCTTCGAGCGTGTACTTTGGTTCCCACTTTAGTTCGATCCATGCACGATTATAGCAAAGCAAACTTTTTCTTATATCGCCTTTCCTGTGGGGGCCATAGATAGGATCCTTTTTGTATCCGGTAAGCTTCTTTAGCAATTTGAACAATTCGTTTGTAGTTGTTCCAGTTGCTGTTCCGATGTTAATAACAAGACCATCACCTTTTTCCATTGCCTTTATGTTTGCATCTACTACGTCTTCTACGTAAACGTAATCTCTTGTGTATTCTCCATCACCAAATATTGTGCAATCTTCGTTTTTTAGCATTCTTGAAGTAAAAATAGCTACAACTCCAGCTTCACCGTATGGGTCTTGCCTTGGACCGTAAACATTACCGTATCTTAAAACGGTGTACGAAAGGCCAAATTCTTTGCTAAAAAACCTCAGATAATTTTCAACAGCAAATTTTGCAATACCGTATGGAGACATTGGCTGCGGGAAAACACTTTCAGGAGTTGGGAAGACCTTGACGTCCTCGCCATAAATAGCTCCACCTGTAGAAGAGAATATAAATTTTTTTACGCCATGTCCTATCGATGCCTTTATTAAATTTATGCTTCCAATTATATTCCAATTTGCATCTTTAACAGGGTCCTTTACGGAAATAGCCACACTTGCCTGCGCTGCCAGATGAAAGACGTATTCGAATTTTTCAGATTCAAATAATTGATCTGTTTTCTCACTTTCGTAAATGTCCATTTCTAAAAACTTAGCTTTTGGATTAACATTCTCCCTCTTTCCAGTCGAAAGGTTGTCTATAACAACCACGTCGTGGCCCAGTTCGACTAATCTGTCTGTAAGATGTGATCCAATAAAGCCAGCTCCACCCGTTACTAGTACTTTACTCATCAACTTCATCCTCCTTTATTTTTCCTTTCAATGTGTAAACTTCTTCTGGTATTTCTAGATTCATTCTTTGCTCTTTTATAAACTTTTCTAACTCCTCGGCTTTTTCTTTAGTAAAATCAATCAAAACTGAGTAAAACCTTCTTAATTTTCTTCTCGTGTCCGCATCCAAATCGTACACCATCAGATTTGCAATTTGTTCAGCTTTTTTTTCAGGCACTCCCACCACATACATGAAAAAATACTTTATTCTTGACTCGCCTGATTTTAACATCTGAGCTATTCTTAAGCCACGTGGGGTGAGTTTTACAAAACCATATCTTTTGTGGTCAACGAGCCCAAGCTCTACAAGTTTTTTCACAGCATTAGTTGCGCTCGCATAAGATACACTTTTCAATTTAGCTATTTCTGAAATTCTTGCTACGCCTTCTTTTTCGATGAGAGAATATATCGCAGAAATGTAGCTCATAACTGTCGATGTTAATTTTGTTTCATGCTTGTTTTCGCTTTTCACAAGTCCTTCCTCCTTGTAATCTACTCATATTTACTCATTTTTCCTCTCGATTTTACCCGTCATTTCTTGCAAAAACGTATCGTAATAGTTTCTCACCTTTTTAATATCTTGCCAAGTTAAGTCTTTTGGACTTCCCTTTTCTTTCGATGGATTTCTTAGTAGATAACTGGGGTGAAACATTGGAAAGATTATTATTCCGCCTTTCCAAATAAATTCCTTCCCTCGTATCTTCGTTATACTTTCTTCCTTTCCTAAAAAAAACATAGCAGCCGTACTACCAAGTGGAACTATCATTCTTGGGTTTATTACTTCTATCTGTGCAATTAAATAATGTGAGCATGCCTGGATTTCCAAGTTTGTGGGAACCCTATTATTCGGTGGACGGCATTTGACAACATTTGTAATATAAACTTCCTCTCTTTTTATATTTACTGATTCAAGAATCTTCGTCAATAGCTGACCCGCTTTTCCGACAAACGGTCTTCCCTGATTGTCTTCTTCTTCACCAGGCCCTTCACCTACAAACATAATGGGTGAATATATATTACCTTCCCCTGGTACAACATTTTTCCTCACTAAACCAAGAGGACAGCTTTTACAATCTTTTATTCTATCTTCGATGGCCTTTATTAACTCTTCTTTTTTCATATCATCACCTATCTTTTAGTGTCTTTTAAATGGTATGAAGATAAACTAACATTGTTATACTAACATTTTTATTATACCACAAAATGCTTATAATATGCAAGTGGTTTGCTAAGACATTAAATTAATCGACATATGTATATAAATAGAAATAACCCTGCTTGTTCGCTTAAGCAGGGTTAAAAGTTTTATTCGATTAATTTTATTAATTTGATTATGGAGAGTTAAACTGTCTACAGGTTATCACAGTTTACCGTAGTTTATGATAGTTTATAGTATTTTATTATAGACAATCAACAACTATTATCGACTATCATGCATCTACTATCGCACCGAGGAACTGACTTTTGTACATATCTGCGTAGAAGCCACCCTTTTTAAGTAGTTCTTTGTGTTTACCAATTTCTATTATATTTCCTTCATTCATGACTAGTATTATATCCGCATCGCGTATTGTCGAAAGCCTATGTGCAATAACAAACGTGGTTCTCCCTTTCATTAGATCTGCCATTGCGCGTTGGATATATATTTCAGTTAACGTATCAACGTTACTTGTAGCCTCATCTAAGATCAATATATCTGGATCTGCTAAGAACGCTCTTGCAATCGTTATGAGTTGCTTTTCACCTTGCGAAATATTCGATGAGTCCTCTCCAATTAACGTATCATAACCATCCGGCATGCCCATTATAAAATGATGGATATATGCCATCTTCGCTGCTCTTATTATCTCTTCTTGTGTTGCATTTTCCTTACCGTAAGCTATGTTTTCTTTTATTGTTCCTGAGAAAAGCCATGTGTCTTGTAATACCATACCAAAATGCTTCCTGAGATTATACCGTTTTATATCTCTAATATCCACTCCGTCTACTTTTATACTTCCACCTTGAATTTCGTAGAATCTCATGAGCAAGTTTACTAGGGTTGTTTTCCCTGCTCCCGTTGGACCTACGATAGCAATTTTCTGACCGCTTTTAACATCGATATTCAAATTTTCAATGAGTGGCTTTTCTGGAAAGTAACTGAACTTTACGTTTTCAAATTTTACATTTCCGTTGACACTTTCAAGTTCTATTGCATTTTCTCTATCGGGTATTTCTTCTTTTTCTTTAAGTATCTCAAAAACCCTTTCCGAGGCTGCAAGTGTTGACTGAATCATGTTAACGATGTTAGCGATTTGGACAATTGGTTGATTGAATTGCCTGGAATATTGTATAAATGCTTGAACATCACCTATTGTTATAGATTTCTTTGTTACTAAAATACCTCCTCCGACCGCCACAATTATATAGCCGAGGTTACCTATAAAATTCATTACTGGCATTATGATTCCAGATATAAATTGAGCTTTTTTACTTTCTTTGTAAAGCTGCTCATTAACTTTAGTAAATTTTTCAAGTTCATCTTTTTCTCTACCGTACGCTTTGACAACTATGTGCCCTCCATAAACTTCTTCTACTTGTCCTGTAAGCATTCCAAGAAACTTCTGCTGTGCAGCAAAGTATTTTTGAGAATGTTTTGCAATAAAAATCGTTGCAAAAGCGCTTAATGGTAAGGTAATGAGCGTAAGCAATGTCAAATTGACGTTTATCGTTAGCATCATGTACGTTATTCCTACTATTGTAACAATTCCTGATATAAATTGTGTTAAGCTCTGTTGGAGTGTGTTGCTTATCAAGTCAATATCGTTTGTTACACGACTGATTATATCACCATGCGAACGATGATCGTAAAAACTCAAAGGTAGCCTTTTTAGTTTGTCATTCACATCCTCTCTCATTTTTCTAGTAACTTTTTGTGTGATACCAGCCATCAGGTAACCTTGGAGGAAGTTCAAAACGGCAGAGATACCGTATAAGATTCCAACTGTTGTCAATATCCTAAAAATTTTGTCAAAATCCATCGAAGTTTTAAGAAAAGCAGAGAACGGAGTCTTTCTGATCATTACCACTCTGAAAATTTCTGTTGTTGCCTCACCCATAATCTTAGGTGCTTTTATTGAAAGTACCGTTGCTACTATGGTTAATGCAAGCACGATTATTATCGCAAGAGCGTGCGGTTTAAGGTAGATCATTAACTTTTTCATTGCCTCTTTGAAATCCTTGGGTTTTTCCCCCCCTCTTGCAAAACTCGGCCCACCTTGTCCCATCAAGCCACGCCTTTGTTGTGAATTTTGAGTAGATATTTTCTGTTTATCTGTCATCTTGATCACCTCACAGGACTTCTTCTTTGGAAAGTTGAGAGTACACTATTTCTTTATAAACTTCGTTACTATTTAGTAATTCATCGTGCGTACCGATACCTACTATTTCGCCGTCTTTTAAAACAATTATTTGGTCGGCGTGCATTATCGTTGCAACACGTTGAGCTACAATTATTACGGTTGAATCTCTGGTTTCTTTGAAAAGTTTAGCTCTCACCTTAGCGTCTGTCCTAAAATCAAGTGCACTGAAGGTATCATCAAAGAGGTATATCCTTGGCTTCCCAGCGATAGTGCGTGCGATGGATATTCTTTGCTTTTGACCACCTGAGAGGTTCAATCCTGCTTGATCTATGTGATAATCTAAACCTTCTGGGTATTTTTGAGAGAATTCTAATACCTGAGCAATGTCAGCTGCATGCTCAACCATCTCGTCCGTAATCCATTCACGACCAAATTTTATATTCTCTCGTATCGTTCCAGAAAAAATAACTGCTTTTTGCGTTGCGTAACCTATATTTCTTTTCATGATTTCAAAAGGAATTTTCCTCACATCGATACCATCGATCATGATATTGCCAGAAGTCACATCATAAAATCTAACAATGAGGTTCAAAAGTGTAGATTTTCCCGAACCTGTTGCACCTATTATAGCAGTTATCTTTCCGGGTAAGGCTGTAAACGAAATACCTTTCAAGACAGGCTCAGCTGCGCCCGGGTAGGAAAAAGTAACATTGTTAAATTCAATCTCTCCGTTAATATCACTTTCGCCTTGAAAGACAGGAAAAAGAGTGTTCTTTTCTGGTTCTTTGATTTTCGGTTCGGTTGTTAAAACTTCTCTTATTCTTTGATTTGAAACACTTGCGCGTGGAAGAAAGATGAATATAACGGAAATCATTATAAATGAGAACATTATTTGCATCACATACTGCATGACAGCCATCATTTGGCCGATTTGTAATGTACCGGCATCGATCTGTTTTGCACCAAACCAAATTATTGCTATTATTGTAAAATTCATCACTATCATCATGTAAGGGAAAAGTAACGATGCAACCCTATTAACAATTAAAGAAGTTCTTGTAAGGTCGTCGTTTGCTTGCTTAAAACGTTCTCTTTCTTTGTCTTCTTTATTAAAAGCTCTTATTACCCTTATACCCGTTACCCTTTCTCTGACAATTAAGTTCAATTTGTCTATCTTTTTTTGCATGCTTTTGAAAAGTGGAGCGACTATCCAAGCTATGATTCCAAGCCCTGCCAACATTACGGGAACGGATACGAGCAGAATACTTGTGAGTTTGGCATCCTTTTGGACTGCCATTATAATTCCTCCAACCGCCATGACTGGTGCCATTACAACCATTCTGAGAATCATGACGGTAGCTTGTTGTATTTGTGTTACATCATTTGTTGTTCTTGTGATTAAGGAAGAAGTGCTGAATTTGTTCATTTCTTCTAAGTAGAAAGATTCAACCTTTTTGAAAATAGCTTCTCTCAGGTCTTTGCCAAGCCCCATGCTTACAATCGAAGACGTGTAACTTGCCAAAATAGCTGCAAGGACACTAAAAAAGGAAACTAGGAGCATCTTACTTCCAATTTGCCAGATATAATTCGTATCACCTTTTGTTACACCTTTGTCTATAATATCCGACATCAGATCAGGAAGATACAATGAGATGATAGATTGAACAACCACAAGTAATACAGTTATGACGATCAATAACCAGTATTTTTTGAGATATTTTCCTAGCACTCTAAATCACGCTCCTTTTGAAAGTATTCGTCAATTAACCTTTTTTCTATTTTATTCAAAATGTTTCCCAAATTTTCTATTTCTTCATCCGTAATAGCTGAAAGTATATTCCTTTCTAAATTATCTACTATCTCCCTAACATGTTGAAGTACATTTTGTGCCTTCTGGGTTAGATATACGTGCAAGATTCGTCTATCTTTTTCATCAGCTTCTCGATAAATAAAACCGTTTTTCTCCATACGCTTTAGCATCACCGCGACTGTTCCTGGTTCAATATTTAAAGTGTCAGCAATTTCACGTTGGTTGATACCAGGTTTACGATTTATGATAAAAAGCATAGGTATCTGCCCAGGGTGAATTCCAAATTCTTTTGATATTTTTTCATGAATAATCTTGAAAATCGCTCTTTGAAGCTTGTTTAGAGAGTAAATAAGACCTTTGTGATAACCATCAAACATAGTTTCATCCCTTTCTGTCTCAGTATCGTTTTTGGCATAGTTTCATATAGTTTCATGTATAATAATTATATGTCTCATTATAATACGTATAACTATTTTGTCAATGCCAGGAAATTGCTGGTATTTATTCGAATGTTATGGTATAATTTATCTGAAGTTAATTAATTTGATGGAGTGTTCGTTATGCTTAAGTTCTTAAAAAGTGAAAGAGTTTGGATTGCTATAATCGGTTTAATAGCTTTGACTTTTCTAATTCTGTCCCTTTCAGGTTTGAAAAGGGTGTTTTTTATTGTGCGTGATATTAGGTTAAATCTCGATGTTACCGAGGTTAAAGTAAATGGTATAAATCTGGAAATCAAATCTAAGCTGTCAATGAGTTTTCCAAAGAATGACGAAGGTTTAGCACAAAATACTGACATAGAAATTGTACAGATAAAAGTGTTTGATGATGGTGGCAATTACTTGGGTTCATGGAATGGTAATGTTCAAAGGGAAGGTAATGGAAAGTACGTATTGAACTTTTCTTTTTCTGATGTAAAAATATTTGAAGAAAATAAGGAACTTGATAAATTTAACATAGAAGGTTTTGCCAAGGTGAAGATGAACGTTGGTAGGTATGGCTTAAAAATAAACGTTCCGCTGAAAGCCGAGGTGTCGAATTTTGGAAAGGACTAATAATTTTCAAGAGGAATTGACAGAAAGAGTTGTTTCGCCTGAGCGTACCGGGTACGATACTTATTACCTAAGACCAAAGTTTCTTTCGGAATACATCGGTCAGGAAAATATAAAGCAAAGATTAAAACTTGCAATCCAAGCTTGTAAAATGCGTTCAGAACAACTGGATCACATACTTTTAGCAGGCCCTCCGGGGCTTGGCAAAACAACACTTGCGACAATAATTGCAAATGAACTAAACGCTAACATACACATAACAAGTGGCCCCATACTTGAAAAGCAAGGCGACTTAGCCGCGATTCTTACAAACCTTGAAGCAGGTGATGTACTATTTATAGATGAAATACATAGAATGAATAGAAATGTTGAAGAGATACTTTATTCAGCAATGGAAGATTATCAGATCGATATAATGATAGGCAAAGGGCCTGCTGCAAGATCTATAAGGGTAGACCTCCAACCTTTTACTCTAATTGGTGCGACAACACGCAGTGGGCTTTTGACTTCGCCACTTAGAAATAGGTTTGGTATGATCTTTGAAATGAGTTTTTACACTAACGAAGAGTTGAAGCTTATAATCACACGAGCTGCACAGGTCATGGAAACAAATATAGACGACGACGCAGCACTTTCAATCGCTCAAAGGTCACGTGGTACGCCAAGAATTGCTATTCGGCTGTTGAAAAGAGTTCGTGACCTAAGTACGGTTAGAGGTTCTGAAAAGATAAATCTCTCTATGGTTAGCGAGGTGATGAATTTACTCGGTATTGACGAATATGGGCTTGATGAAATGGATAGGAAACTGCTAAAAATAATAATAGAAGTTTACAAGGGTGGTCCGGTTGGTTTGAAATCACTTGCAGCTTCGCTTGGTATTACAGAAGATACAATATCAGAAGTGTATGAACCATTCTTAGTCCAAAGTGGATTTATTGCACGTAGCGCTAGAGGCAGAGTGGCAACGGAAAAGGCTTATAGGCACCTTGGTTATACTTTTCTATCTGGGGGACTGTTTGATGGAATTGATGATAAAAGAAAAATATGAGAATGTTTTGAGTACAATATTTATCAACGCTTCAAAAGCTGGTAGAAACCCATCGGACATTAAAGTTGTGGCCGTTACGAAGACTCATCCTGTTGAGGTTATAAAAGCTGCTTACAGCGTAGGTTTAAGAATCTTTGGAGAGAACTACGCTCAGGAACTGAGGGATAAATCAAGGGAGCTGGATTATCCTGATATAGAATGGCACTTCATAGGTAGGATTCAAACGAACAAATTGAAATACGTTGTACCGGTTGCTTATCTTATCCATTCTGTGCACAGACTTGAAGAGTTAGAAGAAATAAATAAGGTAGCTGGAAGAATTGGTAAAGTGCAAAAAATCTTGATAGAAGTAAATGTTTCTGGTGAGGAGACAAAAAGTGGTATTCACCCAGATGAAGTTGAAAAACTGTTGGAAAGTGCACAACATTTTCAAAACGTTGAAATTGTAGGTTTAATGACCATGGCGCCGTATATTGAACCAGAGCAAACAAGAAAGTACTTCAGGATGTTGCGTGAACTTAGAGATGAGTTGTCAAGGAAATTTCCAAATTTAAAAGAACTTTCGATGGGAATGACTAACGATTATCATGTGGCTGTTGAGGAAGGTAGTACTATTGTAAGGATTGGTACTGCTATATTTGGTGAAAGGGGGAAATAATTATGTTCATACTTGGAAATTTCTTCTCAGCTATAGGCTATGTTTTAAGAGTGTTTATAAACTTTGAGATTACTATCATCATAATTAGTGCAATATTGAGTTGGATACCAGGTGTTTATTCATCTAGAATATATCACGTTTTTAAGGAACTGGCAGAGCTAGTTGAAAGACCTTTAAGAAGGTATATACCACTTATCGGTTATTTAGACATAACACCATTCATAGCTATTTTAGTTCTTATTTTTATAGATCGTTTCATAGCTCAGTCACTTATAGACCTCGGTTGGAGATTAAGATAAGTTATGAAAATTGGGATTTTTTATAGGACGGACTATGTTCAGTCGGCAAAGTTTGTTTTAGATACGTTGATTAAACAATTCGAAGTCAGACATTTCACAGATTCCTCAGTAATTTTTGATGAGGAAAAATTTGATGTTGACATCACAATCGTTGTTGGCGGTGATGGAACAGTCCTGAGGACTTTGAAAAAGGTGAAAACACCTGTTATCGGTATTAAAGCAGGGCGCTTAGGATTTTTTTCAGGTTATTTACTCAACGAACTTGATAGATTGATAGAAGATTTGAAAAATAATAACTTTGCTGAAGATAAACGCTGGACACTCAGGATAGAAACGAAAAAAAGTACATACTTTGCTATAAACGATGCTGTCTTTCAAAAAGATATCGAACAGAAAATATTAGACCTTGATGTTAAGATAACTGATGGGACGTTCTTTTACCATGCTGATGGTTTGGTGATAAGCACTCCCACGGGTTCTTCTGCTTATGCATTAGCACTTGGAGGACCTATTATGCTTCCGAATGTAGAGGCTTTTGAGATAACGCCGATTGCCCCGCAGTTTTTGGCAACACGTAGCCTTGTCATTCCAAGTAGTGAGAAAATTTTTGTCAAATCAAGTGAAAACGCTAATTTGATAATAGATGGAGATTTAATTGAGAAGGTCAATGAATTTTACGTGCGTAAATGTACGAGGTTAGTAACTATTCTGAGACCCAAAAACTACGATTTTTCAACTTCGATTAAAGAAAAAATTGGATACGGAAGAAAAGTTCTGGGAAATGGCGCATAAGGCCTATAAATGCAGATTAAGTGCAGAAGGTGAAACTAATGAAATGGATAGTGGAAAAAAGCATCGGTGAGTTAAAAAAAGCGGTAACAAAAGAAGCTTGGTATGTTGAAGACATTCTAAGGCTTACGAGTGAAGCATTTAAGGAGCGTAAAATTGAAACCGCAAAGATAGTGGAGGAACGTTGTTGGGATGTCTATAACGAATACTTGAATATTGTAAGAGGTTCACAGATCATTGTGGGCACATGCAATCCTGAAGGATACGCTCTCCGATTTTTGTTCGGTTCGGTATTGGTTTCAAAGATCTTACTCGATGCTAGTTCTCGCCTTAAAGATATTTCAGACGATATCAAAATGTTGGTTAAGGAACCTGAAATGAACCAGAGTGCAATGGTACCGGAAATGTTTTCGTTTGTCCAGAAGATGATGAGAAGAGCGCTAAGAGTATACGTTGACCAAAATATCGAGGGAGCTCAGGGGATATGTAGCCAAGACGCATTTATGGATGAAATGTTTTTGAAGTTTAAAGATGAAATAATAACATTGATTCAGAATAACCCAAGGGTTGTAAAAAGAGGTCTATTGTTAATGGATATATCTAAAGCTCTTGAGGAAATTTGTGATTTTGCAGTTCAGATTATAGAAATTACATTTTACATATTGACCGGCAAAAATTATACATGTTACGGACACCAGTTTCAACTATTTTCTGTTGATGTCTTTAAGAGTATGGATTAAGAACTAATGGACAGAATATCAAGGGGTGAACATTGTGCGCGTCCTTACAAGATATGTCCTAAAGCAATCTTTGAAACCGTTTGTCATGGGACTCGTGGGCTTCATAGTCTTTGTAAGTGTTGAATGGTTGTACCAAATCTCTGATTACATAATTAGAAATCGTGTTGGTATTGATAAATTACTCGTTTTCGTTATGTATAATATCCCTTACTTTACTTTCCTCGGTATTCCTGTTGGGGTTCTCTTTTCGATATTCTGGGTTATAAGTGATATGTATAATAACAGAGAAATTACCGCCCTTTTAGTGCATGGAATAAGTTCAAAAAGCTTGGTTGTACCTTTTGTTATTTTAGCCTTAATTTTGGGTTTTTTTTCTTGGCTGCTTGGAGATTTTGTCGTTCCTACTGCCAATTACAAATCCTCACAGATATTGAATCAATACATATTTCAGTCCCCGGAAAGTATAGTTAAAACGAATACACTGGTGGAACTAGAAAAAGATTTATATTTTTATGTAAAAGAATATAACAAGCAAAAAGGCGAGTTATACGATGTTGTGCTCTTCAGAAATGAAGAAGGAAATGAGCAAATCTTGACGGCAAAAAGAGTAGTAAAAATGAAAGATGGTTGGTTTCTATTAGACGGTTCTATGTACGTAGTTGAGTTGGAAAGTGGATTTCTAAAGCTTGAAATGCAATTTAAAGAGATGAAATTAGATGTTGCAGGAGAAATCGAAGAAATGCTAAGATCAGCCAAAACTACAAGAGATAAGACATCAAAGGAATTGAGAGAACAGTTGGAAACGTACAAAAAGCTTGGAATCAATACTGCAAATTTGGTTGTTGAACTCCAACAACGGTACGCAAATGCACTTGGTGCGTTGGTTATCGTATTAATTGGCTTGCCTGTTTCATTGCTTTTCGGATTCACAAGTAGGTCGTGGAGTATCATCGTTACGTTCATTATCGTTGTTTTGTATCAAGGTTCTGGTGCGTGGCTATCTGGCATGGGCAAAGAAGGTTACATGGATCCAGTACTTGCAACATGGTTACCTAATATTGTTTTTACCATTGTTGGATCTATAATGTACATTCTAATTGATACCCCCATAGCTTTTAGAGTGCGTGAATTTTTGACAAGGTTGTTCATCATTTTCATTATTTTGGCATCAGTAATAACTTTTACAAGCTCTACATCCTTTGCAGGCAATCAAATTTTTGTCAGATCACAGGATTTTTACGTTTCCGAGAGTATGGCGATTTTTAAAGGTACTGTTTCTTTCGCTTGGGATAACTATAAACTGTATTGTGATGAAGCATCAGCAACAATAATTGATGGAAAAGTTAAATCGATTGAAGCGAGTGGTGACGTAAAGTTTTACGATAAGGATAGACTCTACCGTGCTAGAAATCTAAGGTACGATTTTGAATCGGAAAAGGCTTTGATGGTTCAGGCAAAAACAGTTTATAACTATAAATACAACAACAAGAATGTCCTAATATATGTTTATTCCTCAACGGTGGAGTACGATACTTCAAACTCTCTTGGCTTTCTTGAAAATTCCTATATAACAACTTGCGATTTTGAAGAGCCGCATTATATGATACTTTCATCGGAGATATATGTGCTTGAGAATAAATACATCATAGCCAAGAACTCTTTCCTTGTAGTCCTAGGGGTTCCTATTTTTCCCTATCCTTTGTATATCACAACACTTGAGGGGGTTCCTCCCTATTCATTCTCTATTTCATTTGGACAAACTTTGAATATTAGTCAAACTTTCAGTTTTTTGGTGAATGATTGGGCAATTAGCATATCAACTGGATTTAACAATGTTTCTTTTAATTTCGAAGATACAAAAAATAAGCTTAACAAGTTAACTTACGATCAGGTTAAAAAGACAATTGAATTCTCTTTAGCAACTTTTACATACAGATACAGCAACGGGATTGTTTATTATAAATACGATGGCCCCGTTTACCTGGAAGGTAACTATTACAATGATAGTAACTACTACCAAAAGTTAGGAATTAACCTTCAAAATCAAAATGTTTATGTAAGGCCTTACATTATGTACGATGGAAAATTAAATGACACAGTAATATTACTTAACGGTGGTTTGAAAAATCTTTCTTTTAATTTATTCGCCGATAATATTCTAAATTTAACTGCGGTTGATAGTACCTATAAACTACAGACAGACGGCTACTTATTTGAGCAAGATAGTTCAAAAATTTGGTCGATGTACTATAAAACTTTGTATGATGTTTCTCTATCGAGTAAGTCAATAAATTATAACTTAAGCGTGAGCGGTAATGTGTACAAAAATGCTGAAAATAGAAACATATTGTACACCTTCCAATTTCCATGGAACTACAAAGACGGGCCATTTTCGCTTAATTTTAATTACACGTTCTCGGTAAAAAGTTTTTACAATTACGCTAACAGCAAAGCAATACAATCTTTGGGAACAACCGATAAATATACCGTAATCGGAAACTATTCATTTGGGCCATTTAAAACTTCTTTATCCTGGGATCAAACGTATAATTTTCTTGATGAATCAACAACAACGAATAAGAATCTCGTAAAAATATCACTCGAATCAAATGCACAGGATATAGCTTTTTCCGTTAATAGGACCTGGGATGTTTTGAACGAGAAATTGTTGCCAGATAATCTTACATTGCGTTATAGTCAAGTTTTCAGTGGATTTGAATTTAATGGAAGCTTAACTACATCGTACGATAATACCTTAAAAAAAATTGGAAATGAAAATGTTTCGTTTGGTATTTCATGCAAACCTCTAACTTTAAGTTATACACTGCAATTTACTATTCAACCGGATAAACCTCTGGACGTGTTTGTACACACAATTAAGTACAGTAATCTTTCCATTACAGCATACCAGCAAGCAGATTATGTTAAAAATTTAATAGCCTCGGGCAGCTTTAATCTTTTCGATTATAAATCGAATTTGAAACTGAACTATACAAAAACCTCAAAAGATGCCGAGCCAGTTTGGAATTTCACCTACACGATGGAGAAAAAAGATGAGAAATACACCCTGTCATACAACAATGACGGCAAGAAGACTTACAAAACCGAGATAAATCTTAAGACTTTCGATCCGTACATAAAACTCGGATTGACATTCAATCCTTCAACTAATTCATTGGACTATTTTTCGTTAAATATTGATAAATCTTTGCACTGTTGGAGGCTCAATTTTGGTGTGGACTTCACAAATAGGAACGCCACTAACATCATAGACAATATAGATAAAATTTATATAAAATTCTACTTAACTGACATTACCGACAAATTCTTCGAATTTGATCCTAAAAATGGAACATTTAATTTCAGTGGGATGTGATATTTTTGAGCACAGAGTTGCTTGAAAGATTTACCAAAGTATTGGAGCGGTACCTATCAAAAGGCTCTTCCATATTACTCGCAGTCTCCGGTGGTGTAGATTCCATTGTTATGCTTGACCTTTTTGATAGAGCAAAGCGACTGTTTAATTTAAGGATTGCAGTTGCAACATTTAATCATAAGCTAAGAAAAGAGGCATATGATGAGGTTCTTTTTGTTGAAAGCATATGCTATGCAAGAAATATTGATTTTTTCAAAGGCGAAGGTGATGTGAAAGAATATGCAGAAAAAAACAAACTTTCAACGGAAGAAGCTGCGCGGATATTACGTTATGATTTTTTAAATGCTATAGCTCAGAGATACAGCTTTGGATATATAGCTACAGCGCATAACTCTAACGATTTGCTCGAGACGATGATTTTACGTTTAGTGAAAGGTACAGGTCCCTTTGGTTTGGCGGCAATTAAACCATTGAGCGGAAAATATTTAAGACCGCTTTTATTTTTTTCAAGAGAGGAACTAGAAAATTACGCAAATCAGATGGGATTAAAATACGTTGTTGATAAATCCAATTTCGACATTCAATACAACAGAAATTTCCTACGGCACAAAGTTATTCCACTGTTGAAAGAAATCAATCCTTCAGTTGAAGATGCGTCACTAAAGCTTGCCAAAAGTATCTGGGAACTTGATGATTATATCGAGAATACTTTAAGATCACTGTCAAAAGATGTTACTAAAATTGCGGGTAGGGTTATATTCAAGCTTTTGGATGATGAATATTTGCAAATAGAACAAATTCGAAGGGAGGCACTTTCTTTTTTCGGGAAGCCTGTAGATTTTGAAAAGCTTGAGAGGTTTAAAAAAACCAAGAAAACAGGTAAAACTTCCTTTAAAATATCCTTGTGGGGAAATCTTGGTATTGAAATTTCTTATGGTTGGTGTATGATGGGAGATATACACAATTATCCAGCGTATGAACACGTTGTCTGCTTGGATCAAAAAGCTGATAAGAAAAGTATAAATGTAAACGGCTACTTTATAACTTTTAGTTATTGTGATATAATCTCTAATAGGCTCAGCGAAATTTGTCTGAAAGTCCGAAATTGGAAAGAAGGCGATAGAGTAGCCAGCGAAAAGAAGGTTAAGGAAATATTCTCCAAGAAAAAATTGCCTACTTTTGTTAGAAAGTTGATACCAGTTGTGGTATTTCAAGACTTCCATCAGAAGAAAGAGGTAGTTGTTTATATTCCGTACGTATATGAAGGAAAGGATTTCTTAAAAGAATACGGAATATCGATCGAAGCGAAAGGAGGTTTGCATTTTGAATCGTAACATAGGATCTATAATTTTTCTCATACTCATAGCCTTAAGTTTGTTTTGGATTTACGAAGGATTTATAAACACAAGAACTGGTATTGAGCTTAACATGAGTTACAGCGATTTTATTAAGCGTTTAGGTAACGGCGAGACGGATATAGCCGAGGTAATTATAAAAGACGATGGAAATCTGAGTGTTACTACCAAGCAAGGACGTTCTTATTCGATTTATGCACCATGGTTTAGATACGATGTTGAGACTATAAATAAACTGGTTGATTACGGAATAGTAGTTCAAGCTGAGAAGGTAACAGACAGTACTTTTTGGGTGAATGTTGTCGGTAATATAGCAATGTTTGTTATAACACTACTTTTGTTCGCCTTCATCATAAGAGGTCTTGGAAGGGGCAATAATCAAGCATTTACATTTACAAAAAGTAGGGCCGAGAAAGTGGGGCCAAATAAAATCAAAGTAACATTCAAAGATGTAGCTGGTGTGGACGAAGCCGTTGAGGAATTGAAGGAAACTGTAGAATTTTTGAAAAATCCTGGTAAATTCGCAAAGCTAGGTGCTAGAATGCCAAAAGGTATCTTACTTGTTGGACCTCCGGGCACTGGTAAAACACTACTTGCTCGTGCTGTTGCAGGGGAAGCCAATGTTCCGTTTTTTCATATCAGTGGTTCAGATTTTGTAGAACTTTTTGTCGGTGTGGGAGCGGCAAGAGTTAGAGATCTATTTGAACAAGCGAAAGCAAGTGCACCTTGTATAGTGTTTATTGACGAAATCGACGCGGTTGGTAGACACAGGGGAGCAGGTCTTGGTGGTGGACATGATGAAAGGGAACAGACATTGAACCAATTACTCGTTGAGATGGATGGCTTCGATGTTAATCAGGGTATAGTTGTTATGGCAGCTACCAATAGACCTGATATACTTGATCCTGCATTACTAAGGCCTGGAAGGTTTGATAAAAAAGTGGTAGTTGATCCACCGGATGTAAAGGGTCGGGAAGCTATATTGAAGATACACCTTAGGAACAAGCCAGTTGACAAGGATGTCGATGTTTCAGTGCTTGCAAAACGGACAACAGGTTTCGTAGGTGCTGATTTAGAAAATCTGGTCAACGAAGCTGCACTACTAGCTGCAAGAGAAGGGAGAAATATAATTAAAATGAATGACTTTGAGGAGGCCATTGATAGAGTAATAGCGGGACCTGCAAGGAAATCAAGAGTTATTTCGGAAAAACAAAAGAGGATTGTGGCGTATCATGAAGTTGGACACGCGATTATAAGTTCTTCTTTACCGAACTCAGACCCAGTACACAGAATATCGATAACACCGCGTGGCTATGCGGCACTCGGATACACCTTACATTTGCCTGCTGAAGATAAATACCTCGTAAGCAAGAATGAATTACTTGATACTATAACCACACTGCTTGGTGGAAGAGCAGCTGAAGAATTGACTTTTGGAGACTTTACAAGTGGTGCTGCAAATGATATTGAGAGAGCGACGGAAATCGCAAGGAAGATGGTATGTGAATACGGAATGAGTGACAATTTTGGACCTCTGGCGTGGGGAAAAACGGAACAGGAAGTATTCCTTGGCAAAGAGCTCACAAGAATAAGAAATTACAGTGAAGAAGTTGCAAAGATGATAGACCATGAAATACAACATATCATAAAAACATGTTACGATAGAGCGAAAGACATACTTATTAAAAATCGCGAAAAAATGGAGCAGATTGTGGCTGTGTTGCTTGAGCGTGAAGTGATGAGTGGAGAAGAACTCAGGGCGATGCTAAATGGTAATGAAAAAGGGTTTGAAGATCAACCACAACAAGTATAACCATGTGTATTTATGTTACTTACTTTTTGATACATACGGGGGGATAACTTGTGAATGAGAATTTAAATAGTCTTCTTGGTCTAAATAAGTCTATGGAAATTGTTTCTGACGAATCCTTGGTGTGGGATGAAGACGATGAACTGTCACATTTGCATCTTGTATCGACTTCCGGCTTATTAAAAGAGATTAATTATGTTACTGGAATGTTTTTAAATCAATATCTTGAAGAGGAAAGTATATCAGTTGTCATATACAGTGATATTAGTCATTTAAAACCTGTTGTTGTTGGTGAAAGATTAGTTGTAGGTGTTAGAGTTGTTCAAGTCGAAAACAATATCGTCACATTTAAAGCTATAATTATGAAAGAATCAGTAAAGATTGCTGAGGCAACGGTAAAAAGGGCAGTGGTGTCGAAGAATTACTTGAGAAGAAAAGCTTTAGAACAGATGTAATAAATACTTGGAGGTAACGATGCGAAGGCCAAAAGATGAAGAATCATTTAAGGAATACAGTTATGTTCAGAAAATGAGAGCGACGGAAAAGATTTTAGAAAATATATCGGGCAACCTCCCAAAGGTTGCCCTTATTTTTCCGAACGGATATGAAATTGCTAGCAGTTCTTTAGCCTGGAGCTGGGTTCAACAACTTTTATGTAAAAAAGGCATAGGTGTAGAAAGATTTTTTTACGAACCTTGGTTCAAGAGATTTTATTCTCTTGAAAGTCAAAAACCACTCGACGAGTTTCCCATATGGATGTTCACATTACAATTCGAAAACGATTTGTTAAACATTGCAGATATTTTGGTAAAACGAGGCATTCCATTGAATTCCGCCGATCGATTTGATTATCATCCACTCATTATTATAGGTGGACCAGTTACGTTATTTAATTACAAAGTTGTTGAAGATCTTGCAGATTTTGTATTTGTAGGCGATCTGGAATGTTCGGTGGAAGAATTCTCTAATGCGCTTGACACTTTCAGTGAAAGTAGATCAATCGATGAATTCTTGAAAGTTAAACGAGTCTATTCTAAAAAATTTGGTAAAATTAACTTTGAAAAGTGCTTTGGAAAATTAACTCCAGTTCCTTATTCACACTACATTACAAGTAGATCCACGTTTAAGAATAAACTTCTAGTGGAAGTCGGAAGAGGTTGTATTTGGCGTTGTGCATTTTGTGTAACTGGGTATACAAAAAAGCCTGTTAAATTTGCTAATCTCAATGATGTATTGGAATTGATGGAAAGGTACAAAGAGCTTGAGTTCGGTTTAATAAGTGCTTCAATTACTGATTACCCGTACCTAAATGAATTATTGGAGTTCGTCGAAAGAAATAATATAAGATTTTCGGTCTCATCTATGAGAATCGATAAGGTAAGTTATAAATTACTTGATTTACTAAAAAGGACAGACCACCAATCGTTTACAGTTGCTCCAGAGGGAATATCACAAAAAATGCGTGATATTATGATAAAGGATCTAACGGCAGATAAGATAATCCATGGTTTACGTATTGGGCGAGAAGTAGGTTTTGAGAGTGTTAAACTTTACTACATAATCGGACTTGAAGAGGAAAGTGACGATGATTACAAAGAGTTCTTTGGGTTCATAAAAGACATACAAAAAATGGGTTATAAGAATATAACACTTAGTATAAACCCACTTGTTCCGAAACCTATGACGCCGTTTGAGAAAAGATCTATTATCTCGAAAAAAGACTACGAAGAACGGATGGTATTTATAAAGAAAAATCTGCACAAAAATGTTAAAATAAATTTTGAAAGCTACAAGGAAAGTCTCGTTCAATACGAACTATCAAGTCTAAAAGGTATTGAAACAATCGAATATTTAATAAATCATATCAAAAAAGAACAAAGTAAAGCATAGAGTATAAAAAACACCACTCTATGCATTACTTAGAGTTTTTTTATGGATATCCCTTAAGCCTAATGTTTAATAAAAATTGTAGTTTCATGAGAAGAAATACAATTACAATCAGAATAATCATTACAGCTATAGTTACGCTTCCTCTTCGCATAATCCCTTATCAGTATATCCTTTTGTACTGATTGTAATTTCCTTTTGTCTTGTTTGTGGCCTTTAATATTCTGAACCCCTTCGAAGGTATGTTAAATCTGAGCACACCACCGACAATCCAAAATTCCTCTTGTGTGAATAAATCAACAAAACATGTGCCAGCAAGTAATCTACCGTCTGGTACCGATACAGCAATCTCTTGTTTGCCCGATTTGTTAATTGCAACGACTATGTCATCGAGTACATAAGGGGTCCTTCTGAGAAAGACAAATGGTTCATCGTTAAGAACTTCGAAAGTACCAATCTTTAAGGCAGTCTGTGTCTTTCTTATTTCAATAATTTTTTTATAAAATCCCAAAAGTTCCCTATCCCATCTATCTTCATCCCAAACCATAGCAGCTCTGTTTTCTGGATCCGCTCCACCTTGCATTCCTATTTCGCTACCGTAATAGATAAATGGAACACCAGGATAAGTGAATTGTAGAATAATTGCAAGTTTCCTTAAAGATTTCTCAGGTATAACCGTAGCAATACGAGGTGTATCGTGGCTATCAAGCATGTTCCAACAACCATATATGTTAGGAGTTAAATTGTAAGCACTTTGAAGTGGCTGTGTAATATTCTTTAATTCGCCTTTTAACCAGCCTACAACACTTTCTCTGAAATGGTAGTTCATAATACCATCGACAACTTCCCAATTCGATGGGAAATTCCAAGTTTCTGCTACAACATATTTTTCGACAGAAACAGCTTTAGCTCTTGCAGTGATTAGTGCTGTATTAACGTATCCAAGATCAAATGCAACATCCAAACGCCAACCATCAATACCTAGTTTTAAATAATGTTCAACAACGCTTAAAAGATATTCCCGTACGGTTGTCTCCTCCCAATTCCACTCTGGCATATCTTGAACACCTTGCCATGATCTGTAACCATTTTTGTATATGGAAAATTTTGCAATATGCCTTTTATCTCCCTTAAGTGCCCTTTTAAACCATTTATTCTCTTTGCTTAGGTGATTGAACACACCGTCGAGCATTACTCTGAAGTTATTTTCTTTAGCTGCTTTTAAATAGAACTTAAAAGCGCGTTCGCCTCCAAATTGAGGGTCAATTTTCATATAATCTATCGTATCGTACTTGTGGTTTGATGGTGACAAGAAAATAGGAGTTGTGTAGATAAGGTTTACCCCGAGGTCCCTTAAATAATCAAGCTTTTCCGCTATTCCCCATAAGTCTCCACCGTAGAATTCGAAACAATGTTCAATGTTTGGTTTGTGTTTCGGTAACACGTACCAATCTGCTATTTTCCCTCCACGCGATGTGTAAAGCTGTGTTTTATCATGTACACTTTTCCCTTTACCTATAGCAAATCTGTCTGGAAAAATTTGGTAAATCACCGATTCGTATACCCAACTTGGTAATGGATAATGCATACTATGACACACTCCTCTTCACTAGTTTGTTAATTTACATAAAACTTGCGTACATAAAATTATAGCATAATTATTTATACGGTTCCACACATATAGTGTACTCTGACAGTTGAGTGAATAGTTGAACAACGCTATTTGTGTGGTATAATACTCTGGAAGCTTAAAAAGTTAAATTAAAAAGAAAAGATCCTAAACTAAAAACGTGGGGGGAAGTATATGAAATATGATTTTCTAAGCCGAACGCTTGCCGTTATCAACGATTTTTCAGTCCAAGAGCAACTTTTTTTGTACAGTAACACGAAACGACTGAAAGAAAAAGTAAAAAGCAAGGAAGATATTTCAGAATTTCAAATTAAGAAGGATACGAGTATCTACATAGTTTTTGTTGAACCGTCAACGCGTACCAAAGAATCATTCATAAATGCCGCAAAATTCCACAAAAACGCAAAAGTAAACATCTTCGATTCTGAGCACTCCTCGTTCAATAAGCAAGAAAGTTATGTTGATACGTTTAATATGCTTACGGGCTACAGTGAATACTCCATTTTTATTTTGAGAACACGACTAGAAGGAGTAGTAAGGCTTTTGGAGCAAAAAGTTGGCGAATTTTCAAACAGACATGGTATAGAAAGACCCGCTTTCATCAACGGTGGAGACGGAAAACATGAGCATCCAACACAAGAATTATTAGACGAATTTACGTTTCTTGAACAGATGAAGTTTGATAATTCCCACATAAGAATAGCGTTGGTTGGTGATTTATTGCACGGAAGGACTGTTCATTCAAAAGCAGATGGATTAAAGGTATTCAGAAATGTAGAAGTTGATTTAATCGCTCCTGAAGAACTCCAAATGCCAAGAAGTTACATTGAAAAAATGAAAAGGAACGGTTTTGAAGTAAGAATATATAATTCAATAGATGAATATCTTTCAGCAACTACTCCCGCATCTATATGGTATTTCACACGGCTTCAACTTGAACGAATGGGTGAAGATATACTTGAAAAAGCTCCACTATTAAAAAAAGCGGTGACGTTCAGAAAAGATATGCTCGAAAAAATCCCACAGGGTACAAAATTTTATCATCCACTCCCAAGACCAAAAATTGACCCTGAGATACCTACATTCCTAGATACCCTTCCTTTGAACGGTTGGGAAGATCAAGCGATAAATGGATACTGGGTAAGGGTTGTCTTGCTCTCAATGCTTGGAGGTGCATTAATTGCAGATTTTGATACTACTGTAAAAAAACAAGAATTAGATGATAATTTTATCGTTCCTGCACTTATTGTTGATGGTATGAAGGGTGTTGAGAAGGAAGGAAAGAGAGGCATTAAACCTATAGATAACGGTACAGTTATTGATCATATTGCAAAGGGAAAGTCAACAGATGAAATATACAACACAATAATCAAAATCAGAAGGATATTGAGGTTATATGACGTGGACAGTGCGGATGGAATTTTCAAATCTGCCGATGGGAATTACAAAGGTTACATAAGCCTTCCAGACAGATACCTATCTTTCAAAGAGATAAAAAAACTTGCAGCAATATCACCTAACACGACGGTAAACATAATTAAAAACAGGAAAGTTGTCGAAAAATATCGATTGCAGTTGCCTCCGAAAATATACAATTTCGATGAGATAAGGTGTAAAAACGAAAACTGCATTACTAATCCTGCGCACGGTGAACCCGTAAGTGCTTCATTTGTACAAATTGATGGTAAATTTGTATGTGAGTATTGTGAAACTGTCCATGAATATCACGAAATATGGAACGTAAAGTAAATAACAATGACGCCAGCAAAATGCCCAAGCGAAATACTTGGGCATCTTTATTAATATCTTGAAGTCATTTTAATAAAAAAGCTCCCCGGTTAGGAACCGGGGTGGGAAGGTGTGGTGGCCGTTGTGAGGTCGAGTCCTCACTATGTATGCATTCTTCATTATAACTTCACTTTGTCATTTTTTCCATTAACATATGTTTTATACCAAGAAGCCCCCTTGTTATATCCTCATTTTGTACAATTATATCTTCTGGCATTTTGAGTATCTTCGATGAAAAATTCCAAATAGCTTTAATTCCGTAACCTACAAGTACGTCTGCAACTTCCTGGGCAGCGTTGTCCGGTACACAAATTGCTGCAATTTTGACTTTGAACCTTCTGACTACTCTTGGAATGTCCTTTGGAGGCAAGATCATAAGCTCTCCAACCATCTGGCCTATCTTATTTGGATCGTTATCGAATATCGCTACCACTTGAACACCTATATTTCTGAAACCTTTGTAATTTGCCAACGCTTGTCCAAGATGTCCTGCGCCGACTATGATTATGTTTTCTTGGTCTTTTGTACCAAATAATTCGTCAAGTTCGTTCAAAAGTTCAGGAACGTGATATCCCACTTTTGGCTTCCCGACGGTGTTTAAAAAAGAGAAATCTTTCCTAACTTGTTCTGCGGTTATCTTCAATCTTTCAGCTATTTCCTCCGAAGATACATATTCACGATTTTCACTTACATAAAGTTGTGTCAGCAGAGAATGATAAAGCTTTAGCCTTTCAAACGTTGCTTTTGGAAATCTTAGTATCCCCTTTCTTTCTGCCGAGTTCATCAAGCGCCACCTCTTTTATTTTCTCAATTGTTGCTCTGTCTACTATTTTATCATTAACTAGGACATTTGGTGCCATTCCACAATTTTCAATACAAAAAGTCCCTTTTATCTCCAAATTCTTTGCCCAGTCTTCTGTGTTCGATAAATTGATGAGTTTTTCAAGTAATTCGTACGAACCTTTCGAATAGCATGATGTACCAAGACAAACACTCACGCTGATTTTTTCTTCTACGTCTGGTAATGGTAGTATTTCTATCTCTTTCTCCTCAACCCTTTTTCTGTGCTTATATTCTGTATGTAGCACCTCATGGGCTTTGTGACTTAGCGGTTGATCGAAATACTTATTGTATAACTCTCTCATGTAAAAATTCTCAGTTGGTGAAATGAGTACATCTATGCTTTGTATTTGCTTTAATATTTTCATGCGCTTTGATCGTGTTCTTACATCGTTAGGATATGGTTGACCTCCCCCTCCTATACACCCAAAGTTACAGGCCATTACTTCCACAATATCGACATCCAATCTCTTTGCTTTTATATCATCCATTACTTTTCTAACATTTCCAAGCCCAAATACTGCGAGTCCTTTGACAGTTCCTCCACCTTTTATCTTCACCTGTGTAAGTATTATGCCCTGTGCGAGTTCTTGATTTGTAATATCTTCAACCTTGGATTTATCTTCGATAATACTAATGACACTACCTAGTACGCCTCCAGTCTTTCCAAAGCTTAATCCTGATTGAGATGCGAGCCCATACGGACGGTCAAACGGTTCTGGCTCTATCATACTTATGTTTATTCCTGTTGATCTGAATAGTTTTACAAGCTCTCTAGTCGTTAAGACTATGTCAACATCTCCTTGAAATTCCTCACGCTGAGCTTCAAATTTCTTAGCAGAGCATGGCATTATTGATACAAGAACTATATCCTCTGGATTAACTCCTACTTCTTTTGAATAATATTTCTTTATAATCGCACCAAGTGCCATTTGCGGAGATTTAACACTTGAAAGATGTTCCAAAAATTCCGGATAATATTGTTCTGAAAACTTAACCCACGCAGGACAACATGATGTAAATTGCGGTAAATTTTCCTTCTTTTCTAACCTCTCGAGAAATTCGTGCGCCTCTTCGTATGCCACAAGATCGGCAGCAAATGAAACATCAAAAACTTTCTTGAAACCAATCATCTTTAGTATTGAAACCATTTTTCCCGAAACCGTAATATCGTCTTCCAAACCAAATTCTTCTTGTAAAGAAGCTCTTACCGCAGGTGCGATCATTCCTATAACGTATTTTCCATGAGCTATTGCTTCGTAAACTTTGTCAACATCATTTCTAATTGACAAAGCGCCAGTTGGACAGTAAGCAACGCATTGTCCGCAAAATACACATTCTGTATTTTCGAGTTTTTCTTCAAAAGAAGGAACAACCTGCGCTTCAAAACCTCTGTAAGCGAAATCTATAGCATTAACTGACTGAATTTCATCACACGCCCTTACACAATCTCCACAAAGTATACATTTTCCATTATCTCTTACAATTATCGATGAGCTGTCCACGATTGTTTTTTTCGAAATTTTCTCAAATCTGTTATTTGATAGGCCGAATTCCTGAGCATATTTTTGAAGCTTGCATTTTCCGTTCATTTCACAAGTTGTACAATCACCATCATGAGAAGCAAGTAATAGCTGGAGTATACCTTTCCTCATCTCGTAGATTTTTGGTGTATGTGTTTTTATACTCATTCCTTCTCTTGGGGTCAACGTACACGACGTTACTATATCTTTTCCGTCAACTTCAACAAGACACATTCTACATGCACCAAACACTGATGTTTCTGAAAGATAACATAGATTAGGAATCTCTATACCTACTTCCCTAAGAGCTTCAAGAACATTGCGCGCATCATCTCTAATTTCTACTTCTCTACCGTTAACAGAAATTTTCATCGCCCATCACCCTCCCGAAAATCAAACAAGTTCGATTGCGCCGAATTTACATTTTGTTACGCATAATCCACACTTGACACATTTGTCTTGGTCAATCACATATGGCTTTCCTCTTTCTCCGCTGATCGCATTATTTGGACAACTCCTGGCACATAAACTACAGCTCCTACATTTATCAGGATTAATTATGTACTTCTTAAATGCTGTACACATCCCGCTAGGGCATTTACCTTCTATATGCTCAATGTACTCATCTTTGAAGTACTTTAGCGTACTAATTATAGGATTAGGTGCTGTCTTTCCAAGACCACAAAGAGATGCAGTTTTGATTATCTCCGAAAGGTATTCAAGAGTTTCGAGATCTTCATACGTTGCTTTGCCTTGCGTAAATTTTTCGAGTATATTGTATGCTTGCATTGTTCCTTCTCTGCACGGTACGCACTTTCCACATGATTCACGCTTTGTGAAATCAAGGAAGAATCTTGCAACTTCAACCATACATCTATCTTCCGTTATTGCAACAATACCACCAGAGCCAACCATTGCGCCGACAGATTTCAGCGTATCGTAGTCTAACGGCAAATCGAATAGTTCCTCGGGAAGACACGCACCGGAAGGACCACCTATTTGAATTGCTTTTATCCTTTGCCCGTTAGAAGTACCTCCGCAAATGTTATCTAGTATATACCTCAAAGTTGTTCCAAACTGAATTTCGATGATACCAGTAAGTTTAAGTGGACCTGTGACAGAGAACATTTTTGTACCAGGTGAATTCTCAACTCCAAGTTTTCTGTAATTTTCAACACCACTTCTAATTATTTTGGGCACGTTGGCGTAAGTTTCAACGTTATTTATAAGCGTTGGTTTACCCCACAAACCAGATTGTGCTGGGAACGGGGGTCTTGGTCTTGGAACACCGCGCTTACCTTCAATAGATGCCAAAAGTGCAGTTTCTTCGCCGCATACGAACGCGCCAGCGCCTTCTTTCACATACAACTCAAATGAAAAATCTGTTCCAAGTATATTTTCACCAAGAAGTCCATATTCCCTAGCATCCTCTATTGCTTTGTTGAACATTTCAACAGCTATAGGATACTCCGCTCTAATGTAGGCATACCCTTTTTGTGCACCTATGGCGTATGCAGCAATTATCATTCCTTCAAGTACAGAATGTGGGTCTCTCTCAAGCAATGTACGGTTCATAAATGCGCCAGGATCGCCTTCGTCAGCATTACAAACGATGTATTTTACTTCACTCTTACTGTTGTATGCTGCTTCCCATTTCAGACCTGTTGGAAAACCTCCCCCACCACGACCACGTAGGCCAGATTTTTTAACAATTTCGATTATTTCTTCTCTGCTCATTTCTGAAAGTACTTTAGCAAGTGAAGAATACCCACCACGTGCCATATAATCCTCTATACTCTCGCACTCACTTGTCCCTATTGCTTCCATAATGTAGAACGTTTGATTTTTGAAGAATGTTGCATTTTCAAGCCTTTCAACTTTCGTATTCGTAATAGGATCCGTAAGCAGCAACCTTTCTATTGGTTCACCTTTTAATAGTGTCTTCTCGATAATTTCTTCAACATCATTCACTTTGACGTGACTGTACGTTATACCATATGGCATAATTTTTACAAGAGGCCCAAGCGAACAAAGGCCACAGCACCCTGTTTTTTTCACTGGATCATCGTTATCATCTATTTTTCCAATCTCTATATCCAATACTCTTTCTTTTATTACCTGGGCAAACTTTTCGTAGACTTTTCTCGAACCACTAGCTGTACAACCAGTACCTACACACACATACACGGAAGGTTTTTTAAGTTTCATTTCTCTTTTCGCTTTCAGTAATTCTATGTATCTTAATAGCTCACCTGCGTTATTAACTTTTCTATCAATTGAAACTGACATTTCATTGCACCTTCCTTTCCTTCAAATTTTTGAGAATTTCTCGCACCTTTTCAGGTGTTAAATTACCATACACTTCCCCGTTGATAACCATTACTGGTGCAAGAGCACAGGCACCAAGGCACCCAACTTTATCAAGACTGAACTTCAAGTCATGTGTCACTTCACCAGGCTTTATTCCCACTTCTTCCTCTATGGCTTTAACAAGACTCATTGAACCTTCCATATGACACGCCGTACCATCGCAGATAAGAATCGTGTACTCACCCTTGGGTTTCAACGAAAATTGAGCGTAAAACGTTGCAACACCATATATTTTTGCAGGAGAGATCCCAAGCGCAACACCTAGGTAGTTAACAACTTCTCTTGGAATATGCCTATACTCCTTCTGTACTTCAAGCAAAATCTTAATGAGCATCTCTTTTTTTCGACCATACTTTTCCAAGATTTTTTCGACTTTATCGAATGTTCTAGTCACCATACCACACCTCCAAATCAGCTTGAATAAACATTCATGGTATGCACTGCACTACATAATTCGTGAATTTTTTATCGTTATTATATTCACGAATATAATAACCTAAAAATCGCTACTAGTCAAGCTATTATTTGGAATTTTTTCACGAAATAAAATAAGGTAAGACTAATAAACCAAAGCGAGTTGTTTTCTGAGAAAAAGCAGGTATAATTGTTTTTGTGAAGTTTATAAAAGGTAGAGAGGAGCTTAAATGGAATGATAGGTAATTCAAATGCGTTGAAAGTTTCTGTTGTGCTGCCTGTTAAAGATGAGGAAAGGACTATAGAAAATGTGTTAAGGGCTTTGCTTTCTTCTGAGTACGAAAATATTGAGATCTTAGTTGTTGATGGCATGAGCAAAGACAAAACTCCAAATATTGTAGAAAAATTTTGCAAACTATACGCAGGAAAAGTTAAATTATTGAAAAATGAAAAAGGGCATACGCCTGCCGGATTAAACATAGGAATCATGAATGCATCGGGTAAGTACATAATGATTGCAAGTGGACACGCTTCGTACTCTAGAAATTATATTCGCGATTGTGTGGATGCAATAGAAAGTGGTTTGTGTGATGTGGCTGGCGGGGTTATGGAAGTCGTACCGAGAAGTGATTCGTTAAAGGCAAGAGCAATAGCATACGTTTTGAAGCATCCATTTGGTGTTGGCGGTGCAAAGTATAGAATTGGTGCTAACAAGAAAACATACGTAGATACTGTTGCGTACGGAGTCTATAAAGAGGAAATATTCAAAAGTGTAGGACTTTTTGATGAGAATTTGGTTAGAAATCAAGATATCGAGTTCAACATAAGACTGAAAAGACACGGTTACAAAACAATGCTTGTACCAGAAGCGAGAGCTTATTATTTTTCCCGTGATACTTACAAAGGCCTTTGGTGGAACAATTTTGCAAATGGATTTTGGGTTTTGCACAGTCATAAGTTTGTTAAATATGCCTACCGTCTAAGACATCTGATACCATTTTTCTTTGTCCTGTATCTTTTAAGTCTACCTATGTATTTCTTTCTTCAGTTGAATGTTCTCAAATCACTTTTATTTTCCCCGCTGATTTTGTATTTTTTCTTTGATATATACTTCTCCATTAAATGTGCTTTAGAAAACAGAAACACTAAAATCTTCTTTTATGCGTTTTGGGCATTTTTCGTTTTACATCTTTCATATGGTTTTGGATCTTTATTTGGTTTGTTGAGTCTAATCAAAAGAGCTCACTCAGAATAATGTCAAGGAATGATCTTAATTTTTTTACTCTCTTTATCTTAGTATGCTCATTAATATTCTTTCGGATGCTTTTCCATCACCGAATGGATTTTCTCTACCTTCAGGTTTGAATTCCAGTGCTTTTTTTAGACTTTCTAAAACTTTTTGAGTCGTCGTACCAGCAAGCACTCCAAAACCACTCTCAATTACCTCCGGTCTTTCAGTTGTTTCTCTGCATACAACAACAAATTTTTTAAACGTCGGGGCTTCCTCCTGTAACCCTCCGCTGTCACTTGCTAAGAAAAGTGCGTCTTTCAAAAGAGCAGTCATTACTATATAATTTACTGGTTCTATTAACTTGGCATATTTGCAGTCGTTAAGTTCACTATACACAATTTCTCTGACTTTTGGATTTTTATGCACCGGGAATACAAAATCAATCTTTTCCTCCTGTGCAAATTGTTTGATAGCTGTGAGTACGTTTCTCATTTTTTCTCCTATATTTTCTCGTCTGTGCAAGGTGACGACAAAATAATTTGTATGGTTGATGAATTTTCTTCTGACACTCTCAAGGTCGAATTTGTTTATTACATACATCTGGGCATCGATAACGGTATTACCTGTTACTAATATCCGACTTTGGGGAAAGTTTTCTTTCAAAAGAGTGTTCATTGCAAATTTAGTTGGTGCAAAGAGTTTTTCTGAAACTTGATCTATTACTCTCCTATTCATTTCCTCGGGGAATGGATCGTATAAAGTTCCACTTCTTAGACCTGCTTCTACGTGTCCAACTTTGATGGATTTATTAAAAGCTGCAATTGCAGCTGCCATAGCTGTTGTTGTATCACCTTGTACAAGTATCCAATCGTATTTTCTCTCGCTTGCTAACTTTTCAAATTTCATTACAACTTTATAGGTAACATTATTGAGAGTTTGATTGTGTGTCATGATATTCATATCGTAATCAGCTTCAATGTTAAATACTTCCTTCATCATATCAACCATTTCTCTATGTTGTCCGGTGCATATGAAATCTGCATCTATACCCAATTCCTTGGCTTTTAAATAAACCGGTGCCATTTTGATAATCTCGGGTCTCGTACCGAATACAATTCCAACTCTCATAGTTGCACCTCCGAACGGATTGTTCATAAGGTTAACCCTTTGGTCTAAGTACGTATAAAAGTCTATGTTTTTTTAGCCCTTCCGTATCTATTACCGATAATCTTTTCGTATGACATACTCTGATAATCCATGTTGTAAAGTAAGCAGCAAAAGTAGAAAACGAAGCCGCAAGGCAAGGTTTTTGTATTCGTTCGAAATATTCCACCTCTTCAATGTTAATAATCATTCTGACACATTTACAATGAAAATGAGATTTGTTGATAAATTAGATTTCCATCTTTGAGGTCATCTTCTTGCCAGCGTTTCTTTGTAAAGGTTCAACTCTTTTTGAACGACATTTAACCAAGTATATTCACGAGTTCTTTCAATAAGTTCACTTTCGTTATAGCCATCTTTCAGTACTTTTATAACTCGCTGAGCGAACCTTTCTTCAAAACCATTCCCGTCTTCAACCACATATTCATTAAATCCAATAGCTTCAGGTATACCACCATTATTACTTCCAATAACGCACGTCCCACAAGCTTGAGCTTCTAAGACAACACATGGCCAACCTTCACTTCTGCTTGGTAGTAACATTACATCCATAGCATTCATATATTGTGCTACTTTTTCATGTGGAACTCTTCCAGAAAAAATGGCGTTGTACTTTTTCAACTCCTTTTCGAGTTTGCTCTTTAAAGGCCCATCTCCAACAATTAGGAATATGGTATTCTTCACTTCGTTTGAAATAAATTTGAATATTTTAGGCAATTTGTCAGCTCGCTTTACGTAAACTAGATTCCCTACAAAGCCAACATATTTAAAATCTGGATGATATATTCCAAGTTCCTTTCTAACTTTAGTCTTATCCATTGGTCTGAATATTTCGTCGTCAAATCCATTAGGAATGATTTGATAATTTTTTCCCGAGTAACCAAAGCTAATTGCTTTATCAAGCAATGCTTTGCTTACAAATATAACTTTCGATGCGTTTTCAAGAACTTCGAGATAATAAGGTCTCAAAAGCTTATTTTTCATTTGATAGTTTATATCACTACCATGTACGGTTACAATAAATGGGATTTTTAAACTTCGTGAAATTTCGTAAGCAACAAATCCCGCAGGCACTGGCATGTACATTCCGTGAGCGTGTATTATATCGAACTTTTCTAGACCGTAATTTTTCAACTGCTGTTCGATCGTTTTATAACGGGGCATCCACTTTTTATAAAAGTGTTTATAAAAACCTGCTCTTGTCTCAAGTGCGTCGAAAAAATTTCTTTCAACATAAGTTGGTAAGTATGATACATTTTCTCGCTCGCGAACAGGTTCAACCATTGATTTTTTGGTCAAGTATTTGATGAATTTAAGTGGCTTACTTTCTCTGAAAGCAATTGCAACAGCTGTGTACTTCACTTGAAGATCACTGTACTTTCTAAGTCTATTAGTGATAAATATGCCACTTGTAGGGTTATTTTTCAATGGGTATAAATTCGTAATAACCAACACATTCATATTTCTGCACTCCCAATTATGAAATCAATAAATTCCCTTTCTTTGTTTTCATCCCAGACAAATAGGTTTTTGTATTTTTCAACGTTTTCGATGTATTTTTGGTAATTTTCACTTGCAACCAAAACTTTTTGTACAGAAAAGTTTACGTCGGTAGGATCTATCACAACACCTATACCCAATCTTTCTACGATTTTCTTCATCGATACGAATGAGTCTTTAACTATCACGGGTGTGCCAGCTGCCAAAGAATCGAAAAACTTGTTTGGAAGCGAATAAATATGATTTACGTAATCTCGTTTATTAATCGTTGAAGACGAGACCAACGAAAACAGTGCTTTTGCGATTTCTTCGAGCATTTTATCGTATGGGAGAAGACCCATTGAAGTGTGAGGAATATCTTCAAGCTCCGAAGTGTCCATTCCAATTACTTTAAATTTAAACCCTTTTTCGATCAGATTTTTAATTATTTGCTTTTCTTCCCTTAGTTTTCTGGGAATCTTCCCTACGAAGACTATTTCCTTTTTCTTTTTATCAATTTGCTCAATATTCTCAATTTTTCTGCACGATCCATTGGCGTAGTTTGGCAAGACCATAACTTTTTTGTCGCTAAGTTGAATGATATTCTTGTCTACATGGCTAATCATTTCTTCACTTACAAATATCAATTTGTCTGATAATTCAATCTGCTTTCTGAATACTTCATTCATTACCCGTTCTTTAGCTTTTTCAATTATCCCAGGCAGATTAGCTAAAAAGTTTTGGGGATGGTATTCATGTATGTCAAATACTACCATTTTTCCACGTCCTTTGGCGATCACGAAAGGCAATAAAGGCTTTGTCGGAAGAAAATGATGCAAATATAAAATATCAAATTCCGTTCTAGTAATTAGTTCTATAATTTGCTCATCAAATTTACGTCTTTTAATCATCTTAAAAACGGGGTTCTGAGATTCATTTTCCTTCCATAATATGGGAACAAACGATATATTCCCGGAAGTATACGGACGTTCTGGTACGGTTGTTAAATATTGGTAAGTAACACAAAAAACTTTAGAGAGTGAATTCACAGTTCTTAGAACTCTCTTATCATCTTTAGAGTGCATATATCCTATCACAAGAACTCTCTTCAAGATCCCATAACCTCCCAAAAATTATAATACGCAAGCTTACAGAAAAACATAGCATGTTGTAGCACTACCTGAAAGTCAGAATTTGAAGATCTTTTCTAGTAATCTAAGGAATCTGGTTGTTATAAATTCCTTTTTAGTATCGAGTGGTTCGACTTTTATCGTATATGCTCCCAAAAATTTTCCAAAAAGTATATCTGTAAAAAACTGGTCGCCTATAACAACTATCTGGCTTTTATCATTGAGATAATTTCCAATCTTTCTTTGGACTTTAAACGGGAATGGTTTCAAAGCACGCCAGATAACTGGAATTTTGATATTTAAAGTTCGTGGTTTCCCATTGGAAACGATGTAAACAATGGCACCATTTGAGATGAGATAATTGAATATCTGCTCTATATTTTTTGGTATCATCGTCGATTTCCAAGCATTTATGGTGTTATCAAAATCAAAAAGAAAAACCCTCTTACCTTGCAAGAGTAGAGTTTTAAAATCTATATCATCTATAAATCTGACTTTCAGATCTGGTTTCAAAACTACCCCTCCAAAAATGGCATGATGGAGACGCTGATTTTACTTCTAACAAGTTTCTTGACTTTTTGAACGGTGTTATCAACCTTTTTGAAATTTACTCCAACTTTTTCCTCTATTTCTTTATAGCTGTACCCATCAAGCCACAATTCGAATATTTGTGTTTCTTCTTCATTTAAGCGTTCCAGTATCTCTTCGTGGATCATACTTAGTATGGTTTTTCTCACCACGTTGGTACTTGTACTATCATCAGATATAAAATAATCAATTTGTTCGTCGTCAACATCATCATATACAGAATCCATACTTGTTGAATCGGAAAGCATTTTGTTCTTCTTTCTGTTTTGATATGTTATGAATGATTTTATTTCTGATTCAATGCTTCTCCAAGCAAATGTTGAAAATGAACTTTTACCTTCCTCAAAATAGTAAATAGCTTTTATCAAACCAATGAGGCCATTTTGAACTATATCGTCGAATTCTGCCCAAGGAGCATAAAATTGTGAAGCAATTCTCACAACCATCGGATAATATTTTTCAATTAGTAGGTCAACTGCTTCATTTAACCCGCTTTGTGCAAGTTCGACCAATTTTTCCGTTGGCTTGCTCCTGAGAACGTACTTAATCATGCATTATCATTCCTACGTTGGTGATATCAACAAATCAGCGATAACACCAATATCTTGTACAATTATATGCGGCTTTATGGGGCCCTTTTCGGCTTGTTCCTTGGTTGCTTCACCAGTCAGCACAAGTACTGTCCACGTACCAGCTTGAATACCTGCTATTATGTCTGTGTAAAGCCTATCACCAATCATACAAGTTTCTGATGGGCTTATATTGTAGTGTCTCATTACCATTTCCAAAAGTTTTGGTTCTGGTTTCCCAAACACGATGTTTGGATAAACGCCAGAGGCTTTTCTTACAACTGAAGCTATAGCTCCAGCATCTGGTAATGGCCCTTCTTCAGATGGGCAATTCAAATCAGGATTTGTTACAACAAAAAGTGCACCCCGTGAAACGAACAGGGTAGCCTTTTTAATTTTCTCATAAGTCAGCGTTTTGTCGAATGTTACAACAACTATTTCTGGCTCTTCCTCAACAACATTTAAGCCAATCCGCCGAAATTCTTGTTTGATTTCATCAGTTCCAACAATGTAAACTCTTGCTGGCCCAAATTCTTCATATAAATATTGTGCGGTCGCTACTCCGGCTGTCACAAATTGGTCACTTGATAGATTAAAACCGAAACTCTTAAATTCTTCAACGTAACTGTTGATGGTTCTGTTTGAATTATTTGTCAAAAACAGAAACTTCTTTCCAAGACTTTCAACCACATTTACGAATTTTTTTGAACCTTCAAACGGTTTCCCACTTAAATAAAACGTACCGTCAATATCAAGTATAAACAAATTACATTGTTTAATTCGGTTAAGTGATCCTCTTTTCAGCTCGATTACGTTCAAATCTTCCACAGTGTTCACCATCCTGGATTTTGTTATTTGCTCACATTTATTATAACATAGTAATAATTAATTTGCATGGTTTATGTTTCTTAAAGCAAAGTGATATAATTAAAATGAACTAAATGTTATGTCAAAAATTCTGTGTTTAGAGGTGATCAATTTGAGAAGAAATTCTGTGTTTGTGTCTCTAATGATTTTCATGTTTTGGGTTAGTTTATTTTCACAGCAAAGTGAGAAGCAATCATTTGTTTTAAGCATTATTCCACCACATAGTGAAGGGTAGAGTTTACTTCTATTGGGTTATCACTTGGTAATTCTGAAATCTCGACTCAACCACTTCTGGATATGCTCGGTGTTTTTAACATTCGGTACAGATATTATGTTTCGCAGATGTTTGTAACAAACCTTGAAACATATCTTTTCGATCCGCTTTTTGTCTCAAAGACATACTTGGGAGAGACATACCCTGCTACCAACCAGATATACGTAGTATTTAACAGAAGCTATCTGCATGGTAATGTAATTGTTAGTCCGTTGATTTTCAAACCCTATGGAGAGTTTTTGACTGTACTGGCTGGAAACCATAACTTTTCCGAATACGCAGGCGCCGCCATATCAAGAGCTTTTCTTAGCGCAGGGCTTTTATTATCAAAAAATATTGAATTTTTTGGCACAATAGAATCTGGTCTGATTTGGATGGTTTGGACGAGTCAGTCCTTAAATAACGAAGAATGGAATAATCTTATAGTCGAGCTTAGGCAGAAAACTTTCTACATTTCAGTCAGACGAGGTGTTACGTGGTATTACGATAATTATTCAGGTTTAGAGGTTGGTTATCGCATATTTTTACACGGATATGACACCCCACTTAGGTATATTCGGGGTTTCACGCTAACTGATTGGGCATATAATTACGTTAGTGTAATAAACGAATATTCTGAACGAAAGATCAACATCCCATTTATTACAACTGATTATTATCTGAGCTTTTCCACAAAATTTTGATTCATAAACTTTCATGTGTTAAAAATCACGAACTATGAATCAGTAATAACGTGCTTTTAGGGTAGTTTAAGCTCATATTCGTAGAATTTTACTAGATTTTTTCTAAAAATAAGCACTTTCCTGCTTGTGAAATTTTTGGTTTTATGGTAAAATGCCTTTGAATGGACTTTAACGAACTTTGTGGATTAAACTATGGAGGTGGGTGGCCGATGGTAACAGTTTATATCAACGATAAGCCTTACGATGTTCCTGAAGACAAGACAGTACTTGAAGTTGCGCAGATGGTAGGGTACAATATTCCAACACTTTGTCATCACCCAGAGCTTGAACCTATTGGAGCATGTAGAATCTGTGTTGTCGAAATTGAAGGTGCAAGGACACTTCAGCCTGCTTGTACAACGAAGGTCTCAGATGGAATGAAGGTTAAAACAAACACGGAAAGGGTAGAAAAAGCCATTAAGTTTAATCTCTCACTGATTATGGCAAACCATCCACACGAATGTATGTATTGTGAAGCGGACGGAAGATGTGAACTTCAAAAACTCGTTCACACATACGACATTGAACCTATATTTGGCGTAAATGTAATGCTTGAAAAGGAAATCGATGTAAGCAGTCCATCGATTAATAGGGATCTTTCAAAATGTGTGAAGTGTCAAAGATGCGTGAGAGTATGTAGTGAAATTCAAGGTATGAATATATACTCCATGATAGACAGGGGATATGAATCTCTGCCAGAGACGGAGTTCGGGATACCGGTTTACGAAACGGATTGTATCAGCTGTGGACAATGTGCGAATTTGTGTCCGGTTGGCGCAATTTATGAAACACCAGACTGGAAAAAAGTACTCAAAATGCTTAATAACAAACAGCCAGGCAAGGTTTACGTTGCACAAACTGCTCCTTCAGTGCGTGTTGCTATAGGTGAAGAATTTGGAATGGAACCAGGTACTATAAGTACTGGAAAGATGGTCGCTGCCCTAAGACGATTGGGATTTGACTACGTCTTTGATACAAACTTTGCAGCGGATCTCACTATAATGGAGGAAGGATACGAATTAATTCATAGACTGCAAAATGGTGGTAAATTCCCCATGTTCACATCTTGCTGTCCCGGTTGGGTAAATGAAATGGAAAAGGAGTGGCCAGAATTAAGAGAAAACCTGTCAACGGCTAAATCTCCACAACAGATGATGAGTAGTGTTGTTAAGACCTATTTTGCACAGAAGATAGGTGTAAAACCTGAAGACATCGTAATGGTTTCAATAATGCCATGTACAGCAAAGAAGGACGAAATAAGAAGGCCACAACAGTTAGTCGATGGGATTAAAGTGACCGATTATGTATTAACAACAAGAGAACTCGGAAAGTTAATAAAGCTCAAAGGTATTCCATTTGTTAATTTGCCCGAGGAACAATACGATAGTCCACTTGGAACATCAACAGGTGCAGCTGCACTTTTTGGCGTAACTGGAGGTGTCATGGAGGCTGCGTTACGAACCGCCTACGAAGTATTAACTGGCGAGAAACTACCAAAGTTGGTCTTCGATCAAGTTAGAGGTTTAGATGGTGTACGAGAAGCGGAAATAGATATAAAAGGCAGAAAATTGAAAGTCGCAATCGCACATGGAATGGCGAATGTAAAGAAACTTCTTGCTGAAATGAAGGAAGGTAAGAGGTACTACGACTTTGTTGAAATAATGGCGTGTCTTGGTGGTTGTATCGGTGGCGGTGGTCAACCAAAGAGCCTTGATCCAGATATACTCAAGAAACGTGCTGCGGCGATCTATACTATTGATGAGCTCAGTGTGCTTAGAAGATCGCACGAGAACCCAGATATCATAAAACTCTACGAAGAGTTCTTGGAAAAGCCAAACAGCCACAGAGCGCATCACTTGTTGCATACACACTACACTGACAGATCAAGGGCCGTAAGAAAGGCGCAAAAACAGTCTGAAAAGGTTAACTGACAAATGTGTAAGTTAAAAGAGAAAAAAGGTGGGGCTTTGGACATCCAAAGCCCCACCTTTTTGATTTTGTTAGATATGGTGAGAAAAAAGCAGAAAATATAATCTTATTGCCTATAAAAGTCAGAACCAGGCGATTTTTACCAAAATGGTATGTACCCATTTCACAAAGGTGTATGGTAAAATAGTCATAACAAGTGAATAAATTCTCAAAGTAAATATCGTCTAATGTCTTCTGAGGTGGAGGACATAGTCTGACACCAAGGAAAGAGGCAAAAAAGGTTTTCAGTATAAGTTTTTGTTGTTCACCATAATTTGTGAATAATATAACAAACTTTAATCTGCCTCTTTCCTTGGCTATAAGGAAAGAGGCTTAATTTTTTTAATGATAAGGGGGGTAAAACTTTGGAAGAGAGATACTATATGATAGACATAATTGTAACTGATAGAGATATGGCGTACTCAAAGGTTAACGAATTGCTCCATCAATATTCAAATATCATCAAGCTTAGGGTTGGATACCCTGTTCCGGATGAAAATATTGCCATAGTTTTTTTGATCGTTAAGACTTCAAATGATGTTGTTGGCGCGCTAACAGGGAAACTTGGACAAATAAAAGGAGTAAAGGTTAAGAGCGTGGCTATTACTTGATAATTTTCACTTGATGATTTGACTTTTTTGGAGGTGAGGGTATGTTTGTATTTACAAAGGAATTAGAGACAGAGCAAACGTTTATTCCAGAAAGCGAAATATACGAACTTTTGGAAGAAACAAGAAACCCAGAACCATTGAGAGTAAGAGATATACTGCAAAAGTCGTTGGATAAGAATAGATTGGAACCCACTGAAGTGGCAACACTTTTGAATGTTGATAATTCTGCACTGCTTGAGGAAATTTTTCATGCGGCACGGACTTTGAAAGAACGGATTTACGGTAACAGGATAGTACTCTTTGCCCCGCTTTATATTGGAAACGATTGTGTAAATGATTGCGTGTACTGTGGTTTTAGAACGTCTAATCCAGAGGTGTATAGAAAAACGCTAACATTTGATGAGCTTAGGAGGGAAGTTCAAGCACTTGTCTCAAGAGGTCACAAGAGGCTTATCGTTGTCTACGGAGAGCATCCGAGGTATAGTCCTGAATTCATCGCTGAAACTATAAGAATTATATACGAAACAAAAGTTGGAAATGGTGAAATAAGGAGAGTTAATGTGAATGCAGCACCACAAACAGTCGAAGGATACAAGATAATAAAAGAAGCTGGCATAGGAACGTTCCAAATATTCCAAGAAACGTATCATCAACCCACTTACAAAAAGCTTCACCCAAGGGGGCCAAAGTCAAATTACGCATGGCGTTTGTATGGGCTTGATAGGGCTATGCTTGCAGGTATCGATGATGTAGGTATAGGTGCTTTGTTCGGACTATATGACTGGAAATTTGAAGTTATGGGGTTGATTTACCATACGATACATTTAGAGGAGCGGTTTGGTGTTGGACCACATACGATTTCATTCCCAAGAATAGAACCCGCCGTTGGAAGTGAGATTTCATACAATCCTCCGCACAAAGTTAGTGATGAGAATTTCAAGAAGCTGGTCGCAATTATTAGGCTTGCTGTACCGTACACGGGTATGATTTTAACAGCAAGAGAACCTGCTGAATTGAGAAAAGAAGTATTGAAGATGGGAGTATCTCAGATAGATGGCGGATCAAGTATAGGAATAGGTTCTTACTCTTCACAGGACGATCCAGAGAAGGTAAGGAAAAGCCAGTTCATCCTTGGTGATAATAGAACCCTCGAAGAAGTTATACACGATCTCCTCAAAGAAGGTTACATACCTTCGTTCTGTACAGCTTGTTATAGAATGGGGAGAACAGGTGAGCATTTCATGGAATTTGCGATTCCCGGTTTTGTTAAGAGATTTTGCACACCTAACGCTTTGTTCACACTTCGCGAGTACTTGAACGATTATGCTTCAGAAGAGACGAAGAAATTGGGTGAGGAAGTTATTCGTATGGAGCTTGAACGTGTTAATAACAGGGAATTAGTTGAGAAGTATCTGAAAAGGATTGATTCTGGTGAAAGAGATGTCAGATTTTGAAAGATTAAGCAAATTACTTGAGCCAGTTGCAAATATGCTAAATACAAAAATATGGATCTGTGAGAAAATCGGCAGGCGGCTGTCATGTATAGCTCGTTCAGGTGAAGAAAATTACTGTGAATCTTTCAAAATATACGAAGATCAGAAATATGTAGTTTTCGCCGAAAGAGAAGTAACAGATCCCAAAGAACTTGAACATGTTGAACATTTTATCAAAGATCACGTATTTTCGAGGAAGTGAGCACGTTTATTGGAGCGTGGTAGGATGATAGAAGTTAAGAAGATTCAGAATGTTGATATTGATTATTTAACGTATTTGCTTTCAACTGATGAGTACGACGAAGAAATTTTTAAAACAGCGGCTGAGATAAGGCAAAAATACGTTGGTGATGAAGTTCATTTAAGAGCAATCATAGAATTCTCAAATTATTGCACTCAACATTGTTTGTATTGTGGTTTGAGAGCACCGAATATGAATATCAAACGCTATCGAATGAGTGAAGATGAAATAATTGATCGTGCAAAGCTTATTGCTAGCTTAGGAATCAAAACGATAGTCCTTCAATCCGGTGAAGATCCATACTACACAACGGAAAAGATCAGCCATCTCATAAGTGAAATCAAGAAACTTGACGTAGCGATAACCCTCAGTATAGGTGAAAGAGAGTTTGAAGAATATAAAATTTGGAAAGAACTTGGTGCCGATAGATACCTTATGAGGCACGAAACCGCATCGCCTAAATTATACACAAAGTTGCATCCGGGAGACTCCTTCGAAAATAGAAAAATTCATTTGTACGAATTAAAACGCTTAGGTTATGAAACTGGTGCTGGAAGCATGGTGGGCTTACCTGGTCAAAGTGCGTACGACATGGCTCTCGACTTGTTTTTTTTAAAAGAACTTGATGCAGACATGATAGGTATTGGACCATTCATACCAAACCCAGACACACCACTTGCAAACCAAGGCGGAGGCACAGTTAGGGATACGCTAAAAATGATCGCTCTATCTCGCATTATCCTCCCAACGGCAAATATTCCAGCAACAACGGCACTTGGTTCGATCGATCCATTTGGTAGACAGATGGGCTTAAAATGTGGTGCAAATGTTATAATGCCAAATTTAACGCCAAATCCTTATCGACCAAATTATTCACTTTATCCAGGTAAAATTTGCTTGTTTGAAAAGGACACTGCTTGCGTTGAATGTACGAAGGCTATGATAAGAAGTGTAGGATTAAGAGTTGGTGAAGGTTATGGATATAGAAAACGCGTTGTCGAATACTCTGTATAATAAGGTCATATAAAATAGGCAACTGGTTAACCACCAGCTGCCCATATTTTCTAGATTTCCAACTTCATATACTTTGCTTGAACACCTTCAATCTTGTTCAGTTTTTCACATAGTTCTTCGTGTTTTGATTCATCGTCTACGAGTTCCAAGATAATAAGGCCTACTGGTGAACAGTATTCGCCAGCACCTTCGTGAAGCCCAAGTCTTGTTTTAATGTAGCATCCGTACTCTGTTAAGAGTTTTTGTACTTCAACGGCAGCTTTTTCTCTTTTGTCAACCAAGACAGCCATAACGGTTCTTACTGTGATATCCTTTGCCATAATCCACCCCCCTTTCCATGTACAACAGCACACACTATGATTATACCAAAATTAATCCCACTACGTCAAACTTTTCACAAGAAGAAACTAGGTGTGGTTAAGGTATAATCGATGAAATACGTGTTATAATTTCTTAATAGGTAGTTAGATAATGATTTGGAGTGATGATGTGAAAAAAAGTTTTAGCTATCTTTTAGGTTTGGTACTCATATTTTTAATTTGGCATTTTGTATCGCATGTTATTAATTCCAAATTTATTTTGCCAAGCCCATACGTCGTTCTATCAACGATAGTCAAGGAAATTGGGAAATCTCTCTTATGGATAAGTCTTATTCAGACGCTTTCAAAAGTATTTGTGGTATTATTTCTGGTTGTTTTTTTCGGCGTTTTTATAGGTTTTGTAATAGGAATTAATAAAGTATTGTTTGATATCTTTAGACCTTTTATTTTATTTATCCAGGCGTTCCCTATAGTAACTTGGCTTGCGCTTATAATGTTTATCTGGGGGATTGGTTGGATGGGACCTGTTGTTGTCAGTTTTCTATCGTTATTACCTTACGCCATTTTATCAACGGCAGTTGGTATTCAAACAACTGATGTTAGACTGATTGAAATGGCAAAGTTGTATAATGTTAGGAAAGCAAAGGTGATAAAAGATATATATCTTGGCTCTATACTTCCTCAGTTTGTTAGTACGCTCCAGGTAGTTATAGGTAATATTTGGAAAGTTGTAGTTGTAGCTGAATATATGTGTGGAGATAAGGGTGTTGGTGTACAGATAGCGTGGGCAAGGCAATCGGTATCTGTAGAAAAAGTTTATGCGTACACGATAATAATAATTGCAATTGGATTATCAGTTGAGAACATTATCAACCGCTTTTCAAGAAAGGCCATTGAAAAGTGGAGTGTAAGTTAATCTAAGCTTGCTCTTAATGTGAGGTGCGATTAGTTGGAATTTGTGTTGAAAGTTGAAAATCTTAGTAAATCTTTTGGAAAATTGAGAGTGATAAAAGATATAAGTTTTACTCTTAACGTAGGTGAAGCCGTTGCTTTTTTGGGACCTTCTGGCTGTGGTAAGACTTCTATGCTTCGCATTATAGCAGGTCTGGATAAGAATTATGCTGGGAATTTAGAGAAAAATTATTCGAAAGCTGGTTATGTTTTTCAAGAACCAAGACTTATCCCTTGGAAAAGTGTTGAAGAGAATCTATATTTTGTGTGCGAAGATAGAAAAAAGATTATGGAAATACTAAAAAGTTTAAATATTGAAGAATTCACGGATTATCTACCTTCGAAGCTTAGTGGAGGAATGAGGCAGCGAGTCAACCTTGCACGAGCTTTGGTCGTAGAACCTGACATCCTATTTCTTGATGAACCGTTTGCTTCCCTCGATGTACACACTAAGATAGGAATAATAAACGATTTAAATGAGAAAAGGAAAGTGTTTAGATACTCCATGTTAGTTGTAACACATGACATACGAGAAGCATTACTTTTAGCTGACAGAATAATTCTTTTAAGTGATAAACCAAGTACAGTATTGAAGGAGTTCTATGTATCCGATGTGCCGAAGGATATAAAAAGTGCAAAATTTCAAAAAGTTGAATCAGATATACTTTCAGAACTTATAAGGAGGTGGAGTGCATTATGAAAAGGTTAGTATTTCTTGCAATGATTCTTTTGTGTGTTTGGATCTACGCGGTCACTTTCATTAATCCATTTGGACCTACCATATTTCCTATTGCGGGTTTGATATCCAGAGAGGTTAAAACAGATATGGCTTTAGATATTAAGTTTTGGAAAACGATGGATGAAGCTACTGCGTATATTGTTCCAAGGAAAGTGAATTTTGCGGCACTTCCTGTAGCTTTTGGTGCAAATCTTTACACAAAGGGAATAGATGTCAGACTCGTTGGTGTCTACAGTTGGAGATTATTCTATGTTGTTGCAAGTTCTGATTTTGAGTTCAAAGGATTCCAAAGCTTAAAAGGAGAGAAGGTTTACACAGCTCATGGTAGAGGTCAAACAGCTGATGTTGTGCTGCGCTATCTACTTATTAAAAACGGGATCGAACCAGATAAGGATGTTACATTCTCTTATGCACAACCACAAGAGATCGTCTCACTTTTCAACAGTGGGAAGATAAAGATTGCCGCTCTTCCGGAGCCTTTTGTTACCATGACTCTCTCAAAAGGAAAGATAGTATTAGATTTACAAGACGAATGGAACAAAGCAAGTGGAATGAAGTATGGAATACCGATTACTGGAATTTTCGTTACCGGTAAACTTTTAGATTACGCAGGTACAGTAAAATTATTCGAAAAATCATTTATGAAAAGCCTAAGTTGGGCTTACGCGAATGTTGACAAAGCTGTTGAAATTACGAGCAAGCAGCTTGGAATTCCAGCGAACGTGCTGAGGAATTCTCTTGATAGAAGTCAGTATAACTACATTTCTGTGAGAGATTGTAAAGATGAAGTTTTGAATTATCTTAAAAAGCTTAATGAGCTTTATCCAGATGGCATGCCCAAAGTACCTGATGATAATTTCTTCTATCAGGCTAAATAGCAGGCTTTCTAAATACTTTATGAAAGGGTGAATTAAGTGCTACCCACGAGTGGTTTCAGAAAATATATATCTATCGTAGGGCGAAGAAATGTTGGAAAATCATCTTTTATGAACTCCCTTACTGGTCAAGAAACATCTATAGTCAGTGATACGCCAGGTACAACAACAGATCCCGTCCAAAAATCTATGGAACTTTACCCGCTAGGTCCCATCACTTTAATTGATACACCTGGACTTGACGATGTAGGTGAGCTTGGAGAAAAGCGTGTTCAAAAAGCGTTAAAAGCATTTTATAAATCTGATGGAGGAATACTTGTCGTTGACGACTTCCCAGGACAGTACGAAGAGCAAATTAGAAGAATATTCAGTGAACTTGAGATACCATTCATTGTAGTTGTAAATAAGGCAGATATACTTGGAGCGAAAGCGAACGAAATAGCTCAAAAGTATAAAGAAAGATTTTCAGTTCCTGTGTTCATCGTAAGTGCTCTCAATCGATTTGGTTTTGAACAAATAAGCAAAGTTCTGAATGAGATAATACCAAATGACGAAGAAATTCCGTTTATACCTGATTTTGTTGATGGTGGAGACATTGTTGTACTTGTTGTACCAATTGATCTTGGTGCACCAAAAGGAAGATTGATCATGCCACAAGTACATGCGATAAGAGAAGTACTTGACAGAGAAGCGGTGGCTATTGTTACAAAGGAAAGAGAGCTTAGGTATACACTTGAAAGGCTTAATGAAAAGCCCAAATTAGTTATAACGGATTCCCAAGCAGTTATGAAAGTTGCGTCGGATGTACCAGAAGATGTTTATCTGACAACATTTTCAATATTGGAAGCACGTTACCGTGGCGATATACACTACTTTGTAGAAAGTGTGTACAAAATAGAGGATCTGAAAGATGGTGACACGGTAATTATTATGGAAGGATGCACGCATAGACCGTTGACGGAAGATATCGGTAGAGTAAAGATTCCGAGGTGGCTTGTGAACCACACTGGTGCGAATGTTAATTTTAAGATATGGGCCGGAGTTGATATGCCAGATTACGAAGAAGTAGCGGATGCAAAGTTAGTAATTCATTGTGGTGGATGTGTTAATACGAGAAATCAAATCATGAGAAGAGTACGAATGTTCAAAAGATTAGGCATCCCTATGACTAATTATGGCATAGTTATTTCTTACATGCATGGTGTACTTGAAAGAGTATTGAAACCTCTGGGAATTAGTGTTGAGATTTAAACGGAGGTATGCGATGGACAAACGAGTAGAGAAAGATTACCTGGGTGAAATGGAGATACCTTCAGAAGCTTATTATGGCATTGCCACAAAAAGGGCCCTTGGACTATTTCCACCAACTGGTGAACAGTTTGACGAAAAATTTATATGGGCATACTTTATGGTCAAGAAAGCTGCAGCTTTTCTAAATGGGCAGTTAGGATACCTGAGTCCAGAAATTTCAAATGCTATTCAACAAGCTTGTGATGAGTGGGAAGAAATGAAAAAGTACATAGTAGTTGATCCATTGTGTGGCGGTGCCGGTACATCTGTAAATTTGAATATAAATGAAGTAATTGCGAATAAAGCTACGCAATTACTTGGTGGATTGAAAGGTCAATACATCGTAGATCCTTATGATCACGTTAATCTTCATCAATCTACGAATGACACATTTGTCACAGCAGGTAAAATAGCAGTTATTGTTAGACTTCGAGAACTAGTTGACGCAGTTATAAAGCTACAGGAAGCGATACAAGAAAAAGAAAAAGAATACTACTCAGTACGTACTATAGCAAGAACACAACTCATGGATGCTGTTCCTATTCTCATGGGACAACAATTTGGTGCGTGGGCGGATGCACTGGCGAGAGATAGATGGCGATTAAACAAAGTTGAAGAACGTATAAGAAGTGTCAACATAGGTGGAACCGCTGTTGGAACGGGAATAGGTGTTCCAAAAGAGTACATCTTGAAAATCGTAGACGTATTAAGACAAACAGCGAATGTTAAAATTGCAAAAGCGGAGAATTTGATTGATGCCACGCAAAACCTCGATGTATTTTCCGAAGTCCAAGGTTTGCTTAAAGCATTAGCTGTGAACTTATACAAAATAGCCAACGATATAAGACTACTTGGTAGTGGTCCAAATACTGCGATCGGTGAATTTGAACTACCAAAAGTACAAGTAGGAAGCTCCATAATGCCAGGAAAAGTTAATCCAGTTGTCCCAGAATACGTCATGCAAATCGCATTGGTAGTATTTGGACATGACGAAATTGTTTCTCATGCTTGCGCTCAAGGCAATCTACAACTTAACCAATTTGCACCTGTGATAGTACATTACACATTAAAATCTCACACACTTTTAACAAATGCTTGCAGAACTCTAACAGACTACATATATAAGCTAAAGGTAAATAAGAATATTTGTCAAGAGCACTTGAGGAAATCGTCGGCAAACCTAACACCACTTATAAATTACTTTGGGTACGAAAAAGTTGCCAATGCAGTTGTAAAATCGAACTGGGACATTAATAAAACATTAGAGATGCTTGCAAATGAAGAAGGAATTTCTGTTGAAGAGCTTCTAAAAAAATTGAACTTAAACAAAATGGTTGGACTTGGATATCACTGAACATTAATAAAAATTCGCTAAACATCACTAAGCATGACTATGCATCACTAAATTCATTACATACATCTGTACTTCACTTCGTTGGGTTTAAGTACTTCATGAAAAATTTTTTCTCCAACTTTCAGTGCTATGCTTTTCTTGTAACTGTCTGTGTTCATAACTAACACAGACTTTCCGTCTTTTATCAAGAAGGGATACGTTCCCACAACATCTTTACTTTCACCAATAACTTCACATTTAGGATTAGTACCCAGGATAAATAATAACTCTTTGAAGAGTTTGTAATGACAATTATAATGAGCTGATAGAATCATCGCATTTCTGTCTTTTAGATAAGCTGAACAAATGCTATTGCTTTGTGTAACTTCAGCAATTGGTAAAAAATCTCCAACCGGCATTATTTCGCGAGCCCAGAAAGTGCGAAACTCCGGAAATTTTGGAAGATTTGATGCGTAAGATGGTGAAATTGAGGGAAAAAAACCATGTGAGGCAACAAATTCTCTGCCGGGTTTCACAGAAAGGTAATCAACTAAAATTGTGCATCGCTGACCATACTCATTATAAATTGGCAAATCACCATACAATATTGTCTTTCCACCAGCTGATATGAAATCCGCTATTTTCTTTTGTAATTTGCATGAAAGGTACTTAGCTGTAGGAACAATCAAAATTTTATGCATATCAGGTGTATTATTTTCTATATCAACAAAGTTATACCTATAGCCTGATATTAGAAGTCCTTTAAGAAAGCTATCCCAGAAGTTGTATCCCCTATGTGTTTCCAAATTAACCTTCTTTGATACATCTTTGTAAAAGTACTCTGTATTGTAATATTCCTTGACAAAAGCAACTGAAACATCATCATATTCAATTTCAGTATTATTATTGTTTTTAATCACACTTTGCACTACTTTATTACCGATTTTCAAATAATGATACGAGTAATCCTTCTCTCCATCTGGTGATAAAGGGGCAGCGAAGCCATGCCTTTCCCCGGTGAATCCTATCCTACTGTTACCGTCATGTATACTTATGTCAAGCTTTGGATTTATACCACCTGAAAATAGATAATAATTGATTAATCTATTTCCTTGCAATACGGATAACAACGTTTTGTAGATTATGCTGTGAGGATGAATTCTCTCGCTGTAATCATCCCCATAATTACCATTTCCGCATTCGAATTCCATGGAACCGTAAATTTTACCAATTGCAGTGGATTTTACAACTTCATTGATATTCCACAAATCGTGAAAATTCTTTATCGAAAGTGTTCCAATATATATGTCGGTGGTTGGAATGATATCTGGCTCACGAAATGTGTCGTAAAGCTGTGACACACCTATTGGAAAGTTGTGTGCTCGCCCACCACTAGTTCCATGAATATTAATTATAAATGGGACATCGATACCGAGCTCTAAAAAAATACTTTTGAGATTCTTCACATATTGCGCAAATTCGTATCGTGAAAATTTTGAGTAATCAACTATAAATTGTTCACGAAAATCCCCTTCAGGACTTCTTAGTTTTTCAAACACATCAGGGCACTTTTTTAGCTCAAAACTGTATTCCTTACTCTTGTTTCTACGCAAAATCCAGTCTACAAATCTTGACAAAGTAAAATCAGAAAGATCTGGAGAGTTAGTGACCCACTGTAGCATACCAATTTCGTTATCCAGTTGTATGGCAATAATGTTCCCACCATTGGTAATCAAATATTTGACAACGATCTGCGCAATTTTAGAATACCAGCGTTTTACCTCATTTAGGAAATCTGGATGGTTGTAAATAACTGTCGCATTTTCAACCATTTTTCCATCCCAAGTCTTTGGCTTTATGTGTGGATATTTTTCGTAAATCCAGTACGGGATTCCTTCATTTTTCAGTTCTGCCATAACAAATGGACCTGGCCGTATAATAAAGTAAAGATTATGCTTTTGAACAAGCCGAATGAATTTTTCTAGGTTGTACCAACCTTTGAAGTTATAAAGATTTTCTTTTTGCTCGTGGACAAGCCAAGGAATATATGAAGAGATCGTATTGCAACCAGCTTTTTTTGCGTCTAAAATTCGATCTTCCCAGACGTATGGTGGCAATCTGAAGTAATGAATTTCAGCAGAAATCAATAACTTTTCGAAGATTTTTGTTGAATTCATAAGAATTCCTCCCCGATTTTAATTTGCAGATGTTATTCGAATGTATTATATACCGTTTCAATCAAATTTCATATGAAAATTCAGAAACTCTTGTGGTAAAATTTATTGAAACGATTCGACAATAAACCAAAAAAACTTGTTTCGGGAGGGTAAAGCACATGGCAACCATAAAAGATGTTGCAAAAAAGGCTGGTGTTTCAGTGTCAACCGTGTCGTATGTTTTAAACAACACCGGAAAGATCAGTCAGAAAACGAAGGAAAAGGTTTTGCAGGCTGCTGCGGAATTAAATTACATCCCAAATACCTTTGCAAAAAGACTTAAAAAACAACAGTACGATCTTGTTGCTCTAATTGTTCACGAGATTAAAGGCCCTTTTTATGATGCGCTTGTGAGAGGTGTGCAGGACGTTTTACATTCTTTTGGTTACAATTTACTGATCTACTGTACACTTGAAAATAGAAAAGAAGACGTTGATAAATTTTTAAGAACAGGTATAGTTGGTGGTTTCTTAGTCCTGACGCCTGCTGTAAAAAACGAGAATTTGCTTAAATGGGCAAATGAGTTTAAGATAGTTACACTTGATCGAACATTGAAAGATCCTCGCATAAAAAGCGTACGTATAAACAATGAAAAAGGTGCTTACGAAGTTGTTAAATATTTATACAGTTTCGGTCATAGAATAATCGGATTTGTGAAAGGTTCCTCAGACTCATTAGATGCAAGAGAAAGATTCAGAGGATTTAGCATGGCAATGAATGAGTTAAAGCTTGAAATTGATGAGAAATACATTTTGGAAGGCGATTTCACGGAAGAATCAGGGTACGAAGCCATTAGAAATTTTCTAAAAAAACATGGAAAAAAACAACTTCCAACGGCTTTCTTTTGTGCAAATGATGAGATGGCAATTGGTGCACTGAAAGCATTTAAAGAATACGGTATCACTGTACCGGATGATATTTCAATCGTGGGATTTGACGATATAGAGCTATCCTCGTATGTTCATCCGACACTTACTACTGTGCGAAGACCTATGTATCAACTTGGTTCTATAGCCGCTCATATGCTTTTAAGCTTAATGGCTGATAAAGAAGAAGGATTATCAAATGTCGTGCTAGATGTTGAACTTGTTCCAAGGGAGTCTACAAAGAAATTGGAATGATTTTGGAAGTAATTTAAAGTATTGTCAAGTTTGATGGCAAAGTTCGCTGTTTTTTGCAATAATAAAAGACTTTTCAGCCAATATTGGTATTTCGTTTTACTATACTCTTTGTGGTACCATTGAACAAAAGTGAAACGTTTCAATACACTTTCACTTTAATAGTTGGTTAAAGATTGGTTCTGGAGTTGATAAGTTTGAAGAAAGTGATTACAAGAGATGGAAAGTTCATAGTAAATGGAAAGGAAAAATTTTTATTCTCCGCTGAAGTGCACTATTTTAGGCTACCACCGGATGAATGGGAAGATAGGCTGACAAAAATCAAAGAGGCGGGGTTTGATACAGTAAGCTTTTACGTGCCTTGGTTTTTCCACGAAATTGAGAACGGAGCTTTTGATTTCGAAGGAAAGAGTGGCGAAAGAAAGAACATTAAAGCTTTTGTTGAACTTACAAAAAGTTTTGGACTCGATATTATATTCAAGCCAGGTCCATATGTGATGTCGGAGTTGAAAAATGAGGGTTTACCGGAATGGTTGTACAACACAATCCCACACGCAATAGCAAAAACACTTAACGGAGACACACATCCAACTAAAGTGTTTTCATATCTACATAATGATTATCTGAAGTATGTGAAGAGATGGTATGACAATGTGCTACAGGTTGCTAAAGATGGCAATTTGCTTCTTATTCAAATAGATAACGAAGTAGGTATGCTTCAATGGATAACAGGGCAAGGCGATTACAACAAAGATACGATTGAAAAGTTCAAAGAGTATTTAAAAGGACTAGGTGATAAAAGTTTGCTGGATGAATTATCAAATTGGTCATATGGGAAGGGCTTTTCAAAAAAATTGTTGATTAAGTATCATGAATTTTCTAGGTGGTATTATTTCAACTACTTAAAAGTGCTTAGAAGATACGTAGAAGAATCAGGAATAGATGTACCTGTTATAGTTAACATACATGGTTTTGATATGGTGGAATATGCAAAGCGTGGAAAAAATTATCCTGTTGGTGTTTCACAACTAATGAAAAGTGCGTTGATAAAGAATGTCATTCTTTCTGGAGACTATTACATAGGTAATGTTATTCACGAAAATTTTTCTGATCTTGCTATCGCTAACGCAATTATGTATGCTGTACAAAGTAAAGAGCAACCTCTATTCTCCGCAGAATTTCAAAGTGGTTTTCAACTTGATAAACCAAAACTTTTACCTTCTACACTTGACTTAACTTCAAGATTGTGCATGGGTAATGGTATGAACGGAATTAACTACTATATGTTCACGGGTGGATACAATCCTAAGGGTACAGGGTTGCTTGGAGAATACCATGATTGGCAAGCACCGATAAGTGCAGATGGAATGGTGAGAAAAAGTTATTATGTTTTGAAAGAGCTAATAAATGAAGTGAAATCAATTGAGCATGAGCTTGTAAATTCTAAACCTGTTTTCGACACGTTCTTTGGTTTCATCCCAGTTTATTACGCAACGGAATTTTTTAAGGAACACGGTGTAGATGAAGGAGATATACATTTCAAAAGGGATATTTTGATCTTTGATGGTGTGATGAGAGCTTTGAAGTTATTGAATGTAAATTTCGGAGGCGTAAATTTACAGGACGTTGAAATAGATGATTTAAAAAACTATCCTTCACTTTGGGTCTTTTCGCACAAATGGATGCCGAAAAGTGTACAGCAAAAACTGATTGAATATGTCAAAATTGGTGGAAAGTTGATAATTTTTCCCGAGTTGCCAACGGAAGATGAGTTTGGGAATGAATGCTCAGAGTTAATTGAGGGCATCAACGTTAAAATTTATGAAAAGCGTAGCTGGGACTTCGCCAATGTTTTTAACACCGAGATTAATACTTACCATGTTGAATCTTACAAAGTCAATGGTGAATATGAGCAATTCGGCGTAAGTAATTATAACTATGTGTGTGCGTTTAGGAAATCTTTAGGTAAAGGAGTTATTTTCGTACTTGGTTGTGGTGTAGAAATCGAACGTGAGTACAAATTGAGCATTATTGAAAGGATTTTGGAAGTGATGCAAATCGAGAGAGCAATAAAGTTGATTGGGGAAGGCTTTGTTGATGGATATTTACGTAAGGGGAATAAAAATTTTATTTTATTCTTAAACAATTATGATGATTACATAAAGAGAACGAAAGTACTGATATACGGGAAATATTATGGAACTTATGAAGTAAATGCTCGAAGTGGGAGGATAATAACTGTTAAGAAAGATCAATTAGAAAGTGGGAGTGTGTTGATATGAGAAGATTATTCGAGAGTAAGTATGGATATTTCACATCGGGCGGGAAAGAGTACGTTATTACAGATCCCAGAACGCCAAGGCCCTGGGTTAATGTGATAAGTAATGGCGACTACTCAATCATAGCATCCCATACTGGGAGCGGATATTCTTGGAGAGATAACGCAGGTCAGAATAGAATAACAAGGCTTTACCAAGATTTAATAAAGGATAACTGGGGGAAATATTATTATATTCGCGATGTCGAAAGTAAGAAAGTGTGGTCAGCTACTTGGAAACCTGTGAAAGCACAATACCAACTTTACGAAGTGGTACATGGTATAGGTTACACAATATACAAGCACAAGGTTGATAATGTTTATTCAGAGCTGAAAGTTTTTGTTGTCGTAAATGCACCTGTTGAAATTGCATGGCTAACAATAAAGAACGAAGGTACTAGAGGTAGAAGACTTGATGTCACATCTTATTTTGAGTGGGTACTTGGTAATTTCCCGGACGAACACAGAGAATTTCATAAGCTTTTCATAGATCCTTCCTTTGAAGAAAATACAATTTTTGTTAGAAAGTATCTTGGGCAATTTCCCGACGAAAATGGACGCTGGAACAATACTGATTGGGATCACATTGCTTTCCACAGTGTAAGTCTTCCTGTTAAGTCCTTCACGTGTGATAAAGAAACTTTCATAGGTATGTATGGAAATGATGAAAATCCCGATGGATTGAAATTCGATAAGCTTCCAAAAAGATGTGATCGGTTTGGGGATGCTTGTGCTTCGTTGCAAGTTGAAATTGATCTTCAGCCAGAAGAACATAAGGACATTGTCTTTACTATAGGCGCAGCAAAAATAGGTACTGAGGATCCAAAAGAACTTGCAAAACGATATACAACTGTCCAAGCAGCGATTAAAGAGTTTGAAAATGTTAAAAAATTTTGGAACAGCATGCTTGAAAACGAATTTGTTGAAACACCTGATGACGGACTTAACATCATGACAAACTATTGGTTGAAGTATCAGGCAATCTCTGGAAGAATCTGGGCAAAATCAGGTTACTATCAAGTTTCCGCTGGATATGGGTTTAGAGACCAACTTCAAGACGCGCAAATTTTCTTTGCACTTAATCCCGAGCTCGCCAGAAAACAGATACTATTACACGCTGCACATCAATTTCAAGAAGGAGATGTACTCCATTGGTGGTTCACGATACGCGGTGGAGGCCCAAGAACTCACTGCTCTGACGATTTGCTTTGGTTGCCATTTGTTACACAAGAGTACATCAAGGAAACTCTCGATTTTTTAATTTTAGATGAAGTCGTTCCATTTGTTGACGGTGGAGAAGCTACTTTATATGAGCACTGTAAACGAGCTATAGAAAAATCATTCAAGCGTTTTTCACCAAGGGGCTTGCCATTGATTGGTGAGAACGATTGGAACGATGGCATGAATGCTGTTGGTACCGATTGGAAAGGTGAGAGTGTTTGGCTTGCACATTTTATGTACAAACTATTGAATGATTTTGTACCGATAGCTGAACAAAAAGCGGATTTCAGATTTGCAAAAAAGTGTAAAGATGTTATGGAGACGTTGCGTGAATCAGTAAACAAGTACGCGTGGGATGGTGAATGGTTTATACGCGCAACAAAAGACAGTGGTGAAGAAATTGGATCAAGTAAAAATGAAGAAGGAAAAATTTTTCTCAATGCTCAGACATGGGCAGTTATTAGCGATATTACTGATCAACAGAGAAAATTAAAGTGCATAGAGGCTGTGAAAAAACATCTTTTAAAAGATTACGGCTCTTTGTTGCTTTATCCTGCATACACAAAGCCACAAAAAGACATAGGATATATAACACGTTATGCTCCAGGGCTACGGGAAAATGGTGGCGTGTATACACATGCTGCTACATGGGCGGTTTGGGCGTTTTCGCTTATGAAGGATGTTGAAGCAATGTACAAAGCCTATCGTGGAATATGCCCGCCGTACAGAAGTAATGACATAGATAGATACATGGCAGAACCTTACGTAACATGTGGAAATTCCGATGGACCAATTTCACCATATTATGGGCGCGGTGGATGGACTTGGTATACTGGCTCGGCTCAGTGGCTTCAGAGAATTGCAACACATTGGATATTGGGTATTCGACCGAATTATGGATATATAGATATCGATCCAGTGATACCATCTGAGTGGGAAGGGTTCAAATATATCAGAAATTTCGATGAGGCAAAATATGTGATCGAAGTCAAAAATCCACAAAAAGTAAGTTACGGAGTCAAAAAGATCACATTCGATGGGAGGGAGGTTGAGAGAGTACCAATAGTTAAAGATGGTAAAACGCATATTGTAGAGGTGATTTTAGGTCATTAGTGTTCTCTACATTCATCTAAAGGGAGGAAAGTTGTATGAAAAAAGTACTGTTAATTAGCATGATCATGGTAGTATCGATTTTAAGTGTTGCAGAAAAGGTAACGATAACCTATGTAAATTGGAACTTAGGACTTGATATCGAAAAGGCTATGGTCCAAGAGTTTATGAAACTTTACCCGAATATAGAAGTAAAAATAGTTACAGCTGAGGGCAACTATGAAGATTGGCTTATTGCACAAGCAGCGGCAGGAAAATTACCGGATGTTATAATGATTCCGAATATCCCAATGGCTTTAACAAATGATTGGGCACTTGACTTGACAAAAATGGCATTGGCAGATCCTGAATGGAAAAATATACCTGCTCCTATTAGAAATGCGACAGTGTATAACAATAGGATTTACGCCGTACCAGCAGGTTTTTACTTTATGGGGTATTTTGTAAACGATGATCTATTTGATAAGTATAACGTTAAACCACTAAAATTCGCTCCCACATGGAACGAATTTTTGACAGCAGTCAAGAAACTTACTATACCAAAAGATGGAATTATAGGCCTTGCTGAGGAAGTTCAAATTCCAGAATGGTACCCAGCGATGAAAAATCTTAGACTTGGATGGTACACATGGGATGGGAAACAGTACAACCTTGATGATCCATCGTTCATCGAAGCAGTAAACATAGCAAAACAACTTTGGCAAGGTAAATATGTTTATGATGCCCTACCAGACGAACAAAAGAAACAATACAATGCAGGTTGGTACGGTGACGTCTGGAACCAAGGCAAGATAGCAATAAGGTGGTCAGGTACATGGGATACGCCATCCTTCTCAACATTACCGTTCAAGAGCAGATTCATTGGTGTACCGGGTGGAAGGATTCCAGTTGTGGGTGATTTCTTTGTTATTTCAAAGACAACGAAATATCCAAATGAAGCTTTCATGTTTGCAAAATTTGTAACGTATGGCAAGGAAGGTATACTCAAGAGATTAGAGCTCGATAAGAAAAACGAATGGTCCTCGATGCCACTTACAACAGAAAAGGCAGTTGTTGAAAAATACTTTTCAGTCAAAAAGTTATACCCGGGACTTGACGAAGCATACGCAAAAGTTTCTTCTGGAATAATTGAAGGTGTCAAGATTGTTCCGGGATATATACAATCAAGGTGGACAGCACCAACAGGTATCAAGGTCGGAGACAATCCAAATGCTAATATTGGAGATGTTATTTGGAACGCAATGAGAGGTCCCGTTAACATTGCAGACTATGCGAAACAACTTAACAAAATCGCCAATGAACAGTATCAAAATGCAATAAAGAAGATCTCGATAATGACAAAGTAACGAGTACCCAAGGATGGGTATAGTATTGGAGGCTTAAGGTTTTGAAAAAAGTTATATTTTTGACTTTTGCCCTGATAGTTACCGTAATTTTCTCTTTACCTGTTGAGTATTCTGAATATTTCAAGAGTATATCTAAAATTTCATTATCTGGGGAGATCCTCTGGAACTCTCCCCGGATTTTTCTTGAATTAAAACCAGGTGAATCAGTCGAGTTCAATGTATCTGCAAAGGAGAGCGGATATTGGAATTTGAGAATGGATTATCAGGTTCTATCCGAACAAGTGTTTCCACCGGAGGTCTCCATTAAAATCAACAATGAATATCCATTTTTGCAAGCTCAGTCGATACCATTGCTCCAATATTGGGAATACGATACATATAACTTTCCAAAGAACAGATTTGGAGATGAAATGGTTCCCACTCAACATGTTGTAAACCAGCCAGTTTCTTACGTGCTAGAAGAGCCTACAAAGATTTACAAATATCCACTCTTATTTAGGTTAAAGCAAGGTGAGAATAGGGTAAAAATAACAGTGAATTCTGGAAAAATAAGACTTTTGAAAGTGTCATTTGAAAGGCCAAAAGCTTTGAAAAAATATGTAAAAAATGTAAAAAACGAGAAATATGTCAGTACAACTTTAATTAAAATCGATGCAGAAAAGCCGTATATGAAAAGTGAAACATCGATAAATTCAACTTCGATGCGTGATGTTAGTGTTCTCCCATACGACACATACAAATTATTTCTCAACACTTTTGGAGGGAATAGTTGGGCATACCCTGGGCAAACGGTTGTTTATGAATTCAACGTCAAACGAGATGGTTACTACAAAATAGCCTTCAAGTACAAGCAAGACTTAAAGCCTAATAGCGTTTCATTTAGAACGATTAAAATTGACGGAAACATACTATTCGAAGGTCTTGAAGCGGTACGTTTCCCATACACGGATAAATGGAAAATAGAAAACATAAAGGTAATCAATGAAAATAGCTCGATTGATGATGCGTATTTTTATTTTCGAAAAGGTTCACATACCATTGAAATTAGTGTAAGTGCCTCAGTTTACCAAGATGTTCTGCTTTCTCTAAGAGAAATAATGGACTATGTAAGTGATTTGGCTTTAAGAATCAAGTACATAACTGGTGGAGAGAGCGATAAGCTTACCGAATGGGAGATAAGAGATTACTTTCCAGATATTGATAAAGTCCTCAATGGCTTCATAAATAAACTTGAAAAGATTAAGAAGGATATTCGAAATATCAACGGTAACTCTTCTACCTCGGAGTACATTTCAATCGATGTTGCCGAAATAATATTGAAAAGATTAGCTAAAAATGTTAATGCTATCCCAAACAAATTGGATACTCTAGTTGGCGGTACTGGTTCTGTGATGTCAGAGCTTAGTAATGCTTACAACGGATTGAAAGAAATGCCGCTACTTTTAGATGAAGTATATGTATATCAAGGGCCGACGCTTGAAAAGACGATTAATCCGCCGATATTTAAAATCTTTTGGGAAGGCGTTAAAAGATTCATCGGGTCATTTAGGAAGCAAACGTTCAATGTCAAAGACACTCGTTCAAAGAAAGTTATTAATGTTTGGGTTAATAGACCAAGACAATACGTTGATATATTACAACAGTTGATAGATAAGGAATTCACACCTAAAACTGGCGTTTTTGTTAACTTGTCAATCATGCGTGATGAACAGAAGTTGATTCTCTCGAACGCGGCAAAAAAATCTCCAGATGTGGCTCTGGGTATAAGCAATTGGATACCTTTTGAAATGGGTATCAGAGGCGCTGCCCTCGATTTAACAAGATTTAGTGATTTCAAAGATTTTTTAATTAATTTCCATCCTGGCTCGCTTCTTCCTTATTTTTACGAGGATCATTGCTATGGTTTACCGGAGACAATTGATTTTTACGTTTTGTTTTACAGAAAGGATATCATGAACTATCTGAAAATTCCAGTTCCTCAAACGTGGGATGATGTGAAATTAATTCTACCAGAGCTTCAAAGAAATGGAATGAACTTCTACATACCTCTTGGTGGGTCAACTTCTTTCAAAGCTTGGATGACAACGGCACCATTCATAATGCAGTACCATGGCAAACTTTTTACAGACGATGGGCTAAAAACTGCGATAGATAGCCCGGAAACACTTAGAGCTTTCAAAGAAATGACTGAATTGTTTACCATGTACGGAATGCCCATCCAAGTGGCTAATTTTTTTGAGAGTTTTAGAAAAGGAGAGATTCCAATCGGTGTTAGCAACATTACAACGTACATTCAGTTGAATATTGCGGCTCCTGAATTGACAGGTCGTTGGACAATAGTACCTTCCCCCGGTGTTAGGTATGGACAAGTTATCGAAAGATGGCAGACAGGTTCCGCGCAGGCTGTTACTATATTCAACGACACGAAATATCCGATGGAAACGTGGAAATTTATAAAATGGTGGCTTTCAAAAGAAACACAAAGCGCTTTTGTAAACCAGGTTGTAAGTACGTATGGTATGGAATATCTCTTTATTCCATCAAATAGATATGTCATTGATGATGTACCACTTAAAAGAGAGGATCTCGAGGCGGTAAAAGAGCAATTCAAATGGTTACAAGAGGTTCCAAAGATGCCTGCAAGTTACGTACTAGAGAGGGAAATAAGCAGCATTTGGAACAAAGTGGTACTTGAGGGTAAAGTATTAAGAGTTGCAGTTGATGATGCCGTAACAACGATCAACAAGGAATTTGCAAGAAAACTTGAAGAATTTGGATATTATAAAGATGGTAAACCTGTAAAGTCCTTTAAAATCTATTCTTTGGAGGACGTATTGGAACTTTACAAAAAGAAGAGTATGGAAGGTGCAAAGAGATGAAAAAATACGAACGAAGGTGGATAATAACATTTTTGTCACCGTATATAATTTTGTTTTCCGTATTCATCATTGTGCCAACTGTACTTGCCGTTCTTTTGTCTTTCACAAATTTCAACACGATACAATTTCCGAAATTTGTTGGCCTTAAGAACTATATAACACTCTTCACAACCGATAGTGTTTTTATGCAATATGTACTACCAAATACCGTAAAATTTGCTCTTCTAGTTGGACCATTTGGATACTTTCTGGCTTTTATCTTAGCTTGGATGCTTGCTCAGATTCCAAGAGTGCCAAGAACAGTACTTTCACTTATCATATACTCTCCTTCGATGACTGTTGGTGTAGCAATGCAATTCATTTGGTTAACAATATTCAGTGGTGACAAGTCAGGTTACCTTAACAGTCTTTTGTTGAGACTTGGAATCATAGATCAACCGATACAGTGGTTGCAATCACCAAGATTTTTGTTCCCAACGATGGTGATTGTGACATTATGGAGCAGTATGGGGGTAGGGTTCCTTGCCATGCTTGCGGGTGTTCTAAACACAGATCCAGAGATTTATGAAGCAGGATACATAGATGGAATTTCAAAAAGGTGGCAGGAGATATTTTATATAACTATACCAATGATGAAACCCCAAATGTTATTTGGTGCTGTCATGTCAGTAGTTTCAACGTTCCAGGCAGGATACATCGGTGTGATGCTTTCTGGATCAAATCCAACACCTCAGTATTCTGGACAATTGATAGTCAATCATATAGAAGATTTCGGTTTCATGCGTTACGAGATGGGGTATGCTGCTGCAATCTCTGTTGTGTTGCTCATAATGATATGGCTCTCTTCAAAATTTGTTTGGGCACTCTTTTTGGATAGAGATTGAGTGCAAACTATACCTAAGAAAGAGGTGTTCAGTTATGTCCTTCAAAGGTACAAAAATAAATCCAGAAAAATTTGACAAAAGTCAACTGAAGTTTTACTTTGTGCTAATACCACTGGCAATATTTATGGGATTACCTTTAATCTTCATATTCTCAAATGCATTTAAACCTTACAACGAGTTATTCGCATTCCCACCACATATATTTGTAAGGCACCCAACTCTTCAAAATTTTAAAGTCTTATTCAATACAATGACACTTTCGGGTATACCTGTTAGCAGATACTTATTTAACAGTGCGGTAATATCAATTGTTGTTGTGTTTCTTTCGATTTTCGTAAGCACGGCAGCAGGTTACATATTATCCAAAAAGAACTTTAAGCTGAAAAAAATAATATTTGAGATAAACACTTTAGCTTTGATGTTTGTACCTATTTCGGTTTCAATACCACGGTACATCATTATAGCTAAACTTGGTCTTATTGATAACTTCCTTGCGCATATCTTACCTGTGCTAGCTATGCCCGTTGGGTTGTTTCTTGTAAAACAATTCATCGATCAAATACCTGACTCTCTTATAGAAGCTGCAAAGATTGACGGGGCAAGCGACTGCTTCATATATTGGAAGATAATACTTCCACTAACAAAGCCCGCTGTTGCTACCGTTGCTATACTCGCCTTTCAGACTGCTTGGAATAGTACAGAAGCTTCGATGCTATATATAAATGATGAAAGCTTGAAAAATTTTGCTTATTATATGTCCACACTCAGTGGTGCTTCCGGTTCAATTGCAGGTGCTGGTATTGCTGCAGCTGCCGCCGCAATAATGTTCTTACCAAATTTAGTGATTTTCATATTCACGCAGAGCAAGGTTATGAATACTATGGCACATTCAGGGATAAAATGAGCTAATATTTAAAATTACAAAATTACAAGGAGTGTAAGTATGTTTAGAGTATCTCCCAAAAAATCGATTTTTCTAATCTTACTAATTTCAGTATCTTTACTTTCGTATGCACCGTATTACACCTATACGGTTGGAATAGACAAATCACTCGTTAGAATTCAAAATGGATACGAACCAATCAAAAAAATACACTTTAACACAGGAACACTAACAGATGTTTTTTACAAAGATGGAAAATTGTATCTTGCAGATGGTAACAACGCAGTTGTATACATTATGGAAAAGAACGCGGGAAATTTTGAATATGAAATCGTTCAAAAAATAGGGGAAGGTATTTTAGTTGGTCCATCTGGCATGCATGTTGATGACGATGGAAATATCTATGTTGCAGATTCTTGGGCTCAGGCTGTTTACAAATTTTCAAAAACGGGCGAGTTATTACTAACTATAACTAAACCAGATTCACCGATTTATGGAAAAGTAAATGATTTTGTCCCACTAAAGGTCGCTTCCGATAAAAGGGGAAATATATACGTGGTCTGTCAAGGGGTTACAAATGGTTTAGTAGTTTTTAATAGGTACGGCAATTTCTTGAGCTTTTTCGGAGCCAATAGACCTAAGGTCACATTAAGGATGATTTTACAAAGGATTCTTTTTACAGAATCACAAAAGGCACAGTTGCTGAAAATTAGACCACCATCACCCACAAGTTTAGCAGTGGATAACACAAACGTTGTCTGGACTGTAACTCAAGGATTGATGGAAGATGCTGTAAAGAGATTTAACGTGGCCGGCGTTAACATATATCCTTCTCTGGATTTTTCGTCCGATAACTTCGTGGATATTGATATTGATAAACTTGGTGATGTTTTCGCTCTCACTTCGAATGGACTTATTTACGTTTACGATAGCCTTGGTAACTTGATTTTTCTCTTCGGCGGTCAGAATTTTTATGAGAACAGACTTGGTCTTTTTAGAACACCCGTAGCGATTAGTGTCACAGATGATGGTGATATCTATGTTCTTGATAAGGAAGATTCTTCGTTGATTTTTTTAAAAAAGACAAACTTTGGTAATATTGTACTTAAAGGTGTTCACTTGTACAATCAAGGTTTGTACCTTGAAGGTGAAAAAATATGGCGGGATATACTGAAGATAAATTCTGCATTTGTTCTCACATATAAAGTACTCGGAAATATAGAATTTAAGAAGGGGAACTATTCAAAAGCTTTTGAATATTTCAAAATTGCACAAGATTCGAAAGGTTACTCTGATGCTTTCTGGTACGTTAGAAATGAATGGCTTCAAAAGACAGTTGGAGTGGTATTCCTAGCCCTTGTACTCATTGCAATAATTGATTTGATTAGAACAGTAATAAAAATGAGAACTAAAAAAACAAAGATAGTTAATAAAGGCGAACCTAGGGGATGGAAGGGTCAATTTTACTATTCATTGCTTTTCTTGAGAAACCCATTTGACGCAGTTTACGAGATGAAGAGAAAAGATAGGGTATCATATTTGACTGGGATTGGTCTTTACGGACTGCTTTACGTTGAAAACATCGTCATAAAACTAGTTAGCTCACCTTTGTTTGTCGAGTTTAATGCAAAGAGAATAAATTTTATGGAACTGTTTTTCGATACATATAAGTTTTTCTTTTTATTTGTTTTGTCAAACTACCTTGTCAGTGAGATCTCTGAAGGGGAGGGACGATTCAAAGATATATTCATCGGTACAGTAGAAGCATTCTTACCGTATATCATATTTTCAGTTCCGCTTGCCTTGATTAGCAACTTCTTAACATTGAACGAAGCTTTTGTGTACAAATTTGGGATGCAAGTAATTTGGGCGTGGTCAATTGTCTGGCTAATTATTATTATTGCACAGGTGCATAACTTTTCGTTTTCACAAACTGTTAAAAATCTGTTTTTGACGCTCTTTGCAATGCTCCTTATTACGATATTAATTATGATTGTGTTCGTGCTTGTGAAGGAGGAAATTTCGTTTTTCACTACTTTGTTTGAGGAGTTGATTTTTCGTGCTAAGGCTGGGTAAGTTAGATTCGAAATTAGTAGTGTTTCTGATAAAGTTAGCTATTGTGATAGTACTTTTTTTTGCTTTGTATAACTTGTTCATTAGTACTCAGGAATTTAGCAATGTGACTGTCAAAAGTCACATTGAGAAAGGTTACGTTTTTAAAGTTCCGAATTATGATAAAGTTGTGCGTACAAAAAATTTGGACTTTTATGTTGATACAAAAACACTCGCTTTAAAAATATACGACAGAAGGAGCAATTTTACATGGAAAAGCGTCATTGAGAGTGAAGATAATGATATAAATGAAACTTGGAACATGTTTTTTAATTCGTCTATAACTATAGAATTTTTTGACGAAACTGGAAATATACGAAGGATTTACTCTTCACGCGACGCAAACATTAAAATAAAAGAAATAAATGGCAGTAGGCTGCGAGTGAATATGACATTTAATGATATAGCAAGCCTAGATATTGCTTTAACTTTTGGTGATGAGTACTTTGATATTCGTGTGGACAAAATATTGGAAGGTCCATATAAATTAATGAGTCTTTATACATATCCGTTTCTTGGTGGATCGAAGGGCTTAGTTGACGGTAAATACATCCTTGCAGATGGAGTAGGAGCGTTAATTGATCTTTCGAAGGTAAATACAGCCACTGCGCCATTTAAAATGAGAGTTTACGGTGAAGATGAGGGTGTCAAAGAAGTACTGCCGTATTCTTATTATAGAAATATAAGAAGTGCGGAGAACTATGCTATTCCGATGTACGGTGTTCTGTATGCAAATAACGGCATGCTTGCTATTATAAAGGATAAGGATCTGTATTCCGAAATAAATGCCTACAAAAGTAATATAATGACACCATATAACTGGATTACAAATCGTTTTATACTTAGAGACCTGCACAAAAGACTCTTGAACAAAGAAGGACAAGGGATAACCATCCCACAAGAAAGGATAAATACACTTAATCCTACAATGAGATACTATTTTGTAACTAATGCAAACGAGTATAAATTGGCAAGAAAATTCGTTGAAGATAACAAAGCGGTTCAGAAAATTTTTGATTCCAAACCCTTGTTAAAATTCGATATATTAATGGCGGAAGCGAAGAAAACATCTTTTGGATATAATCTTGTCAAAATGACAACGCAACGACAGCTTGAAGAGATACAAAAGGAACTACTGGCAAATTCAGTCGAAGGAATTTTTGTTCTAAGAGGTTACACTAAGGGAGGATATTCAATAAGTTCACCTGTTCACTTACCTTTCGAAAGAAGCGTAATTGCCAGTCCTAGTGAGCTTAGTAGGTATTATTTCTACGTTGATTACGTGACAGCACCGAAGGAGTCTAAAAGTCTCAGCAACTCACTGATAGCTCAAAATAAATTGGAACAATTGATGGAACAATACGGAAAGTACATTTTGAATGATAAAGTTGTTAACATAGCCCGGAGCGAAAAAAATAAATTTTTGAAGTACGGTATAAATAAATTCGCTCTTGGTAGCATAGGCTTTTGGCTTTACTCTACAAAAGACAGCGAACGACTGGATACACTCAGCGCATACTCAAAAATAATGGAGAATTTCAAAGATTCAATAATTTTCGGAAATAACTGGTATGTTGTTAAGTATGCGCACTTTCTTTCTGATGTATCGATGGAAAATTCGGGATACGAAATTGAAGATGACCTGATACCGATTGTACCTTACATCCTTAGACAATTCCGTATAATATTTTCCAACCCAGTAAATCTTTCATCTGACTATAGATTGCAGGTATTAAAGTGTGTAGAATACGGTGTGCTTCCATCATTTTATCTCACATGGAATAGTTCAAAAGAGCTTATAGAAACAAATTCAAAAGATCTGTTTTCAACAAAGTTCGAAGATTGGAAAGATAACATCATTGATTCCTGCAATATCATTAAGAATGCTTACAAAATAACCCAAGGTTCACCTGTAAGTAGCAGGACAAAGGTTTTGGATAATGTGTATTTGGTTGAGTACGAAAATGGTGCAAAGTTGATTTTTAACTATAATAAAGAACCTGCAAAAATTGGCACAACGGAAATTGAACCAGAGAGTTTTATAGAGGTGAAAAATTATGAAAATGCGTTTGAAAACACGCGAAGCAATTAATGGCTTAATATTCATTTCGCCGTGGCTTGTGGGATTTCTAATTTTTACGCTTGTTCCTTTAATAAGAACATTTACATTTAGCTTAAACGAAGTTAAAGTTACGGCGGAAGGTATCAGAACGTTCTTTGTTGGTTTGAAAAACTACAAGGACGCGTTTTTAACAGATGTAAGTTACCCACAACTTCTTGTAGATTACTTTATTCAGATGATAATTTATGTGCCCATCATTGTCTCCTTCGCAATGATAATGTCTTTGCTTTTAAATGTTGATATAAAAGGTCGAAGTATCTTTCGAACTATATATTTTCTACCTGTGATAATCGCTAGTGGACCTGTTTTTAACAAATTAGCGAGCAAGGGTGCTATGACATTCGAAGGATTAACTAATTTCCAGCTTATAAGAAATATCCAGTCTGGTTTGCCAACAGTACTTTCAAAAGCTTTAGACATGTTTCTATCAGGTTTCATAATGATTCTTTGGTTTTCTGGTGTTCAAATACTAATATACCTTGCGGGCTTACAGAAAATTGATAAAAGTATCTACGAAGCTGCAAGGATAGATGGTGCGTCAAAATGGCAATTACTTTGGAAAATTACGATGCCTGTACTTGCTCCGTTAACCTTTGTAAATATCATATATACGATAGTAACAATCTCAACATTTGCGACAAGTCCAATTATTCAAAAAATTCTCGTAGATATGTATAGGCCTGAAAGAGGTTTGGGTTATGCTTCTGCTCTTTCTTGGATATACTTTCTTGCAATGTTAATTGTGATAGGTATGTTTGCTTTGATTAGTGTTATATATAGTAAAAGAGTTAGGTAACGAGAGGGGAACTTACATGGTCAAAAAAGTGAACAAGAAGAATCTCATGAGGTTATATAAAATCCAAAAGACAACAAAAAATGCAACTGAAATTACTGCCGTGTACTTCATGCTCTTACTTATTGGGTTTGTTTTCATCTATCCGATAATATTTATGCTGTCGTACAGTTTTATGGATACAGCTGATCTTGTAAATCCCTTAGTCAAGTGGATACCTACAAAGTTATACACCGGGAATTACAAGGATGCGATGGTGGTTCTTGATTACGGAAAAACGTTAATTCAAACTCTTATAGTCACATTAATTCCAGCAACTTTGCAAACTCTCTCAGCTTCGATTGTTGGTTACGGATTCTCGAGGTTCAAATTTCCAGGCAAGAATGCATTACTTGCGATGGCTCTTTCAACATTTATCATACCACCACAAGTAACTGTGATTCCTCAATTTCTTATGTTCAGGGACTTAAACCTTCTTGGTACGATCTGGTCTTTGATTATTCCTGCAACGTTTACTCAGGGAATAAGAAGCGCAATATTTATAATCATCTTTTATCAATTTTTCAACATGTTTCCAAAATCTCTTGAGGAAGCGGCAAAAATCGATGGTGCATCAACGTTCACTGTATTTACAAAAGTAGTGGCACCTTCTGCAGGGCCTGCTTACTTGATATCTTTCCTATTTTCACTTGTGTGGTACTGGAACGATACCGTAATAACGGCGCTTTATTTAGGTGAGAGATGGACGACGTTGCCGTTACAACTCCAAAGGTTTGAAGATACATTTCGAAGAATCTATCAGTCGGTTTCTAATATGGCTTCTGGGAGGAGTATAAACGAGGCTATAGTAATGGCAGGTACACTTCTAACGATATTACCACTCCTTGTGATTTATTTCTTTGCGCAAGACTGGTTTGTTGAAAGTATTGATAGAACAGGAATTACAGGTGAGTGATTATGAATAAAAGGAGATGAACTATTATGAAACGTATACTTCCAGCGCTTTTACTGCTTTTATTGTTTTTCTCATTTAATGCATTTTCTTCAAACGCCCTCACTCAAACTCTTGAGAAAGAATATAAGGCTTCGTTTTTGTATTTCTTAGAGCAGGCTAATGTTGATGAAGATAGCCCTGGATATGGTCTTGTCAGAGATAGATACCCTGGAAATCCGACTATAGCAAGCATTGCATCGACTGGTTTTGGACTTAGCGCAATCGTTATTGGTGTTGAAGAAAAGTGGATATCAAGGCAAGATGGTGAAAAAAGAATTGTTGGGACGTTAAAAACATTACTGAAACTGGATAATTTTTATGGATTTTTCTATCATTTTCTTGATATTAATACTGGTAAGCGAGCTTGGGAAAGTGAAATTTCGAGTATTGATACAGCAATTCTTATGTGTGGTGTTCTGACAGCAGGAAAGTACTTTGGTGGACAGGCATGGGAACTTGCTAAGCAATTGTACGAACGGGTAAATTGGAATAAGATGCTTAATCCTGTTAAGAACTACTTTTACATGGCTTACAAACCAGAAAAGGGTTTTGAAGGGTATTGGGATTTTTATGCTGAGCAGCTTATGCTCTACATACTTGCAGCGGGTACACCGAATGAAAAGTATAGAATAGACGAAACAGTTTATTATGCATTTAAACGTAACTATGGAAGTTATAAAACAGAGAGTTTCATACATTCTTGGTTTGGCTCATTATTCACCTATCAGTACTCACACGCTTGGGTTGATTTTAGAAATTACATAGATAAAATGGGAATTAACTGGTATAAAAATTCTACCTTAGCAAGTCTTGCTAATTATTATTTTTGTCAAGACAACAAGGATAAATTCAAAAGCTTCAAAGTCGGTTGGGGTGTTACAGCATGTGATACACCTAATGGTTACAATGGATTACTAGGTACACCGCCTTCTGGGAATAACAACACGGCACATAAAATTGATGGAACTATCGCCCCATCAGGAGCAATTGGTTCCATTGTTTTTACACAAAAGGAATCACTTTGGGCGATCGAAAATTATTATAAATTACCTGAACTTGTTGGGAAGTACGGATTAAAAGATTCATTTAACCTCGACATGAACTGGTTCGCGACAGATTACATAGGTATCGACAAGGGAATAACACTATTGATGATAGCGAACTACAAAAATGATCTCATATGGGATGTGTTTATGAGCGTACCCTATGTTAATACTGGATTAAAAAATCTCGGCTTTAGCAAAGTCAAATAGTCCTGGAGGGATGGTTTAGATGAATGCGAAGGATGTTTTAGAACTTGAACAAAAACTCTCCTTTGATTTCTTTTGGAATGAGATTTCTGAAACGAAATGTGGCTACGGTTTGATTATAGATAATACTGGCAATAGACAAGTGTCAAGCATTGCTTCAGTAGGATTTGGATTGAGTGCTATACCTATCGGAATTGAAAATGGTTGGATTACAACAGATGAGGGAAGAAAACGTGCAGTTAGAACACTTGAAACATTTTTAAACAATGTAGAACAAAAAGAAGGATTCTACCTACATTTTGTTAGTATGAATGATGGAAGGAGAACATGGAACTCGGAAATCTCAATTATCGATACTGCTCTTTTTTTGATGGGTGCTTTAACAGTAGGCGAGTACTTTGGTGGGGAAGTGTACAGCCTATTCGAAAAAATATATGCAAGAGTTAATTTTCCATGGTACCTTGACAAAGCGACAAATCAGTTTTACATGGGTTATAGCTACGAACGCGGTTTTTGGGGGCATTGGGACAGATATGCTGAACAACTCATAATGTATATATTAGGCGTTGCGTCACCGACACATCCTATACAACCGGATGTTTATTATTCATTCCACAGGGATATTGGAAAATACAAAGGGTATGAATTGATTTACACATACACTGGTTCTCTTTTTACATATCAATTTTCACATGCCTGGATAGATTTCAGAAATTTAAAGGACAAAGACGGAATAAATTGGTATGAAAATTCAATAAAAGCCTCCATGGCAAACTGGGAGTACTGCAAAGAAATGCACAGTAAGTTCGAGACGTTGCATGAACACTCTTGGGGATTAACTGCATGTGATTCACCAGATGGTTATCGTGGAGATTTTGGCGCTCCACCTTCCGGGAACAACAACACACAACACTTCGTAGATGGAACAGTTCCACCATGTGGAGCGATAGGTTCCATTGTTTTTGTACCAGAAATAGTTGAGAGAACTGTGCTGTATTATTATGATCAGGTGGCGGAACTTTGGGGTGCATACGGTTTTAAAGATGCCTATAATATGGACAGAAATTGGGTATCGAATGTATACATTGGTATAGATAAAGGCATAGAATTGTTAATGATAGAAAACTACAAGAGTAGTATGATTTGGGAGATCGTTATGAGAAACAAGTACATAAAACATGCTTTAGAGCTTCTCGAACTCAAAAACAAATAAAAATCCCCCTTTCGGGGGATTTTCTTCCATTGGGAGGGGAGGATAGGTGGTACTGGATTATTTTAACGTTTACCTCAAGACCATTTATCTTCAATAAGCTCTTTTAAGCGTTTATACTCATCTTCCGTTATTTCACCCTTTGCCAATCGTTCCCTCAATATCGAAACGTACGTGCCTTTTTCGTTAGCTCGGAATAATGGTAATCTTGAAAAGAAAAGTTTGTAAACGATAAAAATACCGAGCAGAAACAATCCGAATGAAACTAATGGTCTTATCCACCATAGCCCGGCCGACACAAATGGAAATCCGAAAAATCCATAATTAAAACATCGCCACATACAAATCAACTCCTTTCATTGCAATCTCACTCATTTTTACTTTCGATTTTCAATTCCACTTACATTATACTACAATAAACCTTAGAAAATACTTAGAAATAATGTCAATGTTTTAAGCTTTTTCTAAAATTGACTGTAGTATAATATAACTTGGATTGTAGTATAATATTAAGTGGGTATAACTACGTGGTATTAGCGTGACAATAACCACTAAACAAGGAGGTATATCTTATGAAGAAGGTACTTTTAGTTACGTCGGTTGTTTTTGTTCTTTTAACTGTCTTTAGTTGCACTCAAATTTCTGATCTTTTATCTCCAAACCCGAAAGTTTCCGTTGTCATCACATCGGGTTCAGAAGGTTCTGGTGATGTTGTGAAACCTCAGGAATATTCTGGAAACAACCTGCTCGGTTTGCCACAAGTGGTAGAAGCACCGTGGGTAAAAGAGATTCAAAGGCTCGTAGTGAAAGTTTCAAAATTTTCCTACAAGTACTCTACCGGACCTGGTGAGTCAAAATGGGCTACGCCGACCTCTGTTGATCAAGTTGTAGATTTTGTGACACTTGATTCAACCGAAGTTGGGTGGCTTACATTCGATGCACCTAAAGGTGCCGTTATTCTTGCTATAGGATTTGAGATCACACAAGCTACCGTTACTATAAATAACACCGAATATCCAGCTAGGTTACCAAATCCAGCGGGTACAAAAATTGTGCTAAAAAATCTGAACTGGTCGATAAGTGAAGACGGTCAAATTGCACTCAGTATCGACTGGACAAGAAGTATAATCAAAATACTCCCAAGTGAATATATGCTTGTTCCGAGGATTGCGTATCGCTGGAGAGGGACACTTAAGGACCTTTGGGCTATCGAGGGTACGGTGAAGGTAAATGGAGCAGCACCAACTGAACCTCTTTTGATAGGTTTATTTAATGGCACTGATACAACCGCTACACCAGTTGTTTTGAAAATGATCCCCGTCGCAAGAAAGGGTGAGTTCTACCTTGGAAAACATAAACCTGGAACGTACACCGTAGTTCTTTGGGATAGCCTGTCATTCACCTATGAAGGAACTAGTATCACACTTACGGCCCACAAAGCAATCGATGAGACTTTTGAACACGGAAAAACAAATGCAACCACAAAACTGGAACTTAGTTACACAAAATAATTAGCATTTCGGAAAAAATCAGGCACTTCGGATGAAGTGCCTGATTTTTCATTGTACGTTTGTTATTTTCCGCAATTTTCTCAGATAAACGTAAATTAGCACAGCGCTAAGTATGGTTGTTCCTATCAAAGATGTCCAAGATAAAATTATCTGCCAAATTTGCATTCTTAAATCCGAAAATATGTAGGTCAATGGAAAAAGTACCCCAAATGCCAAACTGATTGTGAAACCCTCAATTAGAAAAACAGCTAAGATGGAAAATCTTGACTTTGTCAATTAGGAGTGGTTATTGAGCTAACAAAAAATGACAAAGTCTTAATTTATGCGGGTTTTGAAAATAGAAAAATAAAAAATTTTAAAAATTGTAGTGGCAAATTAGAGTCTGAAAGGTATTATTAATACTTTATATTTTGAATATATTGTGGTATAATTATTTAAAATACCTTTGATGAGCTACCATATGTTTGTCAAAATAACTAATGCTGGCGGTTACCAGTATGTTAGATTAGTCGAAAACTATCGTGAAAATGGCAAGGTTAAGCAAAGAGTGCTATTCAATTTTGGTAGACTTGATCTCCTCAAAAATGATCCTGCTTTTAGAAACATTGTAAAAAAACTATCTGATATTGTTGAAAGAACAACTACTGACAATACAGAAGCTGTTACTATTGAATCTGAAGAGGATGTATCGGATGCAGTTATAAAAAAATTGGGGGTACATTGTATTCAGAAAGTTATGGGAAGAACTTGAAATAGATAAATTTTTAAAAGAGAGAGCAACAAGGGGGCGAAAGATAAAATTTGATGCAGACAAAGTAAGTTTTTTGATGACAATACAGAGATTGATAGAACCTATGAGCAAACTGAGAACTTATCATGAGAAGAATAGATATTTTGGATTTGAAGAGGATATAGATTTAAATCAGTTATACAGGTGTTTAGATTTTCTTGACAGTATAAAAGAGGATTTAGAGACATACCTGTATCAGAGAAATAGGGATTTATTTAAGATGGTGGTTGATATAGTTTTTTATGACGTGACGACAATATACTTTGAGAGTTGTAGAGCCGATGGACTTAGAAATTTTGGTTTTAGCAAAGACAACAAGATAAATGAAGTACAGGTTGTGTTAGGCTTTTGGTAGACAAAGAAGGCAGACCGATAGGTTATGAACTTTTTCCTGGCAATACGATATACTAAAGCAGGTTCAAAATCCGATAGAAGTGATATAATAGAATCATGATACCAAAACAACAGAGATTATCGGATGAAGAATTAAAAAAACTTATAGAACTCTACGACAGCGTCAAAAGGAACGGAACCAGCGTAAAAACCCTCATAAGGATAAATTGTGTTATAGCGTGGGGCAAAGGATGGGAATGGTCGACGATAGAAGACATTCTAATGGTATCAAAGGATATCACAGAAGATTCGATTGAAAAATACAGATTTTTTGGTATCAATGGTCTTGTTGAGAACCGATAGGAGAAATAAATTCTGGGGTATATATAAATCAGATGATTTTGTATAAAATCAAAGGAGGGGTGTGGTATGAAAAAGGTTCAGATGTTGTTGTACATTCTTTTGGCCTTACTTGTTGTCGATTCGATCTTTGCAATTGTGTTCAAAGATATGACCTATGTGCTCGTTACGTCTCTTGTAGCACTTGGTGTGGCAGTAATTTTTGCAATCTTTTTCTACATTGTTTTTATCCTGCCAATAAGATTTCTTAATTTCAAAACACCCGAGACAGAAAAACTTGACATAGTTGAACTTTCAAGCCTTGACAAACATTTAGGATTAAAAAGACTCGGGTTAAGAATCGGAATGATTTTCGAAAAGATAAGATCACAACTTAAGAATTTGTTTAAAGGTATAAGAGCAAACGCGGTAAATAGCAGTACCGTTTCAAGAAATCTGAGAAGTTTTGCGACGGAATTCAGCGAGATGGAAAATGCCCTAAAAAAGGTTAATGCTTCCGTCCAGAATATCTCGGCCGCAATAGAGGAATTGAACGCCTCGATAGAAGAGGTTGCATCTTCAAGCCAGACACTTGCAAAGTCTGCCCAGGATCTTTCAGAAACTTCAAATGGCGTTTCAGAAAATGCATCGAAGGGGGAGAAAGCCCTTAAAGAGATTGGCGAGAAAATGGATGATTTCAAATCGAAGGTAAGTCACATAAGCGATCAGGCAAAATCCCTTACAAATTACGTCAATCTCATAAATGAAGCGGTATCGGTGATATCGAGCATATCTGACCAGACAAACCTGCTTGCTCTTAACGCTGCAATAGAGGCTGCACGTGCAGGAGAGGCTGGAAAAGGATTTGCCGTTGTGGCCGATGAGATAAGAAAACTTGCCGAAGAGAGCAAAAATGCGGCATTAAAAATAGGAAATAATCTCAAAGACGTTATCTCGGGAATTGGCGAGATCTCGAAAAACATATCAAGCGTGAATGAACAACTTTCCCAGATTCTAAAAAACAACGAAGAGACAACTTCTACAATTGTCTCGATACTCGATTCAGTTACCTCGATGAATTCGCACATATCCAACATAGCGGCAAGTGCCCAGGAATTTAGCGCATCGGTCGAAGAGATGACTGCCGCATCGAAGAACATAACTGATATGTCAACAGAAGTTAGCAGTGCGATGGGTTCTATAGAAGAGAAGATAAATGATATATCATCCCAGCTTCAAGAACTTGTCTCAAATGCAGAAAGGTCTATAGCGGAAACCCAAGAGATAGTTAGAGAACTTACAACTTACACAATTTATTCAAAGGTAGAATTCGCCGATCAACTGCAGGAGGCGATAGATGCGCACAGAAACTGGCTTAATAAACTCGAGAGCGGCGTACAAAACGGAAAGGCCGTGGACTTAGAAACAGATCCGCACAGATGCAACTTTGGAATACTCATGTATTCTGTGACGCCTCCAGTTGAGATAAAGAGCGAGTGGAAAAGGGTTGAGACACTTCATTCGGAAGTTCACGAATACGGTGGTAAAGTTATTGAGGCGCTCAAATCAAAAGATATTTCGGGATCGAAAGACTACTTCAGCCACGCCAAATCGAGTGCGGATGAACTTATAAAGCTCCTTACAGATTTGCAGGCAAAATTGAGATAAAGAAGCGGATTACTCCGCTTCTTTATTTCGAGAGAGAATAAAAGTCTATTCCGGGTCTTATTCCGTTTGGATACCATCCTTTATGTACGGCTTAGGAAGATTCCAAATGGCTGATCTGTCCAGATGTAGAAAGCGTTATTGTAATCCAGTTCTTCGAGTTGTTTGACTATTTCGGCGCGTTTCAAAAGATTGGACGTGGTAAGTAAGTCGTTTACAGGCGGAGGCCATCTCGGAGGCATCCTGCCCTTCGCTTAAAGTAAATGAGCATTCGGCTTTTAAAATAAGTTAAGTATATTTATGATGTTATTTGTAGGAATCATACTTGTGGGGGATGTACCTATACACGTAATAAATTATTTTATCTCCCGGTGGATAACTGCATGTAAATGAAAAGGTAGGGTTCAAAGAAACACCTACTTGACCGTTATAGGGAGAAGGATTAGAAGGAGTGCCTAAATACTTATGAATACTCAAAAAAATGAAGTTTACACAATTTTATTGACAAAGCCAAGCCTAAATCTCCCAAGAAATTCTTTACTTTTTAGAACATGGCTGAGTTAAAGAGATATCTCGCATTTGTCATGACCGACAAGCACATTTTTGTTAACTGTTTCTATGATTATCTTTCCCATATCCGCCTGTCTTGATGCATTAAGTATTTCTATTGCAACCGCTTTTTTATCGTTATCATAATCAATTATGATCTCTTCATTTATTTGATCGGTATCTTCGATTTTTTTGTCGCTAAATCTAACGTATATGGCATCTGCTTCCTTTGAATAATTTATTTTCATTTTGACTCTCCTTTCGAAAGATATTTCGATATTCTCTTTGTAAAATATGCGCTTATTATCTTGTCACCATCAACAATGACTCTTAGCAGTTTATCTTCAAACTTCTTTTGATAAATTTTTCTTTCATGACTTCCCGCCACTATTTCATTATGCTGCGGCCTAAAATCACCTTTCCAGCATCTGCTACCTCTATTTTACCAGATATCACCAGTTCGCTTTCGATAGATCTTTTGCAACCTCTTCGTCTGTCAGCTGCAAATATTTCTGCGTCGTCGATAAACTCGCATGGCCCAACATTCTCCGGATGCTTTCAATGTTAGTGCCGTTCTTTAAATACAAAGTGGCAGCCGTGTGCCTGAGCGTATGAGGATGAATCGGTTTCTTGATTCCCGCTTTCTTTGCCAAGTCTTTGACCAATAATTCAACCCTGCGTCGAGAAATCTCAAAAAGCGGATCTTCAAGCGGGATCCCGCGGATATAGCCTTTCAAAAGCTTGACAAGCGACTTGTCAACTATTGGAATGCGCCTGTCTTTCTTTCCTTTTGTATGCCTTATCAGAATAAAGGTTATCCAGTTATCCTACAAATCTTTCTCAATATCTTAAGATACTTTCTGAAGCAGGAATTTTAGAAAACAAAAAAGTTAGTTTGCACATATTCTATAAAGTTAAAAATAAGAAAATGGTGGAGAGAATACTAAGAGATGTTGAAGAATATGTAGATATTCTTCAAAAAGAATCAATAGAATCTCTGGGTGATAATAATTAAGAAAAATATAATTCTCTTACAAATAGTAGTTTAAGAGACAGCAAGAGTAAATGGTGTTTTTGTTTTTTAGTGGGATTTTAAAGCCATACTATTACTATTTTAATATTTTTTACGCATAATTATAGTATTTTCTTTTTTTATCTGTTTTTTAACTACTTTTGTAAAAGCAGTTTTAAAAACACGAACTGACAACTGCTATCTCCTTTATATACTCTCTCAAACGCTCAGGATACATAATCACAATCAAAAGTTGATTTAATATTGTAAGAAATAGGCCTTTATACTTTACGTAAAGTTATTTATAGTCATAACACAAAAGTTGAAATTTAAATACAATGTAAGCCTTCTGGAGGTGTCAAATTCTTTTTCTTGACTTTGTCAATTAGGAGTGGTTATTGAGCTAACAAAAAATGACAAAGTCTGGCTTTTCTTTGACTTTCTGAAATACTTTTGTTGGTGAAATAACAAGATTCAGAAGATTTGATGGCTTCAAGTATTCCATACCTTAAACTCCTCCTTTTTAATTTAATCAAAATTTGCACAGTTACTTCTATTTAGTATGATTATTAAAATATCAACCACCTTTTATATTATAATTCATTTTCCAGTTTAAAACAACAATATTTTATGAACCTTTAATTTTGTTAAAATATTT
>JBMFNR010000002.1:0-52306 GCA_049970055.1 Fervidobacterium sp.
CTTGCAGTCTTTACAAAAGAAGATTTGGTTTTTGAACTTATCATGACCGTTTTTGATGAAGTTAGAAGAGCCGCAATGAGGGCATTTGAGTTGGACATTAGCCATATCGGGATACCTCCTTATTGAGAGTATATTGGGGGGTGTCCCCTATTTAAGAAGATAATATGGTTTTTGAAATTTATCAATACCTTTGGTTAACAAAATCCTAATTGATCCGGGGGGTTTTTGTTTGTTTGTTTGCTTTTTTTACGACACGTTAACAAAACAATTGCAATTCAATAAAAAAAGTTAAGAATATAAGTTTTGGAGCAATTGTGATATAATTGTTATAAAAGTAACTGGGATGCTGGGGTGATTTTATGAGAAACACAAAGTTTAGTATTAAAATACTGTTTTTAACAATTATAGCGATAGGTACATTTGCACTATTTGATTTATTACTTGAGATTGCCACGAAGCCTCGAGATGTTGTAATTGGGGAGTGGAATTATGAAATTCCGTTTTTTCAAAGAATCGAAAGACCGAGTAAGATTGAACTTATTGGGAAATTTGGTATATCAGATTTTGATAAAGATTACGCGTTAGTTATCCAAAAGGTTATAGCGAATAGGATAGAAATATATGTAAACGGTAATTTTTTAAATGCATTTGGTGACAAAGAAAGCGGGAACCTTTGGCCAGCTGCCTTTGTTCAAGAAATACCAAAGAATGTATTAAAACAGGGAAACGAATTAAGATTAGTCCTCTATGGTGTAGTCGGATATGGTTTATCATATAAACCGTATGTCACAGACGTAAAAAATGCTAGAACAACTACATATTGGATACGTCTTTTAAGGAATGATATCGGAATAATATCAGTGGGGATGATCGCTATTATCGCGTATTTTCTTATTTTTGCATATGCAGTTGTTGATACATTTGAAAGAAAAAGTTATCTCTACATAGGTTTTGGAATGATTTTCACAATTCTATCATTATCACAATTTGTTTATCGTGAAACAACAGGCAGTCAGATTATTTACTTGCTTGCAGAAATTTCAAGCTTGGTTTTTCCGGCTTTTGGAATCGTGTTTATATATTTCGGATTGAAGGAATCAACAAAACCATTAAGGCGTTTTGAAAAGATTCTGCTATTGATCTTTCCAACAGTCTTTGCAATCGCTTTATTCTCAGCACCAAGTGGTGACAACATAAATAAGTTGCTGAATTTTATAGATCTTTACGCCTTTGCAATGATGTTTGTTGTTCTTTGGAATATAATAAAGTATAAGCTGATTAATTACTATTTTCCGACGATATTTCTCATCTTAACGGCTCTCCAAACGCTTTATGTCATAACATCTCAACTTCCAAGCGAACTTACAATTGTTTACGGAAGAATTATCTTTGCCACTTACATAGGCACATTAACTGTGAGAAAGTTCAAGCATATATCCGAAAGTAAAAAGTTCTTCGAGAGGGAGAATTTAATAGACAAATTGACAGAAACATACAACAGGAAGATAATAGATCACGTAAAACCAAGTGGGATTCTCATTCTTTTTGACCTTGATGGGTTTAAGGAAATAAATGACAAATACGGACATATCTACGGTGATGAAATATTGAAAAAATTCGCTCAAATCGTAAAAAAACACATCAGACATGGAGAAGATTACTTTATAAGATTAGGTGGGGATGAGTTTTGTATAATAACAAACTCAGAAGATGTGAGTGGTATGATGGAAAGAATTTATAATGTATCCCGCAACGAAATTGGATTAGGTTTTTCATACGGATTCGCATCCCTTGATGGAAATACATTTGACAATGCATATGCAATTGCAGACAAGATGATGTATGAAAATAAGTCGAAAAAGCAAAAATACTAGGAGAACCATAGTAACTTGACTGAAATCTAAAGTATAAATATCAACTCGAATTAATCTCACCGGGGGTGAGGAATGTGAAAAAAGTATTTTCCCTGCTGTTTATATTTTTAACTGCAATTATACTCTTGGCACAGCAATTTGTGATTGTCAAAACTGTCGAAGCTTCTCTCCCAGATTCGCTTTATAAATCAACTGGTACAAAAACTTTTAACGTGCAGTATTTAAAGTTATTCTCGGAGGACGTTAAGGCATATATTATCAAAGCCTGGTATTTTAAACCGGGAAATGATGTTATTAAATTCGACGTCAAGATCTTAGATGAAAGCGCAAAGAAAGAATACAAATACGAATTTCGAGGCATCAGGGACAGATCGTACATTAGACTTAAGCCTATCTTCGTTTTGTGCCCGAGTAATATGAAGATATACATCAACAACGTATTAATACCAGAAGAGAGGGAAAAAAATCCCGAAGAGGCTGTGAGTCCTACAGCGAGCGATATTGGAGGTCCTATGGTGAGAATACTTCAAAGGTCTAATGATAGTTTCAAAGAAATTACCGAGGGAATGTACGCCACCAGCAGTGAGGAGATCTTTGTACAAATTATAGCAGGAACGTTCCCAACGGGTGGGTACAGAATCGAATTAGATGATCCAGATATCGTTTTCCCCGTTAGTGAAAAGCGTGGCAAGATAACCATAACAGGTACATTTTACAGACCTGGGAAAGGCGATATGGTTACGCAAGCGTTTACGACACCATCGAAAACAATATCGCTTGGCAAATTACCAGAAGGAGATTACGATATATATGTAAATATAAAAGATCTTGGAGAATTTTTAGCTACACTTCGGGTAAAATAAGAACTTGTCCAGAGATAATAAAAAATTTGTAAGAAAGTGCGTGAGAGAGTTAAGAGAATACGAGGTGCTTGAAAATGGAAAACATAGTTCTTTCTGGAAAGGTCCGAAAAGCGCTGGAAAGCAATACTCCCGTTATTGCGCTTGAAAGTACCGTTATCGCACATGGCTTGCCCTATCCTCATAACGTAGAAACAGCGAAAATTCTTGAAGATATCGCGTGGAAAAATGGTGTGGTTCCAGCGACGATAGGCATACTGAAAGGTAAAATCATCGTCGGTATGTCCGATGAAGAAATAAATCAGATGCTAAAAGATGAACCTTTAAAGATTGGCACAAGAGAAATTGCGTACGCAGTTGGCGTAAAAAAGAGTGCTGCAACTACCGTCAGTGCAACTATGCGTATCGCAAGAATTGTAGGTATCGACGTCTTTGCAACGGGTGGTATTGGTGGTGTACACGTTGGTGACTGGGATGTTTCGCAAGATATAACAGAGATGGCAAAAAGTGACGTTATTGTTGTTAGCGCGGGGTGCAAGTCTATACTCGATGTAAAGAAGACGATCGAATTTCTTGAAACATTTCAAGTCACTGTTTTAGGTTACAAAACAAATAGATTCCCCATATTTTACGAAGGATTGTCAGATTTCACATTGGAACACCGAGTGGACAGCCCTGAAGAAGTAACAAAGGTGTTCAAAGCAAAAAGAGAACTTGGCATCGAAGGAGCATTGCTCGTCGCCAATCCAATCCCCGAAGAATTCTCAATTTCAGAGCAAGAAGTTGAGGGTTATATTAGGCAAGCGTTAAATGAGTGTTTTGAAAAAGGTATCTCGGGTAAATTGGTGACACCTTATCTTCTTTCAAGAATTGCAGAACTTAGCAACGGCAAAACATTGAAAGCAAATATAGAATTACTCAAAAATAATGTGCATCTAGCATGTCAAATAGCCAAAAGTCTAAAAGAGTAGGCCCCAAGATAGAACAGAAACTAACGCTTACACGAAAAGAATACATATATCTCCAGGTGCTTGAAGCACCAATTTATTTTTTGTCGCAAAAATACGAAACAAAAGAAAAGTTGATCTCAGAGGCCGATTATTACGCCTCACCGCGAAATCTTCATGAAGAACTTGAAATGCTAATACCATTCCTGGGACTCCCTGAAGAGGAAGAACACATAGCAGAGTATGTTGTATACAATATAGACAGCAAGGGCAAACTTAGAATAAATGCCAACGAACTTGCGGAAAGATTTAACATCTCGATTGAAAAAGCTCAAAAGATAATAGATACAATTTACGAAGCTTTTTCAGAAGAAATTCAACAACTTTCTTCGGAAAGAGAAAATGATTACATCTTACCCGATGTAACAATCACAGAAAGTGAAATCATAGTTAAAAGAATAGAAGTAAAAGATCCAATCATTTCTAAGGCTTTACAGATGCGAGAGGAAACTTTACGGAAAATATGTGAGATAGTAAAGAGTGTTAACGAGCCATTTTTTAAAGGTTACAGAAAATATCCTCAGATTCTTACTATGCGGTATGTATCTAAACTTTTAGGACTCAACATTTCAACAATCAGCAGGGCAGTTAGAAATAAGTATGTAAACACTCCAAGAGGTGTATTACCACTGCGAATATTCTTCGGAAGAATTCTTAACCCACAGCTGATAATAAACGAAATAAACGAACTTCTTAAAATCGATAGCAATCTTACAGATAAACAGCTATCTATACTACTGAAATCAACGGGTATAAACATTTCCAGAAGAACTGTAAATAAGTACAGAAGACTCAGTAAGCTCAAAGGTGAGGAGTGAAAATTATGAAATTGTTGTTTGTTAGCGACACACACGGTTCAATGAGAGCCTGGAAAGATATTGAGAAGAACTTTAAACTTGACGAATTCGATGGAATTTTTCATCTTGGCGATGTACTTTACCATGGGCCAAGAAATCCTATTCCAGACGAATACGATCCAAAGGAACTCGCGGAAAGGTTGAAAAATTTCAACATAAATTACATAAGGGGAAATTGCGATGCGGATGTAGACTTGAAAGTACTTGGAGTTGAGGAGATGCCAAAGATTTCCATGGAGTATTTTGGTGACTTCTCCTTTTTGCTTGTCCATGGTGAAATATTCGAAGAAAACGATGTGAAAGAATTTTTAAAAGATAAGAACGTGCATTTTTTGATTCACGGTCACACGCATATTGCAAAGATAGAAGAAATGAATGGTCAGTACGTTATTAATCCAGGTAGTACAACTCTACCAAAGGGAAATACACCAAGAAGCGTTATGGTTATGGAAGTCAACGAAGAACACTTGCACGTTAAGTTTTATAACTTGGACAGTGGGCAGGTGTACATCGAAAAAATATGGACATTGAAAGGTTCAAAACTATCGATGGAATAATCGAGGAAAAAATAAATATTGAACGGTCTATCTTTATAGCAACGATTTCCCATGCCAATAACGAAAAACAGACAAAAGAATTTATTTCAATTATTTCTAAGAGATACCAAAACGCAACTCATAATTGCCCTGCTTACAGGTTGATAGTCCACGGTGAAATTATCGAATTTTCATCCGATGCTGGAGAACCTTCGGGGAGTGCTGGCCTTCCAATGTTAAATACTCTACGAAAAAACGAATTGCTTAACGTAGCCGTTATTGTGACAAGATACTTTGGTGGTGTGAAACTTGGGGTACGTGGTTTGATTGAAGCTTATTCCAAAGCGGTACAAAAGGTTATTGATAAAGCACTAGAAATAGGAAGCATAGTTGTGAAACAAAGAGCATATAAACAAAAATTAAAGATAGATTTTCTTTCCTACGGAAAGAAAATGCAACAACTGAGCTATATGGGGGTTACGATACTTGATATTTCTTACACGGAGGCTTATGCTTATCTTGAGGTATTACATGATAAACCGCTTGAGATGAGTGAAGTTGAAAGCATAGAGGAAATATACATATAAGGAGGCATAAAAAATGGTTTCAAAAAGAGCACAAGAAACCCCCGCAAGTCCAATAAGAAGGTTGGTTCCGTATGCTGACGAAGCTAAGAAACGTGGAATACAGATTTACTATCTTAATATCGGACAACCAGATATCAAGACACCGAAGGTTTGGTATGAATACATAGACAAATTCAGGCCAGACGTAGTGGCATACACACATTCACAAGGTTTATTAGAACTCCGTGAAGCTTTTTCAAAATATTATGAGCACCATGGTATACATGTTACACCTGATGAGATAATGGTCACAAACGGTGGTAGTGAAGCAATAATGTTTGCACTCGGTGTTGTTTGCGATCCAGGCGATGAGGTGATCACAATAGAACCATTCTACGCAAACTATATGGGATTTGCCTCTTATCTAAACGTTAGACTTGTACCTGTGACGGCTCATCCGGAAGACGGTTACAGATTACCGCCAAGAAGTGAGTTCGAAAAAGTTGTTTCGCCAAAAACAAAAGCAATCCTCTTTTCGAATCCATCCAATCCAGCAGGTACCGTTTACACATACGAAGAGATGAAACAGATTGTTGACTTTGCTAAAGCGCATAACCTTATTATAATATCTGACGAAGTGTATAGAGAATTCACTTTCGACGGAAGAAAGCATATATCCGCATTTCACTTTGAAGGCATTGAGGAACAACTAATAATGGTCGATAGTATATCGAAAAGATACAGTGCATGTGGTGCCAGGATTGGTACGTTTGTTACAAAGAACAAAGAATTCTATAAAAACGCCATGAAATTCGCTCAAGCAAGGTTATGTCCAGCTGAAATAACACAATACGGTGCCATTGGACTACTTACTTTAGGTGAGGATTACACAAACGAGGTGAGAGACGAATATCAAAAAAGAAGAGATGCAACATACCAAGCGATGAAGGAAATACCAGGTGTTGTTGTACACAAGCCAGAAGGTGCGTTTTATCTTTCGGCAAAATTACCAGTTGATAATGCGGAAGATTTTATCATCTGGATGCTAAGAGAATTCAACGTAGATGGAAAAACAACAATGGTATCACCTTTGAGTGGATTTTACGCAACCGTTGGAGCGGGAATGAGCGAAATAAGAATTGCATACGTACTTGAGGCAGAAAAGTTGGCAGAAGCCGTAAAAATACTTGGTGAAGGTATTAAGGAATATAAAAATAAAAACTATAAAAACAAATAAAATAATTAAAAAATTTTCTTTTCGTTTCCATATTCCTGAGCGTAGTCAAAAACAATAAAAGGCTAAGAAAAACACCCCTTCAACAGTTTAACTATATCGATTGAGGGGGTGTTTTTATTTATTCGTTAGGATACTTGTATTTCACCATTGGTTAAGTACCTTGAGATTATTTTTTGGTACAAAGCAATCCTTAAGTGTACCATTTGATGAAGTTACAACGATTCCTTGGACAAAATATTTATCTTCCAAATTAAATTTCTCAAAATCCCCAGTAATCTTTGGAAAGTTGTAATTATTCGAAATAGCCTGGAGGTACCCGGAAGAAATGTAAACTTTGTAATATACATCAACTATTGGAAAGCCCCAATCACTCACATCTTTATATCTTTTAACATCCAAAAGGTAAAAAGTTGTACTTAATCCTGAAACACTTGCGTTATGGGGTGTTATGGAAATTCTCATGCCATCCGTCGTTGTTTGAGTTGAAAGGATTGTTTCTGAAAGTTTTGTAGGATTAATCGTGGCTGTTGCAAATGGGGAACTTGAGGGATAATCGCTTTGGTATTGATAGTAATCAAAGTTGTTTACCCAATCTCCGTAGCTGAAATTATATAAATCTGATGATGTTTTCAACGAAGCTGGAATTTTGTGAAGATCTCCATTCGTATTCCTCGTACCAAATACATGACTTGTACCGCCAACAATCCAATTCAAATAAATATTTTGAAAAACTTGTGCTGGTTCTACGTCTTTGAGGTCCGAATCGTTCAAAGTAACAATCTTGTCAGAATTAATTTCTAAATTTCTTATTATAGCTATTTTCTCAACACCTGCTTCACTCCATGGAGTACCAACAAAAATCACTGCATCACCCTTGCCCTTTGGAATACCATCGGCAATTAATCCTCCAGATTCTATTATTGGAAATCTGTGTTCGTGCAAGAAAAAGAAAGATGCTTGTTTTCCATTATATGAGCTTGAAAGATTCACTGTAATTGTTGAAACATCTTCTTGTGTTGCCGTGAACGGTCCGAGAAATACACTGTTTGTTTCGCTAAGTTTTGTGTTGAAAAATATAACTTCGGAAGCTTCGTTGTATGTTTTATCCACACCTACTACAGAGTACAAACCATCTGGGTCTTTAACTTCAAATTTATAAATTCCATTGCTTCCAGTGAGCTTAGTCCATGTACCATTTAACCCATCTTTTGCATAAACAAGTTCTATATTTGTTATATGACCATGCTTGTTCGTTTGTACGGTTACAACATTTGTAGCCGGTGTTCCACCATTGGGAACGCATGAGAATATCGTAAAAATTAGCAAAAGAACAACTACAACTAATTCTAAATAAAGGTCTTTTCTCATAAACTCACCTTCTCCTTTTTATTTTTACCATTCAAGATGGTATCTTCTCGAACAGCAGTATACTTTTTAGACAGATAAAACTTGAAAACGTTCAATACTAAACACATATAAAACATAAAAGTTAGCAAAAAACGCAACAAAAAAGCACTTCCCCTCTTTGGAGAAGTGCTTTTTTTCTTTTTGTAGTATTTTTAAAATCTTATAGTTCCGAACACGGATACATACGTATTGTTCATGAAATTCGCAGGTGATGTCTTTATTCCGAACCCCAAATCTTTGCTCTCACTGAGCAACATTAGTTTGAATTCAACATTTGAAAGGTCCGTGCCCAAATAGCATTCTGCTTCCTTCGTAGTGTAAATTACGTATGATTCCATATTGCCATAATAAAAATCGTATTTTCCTCCAATAGTGATTTTGTCTTCACCGAACATACTATAAATTTTTGGATTCATACTTAGGCCATTAAATGATAAATAGAGCCCAAATTGCTTGCTACTCAGAGAAATACTCGCGTACATTGAGTTGTCCAGATTGTACATTCCACAGAAAGACAGATTGAAAAAACTCGGCACTTTTATTTCTCCAATGAAACCCAAATCTTCGGAAAAGTACTTATCTGAGACATAAAGTTTAAAGTTATCAGTAATCACGCCAACGATCCATGGTAATTTTCCACTCTCATATCCCACACCGGCCATCAACGATACTGTCTCTGTTACGTTTATTTGGGTACTCAATCCCGTTTTTTTACCTAACGAATATAAGCCCTGATCTGAAAAGAACGTGTACGGTGATTTGTAGAACATATTAATCGAATATCCATTTGCAGCAAATTTTAGACTTGCCGTTGAAATTCCAGCGCCATCGTAAGATACACTTATCGCACTCTCCTGGTTCGGTTTAAATGTCAAAGTAAGTTTGTTGGAGAAAGTATTAGAAACGAGATACTGTGTTGAACTTGTTTTATACTGATAATTGAATGTGTATTCTCCTTTTACGGGAAGCCCACCCTTTTCTTCAACACCTTCAATTACAAGTTTTCCGTCTTTCTCTACGAGTTTAAAGACCCCATTCTTCCCACCGTAACCATCTGGCTCATAAGATGGTGCGTTGGGATCCTCTTCCCATGTATCTGTTCCACCTATTACAAAGACATACTTGTACCTGTAGATGCCTGGTTGCAATTGTACACTTGCCAGCCAGTAACCTTCAACAAATTGCATCTTCAAAGCTCTTGCATTCCAGTTGTTAAATGATCCCGCAAGGTAGGCTTCTTGCGCATTTTCTTTCTTTACAGCGAATACAACATTTTTCCCAACAACTGAAAGACCTGACGTAACTTTTTGGATAACCGTCTCAGTTGCATTTGCTTGTAAAACTTGAACTTTCTGTTGAGATGACTTCTCATCTACGGTTACCGCACCTTGAGGTGCCCGAACAAATAGCTTTCCACCTTCTTTAGCTACTTCAATCACACCGTTTTTTCCACCGAATCCATCATCGGTAAACGCAAATGCGTTTGGATCAACCATCCAATTACCATCGATTATGAATTTGTACTCGTAGATGCCTGGCGTTAATTCCAGTACGGCTTCCCACCAACCAGTATCGACATAGTAACACTCCGTATCATTGTCTTTCCAGTTATTGAATGAACCGGCTATGAAAACATGCTTTGCATCTTTTGCGTAGACCCGTATTACAACGTAACCATCTTGATCTACGAAGATCGTATTTTCACGCTTGGTATTTAATTCATACTTTTTCGAAGGTGTTTGTTGGGAAGAAATTCCGATAATTTTTCCATCTTCAGTTAACGTAAACGCTCCATTTTTCCCACCGAACCCATCATCCACAAACAAAGGCGCTTCCGGATCTTCTTTCCACGTTTTACCTTCTATGACATATTTATACTGGTAACTCCCTGGTTTCAATTCCACTTCGTAAGTCCACACACCGTTGACAAGTTTCATAGGCCATGCTGTTGGGTTCCAATTGTTGAAATTACCAGCAAGGTAAACGATACTTGCATCTGCTTTGAATGTGAACACCACTTTCCCTTCCTTGTACTCCACAGCTCCAAATAGTTGTGATGCTGATATAACAATGAGCAAAATTACAACGATGCTACCAACCTGCGTTTTCTTCATTAACCGCACCTCCTGATATCATTTTATCTATCTTTCTCATTCCCACCAAATTACGAACACATTACCACCAAAGACTGAAATATACACCACCAACAGGCTTAAATGCGTCTTTTCTTTCAAAATCACCGTCGCCAATTCTCAGTGCAACCTCGCCGTTTGCAAAGCCAGTGAATTTAATTTCAGAGTAGAAGAAATCCTTCTCTTCGTAGTAACCTATGACTTTCTGATATTTTGAAAAAAGCGAAATGTTACCAAAGTTCTTACTGACATCGAGATAAAAAAGCTCACCTAACGTATTAATCGAATTGTGAATAGGTTTTCCAAAAGCATAACCTAAGTTACCAGAAAAATCAAAAAGTGAGAACTTGCTACCAAAAGCGAAATAGAAATTTCCCCACCGATCTGGCGTAAATCCTGTAACATTCGAAACACCTGTTTTCTTAACATTTAAATATATTTGCCCAAAATTTACATCTAATCCCACTTCCGTGTTCTTATCAAGATCACTTGGAAGTGTTGCAAAATTGAAGTGAGTATTGATGTACGTATTGAAAGAAGGTGACGAGCCGAACCTGTGCCACAGATTCACCATATTTTGTTGATTAATAACCTGCGAACTGTACGAAAAACTCGTATCGCTTGCACCGGCAAGTATGTAAGTGCCCCCCCATCTATAATTGTTTTCAGATATCTGCGTGTACAAAAGAGAATTTTTAACGTTAAAGTGCGTTAAATCCTGCGCAGCTATCTCGGATTTGAAGTTGACACTTCCAAAAGTTTTGTTGTAGTAAATGGCCGCATCGAATAAGTTATCTCTTTTACCAATAATTAGTAACGTATCCGGAAAATTCATCTGAGCATGCATCAGATTCAATGTATTAAAAAATGTCAATTTAACTGGAAAAATAGGATAAATTTCGACTTCTAATCCATTTTGACCACTGTTGATTTTGTATAACACAATTGGATCCTGTGTAGAACCGTACGTTGTGTTATCGTAAAGTGATAATTTAAATGCGTCGTTTTTGATCACAAGTTTTGCCGATTCAAGACTTGTATCTTTTAAACTGAAGGATAAATCGTATCCAGACCCAAATGCATTGGCGTTAATTCTAAATTCTGTACTAAGATTCGTATTTAAGTTATCTTCTGAAAAATCGTAAGTGAATTCAAATTTTGCTGAGTAGTTTGTTTGCAAAGCGAAAGTAGAAGAAAGCGGAACTATTAAAATCGTTAAAAAAGTTAAGATAAAAGCTGTATTCTTGACAATTTTGAGAGTTTTATCTTTTTCTTTCACACTTTTCACCTCACTTGTATACAACGGATGTTTTGATCAGAGAGTACTTAGGGTTTAAGGTTATTTCTATATCCACAGTACCGGTACCTTCCAAACTTAATTTGGCATTGTCAAATCCTGCATCGTATTTTTTTCCATCGAAGTTGAATTCCCAAGGTTTCCAATCCCTTACGTTTCTTGTCACCTTAAATTGATAGTCTTTTTTTGTTGCGTTGAAGTTTGAAAGAGTGTAGACAAAAACTTGTCTTGTTTCATCCCATGTCATCTCTCCAGTTGAAAGGTTCCAGTTGTTGAACTCTCCACCAACGTACCATTTACTTTGAATCACCTTAAATTTTTCGCTATCACCAACCCCTCGTGGTTGGTCGTTGATTATAAGCGTGGGGCTTGCGTATATCGTTAATGTATCTGAATTTAAATTTTCTTTCCAAACCGGGATGGCCGATGACACCTTTGTTGTTCCACCTGCTTTGTACAACACTTTATACCAACCTATTGAGTACTCACTCCCAGATCTGCTCTGATTAAAGACCATAGATGCCGTCGGTAGTTCAAAGACATAACACTTTTCGGTATCGTTGTAAATCATCCTATCGGAATCTGAAGGTACCCAACCGTTCCACTCTCCAACAACGTAAATGCCATCGGGTATCTGGAGATTGAGCAATTTCATACATCCACCGAAAAGGAGTAAAATTGTTATTGTTACAAAGATTTTTATACCCATCCAACGGACCTTCACAATTCATCACCTCCGAACCTTCGATGCTGAGTCACTGATAAGTTTAAGTTGCCATTAATTCATCTTTATTCATTTATTCACCATTTTCGTGAACTATCTTACAAAAAGGGGGCTTAAAGCCCCCTTTTGTATCCTCAAAGAGCAAATACATTTACTGCTATTTCTGCGTCGGATATGTGACAACATTTTTGATAACTATTGGTGCTTCGTAACCACCACTCCCAGTTTCAAATCCTTGATTAGGGTAGAAATCTCCAGCCCATTGTGTACCTTGATCAAATCCACCGGTAATGACAAAGACCGCTTTCACAGAGAGTCCACTTGCATTTGTAACACCAAGTTTTGAAAGTGGAATAGCAAACTCGACAATCTTCTTACCATCCTCAGTTGTAGTATTTGCGAAAGTTCCTGTTGCCTCTGTAGCCTCACTGGCTGTAAAGGTCCAAGCGGTGTAACCATCCCCCCATGTTTCCAATACAAAATCTACATCACCATTTTCAAATTTGTACTTTCTATTCCACGGATGGTTGCTTGTATCAGATGCACCTGTCACACCGGAAAGATCAACCATGACCATTAAATTGTTCATATTTTCTTTTGTAAATACACCAGCGATGTAAAGATTTTTTTCATCAAAGCGAATACCCGCTTGGTAAATTTCGTTGTTGCCTCCCCATTGTGAATCATTAGCGTTGTCTGTGTAGAGATACCCTTCCCAATCTGTTAACGTTCCATCTACCGTTACACTCTTTGGTTGCTTTTCGAGTAACGCGCAACTTGCAACCACGAGCATCAAAACAATAGCCGATGTAATGAACAATGCTTTTTTCATACTTTCACCCTCCCCTTTAAATGGTATGAGATGTCTTGCAACATTTTTATTTTATCTCAAAATGTTTAAATAGAAATTTTGCGTGGAAATGTTCCATTTGGTACATCTTCACAAATTAACTACCTATTACTGATTATTTACAAACACATAGATCTGTCTTGGGTTAATTGTCCAGTTTGTATTTTGAGAAAGTGGTTCTTCACTTTTAGGCCCGAATTCGAATAAGTTTCCATTAAAGAAGGCGTACCATACCCAGCGATATGTTGCTGGAACTTCGTACGTGTTTGAATAAGTCGGGTCAAGATTAATTAAGACAAGTACATGCTGCGTGCCGTAGCTTCTTTTTATAACATAAAGGTTCTTCCAGTCTCTCTCAACTGATAAGTTCCCAAATGCCAGTGCGGGGTATGTTTTTCTCAAATATATGAATTGTTCGAAGAAATTCAAAATTGCGTACCCATTTTGTTGTTCTTCAACGGACACACCATCGAACGGATCATCGTACATCGCTCCATCGACATTTGCATTACCAAAAGTGATATTCTTTTCTTGATATATCGATTTTGTCCAGGTAGGTTGACCAACTCCCTGTTGAGAAGCGTACCATTGCATCGGCTCACGAACGGGCATATCCCAGGGATCTGTACTCCATTTCCAGCCCCTTAAGCCTATTTCATTGCCGTAGTATATGGTTGGCATGCCGTTTAACGAGAGTAAAAGAGCATTTGTAAGTAAATATTGCTTTGTTCCACTTGTGGCGTCACCATGGTATTTATCATCAATTAACACCGAAATGAATCGATTCAAGTCGTGACTATCGATGAATGGAAAATGGTAGGTTGTTAGTTGGTATTGTGAAGCTATCGAGTTTACCCACCCTATAGAATTAGATAGCAGATTGTCTATCCCTTCAAAGTTACTTGTAATGTTGTACATGAATGTAAAGTTGAAAACAGGCATAGGTGCGAATTTAGATAACGTAGTTGTCGATCCATCGTAAACCTCGCTTACAACGATTGCACCATCTCCCAATTTGTTTCGTATATATTCCTCTATCTGCTTAGCAACATCTGCAGATTGGTCAATTCCATCATTCCAATCCCAACCAAAGTAATGTTTTGCCGCATCTAATCTAAACCCATCAACACCCATAGTTATCCAAAAGTCAATTATTTTTTTAACTTCATTTAGAACTTGTGGGTTTTCGTAGTTCAGATCGGGCATCGAGGAGTCAAATAAACCAAAATACCACACTTTTTGACCTTTTTGATTTATCTTCCAATGCCAATGATTAGTATTTTGAGGCTGCTCTAAACTCATAATATAATAGTTCCAATATAGAGAACTTGTCGTATTTTCAATAGCATCCAAGAACCAAGGGTGTGTGTCCGATGTATGGTTAACAACAAGATCCATCACAATTTTTATTCCGTTTTGATTGAGCTGTTTTATCATACTATCTAAATCCGAAAGCGTTCCGTAATCAGGTTCGGTATCGTAAAAATCCTCAACATCGTATCCATGATATGATTTTGCCTTCGTGAAAGGTAAGAACCACACAGTATCAATTCCTAAATCTTTTAAGTAGCTTACTTTCTGCTCTACTCCTTTGAAATCCCCAATACCATCACCATTTGAATCGTAGAAGGACCTTACAAAGAGTGTATACATCGTTGACGAGGTCAGAGGAATATTTAGCGATGTTAACTGGATGCGATCTTTCGAAATTTCAATTATTCCGCTCTCTTTCCCTTCTACTACAGCATTCACTCCAAAGGCTTCTATCTTCCAGTATTCATCTCCAGTAAGGTTCTCAATCTGATATACTTTTGATGTAGTTTGACCTACAAGCTGATAAAATTTTTCTCCTTTCAAGCGTTTGAATACGTAATAATTTGCCTGTGTATTTGAATGGTTCCAACTCAAAGTCAATTCATTTAGGTCCGTGTTGTAAGTACCTGAAAGGTTTTGGACTGGCTCAACGTAAGGGAATGATACACCTTCGACTGCGACATCGACAATTATTTTTGAATCGTACGACACATTGAAGACAATTCTCGTATTCTCGGTAGGGTTTATCTGTACGTATCTTGATACCGTAACATGTTCGTTCGCCGGATTCATCGTACCTTGCTGCTTTTCAGAAAAATCAGCGCTAAATTCAACTTTCCAAATGGCCGGGTACAAAGTTTTTTGCATCGTTACCATCTGCGAGTCGAAGTTTATTGTTTCAACAAATTCCTGATCTGTCGTTGGGCGGTAGAATTTAACAGTCGAATTTGAAATATTATAGTAATTCCAAATGTTATCAGAAAAATTCCATTTGACTTCCAATGTGCCTGATACAAAGTCAGTGGTCACAGATACATTATTTACGCCTGCAACTATTTGCTTTTGGGCTTCTCCTTGGAGTATAACTACTGAGCTTTCATTGTAGCCTCTGATTATAAATTTGTACGTACCAGTACTGTTTAAACTAATTTCAAAGCGTGGGTTTGAAACTTGTGTTGTCTCTTGCCTCACAACACTTTTTTGCTCGGAATCCAAAACTTCAAGTTCCACTTTTTTCAAAAGCGATGCATAATCTACAAGTGGTACTGTCTTTCCACTTTTGTACGTATATTCAGTATATTCGTTTGTGCTTGGAATAGAGATGCTAACCTTAACAGAAATCTTTCCTGAAGTAATCGCGTTTGTACAACTGAAAAGTAAGTAAATGAACAAAAAAGCAGTGAAAATTAGAAAAGAAGTTTTGTTCTTTCTTCTCAATTTTTTCGAGCCAAACATACAATCACCCCTTTGAAAATTTTGTATTTAATATTTTATAACTTAACAACATAATTTTTCATTAACAATTTGGAATTTTCCATCATCTACAAGAAAATGAAAAGGCTTCGGTTTCCCGAAGCCTTTTGAAATTTATTTTGATTATTTTTGATTATTTCAACTTTCCTTCTTGGACTGGGTAACAAGCTACAAAGTGACCTGGTGATACTTCTTTTAATTGTGGATGTGGATCCGTTTTACAACGTTCTTCTTTGAACGGACATCTCTCGTAAAACCTACATATCGATGGTGGATCAATTGGTACACTTATATTTCCAATGATGTTAGGTTCTGCACGTTTATATTCTGGATCTGGGACCGGAACAGCGTCCATAAGGGCTTTCGTGTACGGGTGGAGAGGATTATGGAGTAGTTCCTCTGTATCTGCCAATTCGACGATCTTTCCAAGGTACATAACGGCGATCCTGTTGACCATGTACCTTGCAACTGCAAGATCGTGGGTGATGTACAGATAACTCATGTGGTATTTTTCCTGAAGTCCCATCATAAGGTGCATAACACCTGTTCTAACCGAAACATCGAGCATCGACGTTGGTTCGTCGGCTACAATGAGCTTAGGGTTCAATATGAGTGCACGTGCGATGGCAACCCTTTGTCGTTGACCACCGGAGAGTTCGTGGGGGTACCTCCAAAGAAAACTTTCCGGAGGCGTTAATCCAACCTCTTGAAGTAAATTTGCAACTCTCTCCTCGCGTTCCTCCAAAGTTCCAACGTTATGTATATTCAACGGTTCCGCTATTATATCAAATATCGTCATTCTAGGATTTAAAGATTCGTACGGATCTTGGAATATCATCTGCACCATCGAATGGTATTCCATCCTGTTGTACTCTTCAACAGGTTTCCCAAGAACTTTGATTGTACCATCCGTTGGCGTTTCGAGTCTCACGACCATTCTCCCCGTTGTTGTCTTTCCACAGCCCGATTCACCAACTAATCCCAATGATTCTCCTTGCTTTATCTCAAATGTAACATCATCCACGGCATGTACAAAGTGTTTTACCTTTGAAAAGAGAGCCCTTTCTGCTGGGAATAGTTTTTTCAGATTTTTCACTTCGAGAATAATTTTATTTTCTGAACTCATTCTGTCTCACCTCTTCAGTCAACGGATGCCAGCAAGCAAGAAAATGCCCTTTTTCAACTTCTTGATACGGTGGTTCCTCTTTTGTACATCTTTCTGTTGCCCATGGACACCTCGGGGCAAATCTGCAACCAGTTGGTGGGTTGAGTAAATCTGGTGGTTCACCTGGTATTGTAAACAATTTACGCTTTTCACCAACATGGCTTGGGAATGCGTTCATAAGTAAGAACGTATACGGATGCATAGGTCTTTTAAATATCGTTGTTGAGTCCGCTTGTTCAACAAATTTTCCAGCATACATAACAGCTATCTTATCACTTACTTCGGCTATAACCGCGATGTCATGTGAGATATAAATCATCGCCATGTTAAGTTCTTTTTGTATTTTCTTCATTTCCCTTAATATCTTATCTTGCACTATCACATCAAGCGCTGTTGTTGGTTCATCTGCGATAATCACACGTGGATCACAGGAAAGAGATAGCGCGATCACGGCCCTTTGTTTCATACCGCCGCTGTACTGATGCGGGTATTGTTCCATCCGTTTTGGATCAAGTGTAACAAGTTCAAATAGCTTAGCAACTTTCGCTTTTGCTTCATCAATAGGCGTATCCGGGTAATGGTTAAGTATCGCTTCAACTATTTGATCACCCACTTTATAAACAGGGTTTAGTGAATTCATAGCCGCTTGGAAGACCATCGAAATACCCTTCCATCGGTAATGCCTCATTTCTTCTTCCGATAGAGAAACCCAATCAACCATTTTACCGTTATCGTTAAACCATACATGGCCACCCATGAATTGGGCATTCTCTGGCAAAATTCTTAACAGTGTCATAGAAACGGAAGTTTTACCACAACCAGATTCGCCCACTATTCCAAGACTCTCACCTGATTGCAACTCGAAAGAAATACCATCAACGGCCTTAACATAACCTTTTTTTGTTTTGTAATGCATACGTAGGTCTTCTACTTTCAATATCACAATTATCACCTCTTCCTAAGTCTTGGGTTAACTATTTCTTCAAGTCCCCTACCGAGGAAATAGAATGCGGCACATAGTAGCGTTATAGCTCCACCGGCCGGTACCCACATCCACCAATAAGCTCCTATGTTACCAGATCCAAGGTAACCTGAGCTCCAAACAGTATTTATCATCAATCCCCAAGACATTCTGACTTTCATAAGACCAAAGAAACTGAGCACAGCTTCAGAGAAGACTGCACCTGTGACATTAAACATCATGTAAAGGAACGATAGTGGCATTACATTTGGAATGATGTGGTTAAATATTATGTATCCATGGCTTCCGCCTGATACTCTAGCTGCATCGATGTAAGGTTTTACCTTGATTGTAAGTGCTTGAGCTTTAAGTACGAGTGTAATACCACCAAAACCACCGAGCAATCCGAGGATCAAAGCAAGCTTGAATAAATTCATAGTCATGAAACCTGAAAGAACTATTAAAAAGGCTGTCGACGGGAAAAGCATCATAAGGTCAGCGATACGCATGAATATAACATCGACGATACCACCGTAATATGCGGCGGTTGTACCAATGATCGTACCGATAACAACTGTGATGAGCGCAGCCAAAACACCGAGTACGAACTCACTTGGAGTACTAACCATCAGTTGAATGAATATATCCCTTCCAACCGGGTCTGTACCAAGCCAGTGCCACCTACTTGGTGGAAGGGGATGCCCAACCCCAATTTTGTTGTTAATGGAAAGTGAATTGAAAATCTCAACAAGCTTATTCCCAGCAAATTGCACAGTCCAAGGCGTCTTTTTGGACTTTTCAACTGATCCAATATCTTGTATATTTGCCCATTCGGAAGGATCTTCAAGATACTGTTTGTGTTCTTCTATCATTTTGTAGTAAATATTCTCATTTATATCCCCTTCATTAATGAGAAACCTCACCGCTTCTATCGGTTCTTTAAATGTCTTTAACTTTTGAATGATATCTAAACGTCTAAAATCGTCTAATTGGGAATTTTCAATATTGGAAATAACCTTGTCAAGCTTTCTAGTGCCTTGGAATGCATAAGACATTAAGGAAGTAATCGGATTAGATAGTACCTTTATCACTTCACTACCAAGCATTTCGTAGTTGTCAGGCACGTTTTCGTCATTCAAAAGAGAAGCCATAAACGATCTGGCTGTTGCAATCTTTAGGAAGATGTTGTTTAATTGCAACACATAGCCCTTTCTCACCGTTTTTGAATATTTATCAAGGTCGTTTTCAAGCTTGGCTCTTAACTGCGGATTTATATCTACTGAAACTTTTGCAAGTTCCATACCCGCATAGATCTCTAAAAATTCTTTCGTATTCTCATGAGATACCTTAATACCTACCGATTCCATTTCATCTTCTATATTCTTGATTGTTCTTTTCGATTTTGAAAGTGCGGATAAGTATATATCTTTGTTGGATAGATCTGAGAGTTTCGATTTCGCCAAGTCCAAAAGTACTGCAAAGTCACTCTCTTTTATTTGTTTTTCGATTGTATCGTTTTCTTTTGAGAGAACAAGTAAATCTGGTATGATGTTGAACACCGCTGCGTAAACCAATGACTCAGTTGGAATAACGTTGTTTTGGATAATTTCCGCAAATTGAGTGTCCGACTGCACGTACAATTGACTTGCCACATTACCACTTGCAATACCCCTTGCAATTTCTATTACGCTTTTTTGAGCATTTTCAATTTCTTGCTCGTTGTACGTTTGCGAGAGTAAATTATTGAACTGTTCAGCAATCTCTGGTTTATCCCTGTTCAGGCTCCTGAACCAAAGAATTGCACGTGTAACTTCGTCCGATTCTAAATACGGTGATAAAGCAATAGCTAACGTTTTATAGTCGACCTTCTCTAAAAGCTTTGAAAAATCTGAGAACGAGAACTTATCTCTGTTACCTATATCCTTTATTGAGGAAATTGCAGAAAATTTTATAAATCCTTTGTCAACAAGTTCGGAAACATTTGTTTGGAAATACATTCTTTCCTTTGCTGGGATATAACTATCTGCTATGGTGTCAAGAATATGTCTAAAGCTGTCTGGTGCATAAGTGGTCATTATTTCGTATTGAGAGTTCCTAACAAGATTCTCCATCGATGACTTGAACGCTTCACCTTTGTCCATGAATGAATAAACCCACATTTGAGCTGCCGGAATCTCAATACCTTTGATCAAGTTTTGTGCAGATAAGTAGTCGGTTATATATTTAGAGGATAAAATTCTCGGATCCAAACCAGTAACTGGATCGTATATATTTGGATCCAGCATTTTCAACGCGATCGGGGAGAGTGCACCAAATATGCCGAATGCGATAATGACCCAAAGTCCGAACATACCCATCTTACTCTCTTTAAATAACGTCCAGTTCTTTTTAAAGTTCTTCACGAAAAGCTTAAATTTTATCTTAGCAATAGATTCTTTTCTACTTTGTTCTATCTTTTCAGCCATCCTTTGTCACCTCTTTATCATCAATATCTAATTCGTGGATCTAAGAATGCGTACAATATATCTGCAACTAGGTGCGCAAAAAGTACGAGCACACCGGTGAAAACAAGACATCCGATGGCAAGAGGTGTATCCTGAGCTGTAGTAGCTTCAAGTAACGTTAAACCCATACCCTTCCATGAAAACATCGTTTCTGTGATTACTCCACCACTAACAGTTGAAGCAAGTCCTATAACGAAACTTGTCATCAACGGTAATAGAGCGGTTCTTGCAGCGTGTTTGTCTCTTATCACTTTTTCAGGTAACCCCTTTGCACGGGCTGTCGTTATGTAGTCTTCCTTCACAACTTCAAGCATCGTGTCCCTCATAACAAGCATATCACCTGCAAAATGTAACGTAATCAACGCAATTGTTGGCAATGCCAAATGGTAGATAATATCAAGAGCGTAACTGCCCATTCCATTCGTAACCCAGTAAATAAGTGCTGTTATCGCGCCTATAATAATAGATATCCAAATTGCAGTTTTCTTAGCTTTTATCGTTCTTAATTTGCTGGCAATGACGATACCAACTATCCAAGCAACAAGTAAGAATAGTTCAGTCCACAAAAGCCTTATAAAGACATCCTGGGCACTAAATGGTGTATTAAACCACTTTGATGGAGTAACAAAACCAGACAGTGGGAACCACTTCAACGTAACCGCAAAAAGCCAAATTAATATGAGCATGTAGAATGGTGTAAATATAGTCCAAAATACTATTCCAATAAATGTGGCTGATTTATCTATCAATCCGCCTCTTCTCCATGCTATTCTCTTACCTAAATCAAAACCGAGTAGGAAAGATAACACCGAACTTGCCAAGAAGAGGAATAGCGTTCTTGGAAGTCTCTCAGCAATAATTTCTTCAACCCTCTTCGGATACTCGCTGAAGGAAATGCCCATCTCCAAGTTAAAAAAGTTCTTCATGTGCTTGTAGTACTTAACATACCAAGGATCTTCTACTCCAAACAGTTGTTTCATTCTTTCGTACATTTCTGGATTCCTCATCAATTTTGGGTCAAGAAATTTGGTGGTATAATCACCCGGCATGGCGAGGAAGATAAAGAACACAACTGTAACGTATATGACAAGCAATAGAACAATCTGTGCCATCCTATTCCTTATAAACTTTGCAAGACCTGGCAGATCGAAGCCGTAGAAATAAATTATTGGAGCGATGATGTAGTTAAACCTCGGACTGAATAAGTATAAATACTTCACGTTGAACAAAGCGCCGTAATACAACACAAAAGCTATCGCTAAAAATAAGTAATTGTAGGGCTTTTTACCCTTCTTGATGGAATAATACACACCTACCAAAGGTAACACAACTGCAAAAACCAATAATAACACCTGCTTTGTCATCTTCACCTCTCCCTTGAGTAATATCGTTGAGGCTATCAATTAACTCATTGAAATGGTCCCCCTTTCGGGGGACCGAATGGGGCTGTTTTTCTGAAATTACTGTACTTTCTTTACACCTTCTGGGAATCCATAGTACCCTTGTATACCATCGAGCATGTTATCGAATGGGAATTTGATTGATGTTCTGTAGGCCTCAATCAGTGGGTTTGTGAAGAGAATTATGTATGGTAAATCATCTGCAAGTATCTTCTGAGCCTCAAATATTGATTTTCTTGCTTGGTTGAAATCATCCGCGTATTCGAATTCTTCAATAAGAGCATCGAATTCTGGGTTTTTGTAACCCGGTGTATTGAATCCGTCTGGTGCCATTTCTCCACTATGCCAGAACGATTTGAAGTATGTCGGAACTCTACCGATACCCCACCCAAGTATGTACATATCAAAGTCAACATCGTCAAACGCTTTACTCACAATTTCATTAAAGTCTGTGAGCTTGAGGTTAATTGGCATACCTATGTTCTTTGCCCATTGCTCTATGTACATAGCTGTTTGTGCTCTCATTGGGTCGTAATCCATACCCGGCGAGAGGAGCGTGAGTGTTGGAACAGGTTTTCCATCTGGACCTTTTAAACCTTTACCTTGTGTTTTAACTGGGTTCTTTGTATCCTTTGGATCGATAACAGGTTCAACATCCCACTTGAATCCCGCTTTCTTGAGTAAACTAATTGCAAGTTGATATCTTTCGCCCATGCTGAGGCCTTCACCGATCGTTTTTACAGCTGAGTTATACCAGAATGTGTTTGCTGGTGGTACTGGTGTTGCAAGAGGAATTGCCCTACCTTGCAAGACCTGGTTACAAATAAAGTCACGATCTATTAAAGCTGCCAATGCTTGTCTGAACTCCTTCACATTCATTGGAAATTTTCTCATGTTGAACGCAAGGTACCTGAACCCAAGCTGTGGGTTGGAAACGATCTTTATGTCTTTTTGACCTCTGAGCTGTTCCGCTTCTCCTGCTGTAAGTCCAACTGGATTGTAAATGTAGTCAATGTCACCAGCAATAAGAGCTTGGATAGCCACTTGTTTATTACCATAGACCTTATAAACTATTGTATTTACAAATGGACCGTTTACAACCTCGAGAGCAACATCGCCAGCTGGCTTTGGATCAGATGTTGACCATTTGAAGCCTGTCTTTGGATTAACAATAGAAAATCCACCGTTTTTGTAGTAAATATTCTTTTCACCGTACGACCAGTATTTGTCGTCTGGAACTTGCTTTACAACTTGCACAAACGCACCTTTTTCTACCTTACCTAGGTTGAGTGCTGTTATACCTGGGTCAATAACTTCTTGTGAGAGCAACCATTTAACTGGATCTTTCTGTTTCTTTGCCTTATCAACGATCGGCTTCCAGTAATTACTGCAAGCGATTGCCGTCATGAGCGTATCGTAGTAAATCGTCATTGTCTTCTTTTCTTTGAAGTAAAATTTCACCGTCCATGTGTCAACCTTCTCAACTTTCTCGGGTTCGTAAGCTCCGCCCCAGTTACCGCCGGGAATCTGCATCTCTTTAACTGTTGTGTAAGTGAATACAACATCGTCCGCTGTAAATGGTGCACCATTTGACCAGCGCATGTCTTTTCTAAGGTTAACGGTAACGGTATACATGTTACCTTCTTTGACTATCTTCGGAATGTCCACCGCTGCCGATGGAATGAGTTGTCCTTCTTTGTTCATACCGAGCAAAGATGGATACTTCCAAAGTTGAACAACAAAGTTCCATGAAGATGAGCCGGAGCCAAGTAAGTTCCAGATGTTTGTCGTTGTGAGATCAGAAAAAATACCGTAGTTTACCTGGACAGCAAAAAGCGACGCAACAAAAAGTATCACTAGAAATACCGTAAGCTTCTTCACAGTGACCCCTCCTTCTTTGTAGTGTGGAACCCCTATACGTTTTATACATATTATACAACAGTTCCAACATTTTTTGCAAATTTTAAGCTTAAATGTTTCAATTCAATTTCTCAAGCATAACTTTACAAATTTTTGCAAATGTATGATAAAATATTTTTGGAGGTGATTTTCGTGTACTACAAAGTTTCCAGAGATCCAATATATTCTGAAATTATGTTGTACCCACTTGAGTTGTTGGTAATCGATACAAAAGCAATGCAGAGATTAAGATACCTTAGTCAACTTGTGGGTGCAGAATACGTCTATCCTGGAGCAACTCACACAAGATTTGCACATTCTTTAGGTGTTATGCACCTTTCTGGTGTGTATGCAGAACAACTATACGATACACCAGATAAAGTCCGCATTCTTAGACTTGCTGGATTGCTTCACGATATCGGTCATGGTCCATTCAGTCATCAATTCGATGATGTAGTGTATAAAAAGCTTGGATTCAACGATGGACATGATGAATACAGGCAAAGGTTGCTACGGGAGTATCTCCCAAGGGAGATGGAGAAAAGATACAAAGAGGCGCCAGCTAAATTGAAAAAAGCCGTTGATGAAGATCTTGATATTACGCTTGGCCAACTTTCAAAAAATATGGAAGACAATTTTGCACAGCTTATGGAAGAAGTAATTAAAGTATACGAAGGCGAAGAGAAAGGGACTGTTGACTTTGCAATTGTTCAGGGTCCTCTTGGCGCCGACAGATTGGATTTTGTACTCCGGGATTCTTACTATGCAGGTACGCGTGGATTCGGTACAGGAGCGATCGATAGACTTATTAGAAATACGATGATAGTCAACAGAGATGGTAAAGATATATTAGCTTATGATTCTAAGGTAGTTGATGAGATATACACAATCCTCTTTGGCAGATTTATGATGTACAAAAATGTTTATTTCCACAAGACATCGCGTGCTGCAGATATGATGATCCAGGAACTACTTGAGTTGTCTTACAAAGCCCTAAAATTAGACGAAAGGGTTTTGAACATCGAAACTTTCCTCGATTTAACAGATCAGACCATTATAAACGAAGTAATTTATAAATTTTACGAATTGGTGCAATTATACGGTGGCGACGAGGATACAAAGCAAGGCTTGCTAAAATACGAATTTGATCTGCAACCTCTTGAATTAGATATAGTCATGGCTTACGAAATTGTTGAAAGATTGAAATCAAGAAATCTTTGGAAAGTTGTTCTTGAAACTCCATTCTCAATTGAAGGAGTCGATCCATCACTTGTAAGCCAGGGAATTGCGAGTGATTTACTACAAAAAATAAGACTAAAACTTGAAAGATCATTTGAAATTGCTGATGAAGACGATAAAAGAATAATTATGCACCTAATGAACAATTTCGATGACGTTTTTCGAGTAGATACTCCTTACAAGTTAACTATCGTCCACCCTGAGGAATTTCTTAGAAGTAACATCTATATAATCAAGAAAAATCACATAATGACATTTGAAGAGTACGTAAAAAACTATCCCGCATACAACTTTATGAAGAGTAATCTAATACAGATCGTGCGTATATATATAACAAAAGATGTTAGAGACATCCTCGAAAAATATAAAATACTTCCAGAAACAACTATGCAAATAACGACACGTTGGTAAACTAATTGCATAAAAAGGAAGGATTTAAATTATGTTGTTGCTCTTTGATGTAGGTAATACACACACAACGGTTGCGCTAACAAAAGATGGAAAGAGTTTTGAAAAATACAGGATAGCGACAAAAAAGTATGAAACAGAAGACGAGCTGTACGTTTTTTTGAAAAGCCTGTACGGTGCTTTAATCGATGGTATAGCTATAGTTGTATCGTCCGTTGTTCCATCTTTGAATATTGTATTTGAATACTTTGCCAAAAAATACGGCAACGGGAACGTTTATTTTGTAAACTCCTTGGAATATGATAAGATAATTTGGAATGTAAGTTATCCCAAAGAGATAGGAGCCGACAGAGTATGCGATGTCATAGCAGCATACAAAGACTACGGCGAAAATTGTATAGTTGTAGATTACGGGACGGCAATTACTGTTGAAGTTCTAAAGGATGGAGTTTACGAAGGCGGAGTTATAATGCCTGGTTTTGCAATGATGATAAATGCGCTCTTTAAAGGTACAGCAAAACTTCCACTTGTCGAAATAAAGCCTTACGATGGTTTCATTGGAAAAGATACAGAATCAAACATCCGTATAGGTACGATTAACGCGACGGTAGGTGCAATTAAGTATGTGATTGAAAATATCATGAAAGAATACAAGAAAAAACCTTTGGTTATCCACACGGGCGGACAAGCTGTTTATGTTCGGGAAGTGGTAGAAGGAATTGTAGACAACGATCTTACTTTGAGAGGGATGTACTATTTTTATGAGGAAAAGAAGAATCCTACTCGTTAACCCTTGGATAGAAGATTTTGCAGCTTATGATTTTTGGCTTAAGCCAGTTGGTTTGTTATACATTGGTAGTTTTTTAAAAGCTTTGGGTATCGACGTCGAATTGATAGACTTGATGAACAGGTACGATCCGGAGTTATCGAAGTACACCAAGGTTCCGAAGGATAAATTTTACGGTACAGGAAAATTTCCCTACGTAGAAATAGGAAAACCCGACATTATAAGTTTCGTACCGAGGAAGTACAAACGCTACGGAATGCCAGAAGAGTTATTTAGAGAAAAGATAAAAAGAACTATGCAAGATGGAAAAATAGACGCTGTGTTTGTTACTTCAACTTTAACGTACTGGTATCCTGGGTACTTTGATACCATACGTATTTTGAAAGAACAAATAGATGCACCTATAGTTTTTGGCGGATTTTTTGTAAGAAATCAACCACACATAGCTAAAAAAAGCGGCGCTTACATATTTACCAAAACGGATCTAAGATTTTTGCCAAAGTTCCTTAACGATTTGCTCGGTTGGAATTTGCCAGAGATCGAAAAGGATTGGTTTTTGGAATTTTCCCCTGCTTATGACCTTTATGAAAATGTAGGTTACGTTGTTTTATTAACAACACTTGGTTGTTCATACAAATGCACATATTGTATAGCACACAGAAATTGGGAAAAGATGCGTTTTAAAGATCCTATTAAAGTTATAGAGGAAATTGAATACTTTTCAGAGCTGTTGAGAATAAAAGATATAGTTTTCTTCGATGACGCAATACTGATACGATGGCAAAAACATTTAAAAGTTATACTTTCAGAGATAATTAGAAGGAGATTAGATAAAAGTTTAAGATTTCACCTCCCAAACGGAATTCATGCAAAGCTTTTGAACCAAGAGATATCTGATCTACTTTTCGAAGCAAATTTTAAAACTATAAAGCTTGGATATGAAACATCTGGAAAGTTGCAGATTACAACGGGGGGAAAAGTTAGGGACGAAGACATTGTTAGAGCCGCTGAGATTTTGCGCAACTCTGGTTTTACAAGTAAAGAAGTAAGTGCTTATATAATGGTCAATTTACCCAACCAGAGCGAAGAAGATGTCAAAAACGCCGTAGATGTGTGTTTATCTGTAGGAATAGATTACTCGTTAAATGAATTCACTCCGATTGTTGGGACGGATATCTGGATCGACCTTGTCAACTCAGGCAAGCTCAAAGGAACGGAAGACCCATTATTATTAAACAACACAGTACTACCATATTGGTGGGATAATATGACTATTGATCAGATACAAAGATTAAAAGAATATGCTCGAATAAAAAAGATGCAAACTCAAGCATACCAGCTAAACAAGATTGACTGATTTTTACTAAATAATACTGAATAAAGCGAAAATGAGACGATTAAAAGGGGGATAGACTTTGAAAGTACTTTTGTTTTCCACGTTGAAAAACTTTTTATTAGGGTTTATAGCTTACTTACTCATAAGTATTCCAAAAGAAATTTTGAGAAACCTATTTACTCGCCTATCTACTTTTCGTAGCAAACAAAAGGTTGTGTTTCTAAAAAAAGCGGGTTTGTTTCGGTATATAGACCCAATCGGTCTCTTAACTTTTATGTTTTTTGACTTCGGTTGGACACATCAACCTGCCATCGATTACACCAAATCAAGGGGAAAAAGTCTGTTCTTTTACTCAATCTTTGGTGTAGGGACAAGTTTTCTACTATTTTTAATTTACGCCTCTTTATGTAAAATCACAAACAGTCCTGTCCTTTTCAATTTGTTTTACACATCTGCAAAGTGGAGCTTGACGTTAACTATCGTATCTTTATTTCCAATACCTCCTCTTGATGGTTCTAGGATGATATTAGCATTTCTCCCGAGTAAGTACTACGAATGGTATTTGAAGTTCAATTTTTATGGTATCATATTTATGCTAGGTTTGCTTATTTTGTGGATTCTCCCTATGATAATGCAACCTTTGAGTATATTTATCACAAATGTAACAAATTTTATCGTATTTTGCAACTGGTAAAACGCAAGGGGGCGTGTTATAATGAACGATAAGGTTCGAGAACTTGAGCATCTTGTTGAAGGAATAATAACGAGCTATACAGAAATCAAAAATGAAAACGAGAGACTTTGGAATGAACTCAATCAAGCGATTGAGAAAATAAGTAGTTTAGAGAAAGAAAAGCAACATCTTGAAGAGATTCTTAGAAACAACGAAGAGATAATAAACAAACTTATCATCAGGGTTAAAGATCTGATGAGAATACTGGATGTGAGTGAACATGAAGAGGGTTAGGATAACTCTTTTCGGAAAGGACTATGAATTTTCAACGGATGGATCCGATGAGCTTGTAGAATATGTGTACAGGCGACTCAAGGAAATACAAATAAATTATAAAACTCTTTACGAAGAAATTCCATTTGATGAACTACTTGTTCTTATGATCTGCGATTTACTAGAGCAAGAGTATAACTCGCAAAAGCAAATAGAGAACTTATTAAACAAAGTAAAGGAAAGGATCAAGATGGTGAAATGATTTTCTGAAATGCTTTTCAATGAAAATTTGGAGGGTGAAAATAGAGTATATGGTTATAGGATTATTTGACTCAGGCGTTGGTGGTTTATCTGTCTTAAAAAAACTAATAGACACGCTTCCTGCTCATTACATCTACGTTGCTGATACCATGCGTGCACCGTACGGTACGAAATCACGTGAGACTATTGCTACATTCAGTCGTGAGATTATAGGTTTTCTAATGGAAAAGAGAGTTGAGAGAATATTTGCCGCTTGTAATACCTCAGATTCAACTCTTGCTCAATACCGCGGATATTTCAAAATCCCATACCACAGTATAATTCAAGCAGGTGTAAATGCATCAAAATACGAACGCGTTGCTGTGATTGGTACCCATACAACCGTTCAGAGTGGAATTTACAAATACGAACTCGAAGCTCGGGGGAAAAAAGTTGCTCAAAGACCAGCGCAGTTGTTTGTATCTCTCGTAGAAGAAGGAATATTCTACGGTAATATGGTTGAAGCGATTGTAAAATTCTACCTCGAACCATTTAGAAGATTCAAACCCGATGAACTAATATTGGGTTGCACACACTTCCCATTCCTCAAAGATATAATAGTGCGAGTTATGGAAAATGTGAGAATAATAGATCCTGCAGATGAACTAGTGAGAGAAATTTCGCATCTCACTGTTAACGGCAGACCTTTTGTGGAATTTTACGTCACTGGTAATCCCTATGAATTTGAAAAAAAATTAAAAAAGATAGGATTCAGGCACCCCTATCAAATGAAGCATCTTGACGTAACCGAATTGGAACAGAAGGTGGTTTATTTTGAAAGAGCTTGTGATATTGACAGGGCACTCGGGAGCGGGCAAATCGACAGCGGCAGGTCTACTTGAAGACCTGGGCTTTTTTTGTATAGATAATCTGCCACCGGAGGTTGTTTATCAAGTTGCGAGTATTCTTTCGTCGAAAATTGAAAAACTCGCTATAGTTCTCGATGTAAGAAGCTTCTTGTTTGGAGACATATTGTATGCGATAAAAAATGTTAAAGAAAGGTACCCTTTCACAAAGGTTATTTTTCTCACCGCAACCAAGGATACTCTCGTTCAGAGATTCGCTCACACGCGACGTTCACACCCCCTTTCAAAACAAACCAGTTCGATATCGGAAGCAATAGACTTAGAAATGGATCTATTGAAAGACATCACGGAAATCTCTGACTTGGTAATAGATACCTCGTTGCTAAATCCTCACCAATTGAGAGAAAAGCTTACAAAATTTCTCGAGGAAAAATCTGAGAAAACTTTTGTTATACACATAATAAGTTTTGGATTTAAATACGGTATCCCATTGGATGCAGATTTTGTTTTCGATGTTAGATTTTTCCCAAATCCGTTTTACATAGCTGAATTGCGTTCGAAAACCGGTCAAGATGAGGAAGTAAAAGAATTTCTCCGAAGCATAGATGGGGTGGATGAGTATTTAAAAAAAATGTACGAAATATTAAAAATATCTATATCAAGGTACGATCTCGAAGGTCGAAAAGAGATCACCGTTGCTATTGGTTGTACTGGTGGAAGGCATAGATCCGTCTATTTTGCACAAGAACTCGCAAATCTTTTCCAAAGTGAGAATTACAACACTACAATTGATCATAGGGATGTTGATCTTGGATGAAGATTACTGTTGTTGGTGGTGGAACAGGTCTTTCAACACTGCTAAGAGGGCTGAAAAAATACCCATGGGATATAACCGCAGTAGTAACCATAACAGACGAAGGTGGCAGCTCTGGAATACTACGTGAAGAGCTAAATGTACCTCCTCCGGGTGACATTAGAAATAATCTTGTTGCGTTAGCTAACGATGAAAATATATTAAGTGAATTATTTAATTACAGATTCAGTAATGGTACTTTAAACGGTCATACAGTTGGTAACATTATACTTGCCGCTCTTACAAAGTTAACGGGAAGTTTTACTGAAGCCGTTACCAAGGCTTCTGATATCTTAGCTATAAAAGGGCGTGTTCTAGCCGTGTCCGGTGAAATGGCGCGTTTAGTGGCTATTTTTAACGATGAGAACACAATATGTGGCGAAACCAACATTGTGGAGTACGGCAAGAAAACAAAAAGAAGAATTGCCCAGTTAAAGCTTGACAGGAAAATCTTAGTACACCCCAATGTGTTTGAAGCTATAGTAGAAAGTGACTTAATAGTCTTTGGACCGGGGAGCCTTTACACAAGTGTTATCGCAAACTTCATAGTCGATGGTTTTAAAAAAGCTCTTAGATCCTCAAAGGCAATTAAAATTTACATATCAAACATAATGACACAACCGGGGGAAACTTACAATTATACACTCAGCGAACATATATCAGAGATTGAGAGATACTCAGAAATTACTCTTGATTACATTGTGCACTCTTTTCCACCTTCTTCAGCAGAAGTTCTTGAAAAATATAGACAGAGAGATTCTATACCTGTCTTGGTGGATGTAAATGATGAAAGACTAATTGTTGGTCATTTTTCAAAAATTCTATTTGAATCGGAACCGAGGATACGTCATGATTCTGTTTTGATTGCTAATGCACTGTACAAAATAGCTACGAAAAGCTTTTACATGTAAATCCATTTAATCGAAAAGGTCTTTGAGGTGTCGATGTGAGATACACATTCTCAGAAGAAGTAAAAGGTGAACTATGTCAAGCTGAAATACTAAGTAATGAAGAGGCACAGGCTGAATTAACAGGTTACTTGAAAGGTAAAGGTGTGCTTGTTAAAAGTTCGGTTGACGTCTATATACTTCTTGAAGTTGGATTTATACCAGCCGCAAGGCGAATAATGACACTTATGCACAAACTTGGTGTAGATAAGAAAAAATTGACACTCCTTAAAAGTAAATTGCAAAGGAAAAGGGTACAAATATTCATTCCTATTAGTATACTTGAAAAACTAAACGTTTCCATATTGGAAGTGCCAGATATAATCCAAGAGGATATAGGACTTTTTGGTGCATTTTTGCGAGGCCTTTTCGTTTCGACTGGTTCAGTTACAGACCCATCAAGGCATTATCATTTGGAATTTGTTTTGTATAACGAATCTCTGCTAAGGTACGTTGACAAATTGCTTGAGAAGATGCTTGGTATATCTGGAAAAATTTCGAAAATGAATTATAATTATAGGTACTATATTAAACGCGGTAGGGATATCCAAGAAATACTTGAACTAATGGGAGCTACAAGAGGTGTAGCACATTTCGAAAAGATATTAACGTCGAGGGAAATAAAGGGCGATATCAATCGTTCGTTGAATTTTTTATCTGCCAACGCCAAAAGAACAGGTGAAAGCAACGCAAAACAAATAGATGCGATTAATTTCATAAAACAAACGGTTGGATTAGATGCTCTACCCAATGATTTAAAAGAACTTGCAAAATTAAGGCTTGAGAACGAAGACCTGTCACTCACTGAAATTGGAGAACTATTCGATCCACCATTAACAAAGAGTATGGTGTATAATAGGATAAAGAAAATAATGGAATTTGCGGAAAGATTGAAAAATAATGAAGAGTGAATTTGACAGAGGAAGGTGGATTAATTTTGGAGGGATATAAATGCGTTGCCCATTTTGTGGATATGAAGATACAAGGGTTCTCGATTCAAGGGAATTAAGTGAAGGTAGAGCAATAAGAAGAAGAAGAGAATGTCCCCAATGCCATGCAAGATTTACAACTTACGAAAGGTATGAAACAGGCCCCATCACTGTTATAAAAAAAGACGGTAGAAGGGAAAAATTTGACAGACGAAAGATCTTGAACGGTTTATTGAAGGCTTTTGAAAAAAGACCCGCAACTATGGATGATATAGAAAGAATTGTAGATAACGTTGTTTCTCAATTACAAAAAAGTGGCTCCCTTGAAGTTCCAAGCGAATTAATTGGAAAATTAGTCATGGACGAGTTAAAAAAAGCGGACCAAGTTGCTTACGTCAGATTTGCTTCTGTTTATAAAGATTTCAGAGAGATCGATCAATTTATTGAAGTCATAAAGGAATTAAGAAATGATGGTCAAATTTGAAAATATACTTATGTAGGTCAGGAGGGATCCTTGATGGAAAAAGTGAAACTCACAAAGGAAGGTTACGAACGTTTAAAACAAGAACTCGACGAACTAAAACGCCAGCTTATGTTTGAAATTCCTGAGAGGATAAAAGCTGCAAGAGAACTTGGAGATCTATCTGAAAACTCAGAATACCAAGAAGCGAAAAATGAGCAAGGAAGAATTGCCTCAAGGATAAATGAGCTTGAACAGATGCTTATGAATGCAGAAATTATTTCAGGAAACTTCGATTCTTCAACCGTTAACCTTGGTGATTGGGTGCTCCTTAAAAACTTGGACACGGGCGAAGAAATGAAAATACAGATCGTTAATCCACAAGAATCGGATATATTTGCAAATAAAATAAGCATAGATTCTCCACTTGGAAGAAGTATCAATGGTGCAAAGAAAGGTCAAACGGTAAAGATAAAAGCACCAAAAGGTGTAGTAAAATATCAGATACTAGAGATTGGAACAAAGTGAAGGAGGGAATACTTTGATTAAAGACTTTAGAGAATCGAGGATCAAAGAAATAGAGGAATTAAGAAAACTTGGTGTAAATCCTTACCCCTATTCATATAAGAAGACACATACAACCGAAGATATTAAAAAGCAGTTCGAAAATCTTTCCAATGGAGAGGTAACTGATAAAAGAGTATCAATTGCTGGAAGGGTAATGTCGATAAGAGAACATGGGAAGAGTGCCTTTTTCCATATAAAAGACACATATGGAAGAATTCAGGCTTACGTCAGAAAAGATAAAACAGAAAACTATGATTTCTTCAAAAACTACATCACTATTGGCGATGTAATCGGTGTTGAAGGCATTGTATTTAAAAGTAATACAGGAGAAATCACGATATTAGTTGAGAAGTTTGAGCTGCTCGTTAAACCTTTAAGGCCTATGCCTGAAAAGTGGCATGGTATAAAGGATAAGGAGATACTTTATAGACAAAGATATGTTGACATGATTGCAAATGATGAAACAATTAAAAGATTTAGAATTCGGTCTGATATAATAAGGATGATAAGAGAATTTCTCCACAACAAAGGCTTCTACGAGGTTGAAACTCCAATATTACAGTACTTAACTGGTGGTGCATCCGCGAGACCATTTATCACGCATCTCAACGCACTTGACATTGATATGTACCTTAGAATAGCCACAGAACTTCACCTTAAAAGGTTCATCGTTGGTGGGTTTGATAAAGTTTACGAAATTGGAAAGATCTTTAGAAACGAGGGAATATCTTATAAGCACCACCCGGAGTTCACATCGATCGAACTTTACCAAGCTTACGCTGACTACGAGGATATGATGAACTTAACTGAGGAACTTATAACACACCTTGTGGAGCAGATCTTTGGCACAACAAAAATAATTTATCAGGGACAAGAAATTGATTTCGCAAGACCTTGGAAGAGAGTGAAAATGAGAGATTTCATTAAAGAAAATCTCGGTGTTGATATACTCGAAGATAGCGATGAAACACTTTTGAAAGTTCTGGAAAAACATGGCGTCGAAGTTGATATTAATGATAGAGGCCATATGATAGAAAAGCTTTGGGACCTTGTTGAAGATAAAGTTGTTCAGCCAACATTCTTACTTGAACACCCAGTCGAAATTTCACCACTTGCGAAAAAACACAGAGAAGATCCACGCGTAACTGAAAGATTTGAACTTATCATCTATGGCAGAGAGATGGCGAATGCATTTAGTGAGCTTAACGATCCAATTGATCAACTTGAAAGATTTATGAATCAACTCAGGTTAAGGGATCTTGGTGATGAGGAAGCTCAGATGCTCGACAGAGATTTCATAAGAGCACTTGAATATGGAATGCCACCAACAGGTGGACTTGGGATTGGAATCGATAGATTAGTTATGCTTTTAACGGATAGTGCGAACATAAGAGATGTAATAGCGTTCCCACTTGTGAGACCTGAAGGTGATGTTGATATTGAAGACTACACAGATGAAGAAAAATCTGAAGTTACAGAAGAAGAGAGGGGAGATAGAGCATGAGTAAAGAAAGTAAAGATGTAAAGGTAAGAAAAACTATCAAAAAGTGGCAAGAGATATTTATCTGGGTCGTTGCTATAGCATTTGTTGCAGGTATCGCTCTTTGGGCCCTTGCTGTCAACTATTCACCAGCGACAAAGAAGGTTAAGAGAACTATCGAAGAGACAGTTGGTTATGTAACAATCAACAACGAACCATTAAAAGATGAAGCTTATTGGGTATTCCCTGAAGAAATTGAGCAAAAATACGGTGATTTGCTATCATCATACGGTAATCCGCAATTAGATCCTGTTGTTGAAGAACCTTACGTAAAAACACTTATCGCCGTGGATTTTCTTAATAATAAAACGATGCTTTATTACGCAAAAGTCAACAATATAAAAACCGATAAGAAAGCGTTAGACGAAGCAGTCAAAAGTGAAATGGACAACGTGAAAAAAGATCAGACAAAATCAAAACAAATTAAACTGCAGTATGGAAGTTTAACTAACTACGAAAAACAATTCAAAGCCAAAAAAGAAGAAGAATTAGTTATCCAAGCTGTGAAAGATAAGTTAGGAGCGGTAAGCGAAGATGAGATAAAAAAATACTACAACGAAAACAAAAATGATATTGTCTCCAAATACACAAAAGCAGAAGTAGAATATGCAACGTTCAATTCAAAGGAAGAAATGGATAAATTTATCAGCCTTGCAGCAAAAGATGGTTTAACCAAAGCAGCCTCTGAACTTTCAGTATCTCTCACGCCTTATACACTAAAAAAAGGGACATTCCCTGAAGAATTAGAAAAAGAAATTTTCGATGCAACATCAACTCTTGTCTCTTTACCATACAATAACAGCTTTTTCGTATTCAACATAAAGAGTGTTCAAAAAGTGGACACTTATGAAAATTTTGTGAAATCAGATGGATACACAGAAGTAAGAAATGAGCTTGTGAACAAAAAGTTCGCAGACAATTTCAAAAAGTGGAAAGACGAAAACAAAGTCTCGTTTGAGTTGAGAGATCCCGTTTACAATGCATGGTATAAGTCACTTACCAGCGAAGAAAAAGACCTTGTGAATGTTTACAAAAAGCTCTATGAAGAATTTTTCAATGACAAAGGTGAAGTAAGAACAGATATTCCAGTTGAGCAAAAGGCTGCGTTCTTAGTTGTCGCAGACAGGATCGTTGCAAGTACAAATACTGCACTTGAAAAGGTAAAAGATGATGTAAAAGAATTTGAAAAGAAAATTGTTGAATCGATATATGAGGCAACAAAAGGTTCCTCTCAGGAAATACTTAGAAGGATGAAAGAGTACAATCCAAACAATAAACAAATCGCATTTGACTACTATTCAAAACTCTACGATCAGGTCAAACCATACCTCTCGGTTGGCGGAGCATATTACGTAATGAACCAACTTTTTGAGGTTTACCAAGGTTTTGCTAATATTGCAGAGTCGACATCAACAGATATTAAACTAAGAGCAGATTCCTATTACAAACTTTACGACCTGAACAAATCACTTGATGATCCAAAAACTGCAAAACAATACCTTCAAAAGCTCAAAGAATTGAAACCAGACTATAGCTTGGACTTTGACAAAGCCGAAAAGGAACTCGACGAAATGATCGCGGCCGCTTCAAATACTGCAAATACGCAGAGTGCTACGGCTACGACGAATTCAACAAGTACAACTAAATAATATAATCACATAAGCCCCCGCCATGGAGTGCGGGGGTTAATTTAAATATGGAGGTGTTTTTCGTGAGAAAATTGAGCCTGTTAACTTTGTTATTTGTCTTTCTGCTCGTAGTAGCTGTATTTTCGCAAAGTGGAAATGTGATAGGTTATTTTGAATTGAATGGTCAACCGCTTACTTCCACCCAAGTCTTAGATGATGAAGTGCAAACATTCTATGAATATTATCTTGACTACTACGGTAGTTTCGACCCACTTTTCGAAGAACCATACGTCAGAGCTTTCATAATAAACCGATTATTAAGGGAAAAAGTCAAAGAATACTTTGCTGATGTTGAAAATTTATCTTTAGAACAATTCAAAGAAAAGTATTCTGCCGTTAGCGAAAGAGAAATGCAAGATTACTATAGTGAAAATAGGGACCAATTAACGGAAGAAAATGAATATGTAGACATTGATTACGTTGTTTTCGAAACAGAGCAGCAAGCTCAAGAATTTTACAATAGAGCTTCCCAGGTAGGGTTTCAAAAAGCTCTAGAAGAAGCAAGCAATGTAGAGCATGGTTCCTACGATGGTTTGAAAAAGTCTGAAACTGGTGAACAATTCATCGATGTGCTTTTTGGAAAGTACGAAGGTAAACTCAGAATACAATTTACAGATAATGGACACTTTGTATTTCTCATCAGAAACCATAATGATTTTTCGACATTTGAAAAATTCAAAGAATCTCCAAGTTACGAAGAAATTCAACAAAAGCTTAGCGAGCAGAAGCTTGATGCTTATGTTGATTCAAAGATTGAAACCCATGGATTAAAAATTTTTGTGCCTGAATCGTATTCAATTTGGCTCGATTACGTTCGCAGTAAAGATTTTGAGGATATAATATCATCGTACTATTCAAACATTTTCAACCCAGACCACTCAGTTAAAACAGATAACCCATGGCTAATCGCAGGTTTCGTATTCGTCGTAGAAGATGGAAAATTAACAGAGAAATACCAAGATGAATACAAAGCAGCAGTTGAAAAGCTTTACTCAATGGGTTACAAGAACTTTTCCGTTCTTGCAAGACAAAGACAATTTGATAGTTCAGAAAAACTGGTTCTTGAATACAATATTGAATTATCAAAAATACTTCTTAGCCACATTAAAAACGAAGATATAATGTCTGTATTGCAATACATTTACAATAACCTTGCAGAACTTGAGCAATTGACCGCTTCTAAAGATACACAAATAAGACAAAGGGCAATGGAATACCTCTACTATATGTACAAAGCACTCGGTGAAGAAGATACCGCAAATGAATATTATGACAAACTTTTGCAAGAAAACCCGAGTTACCAATTTGAAATGGAGGAATAACAATCAACTATGGAGGTGAGCTGATGCACTGGGTTATAACTGGTGCAAGCCGCGGAATTGGGCTTGCCCTTACGAAGCAACTGCTGAACGAGGGGGAAGAAGTAACCGTTGGAATTCGTACTTCAATGCCTATAGAACATCCGAAATTAAACGTACTTAAGCTCGAAATTTCAGATTCTATTTCGATTAGTGAATTTGTCTCGAAAATCGATAAACCCGTGGATGTACTAATAAACAATGCAGGCATACTAATCGAAGAAAGATTTCCAGATGTTACTGAAGAAAGTATGCTGCTATCTTTTAAAGTAAACACCATGGGCCCGTACGTGCTCATTCAAGAACTATTTAAATCAAACAAGCTAAAAGATGGGGCTAAGATAGTGAACATATCAAGCATACTTGGTAGTATAACAAACACGGGAGTAACTACTTCAATACCGTACTCAATTTCAAAAGCGGCTCTGAATATGGTGACAAAATTAGTGGCTCACAAATTAAAGAAGATGTACGTAATTTCAATGCACCCTGGCTGGGTTAAAACAGACATGGGAGGAGCGAATGCACCAGTGCTACCTGAAGAATCAGCAGCTGGTATAATTAAGGTAATAAGAACATTTGATAAAACGGGATTTTTCTTAGATTACACTGGAAAGATGATTGAATGGTGATAGGATAAAAAGACAAAACGTGGGGGTTGGATGATGAATATTAAGAGAGCTCTCATAAGTGTTTCCGATAAAACGAATCTAGTGGAATTTGCAAAAGCGCTTTCCGAAAGAGGTGTCGAAATAATAAGTACCGGTGGTACGACAAAGACTTTGTTGAACGCAGGTATACTTGTTAAGCAAGTTTCAGAAGTAACAGACTTTCCTGAAATTTTAGGTGGGAGGGTAAAGACACTCCACCCTAAGATTTTTGGTGGTATTCTTGCAGATTTATCAGATAAAACACACGTCAAACACCTAAAAGATAACGAAATTGAACCAATAGATCTTGTGGTTGTAAACCTCTATCCATTTGATGAAGTACAGAAAAAAACAAGAGATGAAGATGTTTTAATTGAAAATATTGATATCGGTGGCGTTGCACTCTTAAGAGCTGCAGCAAAAAATCACAGAAATGTAGTTGTTGTATGTGATCCATCCGATTACGATAAAGTTATTAAGTCAATAGATTCATGTGGTGATGTGCAATTACACGATCGCAGAATGTTTGCACTGAAAGCTTTTTATCACACTATGAAATACGATGCGACCATACACAGGGTTTTGTCTGAGTTATTCGCTTCTGAAAAATTCGAACATATGACCTTCGAAAAATTCATGAACCCGCAATTTGATTACGAGGTACTGGACAAAGTTGGGGAAAGATTCATAAAACTATCCAAGTACACAGACACATCTATTGCGATAATCACCGGGGCAATTCTGAATTTCATAAACAAAAATCTTCTGGTTGGTTTTACCGGAAACTTACCATCATCAGTCGTTGATCTGGAAAAGTCCGGTAAGCGTATCTGCAACATAACAGGAGAAGTTGTTACTCTAAGATTTCTCACAAATGACATGGTAAGGAAGTTAAAAGAAAGTACATTTAGCACTGTTGCTTACGAAAAAGTTGAAGATATCGAATTTGCGAAAGAAACGTTAAAAGATAAAGAGTTAATTCAGTATGAATACCTTAACATCCCTACTAAGTTATCTACAAGTAACATGGTAGAGAACATAATGCTCAAGAAATACTTAGAGAGTAGCTCAGAAATTAGCTTAATTTTGAAAATTCTACCGAAATACGCAGTAGTAATTTCCACTGATGATGGTTATTACCTGATTCAGATCGATTTAAATAATCCCGTCGAGGCACTTGAAAGACTTATCCAAAAAATTTCGACGAAACCTGTAATGGTTGCAACAAATGGAACTATAGATTCACTATTTAAAAAGATATGCCAAGAAAATGGAATCAACGTTCTTTACAGTCTATGAAAGAGTAAAAAAGGTGTATAAAATAAACTGGTGTGTAAAATACTAGCAAGGTAGGTATGGTAGAGTTGAATCAATCGTATGAATATTACAATTATATCGCCAAATATATCGCCAAAATATACGATTCGTTGTACATGGACAATTATTGGATAAATGCAAGGGCTCAAACCGAAATGCTTCTTAAAAAGTACGTTCCAATTTTTAACGATAAAAGAGTACTTGATATGACTCCAGTACAGGGCAATGGGCCTTGTGGGCTGTTCAAAATGGTGCTTATGTAACTTCAGTCGAGCCTGCTCAGCATATGCTTGAAATATCAAAATTAAAAAATCACATCTCAAAATGCGAATTTATATGCTCAAAGGCTGAAGAAATAGCCACTCACTTAAATCAAAAATACGATATAATATTTCTCTTTGGTGATGTATTGAGTTACGTTGATGAACCCACGAAAGTACTATCTAATCTCAAAGACTTATCTAAGCGTGGTACGTTGATATTTGGAACATTCGATAATTTTTATGCCTATCTAAGAGATGTAATAATCTACGATACCAAAGCAGATTACGAATACTTCAAAAAATTTAGAAAACTACCAGTTGGGTCTGAACATGTTTTTTTCTAGTTCGTGCATTCTCCGATGAAGAAATAACAGAGCTTTTTGCAACATTCTTTATTAAAATCAACGAAATAGTTGCCGTATCGGTATTTAATGAGCTCAACTTGAACCTAAAATACACAAAATACTTAACCAAGGAAGCAGACCATTTGCTATTTGTTGGCGCGTACATTCAGTAGATGTTCTAATAGATTTTTTAAGGAACGTTTGAAAAGATTTTCAAAAATGTTTTCGAGAAAGTTTGAAGATTTGAAAAAATGTGAGGTGATGGTTGTGGGCTTGATTATCCAACTTATTGTTTTTTTGGTCATTATTCGAGCCGTGTGGGAAATTGGGCTTACCGTCACAAACGTATCTTACTCAACGAGTAAGAGTGCGAAGATACCGGATGTATTGTCTGATATAATATCGAAAGAAAACTTTGAAAAGACCAAAAGTTATACAAAAGATCGTGCTAAGGTTTCAATCTATTTGAACATCGTTTCAACGATAGTTGAAATAATGTTCATACTGTTAGGATTCCCGTGGTTGGAAAAGATCGTAATCCAATTATCTTCGAATATATATATTCAAGCTCTTTTGTTCTTTGGTATATACGAACTAATAGATTCCGCAATTAAAATACCTTTTGACGTGTACTCTATCTTCGTTATTGAGCAAAAATACGGTTTCAACACCACCACGCCAAAAACATTTACAAAAGACAAAATACTATCGTTACTCTTAGTTGCCATTATTGGAGCGCCATTACTGTGTGCATTAATTTGGTTCCTATCAACATTCAGAACATGGTGGTGGCAAGTTTCAATACTTGCGATAACAATCATCACATTTTTCTCATACATCCAGCCAATACTTATAGCGCCTCTTTTTTATAAATTCACCGAACTTGAAGAAGGAACACTAAAAGAAAAGCTTAAGGCGTTACTCAAAAAGATTGGAATTGAGCCCAAAATTTACGTCATGAACGCATCAAAACGTACAAAAAAGCACAATGCTTATCTTACAGGTATGGGTACGTCAAGAAGACTAGTCTTATACGACAACATTCTCTCTCAATCGGATGAAGAAATATTAGCCGTCGTTGCTCACGAGCTTGGTCATCATGCGCACAAACACATACCTAAACTGATTGCCCTTTCGGGGTTATCTATAACATTTACGATGTTTATAGTAAACCAAATCTACAACCTTCTTAACGTAACAAGACCTTTTGATATTTCTCGTCCATACACAATCATCGCGTACGCTTTTATATTTGCTAGCTCGATTCTGTACTTTCTAATGCCTCTGTTTAACTACCTGGAAAGAAAAATGGAATATCAAGCTGACGAATATTCGGCCAAACATACACAACCTTCATATCTGATTTCCGCTTTAAAAAAACTAGTGAGAGATAACCTCTCAAATCCAAATCCGCTTGAGATTTACAAAATATGGTACTACAATCACCCTTCACCCGAGGAAAGAATTAGAAAACTAATGATCTTAGAAAAGTGAAAAAATAAAATATATCCCCGCCATGCTGCTGGAATACGTTGCGGGGATATATTTTGATAGTTTTTTTAGTACACTTTCAAGTGTTTCGTATATTTTTGCACATTTTGTGCATTTTCATTTGATAATTTCTTCCCAAGCCTTATTGTACAAGTCGATTTTTTCACCTATGTAATCTATTATTTCGCAATTTTCAAGATCTGACAATTCGTATATATCCTTTTGCTTTTTGTACTTTTTGGCATCAGTAACAGGTGAAGCAATCATGAGGAAATCAGAAATCTTTGCCGCAATCTCTGGTTTGAGGATAAAGTTAATAAATTTATACGCAAGGTCCTTGTTTTTCGCATCTTTGAGGATTACCATATTATCGATCCACAGTGTTCCCCCCTCTTTTGGTACAAAAAATTCAAAGTTTTCTAATTCATCTTCCGGAATAAGCTGAAATACATTTTCTGGATAACCATGAACAACCCAGAATTCACCGTTTACAACCCCTTGAGCATACGTTGTAGCATCAAATTTAACTATATTCTCCTTCCACCTCAAAATCACTTGCTTTGCTTTTTCTATTTCTTCTGGATTTGTGGTGTTAACAGAATATCCAAGATACTTCAACGCCGCACCAAAAACTTCTCTCATGTCGTCAAGTAATGTCATCTTATCCTTCAAATTTGGGTTCTCAAAAATACTCCAAGATTTTTGAAAATCCTTCACGTATTTTTTATTTACAATCACACCAGTAGTGCCCATCATGTAAGGTACGGAGTATTCGTGGTTTGGATCGTAAGTAGTCTTCTCTAAAACTCTTGGATCTAAATTTTTAAAATTCGGAATTTTACTTAAATCCAATTTCTCGAGTATTCCATCGTTTATCATCATTCTCACGTGGTCACCAGATGGAAATACGATGTCGTACCCGGAATTGGCTTGCTTTAGCTTTGAGTACATCTCTTCGTTTGAAGAATAAGTGTCGTAAATGATTTTGCAGTTGTACTCTTTTTCAAACTCTTCAATAACCTCCTGAGGTATGTAGTCTGCCCAGTTGTATATGTGCAAAACGTTCGACTTACTACAACTAAAGAATGCAGGTATCAAAGAAATGAAAATTAAAGAAACTACCAAAATGCTCATTTTCCCAAACTCCTTCATCTCATATCCTCCCTTCTTTAATATTAGAATCTCCTACAATATATTACAATCTATATTAATTAGACCAAACTACTAATTTTTATGGTATCATGTTACCAGCTGAAATGTACAATCCATACCATTCTTCTCGCGTGAGCCAAACTTCCGTTGCTTGGACTATCGAGCGTAATCTGTCCGCATTCGTTGTACCAACTATAGCTTGAATTTTCGCAGGGTGCCTTAAAATCCATGCTATAGCTATTGCCTCTTTCGAAACGCCATACTTCCTAGCAAGTTCACTAAGCTTTTTATTCAATTTCTCATACTTTGGATCGTCAATAAACACACCTCGTATATTTCCGTATTCATCGCCCCATTGGAATGGTGACCACGCTTGAATTGTTATGTTCTTTATCCTAGAATATTCAAGTACGCTTCCATCCCTATTTATCGATTGTGGAAATTTCGTATTTGTGAATATACCGAAATCAATCATACCAGTATTGGTAAGGCTTAACTGAAGTTGGTTAACAAGTATTTTGTGGTTTATTGCCGTACTTAATAGCTCAATTTGCATGGGGTTAAAGTTACTCACACCGAAGTATCTCACCATACCTCGGCTATGCAAATACAAAAACGCTTCACCAACTTCCTCTGGTTCCATCAGCGTATCTGGTCGGTGCAAAAGTAAAATATCTATGTAATCGGTTTTCAAGCGTTTTAGGCTTCTCTCAACGGAAGAGATGATATGTTCTTTTGAAAAATCATAGAACTCGTTTCTTATACCACATTTTGTTTGAAGAATAATCTTATCCCTTGGAATCTTTATATAACTCAACGCCTGTGCAAAAACCTCTTCGGACGCTCCACCACCATAAATGTCTGCGTGATCGAAAAAGTTAATTCCAACTTCCAAAGCCGTATTAATTAACTTAACAACATCTTCTATAGGCTTATCCCATATCCTCATGCAACCTAATCCAATAGCAGGAACGTCGATTTCTCCACCAAGTTTAATGTACTTCATACAACCTCCCCCCTGTTTGAAAGATGTTACTGGTATTATACCACGAAACATATTACAGATTAAAGCTAAATTCCCGTACTGTGAAGGCACACAAGTAATACAATGCAACCGAAAGTACAAATGCTTGCAAACGCATTAAAAGAGTCGAAATTGAGCAGAATAAATTAAAACACATTTTAATCTAAGACTTTGGAAATCTTCTCAAAAGATGTTTCAAGTTGTATAATAAAGGTGAGATAGCCAAGCTATCCAATGTGCCGGGAACACCGGTGAAAATCCGGGACTGCCCAGCAACCGTGAGTGGGGACGAAACTCACACTATGCCACTGGCGAAAGCCGGGAAGGCGTGAGGAGTAGATTGATCCACGAGTCGGGAGACCGACATTGGATAGATACGTTTCCTGGGATCTTGGGATCCTCAGGAAATTTTGTTTTTTACTTTTAATTTACGAAATTAACACTGTAAACTAAAAAAGGGGGATAGTTATGGATAGCGAGATTGTTAAATCAAAAGAGAAGTTACGTACTGAAATACTCAAAAGGCTAAATAGCCTGACAAAGCCTATCGGTAGCCTTGGATACTTAGAAGAAATAGCATTAAAAATGGGACTTATCCAAGGTAAAGTTATTCCAGACTTACCAAAGGACAAAAGGGTATACGTTTTCACTTCAGACCACGGTGTTGTTGAACAAGGAGTTTCAGCGTATCCCAAAGAAGTCACAAAACAGATGGTGTATAACTTTCTTAACGGAGGAGCAGCTATCAACGTTTTTGCAAGGCATGTTAATGCGAAAGTATACGTTGTAGATGCGGGGGTAGATGGAGATTTTCAAGTTGATTCACCTTACCTCATTAATGCAAAGATAGGATACGGTACACACGACTTCACAAAAGGACCAGCGATGACCCCAGAGCAAGCGAAGATGTGTATCGAACATGGAAGAAAAATAGCCAAAGAATCTATCGAAGATGGTGCTGATTTGCTTGCTATCGGTGATATGGGAATAGGCAATACAACTACCGCAACGGCAATTGCTGTTGCTTTTGGTTTCAACATCGATCAAGTTATAGATATAGGTACACCCATAGATTCTGAAACACTTAGAAGCAAAAAGGAAGCTGTCTTAAAGGCTATAGAAATTAATAAGCCCATAAGCTCTGATCCGATGGATGTACTTTACAAAGTGGGAGGATTTTGCATAGGACAGATGGCAGGATTTATCTTGGAAGCAACTCAACAAGGTATACCAGTCATTATCGATGGTTTTCCAACAACCGCAGGCTTTTTATTGGCCTGGAAAATTGATCCCCAGGTAAAAGATTACGTTTTCGTAGGGCACATGTCAAAAGTTAAAGCACACAAAGCAATACTTGATACAATAGCTCTGAGACCTATCTTAAACCTTGACATGCGCCTTGGTGAAGGAACAGGCGCCGTACTTTCAATACCAATAATCGAAGCTGCTATTAAGATGATCAGAGAAATGGCGACATTCGACGATGCGGGTGTTTCAAGAGGGAATGATCAGGTATGATACTCATAACCGGTGGTGTGAAAAGTGGCAAGAGTTCATTCGCTTTAAAACTTGCAAAAAGTTACAATCGGAAAGCATTTTTAGCAACAGGGGTACCTTTCGACGAAGAAATGAGAAAGCGCATAGAAAAGCACAAAAAAGAACGCTCAGAAGATTTTGATACATACGAAGAACCCATTAATGTTGTCGAAATACTTGATCGAATTGATGGGAAGTACGACGTCATTGTTTTTGAATGCGTAACTACGTACCTTGGCAACTTGTACTATTACGACCTTAGCATCGAAGAACATATTGATAAGTTTGTTGATGGACTGAAGAACATGAAATCAGAGATAATAATTGTCACCAACGAAGTTGGATGGGGAGTAATCCCAGAAAACGAATTGGCGAGGAAATACGTAGAAACCCTCGGCAAACTTAACTCAAAACTTGCAAGCTTATCACATAAAGTATACCTCATTATTAGTGGAATAGAGGTGCAAATCAAATGAAGTATCAAAAAAATCTACAGAAACAACATCTGATTGGAACAACATCTTGGTTAATTCCGGGCACATACTATGAAAACGCACGATTAGTCGCTCAACTTGTTGATTTTGTCGAATTACTTATCTATACATGGGATGAAGAAACAAAAGAACTTCTCGATAAAGAACTCAAAAGTTTGAAGAAATTACACGAAAAATACGGATTGGTATATTCCGTTCATTTACCGGTGGATACTTTGGAAAACGTAAAAGCCGTACTGAGATACTTTAATGAAGACAAAAATGGTGAAGAAGGCTTAGATAAAAAATTACCCATTATTAACTACGTAGTTCATCCATTTAACGATAGTGATTTCTTAGAAATCATAAATTCAAATGAAAAAATAGCTGTCGAGAATTTATCACAAGAAGTTATTAACCACCATCGAACAGTTTTCGATATCGGCCATCACTTACTTGGTAAAAAAGTTGATCATTCATTTTTGGAAAACATTGTCGAAGTTCATGTCATGGGCGTTGAAAACGGAAAGGACCATAAAAAATTGAATGAGAAAACGTTAGATGAAATCTACAAAATCCTGAGAAATAAGTTTCACAAAGTGGATTACGTATGTTTTGAGGTTTTTGACTTAAATGACTTAATAGAATCACTCAAAATTTGGAAAAAGTACAAGAAGTTATAGCTAGATTATAGCTATGCGCAAGAAGGTGTTTAAAAATGAGGGAAAACAATCGAGATAAGATTCAAAAGAATGTCCAAGATAATATCGTTGATATTTTGTTAACATTCTCATTTATATCACGCCTTCCCATAAAACTCAAAGATTTACCGGATTGGAAAGAGAGAACAAAAAAAATCCCTGCGTATTTTCCACTCGTAGGATACGTACCTGGCTTCATCTACGCGTTGGGAAGCTTTTTAACATTAAGATTAGGTATCATTGCACCCGTGCTGTCTTTGATCTTTGGTTTTTATTATTTCGATTTATTCCACTTCGATGGCTTATTAGATACTTTGGATGGATTCTTAAACCAATCATCAAAAGAAAAGAGATTGGAGATAATGAGTAAAGGTAATGTGGGACCATTCGCTGTATTTTACGGTGTACTTTACGTCATCATATTCTGGGAATTATTCAACCAAATACCATTTTACTATCTATTATTTGGTAGTGTTTTTGGTAGGTACGCTATGGACGTGGTATTGCTTTTCTCCAAACCTGCTAAAAGTCAAGGGCTTGGAGCCATACTCTTCCCTTTTGAAAAATCACTCTTGATCCCAGCAACGGTATTGACAACACCACTTGCGTTTCTTGGAATTAAAGAATACATCACATCACTAACACTTTCCTGGATAACGGGCTTCATCATCTCTAAGATCTCCGAAAGACAAATCGGTGGAATAACTGGGGACGTACTTGGTGGAAGTTGCCTATTAACACAATTAGCTATTTTACTTACCATTGGCTATGTTGTTAACTATGTGAGGTGAGAATATATGTACTTAATGATCCAAGGAACAATGTCAAATGTTGGAAAGTCCACGCTAACCTTAGCACTTTGCAGGTACTTTACTAACAAAGGCTTGAATGTTTATCCTTTCAAATCACAAAATATCTCTGGAAAATTTATTGAAACCGAAAATGGGAAGCTCGCCGGAGCACAATATTTACAAGCAATCGCATGCAAGAGACCACCAGAACCAACAATGAACCCTCTCTTGATAGTGCCAAAAGAAGGAAAACTTCAAGCTTATTTCTTAGGTGAATTCATCGGAACAATTTATTCGCGCAAGTACATGTACGAAGAAAAAAGTGAGCTTTTCAAAAAGATTATTGAAATTTTGAAAGAACTGGATAATAAACATGATCTGATAATAATCGAGGGTGCCGGCGCTTGTGCAGAACCGAATTTAAAGGATAAAGAAATTGTTAATATGAGGATAGCCAAAGCTGTTAAAAGCCCTGTTTTATTAATCTCCGATATATCACTTGGTGGCGCTTTTGCCCAGATTGCTGGAACGATGGAACTACTCGATGGCGAAGAGAAAAAACTGATTAAAGGTTTTATATTTAACAAATTCAAAGGTGACACATCGTTGCTCGAAGATTACCCTCAGCGTTTAGCGCAGCGCTATGGAATACATTACCTTGGGACCATTCCCTACTTTGAAAACAAATTACCAGACGAAGACTTGAAAACAACAAAAAGACAAGAAGTTGATATCTTAAAACACACAGAAGAAGTGGAAAGAGAAATCGAAAAAATAGCTAATCACTTCGTATCACACATCGACATCGAAAAATTAGAAAAAATATTGAAAGAGCATTGAAAAAATAGCGAAAGGACATTGAATGTATGAGATATCTAAGCGAGAAAGTGTTAATCCTCATTAGTGCCATATTAATCGACTTAATTTTTGGTGAATACCCATCTGTTATCCACCCAGTTGTTTACATGGGCAAGATGGGAAAAATTTTTGAAAAATACTACCAAACAAAAAAATATGGCATACCTTCGCAAGGACCCTCGCACACGCGCGCATACGTACTAGGTATGGGAGCACTAATTTTAGAACTCTTCGTATGGCTCACGTTGACAGTCTTTGTGACATTTTACATTCCTGAAGAGAACATACAACTGAAAATACTAAAGATTTCTTTAGAAATATTCCTATTAAAATCCACATTCTCAGTAAAAGCTCTGTACCAGCACGTTCAGAACTGTCAAATGGAAGACATAAACCAATTGAGAAAGAACGTTTCTATGATAGTCTCACGTGATACAACAAGACTTGACAAACCACATCTTTACTCCGCCACAATCGAAAGCCTGGCGGAAAATATTTCCGATAGCATAACAGGTCCTTTGTTTTACTATGCTTTCTTAGGTTTACCTGGAGCTGTTGTTTACCGTGTTGTTAACACATACGATGCACTATTTGGGTATAGAAACGAAAAGTACGAATGGTTTGGGAAATTTCCAGCCAGAACAGATGATTTACTTAATTTAGTTCCATCCAGACTAACGGCACTAATAATTTCACTGTTTAACCTAAAGGGTGCGTGGGAATACATAAAAAAATATGGAGCTATAAAAATTAACGCCACGTACCCTATGAGCGCATTTGCAGGAGTACTGGGCGTAGGTTTTGAAAAAATAGGCTATTACAAATTCCATGGGAGATTACCGAACATTCATGACATACCCAGGGCGTTGCAACTGTATAAAAAAGTCGTATTAATTCTACTCGTGGTGGTGATCTTATTGTGCATGGTGGTATAAACGACGAAACATTACTCGATTTTTCGATATCTGTAAATCCGTTCATTCCACAATTTATTCAGGAAGCGCTGGAAAATTCCATAAAATTTCAAAATAGATACACGTACGTCGAATGGGCGGAGGAAGATTTCAAAAAACACTTTGGACAAGATAGCGTAATAGTAGCCGGGACAACTGAGGCACTCCATATACTTGGTTGGACGGTAATGAAAAACGCAACTGTCGTAATTCCTCAACCAAATTACACAGAGTACGAACGTGTGGCATCTTTCAGTGCAAAGAACATAATAAAACCTTGGACTTTTCAGCAAGATGAGGATTACTTCGCAAAGATCGACAAAACAATCGAGAAAGAATATAAGCAGGGCGGCAAGATAGTGCTGATAACCGGTAATCCAAATAACCCAACGGGATCTTACACCGACTTCAGTGAATTTTCTAAATACTGCATGAGAAAGTACGGTAATGATGTATTGATAATCATAGATGAATCGTTCGTTGATTTTGTTCAACCGGGGCGGACACAAAGTTCACCACCGTCAAACACCATCTTACTACGCACATTTACAAAAATATTGGGAATTCCTGGCGTTCGTATTGGGTATGTGAGATCTAACTTAACCGACTTGTTTAAAAAGTACAGAATGCCTTGGGCTATAGGTGGGACCGGCTATAGCGTTGTAAAGAGCGTAACAAAAAATTATAACGAATACCTTGATTTCGTAATACAAAGCGCACAATACTTCGAAAAGGAACGCTCGAAATTCAAAAAACTTACAAAACTTGAATCTAAAACAAATTACTTAGTTATAGAAGTCAAAGATGCTGACGCATTTCAAATATTCGCACATGCTAACAAACTCCACGTAAGAGTGATGAAAGATTTTGGAATGGAAAGTTGCGTAAGAATTGGACTGAGAAGAGAAACAGAAAACGACAAAATGAGGAAGGTGATTGAAGAATGGTTTTCTCATCGTGGAGTGGTGGGAAAGACAGTGCACTTGCACTAAACAGGGTATTAAAAGAAGTTGGGAAAGTTGATATACTTTTTACTATGCTTGACGAAACTTGCGAAAGGACAAGAGCACATGGACTACCAAAGAGTATAATTCAAAGACAAGCGGAAAGCATTGGTGCAAAATCGATCACAAAGTGTGCGTCATGGGAAACATACGAAAGCGAATTTTTAAAATTCTTGGAAGAACATGCCCAAAATGGCGTTGGAATATTCGGTGATATAGACTTGCAAGAGCATAAAGACTGGGTTGAAAGGGTATGCAGTACATACAATGTGAAAGCACTTGAACCATTATGGTTTGAGGAAAGAGAAAAATTACTTGAGGAATTCTTAGCACTTGGTTTCAAAGCAATAATAATCGCTGTTAAAAATGGTTTTGAACAATTACTTGGCTTGGAACTACATAAATTGGAGACAATAAAACTAATTGAAAAACTTGGCTCAGATCTTTCTGGTGAGAATGGTGAATATCATACCATCGTTTACGATGGACCAATATTCAACTTTCCAATACAATTCAAAATTTCAGGGCAGTATAAAACGGACAAAAATACTTACTTAATCATCGAAGAAAGGAGCTATTAACATGGGGTATATACATGTTTACACGGGTAACGGGAAAGGAAAAACTACCGCGGCCATGGGGCTTGCGCTCCGTGCAATTTGTTCGGGGAAAAAGGCCTACATGGGACAATTCATCAAAGGAATGAAGTACAGTGAGCTGGAGGCACCCAAATATCTTCCAAACTTTGTAATTGAACAATATGGAAGAGATTGTTTCATCAAGAAAAACCCAGAGAAAATCGATATACAACTTGCCAGACAAGGGCTTGAAAAAGTGACAAAAATAATCCAACAGGGACAATACGATATCGTAATCCTCGATGAAGTCAATGTCGCAATATACTATGGCCTATTCACAGTGCAAGACGTTATCCGAGCGCTAACCAACAGACCAGAGCACGTTGAAATCATTTTAACTGGCAGGTATGCTCCACAAGAACTTATCGACATAGCAGACCTAGTTACAGAAATGCGAGAGGTTAAGCATTACTTCCAAAAAGGTATCTTGGCAAGGGAAGGAATTGAATACTAATTAAAAAACCACAGTGCACTAAGTTGCACTGTGGTTTTTGTTTCATTTAGTTTTTCCGCTTTTACATTCTTGGTGATCTTTGCATCCCACGTGCTGGTACTCTATTTGTATTGTTTGCTCTATTTGGTGCTTTTCTTCCAGGTTTCACATCGTCTATGTTTATTGTTTTTCCTCCAACCGTTACCTTTTCTGCTACGATATATTTTTCACTGCTTGTTGTCAATAACCTTCCGCTGATCTCTATACTATCTCCTGCTTTTAAACTAGCTGCTCTAAATATCGGCCCTGCATGTACATCATACACATCATTTCCAACTTGTACCTTAAGAATAAACCCTTTGATTGTATCAAATGAAACTTCTTTTATCGTGCCCTTGAATGTCTGTAATGCCCCTAATGTTGCGTCTTGTGGAAGGTTTCTGTAAAGTCT